>JAEUHG010000090.1 GCA_016795425.1 Verrucomicrobiales bacterium
CCAAATCCCGGCGTCAAGACCTCTCCCCAAAGGGCTCCATCCCCTCGCACATGCACCACCCAGTGCGGAGATGGCGTCGGTGTGCCGATTCGCAGGTCGCCGTTATGGAGTATGCGGACGTGCATGCGTGTCACCGAACGCAAAGGTGAGTGACCGGGGAACGGGACGTGGCCGACTGCAGCGGCTCAACCCTCAACGGCCACAGGGAAACCGCGAACTTGGCCCGGTTCACTCAACCAGATGGTTACGGCATCATCGTGGTCTGAACTCCTCCCCAATCCCGTCAACAAAGAACTCCACTCGACCACAACGCGGGCAAACGTAAACATCGAAACTCTCACGATTGGTAAACAACTCACCTATGTCACCCAGGATGCCCCAACGCGCGCCCTCATGGAACTTCTTCGTGCCGACGTAGTCGAGTGTCGCAGGACAACGAGGACAGCGCAACGGGTCTGCCGGCGGAGTAGATGCGCCGCTTGGCGCGGCAGTCAACCCAGCGCACTTCCAGCACGAGTCAAACTGATCATCATGCTGCTCTCCACATTTAGTGCATGTCCACATAAGATTAACGCGTTCTGCCGTCTAACGCCGTGATCACCGACCGTGCGCGCAAGGCTCACCTTGGGGTCCACTTCACCTCGCACGGTTAGTGTGGATCAAATGGTTAGGTTACTTTCGAGAGATCATGTAGCTTGCTACGGTATAAAGATCACCGAGTTGCTTCTTCGCTGTGAGGTCGATGATCAGAGGACGCAGCTTTCCGATCGGATCGGTTTTATCGAAGGAAGACTTCAATGACTCGTCGATAGAAAGAGCGGAAATGCCATCGCCTGATTTCTTGGTGAAATAGAACCCGCACTTCAGAAATTGCTTCCAAGCTGATATCCAAAATACCGTTTGCTTCTTCCGAGTCATCCTACACAGCCATGCTCCACCGTCCCTGTAGAATCGCCACTCGGGCGAAATCTCATAGGGCGGATTCGACAGTGTCGTAGTGAGTGTATCGTAGATTGAGAACCAACGACCGAGTCCATTCTTGAGGTTGTCGGAAGTCAGATCGAGATCCGGTGAGGTGAGTAGTTTCTCTGGTTCCATTGTTTTACCTAACGCCCTTATCACCGACTGTGCGCACTACGGATCACCTTGAGGACCACGGTCCCTCGCACGGTCCGCGGGGATCAAACGGTTAGGACACCCCGTGGATATCTTGTTTCTTCTCCGCAATCAGACGCAACTCGGTCAGAACCTATTGACCCGCCAACCACATAGCTGAACACTTGTCGCCAAGTCGCTCAACTGACGCGATCACCGTATCAATCACCCGTACTCCAACGAAACCAAGCAAATAGAATCGAACGTGGTCAGCGGTGGGGTAGGGAAACTCTGGGGCGGCGGTGGCCTCATCAAAATGTGCTTGTGCGGCGGCTACGAAGTTCTTGGACGCGCTGCGAACCGACTCGTGACCGATCCCACCCAGCACTCCGAACCTGGAAGTGGTGTAGAGGCTTGCGTGACCGTCGCACATCGAGACGACAGTGGCCGTGTGCCTCTTAGAAATGGGCATGTCCATAACAATACCGAACACCTTGGGAAATCTCTCTGTGGGCTGAATACCCGCCTTCGATGCCGGAGTTGTCAGCACCAGGGTCCGGGAAATCTGCACGCTATCGGGCGTCGAGTTTGTGAGGCGCGATGTGCGCCATGTGTTTCCACGCGGATTGCGCTCGATTCGCCCGTATGGGTTCTGGCACCGGGCAGCGCGGACGAAACGGCTTCGAATCCAGTGTCATGGTGGCGGGCCGGCTCAGTTCGGCGCCTCAACACTGTTGCCCGCTCTGTCCCTGTTGTCGCCAGCCGATGCAGGTGGTCAAGGTGATGATGCCGGCCTTTCGCCAGCGCGGGCCGCCGGTGGTGCGCATTCCGGTCAATTCAACATCTGACGTGTCATGAGAGGAGCTATCGCACAATCCGGCGAGTACGTCACGGATGGGTGCCATACGTATGTCACCCACGCGACCGATAGTCGGGGCGGGGATCCGCTCCAGCAGTTCCAACTCCTTGCTACGGCTGCCGAGTACGCTCAGGAACGACGGCTGTAACCGTGATCTCTTGTGCGACCAGAGGTTCGTCTAGCCGAAATTCTCGTCTCTGGGTGCCTACTGCCGGAAGCTGTCTTCAAACATAAGTGTCACACGCCGGAATTTTGGGTCGGGTCTTCCTTACTCGGGCTTGTTCAACCAAGGGAGTATTGCTGGCTCCGCTTCGCTCCGCAGCAATACACCCTTTATTGTTAGGTCGCAATGTCGTCATACTTAATTCGTAGTCGGCCTGCCGTCAGAACCGATGGCGTCGGAATAATCAGGACGACTGGAAAGTCGAATCGGTAGCCGCTCCTCCACCACAGCCTTCATCACGTCCATCGCAATCGGTGGTGGCGCTTGCTGACCCGCCTCTCGGTAATACCAAACCACCCCATGCTTCGCGCTTAAGGCGCGCAGCGAAGCCTGGAGCGACGGAATCGTAGCCGCTGCGCCATCCACAGTGAGCCGACCATCAGCAAAGACCGCGACCTTCAGGACGGGGGCATCGGGACTCGGAGCGCTCGGTGGCGCTGACTGGTTGCTGCACCCGCCAAAGAGAAATGAGAGGAGACCCATAATCGTGATGAGATGTCGTAGTGTCATAGTCGTGTGAACTGGCCTAACGCCTGATCACCGACCGTGCGCACTACCGCTCACCTTGGGGATCGCGGTCCCTCGCACGGTTCGTGTGGATCAGATGGTTGGGTGCCGTTTGAGCCCTGCAGGGTGACAACTGCGCCGCTTAGACGGAGCGAGAAGATTCCATTCGTAATGCTCAGCAAAGGCCCCACTCCATTCGCCACCAGCCCCGAAAATCGCCCTTCGACCTTCTCACCAATAGCGCCTAGCTTTTCGATTCTGACATCAAACCTCGTGCCCGGGATATTGCGGCTAGCCTCGTAGTTGTCAGCCAGAGATGACGACAAACAGCTGCGACTATAGGATAGCGCCAAATTGGTGACACTTCTGAGGCTCATGTCTCCCACTCGGGGTGAGGGAATCGTCATGATGAGCGAGGCCGACATGTTCGTTATATCAGTAGACGCGAAAATCTGCAGCCCAGCTAAAGGGGTATATACTGCCCGAGCGTCGACCAAAAAGTTATTGGTCACACCACCAATCTGGCACCTAATTGCGCCAGTACTGTCCTCACCATTCGTTGCGAACGAGAACCCATTGGCAACCAATAGCAGAACCACGTTAGAAATCGCGTTTATCATTTTGTCCTCCTCTCATGACCCAACGCCGTGATCACCGACCGTGCGGACTACGGCTCAACTTGGAAGCCGCGGTCCCTCGCACGGTTCGTGTGGATCAAATGGTTCAGCAGAGGGTTCTTGGCCTAGAACTATCGAGAAATCTGCATTCCAGGGACTTTTAAGCGCAGGAGAGATTCCGCTTGTTCGGGTGTCATCGGCGCTTCATTCGTATGGGCAGGGTAGCGGAGGACCTCTTCCCGTAGTTCCTGCAAGGCTCGATGGTCGGCGGCGCGTCTCCAATTTACTGCAACCTCGTATAACGGATCGCTTCGCTTTACTTTTTCTATGGCTCGCCTGAGGCGATCCTCGGGACACCCAAGATTCTCCAACTGCTGCAATGCGCCGACGCGAATCTCCATCGGCTCGCGGACGTTCTCTAACACCCAAATCAGATCCTCGATGAACCCATGTCCAGCTGCCCCTGCATCCCGTAGATCTTGAAGACGGAGTTGAAATCGACGACTTACGATACCCATCAGAAATGGCGAGCTCGATCTCCAAGAGGACGGGATGACAAGCAATGCCCGGTCTACAAAACTACCTCTAATGCGATAATGAAGATCATTGCTGGGCAGAAAGCAGACCACGAGAGTACCTAAGCAGAGGGTAGTTAGCAGGACTGCGATCTTCCGGCTTCTGCTCATGTCTTGCGGGCGCTGATTAACCCGATTTGCGCCGCATAGGGTGCCGTCATTGCCGAACGCCGTGATCACCGACCGTGCGCGCTACGGCTCAACCTGGGAAACGACCTCCCTCGCACGGTTCGGTGGACCAATTGGTTCGCCGGCCCTGAATGTGCCCTGTGCTGCCTGCAACAACACACGCCGCGCCCAGTCTGCCACTCCGCTGGAGCCGGCCGCCTCAAGAATGCGCCGCTTGTCATTCTTCCGAAGCCTAATGTACAGAGCTTCGGTGTGCCTTTCTTCGCGAGACTTGACTGCGTACTTATTTCTTTTTGGCGCTGGCATCGGTGATGGTGGACTGGAGGCCTGTCATCGTCAGTAGGGGAAGCACTGTAAAATGTCCGTCATCGTCATACACGATGACGTATGCCGCCTTCGGTGGAAGGGAGATGTAGTCGCGATGCGGCACTCGGTACTCGCGGCCATCTGCCATGAGCAGACTAAAAGGTACGCCCCGTGCCACTGCTGATTCAACTTGTTGCCTTGTCATGGATCAGAGCGTTCGGCCGACTCGATGAATGCGCAAGCGGAAACTTGGCGTGCACTGCATGGCGAACGCCGTGATCACCGACCGTGCGCGCTACGGTTCACCTTGGGGACCACGGTGCCTCGCACGGTTCGGTGGATCAAATGGTTCGATGGCTATTTAGCGAGATGTGTCTTAATCCACGCCGGATCTCGCCTGAGATCAATAACAGCCCATACCGAGATTTCATCTCCATCGACAGTTTAAAACACCCCATAGGGAAATACCTTGCTCAGCAGTCGATGGTAATCGCGATAAACGACCCGATGAATCCCCGCGTAAAGCCGAAGGGACTCGATGTCAGCACGCAGGCAAGCGGTGAAGTAATCTCCCAGTCCTGCCTGTTGGGCCTCGTAGAATAAGAAGCCGTCGGCGAGATCCTGCAGAGCCTCCTCGGAGATCCGGATTTGCCTCATGAGCGACCGAGGCTGCCGCGGACGGCATCCCAATCGTGCATACGCGACTCGCCGCTACGGAATCGCGCCCGGCGCGCATCCAGCATGTCCTTGATCTCCTGCGAGATCGGCGTGCCATCGGAACGTGTCCGGAGATCCTCCCACAGGGCTTCCATGATTTGGAACTTCTCCGTGGTGGGGAGTGCTTTGAGCTCTTCAACCGTCATAATTGGATCCTAGGCGAAAATCGCGAGGCCGGCGACTGGAATTCATCGAACGCCATCATCAACGACCGTGCGCACGAGGGCTTAACCTGGAAATCGCCGTCCCTCGCACGGTTCGGTGCACGAAATGGTTGAACTAAGCCGCTGCGCGGCGACGAGTGGGTGACACGAGTGACTTCGAGGATGGCGGGTGGCTGGGTGACGGCACACGGCGGGCGTTTAGGATCGGCGGTGCATGAAAAATGCCTATTCCAACGCCATTCATCCCAAGCACCTCCAGAACGCCCGGGCGCGACGTCGCGCCAAGACTCCGGATTCGGCCGGGACACCGGTGCCGCCACCAACAGCCACCACCATCCGAACCACGCCGCGGGATTTCGTCAATCCCGTCGATTACCAGCATCCCTACGATTCGATGGGCCATTTCGCCAAGGCGCTCGCGTTGCGTTACGACGCCAACCGCACCCGCCACGCGTATTACCGCCAACTTCGACTCATCCATGCGCACTTCAACCTGGACCCGGCGCTCCTCACCGAGACCCAGTTACGCGACTACTTCCTCTTCGTGAAATTGGAAAAGCACTGGAAACCGAACTCGATTCGCCAGGCGCTCGCCGCCGCGCGACAGTTCTTCGTCGACCTCCTCGGCCACGCCGATTGGACGGTCTTTGGGCAGGTCCGCATCCAGGAGCACGATCGCCTGCCCGCGGTGCTGACCCGTCAGCAGGTGCATGCACTGCCCGCGCACATTCGGCTTCGTCGCTATCGGACGCCGATCAAGCTGATCTACGTCTGTGGCCTGCGCTTGAGCGAGTGCCTGGCCCTGACCGTCCGCGACATCGTGGGGCCCGAGAACAAGCTCTTTATTCGCGGTGGCAAGGGGCACCAGGACCGGGTAGTGCCGCTGCCCACCAGCTTGTACAAGGAACTGCGGCAGTACTGGCTCGTTCACCGTCATCCGCTTCTGATCTTCCCCAATGTCGGCCGTGGCGAGAGCACCCCGGAGGCCGTGGCCAACCGCATGCATCGGGCCAATGCACCCATGGCCTGTTCGTCGTTGCAGCGGTTACTCGTGCTGGCCCGCAAACACCTCGACATTCCCGCCGCCTCCATCCATTCGCTGCGCCACAGCTTCGCCACCCATCTGCTGGAGGCTGGGGCCCATCTGCACACCATCCAGAAGCTTCTCGGGCATAAGCAGATCACCTCCACCATGGTCTATCTGCACCTGACCCATCAGACCACGCGCGATGCGCTGGGATTGATGGATGAACTTTGCCGCACGCTGCCACGCTAAGGCGGTCGTGGTGGTTCACCCCACGGTGCTGGGGGCACTGCGTCGGTTCCTGCCGGACTTCCTGAAAACCTCTCCGGCGCTCTCCAGGGATCAACGCCGCGCCCTCTGGGCCATCGCCCATTGCCGGACACCGGCACTGGGCGGTCGGCACTTCGCGTGCCCCGATCATGCCAGTCAGTTCTACTTCGCGTGGCATTCCTGCAATCACAAGGCTTGTCCGCAGTGCGGCCGGGCGGCCACGGTCCGATGGGTTCAACGCGAGTTGGGCAAACTCGTCGAGGCTCCCTACTTCCTGGTGACCTTCACGCTCCCGGCGCAACTGCGTTCGTGCTTCTTCGGACCCTTCGCCAAGGAGGCCTACGATCTGTTCTTCGCTGCCGTGTCTGGATCACTTTCCCAGAAACTGGCGACCGCCAAGGGATTGCGCGCCAGCGTGAGTGGCTTCACCGCGGTGCTCCACACGTGGAACCAGTTGTTGGGGTTTCATCCGCACATTCATTGTCTGGTGCCCGGTGCGGGACTCAACGATCGCGGCCGCTTCGTGCGGGTCAAAGAGCCGGATTACCTCGTCTGCCAGGACCAATTGCAGGCGGCCTTCCGGGAGCACCTGCGCGACCTCTTCAAGGCTCACGACTGGCAGGTGGATCCCAGCGTCTGGGGCAAGACTTGGGGCGTGCACATGAAACCCGCCGGCAATGGCGCCGCCGCGCTGAAGTATCTGGGCATCTACGTCGCTCGGACCGCCATCAGCGATGCCCGACTGCTCAGGCTCGACGACGGGACGGTCACCTTTCGCTGGAAGAACCGGGACGCGGGCAATCGCCGGGAAATCTGCACGCTGTCGGGCGTCGAGTTTGTGAGGCGCTATGTGCGGCATGTATTGCCACGCGGATTGCACTCGATTCGCTCGTATGGGTTCTGTCACCCGGCAGCGCGGGCGAAACGGCTTCGGATCCAGTGTCATGCGGGCGGACCGGCTCAGTTCGGCGCCTCAACACCGTTGCCCGCTCTGAAGGCGCCGGTGCCGCTCTGTCCCTGTTGTCGCCAGCCGATGCAGTTGGTGAAGGTGATGATGCCGGCCTATCGCCAGCGCGGGCCGCCAGACGCGCCGCCGCCGGTCGCTACAAACTTCGACGTATCATGAAAGGCGCCACCGCAACCTTCCGGCCAGTGCGTCATGGGTGGGTGCTGTCCGTCCGGTATCGACAAGGCGGAAAATCAGAGCAGGG
>JAEUHG010000104.1 GCA_016795425.1 Verrucomicrobiales bacterium
TCCAGTCAAATCGGCGATTCTTCTTATCCGAAGAACTCTTCCAAGCCTGCAACTGCAATCTCCCAATCGTGCTCTGCCGAGATTGCCCGATCAAGGCTAACTCACCAATCCCGCCGTCGGCCGCCCGGTGGAAACCACCCCGTCGGTGGATCAAAGCCACGGGGGTTCCCTTCCTCTGCATTACAAATATGGTAGCGCGTTCTTTACTGTCCGGCACCTTGTTTCCGCTCCGCAATTCTCCAGCGTAATCGATGCCATTCGAATTCGACTCACCCACATAGTACAAAGGATGAAAAAGTTCCAGGCTAAGATTACGACCCATTATTCCCGATATCTCAAAAATACCTTCGCCATCCGAAGTTACGGTGCCCTCATTTCGCACTTCAACCCTCAGTCCCTCATCCACCGAACTTGCTTCATACGTAATCCGCACCCCTGCAATAGGACAACGATTCTCATCCACAATCTTTCCGAAGTACACAATCGGTGTTCTCCAAAGCATCTTATACGCTGTGCCATCCAACAGTTGTTTGTCTCCCACATGTTCACCCCCAGTATATTCACTGCTCACACTAATCGCTGGTCGAGTCTCCCTGTCGCCAGCCTTTGTTGCTGCTGGCGATAATTCCGCCCTGCCGGTGTTTACTGCTTCAAGCGACTTCTCAAACGGCTGCACAGGCAGCAGATGCTTATAATATCGCCAAATACAAAGGCAGAACACCGTCGCGATAATTACGTAAAAGACTCGCCTTGGCAATTTGTTCATGGGTTTAGAAGAATTTTAAACCCCTGCTCCATTAGATTCTTGTAGAAAGGCGCTGAACTCTGAATAGGCTTTACAAATTCACCGCTGTGTTCCGACATGGTCGTTCCGAATCTTGCGTCCCCTACAAAACCCAGAGCCGGATTTTGAAGATCAATGTTCAAAGCTATCGAGCCACCCGGCAGCGCGTGAGGCACATTGTTCAATCCGACAGCTCCTACCGCCTTCGTTCGCGACCGAGCCACATATGCACGCTTCTCGTTGTCCTTCGTCAAGGTTCGCATAAGCAATGTATTGCCCAGATTGCACCCCTACCTCCTTCTTTGTCTTCCATGCGTGCATGGCCAGGGCCAGGCCAATAACCCCGCTCATCAGGGAAATCCAGTTGGCAATCAACAACTTTGTGTATTCCAAAAAGTCACTCATTTAGTTGGTATGGACGCATCTTTGGTAACTTAACAGTATTCGCTCATCGAACCTCAAGTCGAAGGATCTTCGTTCCAATGGACGCCTGGGGGATCTCGACCTCGACCAACTCGCCAGCGTTCCCGCCAATGACGCTGGCTTCATCCGTCCAGGTGGAAAAGTCCCGACTACCAAGAACTCCATAGTGCCTGCCTGCCTGCGCATTCCAAAATACCAACGTCTGGCCGTTGCTCAATCGGCGATGGAACAACCGGGGAGGTTCTGGCGACTCAGCTCGCGGATCCGATGTCATCAGAAGGTCGTGGACGTATTGCTCCGACGACATGCAACTGATCCCCACCCTGGACAGACGGCCGATGAAGTCCTGTGGCAACGGCTCTGAACTGACGCTTCGAGACTCTCCGCCCACTGGTGCAAACCTCAGCGTTAACCGGCGCGATAAGGGATCATATTCCAGTTCCTCCCATGCCACCGCTGTTCCGCCCAATTCGGTGAAGGCATCTATCGGATCCCTGTACAGGATGCTCCAAAGGCCGCCATCCCGGAAATGAATCGAGAACCTGAACCGGCTAAAGGTCGGCATCCATTGCACTTCGGCGACAACGAAACTGTCATTCGCTTCCCCGAGTCTCAACTGTGTGATGCCAACTCTCCCCCCAAAGGGGATCTGCCGCAGCAACTCAAACCGGGCGGTTATCTTCCAGTGATGGTCCAACGGTCCCACCAGGACACTCGCCAAAGCATCGGCTTGCTCCCGATTCGCAGCATGGAGGGCCCAGTTCGTCTCGCCAGTCAGGCTGTAGGGTTTGGAATCCCACCGCCACATTGACGACAACTGCCAGTACCGGATCGAATCGCCGGAGAGCAGGTCAACCGTCGTCGGATTCGCCCCGAACGCCGACCACCCGGTGACCGCTTGAAGCAGCACGACCGAACTCCTGACAAAGCAACAAACCGCATCCCGTGAACACCGGGCGAATGCTTGGCTAACCATACGAAGGCTGGACCTTAGATTTCCATTCAGGTGTCGCAACCCAAATGGGGTGCGCCGATACCCGGGAGGTTAACCCGCCCGGGGTTTGGAAAGTTTGGAGCAGCGGGACTCCTTCTTTCGCCGCCGATCAAAAGCGCGTTCCCACCCCACCCCCCCATCGATGCCCCACCGCCTGACTCCCGATGCCCGACAACCACTTTGCAGTCGATCAGAACCCACAAACATCATGTCGTGCAGTCACTGACTATATGGTAACATCTGAAGCCGCCACTCATTCATCCCTACTCTGGCATTAGCCATGTATGCCTCATCCACCATGTTGTGATGAATTGTGACGCCTTGGATGCGTTTTGATGCGCTTTCCTGCCGATTTTCCGTTTCTCTACGTATTCCTACTTCGCGCAGATTCCCCAATGTTCATGCGGTTGCGATGCATGTTCGCGCACTAACTCGAAAGTGACAGAATGGCTTCAACTCCCGCCGCCTCCACCATCTCGCCTCCCGGCGAGATGGTGCCCTCCGAAGCACATCGTGCGAAGGAGGGCGGAATAAGCTGCTCACCCCACCGCACTCGACGCAGCCGATGGGGCCACTTTGGGGACAAGTTCGCTCCAATGGACCTCCAGCCCGATTCCAGTCGCGCCGACCGCCGAAAGAAGATCTCCCGCGTAGTCGTCGGTTCGGTGACGGTGCGGATCTACCATGGAATCAATCGACGCGGATCCAGCGCCCGGGACGTTTCGTGGGTGAACGAGGCGGCCACCACATTCCCGGTCCGTCGCACTCCATTTTCTCCGCCCTTCCTCACCCGGGTTGGTGCAAAGGCCTCGAACTCCCCAAGCGCGACTCGAACGGCCCGCTCATGGGCGGCAAGGACACCACGATCCTCGCCGACCAATCCCACCACCGAAACGGATTTTGGGGGTGAAAAGGTGAAGTCGTAGAAGATGCGCCGATTCTCCGCTGAACCATCGGGATCCCGGCGAAAGAGGTTGGTTCGTTGGGTCAGCTTTCGATCGTCGGTGGGATGCCGATTGTCGCACAACGCCACGAACTGGGATTCGCCAACCGCACCGGCGAGGTTCAACCGCCCCGCCCCCAACCCGAACCATTGCCCCGCCATTCACTGTCCCTGTCGGTAATAATCACCGACCTTAAAATGCTCGGAGAAGTAGTTCTTGGCGTTGGCCAGGCTGTATTGGGTCTTCGCAGTAACCACGCAACCCAAGGTACCGCGACCCGGACGACGGATTGTGCGCAACGAGCACAATCCGTCGCGCCTCGGAAGACGCACTGCAGACGTCAATTTCCGGGCTCTGGGCTTAGTCGGACTGTCGGACTGCGATGTGGCCTCGCCAGACGCAGCACGAATAGCCGCACTGGAAGCCTCCATCGAAGCCTCAACAGGTCGCACCGTGAATCCCATGACGCCACCCTCGACGCCGCACCAAACGCCAGTCCAGAGCTCCACCCATAGGCCGCTCTTGAGGCCAGACCACGCTCATTTGATAGGCAGTAGGTTGTGCTCAATGGGCACAATCCAAAGGACGGTCCCTGGTTTACTGGCGGCACGATGAAGGTCTCGCAATCGGGTGTGACCAGAGAACCAGGTGAAGGCTGGGGTGCCGTGAAAGGTCCGATCCACGGCAACCCTCGATCACCAGATCACCGAGTCCCCAACCCATCACGCAATGCAGCTTGGTTCCGGCGACTTGCCCTGACCCACCTGAAGCATCCGGGACCGCTGATCGACATGTCCATCCCTCCAGATGCCGGCATTCGAATCGACGACGCTACCACCTGCAGTTGGCAATCCACGGTCGGCGAATCGGCGTCGGAGATTTCCGCGCGCCCCAATCCCTCGAACCAACGTGCGACGGCAATTCGCGACGACCGTTCGCCATATCCACGCGGGCACCCAGGCATTTTCAATCGAGGTCGGCGTCGAAATTCACGGCGCTGCTCTGCAAGGACGATCCCCGGAACGTATGCTGCCGGAAGTCCCCTCGACATTCCGCAGACCACGAGTTTCCCACCCACCGAACCTGCGATCCCGGTGAATGCCCATCCCGGTGAGCGGTTTCGACACGATCCCGGACAGTGGAATTATCTACCTAGGCACGCCCTACCCCTTACCAAAGTAAGGCCGATTTGCGACGCGGTGCTGCGCATGATGCGGCCCCTAATCGGCTATGCCGCGGCCGAATTCGCAACCCATCAGTCGGCCTCAAGCCCAACCGCGGGCAATGCGTTCAATCCGGCCGATCAATTGCCTCTCGGGTGCCATAGGGCCTCCCCCATCTGCAAACCGGCCGTCGACTCATCGTGCTGCCATCCATGAAGCTCAACGCAATACCCACCGAAGTCGTCGAGCGATTCCGCACGCTTGCTGATCGGTTTACACCGCCACCTGCGTCTCGCGCGTCCCCATTGCTGCCTCAAATGAGGCGAGATTGCGGCACTCTGCAGCAGGCGTGCTTCCTTCCCAACGCTCGCCGAACTGCTCCGCTGCTGCGGGAGCACAGTCTCCGACTGCTGCGTCATTGGCTCCTATCCCCAACACATCTCTGAAGCCTCACAAAATGCTCTCAACCGAGCCTCTCCCAAGGACCCAAAGGGTGCCTAAGAAAGGCCCCCGACGCTGCCAAGTCCCAGGCCAAATCTGGTGCGTCTGAAGTTCCCTCCCAGCGTGCGTCATCCGATTCCAGACAGCTACCACCGCTGAATCCGGCCGAACCATCTCTCAATTCCAGTTCGCAATCCCCAAGGACCCGTAAGGCAACAGCTTCAAATCGTCTTCCGTGGCGAAGGCGGGCGTGGCAAAGGCGTTTTCGTTGTCGATCTCAACCAGTACCTCGATGAAACCAGCGGACGCGGCCCAGCGATTCATGACCGCCAGTGAGGTGAGCACGGACAACTGCAGCGTCGAGGCGCTGGCCGCTCAGGTATGGTCGTCCGGTAACAGAAGTTCGATGTGGTTGTCCTGCAACCAAGCCCGGACGTCCTCGCGGAGTTCCCGGGTGAATTCGATCAACTCATCGGCGTCCTTTTTGGTCGCGCCGCCGGCGTCGTCGTATTCGTGATGGGCTTTGAGCCAGCCGTTATTGGCCCATTGCTGCAAGGTCATGCTCGGTTCCCTTCACGAAGAGCATCGGCGCAGCGAGCACCGTGGTGACAAAGTGATCCTTGTTCCTCCTCCGCTCCCGGAATTCCTCCGGCGTCAGAATATGCGGATTGATTTCCCGGCCGACGACTTCGGCGATGCCGGACAGCAACTTGGTCAGGCGTCGAAGCCCGATGGTACCGATCACCATCAGATCCACATCGCTCTCGGCGTGAGTCTCCCCTCGGGCGATGGACCCAAAGACGAAGGCCAATTGGACCTCCTCGTCGTAGAGAGCCTTGCCAAGCACGCCGACCAGGCCATCGGTCTTAAGCACCAGGGCGGATAGCTCCCGATGAGCAGGATGAACCGGGTTCGCGCTGAAATAGACCCGGTTGCCGTCCCGGCGGGACTTGATGAGCCCGACCGAGGCCAGTCCTTTCAATTCCTGTTGCACCGTTCCCAAGGAGAGCCCCGACTGCCGGACGATTTCTCGGAGATGCAGTTCGGGCCGTCCAAGACCAAAGAGAAGGCGGAAGATCTCCGCCTTTACTCGACTGGCGATGATTACGGCTAAATCCGTCATGTTCGCCATTACCATACAGTCGTATGGTTAAACCTGTCAAAATGGACTTTTCAGTCTGGTGTGGTGATCACGATCCACGCTGGGTGATGGAGATGGAGCGATAGAGGACTGGAGGCCGATTTTATGTCGTTTCCCGGAGGGTCAAGGATCTACGGACGTCCTTCGGCCCCTTCCGTTCCTCCATTGACTCTTCCGGTCAAACGCCATGGCCTCCGCCTATGTCTTCATCGCGCCCCCTGATCCTCGAGGAGTGCGAACAAAGGTCCAAAAAACAAAGTCATGAAGACACCCATTCATCCCCGACGTTTCCCAACGTTCTGCGACTAGCCCCGGTCCGCGATATCGGGCCACGAGATCGACAAGGGCGCCCCATCGGTGTTCTCCACCTTTCCCTGCGCCACGGGGAATTCCCGCCAGCACTCCACCTCACGCCTGGATGATGTGGTCCCCGTTCCCAAAGCGACCCACCACACCATCATCTAAGGTGCCTTGATTGCCGCTCGGACGGGCTCCCGCTCCACCGTTTACTCCCTGCACGCCACGCGACCGTTCCTCCCGCTCACACCACCCCGCCGCGTACGCCAGGAGGCTCGATTCCCAACGCCTCAAGGGCTGTCCGTGCCGGTCCAACCCGCCCCGAGCGTCCTGCTCCCGCCACCACTTCTCCGCACAGCCAGCCGGCACCGCGTGCGCCGCCGCCAAGGCCAGGCACTCCGGCAGCCCAGGGAAAAAGGCACCAGCGCCCGCCGCCTTCGCCGTCTCGGATTCACCGCAATCGCCCGTGCGCCGCGCGCCCGCGCCGCCGCCCGCGCCCACGCCCGTTTGTGTGTGTGCCTTATTCTTATCTCCTCTCCTCTTATCTAGTACCGAACGTTCGCCGAACATCACGCGCACGTTCGCCGAACAGCTTTCGATTGGTGGACTTTCGCCCGCCACCTCCTTCCCCGTCGCGCGTTCCCGGTGGCGACGCATTCGCTCCTCCGCCGCCTGGCGTTCCCTCACCACCTTCCCGCCATGGTTTGTCCAGTCGTGCAGATGGCCCGTGGCATCGATCCATCCAGTCTCTCCAAGGGCGGCAAGCCAGAAGTCGGGGTCCCCGTTCCATTCCGATGCAGCCGCGATTTCCTGGGCGGCAAACCGGGACACGTCCCCATTGGGTGCGTAGTCCAGGGCCCACCACCAGAGGTAATGCAGGTGCCCGATTACTTGGGGACCGCAAGCTCTTACGCGAGCGGCCAGCCGGAGCATCTTCGGATGCCGGCCGAGTGATTGGTGTGATTCAATCCACGCCATCTCTTTTTCTTTCGCTAATTCACGACTTGGGCTTGGTCACCCGGCTTCGCCCCTCCCGGGATTCGACGGTTGTTTCTGTCCAGTTCGCTGGTGGTCATCCTCAATAAGCCGCCCGCATCGCGGGAAACGGCCGGATGTTGGTCGCCTTTGACTGTCAATTGCCCTTCCCGTCGCCCCAAATCCCCATGTCCCAACGGAAGGTCCTTCCATTAACCAGGGAAGGCCCATTGGGCACATGGTCAGCAGCCGCCAGCTGGAGCGATCGATGCATCCATACTGGTAAAGCCCAGGCCCTGGGCCAGCCGCCACACTCCCAATCCGGAATTCACCGATTCCCAGGTCCGATGCAGGCGTGTCACGCCTTGGCGTCGTCCCCCCGCGGCTACGCATGAATGCGGGACCAGGTTCTGATCGCTGCAGCGAACAAACCTGGCGGTAACGAGTGTCCGGATGGAATGGATCCCCATGCGCGAGCGCCGCCATTGTGGGGCTCGTGTCACACAGGTCCTTCATTGAAGGGTCCACCGGGGGCGAACGTGCCACCTTTCCAAAACCATTTTGTGCGCATTGCGCACAATCGTTCGCCTTTGACCTCCGTAATCCGCTATTTCTGGAGAATCGGCCCACCATCCTGGCAGGAACCAACCGTACGCGTATGCATGAATTCCAAATGGCCGAGAGGCCACCACCAGCCAATGCCAATGCGGCCAGACCCGAATCGCCACCGACAAACCGCCGAACTTCATAGGACGCCTAAATCCATCCCATAGCCAATAACGTTACTCATTTCAGGCTGCCAGCGCCCCACTATCGCCACACAGCAATTTCGCGGGTCGGCACAGTTGGTGCACGGTGGTTTCCCGGAGGTGTTATGGAGACGTTCGTTTATACATTGGGCCCCGCGGCGGGCGTTCTTGTCACCCTGACAGCCATGGCCAAGCTCGAAGGCTGGCGTCGGCGTCGCGTCGGTGAAGCGCCACCCATCCGCGAAAAACTCCTCCGCCCGCCCGGATAC
>JAEUHG010000140.1 GCA_016795425.1 Verrucomicrobiales bacterium
CGGCGCCCAGGGCCGACGACGGAATGATCGTCGGCATGGCGATGGCGCTGCCAGCGACGGCGGCCGCCTGTTTCAGGAAGGACCGACGCGTGGTCGAGTGGCCTTTGGCTTGGTGGTGACTCCACGAGCCAACCGAGTTCAAGAGCGCATTCATGTTCGAAGGATCCGGTGCGGATGATCAGGAATGGCTCGATTCGACCACACGACCCCGCGTGACGTCGAATCTCAACTGACGGACGACTTTCCTTTTCGACTCTGCAAAGGATTCAAGATTCGCAGTGATGAAATCGGCCGAAATCAAGATCCGCGGTATGGACGACGGCGGCGTGTTCCAAGGCGTGGGCGGCGATGAGGGTATCGGTCGTCAGGTTTCCACTTTGGCGTGTTTCTTCCAGCAGATCGAAGTATCGCGCCAGGGTGGATCCTGTTGGAACCAGGAGTCGAATCTGCTCCTGCGCCAACCAATGTTCGACTCGGCGGCGACCTGCCTGGGCGCTCAGCGGATTCGTACCAATGCCCGGGTGGGTCATGAGGCGAGTGAAGGACAGCACCACCACCCACGGAATCCCGATGGACTCGTCCCCGGAGAGTAGATCCACTCACCAGGCATTGGCCTGTTCTCTCAGCTCCCTCAGTAACGCATCATTGATGTCTACCGTGGTTCGTATTGATGCATCCTCGATGCGCACTGAGGCCCCTCGCAAGGGCGATTCCCACCGCCCGCCGCGATGCTCACTGCACCGCGATCATCGCCTTGATGACGCCGGTCTTGGGATCGAGATAGGTGGGGAACACCTCGGCCGCTTTCTCGAACGGCGTCCGATGGGTGATCCACGGGCCCGTGTCCAGCCGCCCGTCTTCGATCAATTGGATGATGCGCGTGAAATCGCCGGACAACGCGTTGCGGCTGGCGAGGATCGTCAGTTCCCGCCGATGCAACACCGGGGCGTGCAGAAACGACAACTCCTGCTGGGTGATGCCCACGTACACCAGACGTCCGGCAAAAGCGCAATAGTTCAATGCCTGGCTCATCGACTTGTTGGAACCCGTGGCGTCGATGACCACATCCGCCAGGCGTCCGCCGATCAACTCCTGCAATCGCGCCTCGTCCGAACCGTCCCCGCGCGCTTCCAGCGTATCGGGAACTTTCAACCGATCCCTCACGAACCGAAGCCGGTCGGCATTCATGTCCATGACCATCGTCCGAGCGCCGCTGAGCTTGGCGAACTCAACCACCGACAACCCGATGGGTCCGGCGCCGATGACAAGAACCGTCTCCTTCGCCGTGGGCGCGCCGCGGTTCACGGCGTGGCACCCAATCGCCAGGGTTTCCACGAGCGCCAATTGCTCGAAGTTCAATCGTCGCGAGACATGCAGCTTGCGGGCCGGCACCGTGTAAAGCGGCTGCAATCCGCCATCGCAATGCACACCTAGCGTCTGGTTGCTCTCGCAACAGTTGGTGTGCCCTCGCTGGCAGGCATAGCACTTCTCGCAATTGAGGTACGGTTCGACGGAACAGTGATCGCCCACGGCCACTCGCGACACACCGTCACCCACGGCGACGACCTCCACGCCCAACTCATGACCAGGGATTCGCGGGTAGGAAAAGAACGGCATCTTCCCCAGGTAACCACTGTAGTCCGTTCCGCAAATGCCCACCTGATGGACCCGCACGATGGCCATCCCCGGCGCGGGCGCGGGGGGTTCCGGAACCTCGATGACACGGAAATTCTGCGGCTTCTCCAGTTGCAGCGCCTTCATAATCAATTGTTCTCCGCCAAGCCCTCGCGATGCCCGACGTTCTTCACAGGCCGGAAGATCTCCAGCACCTGCGCCAACAGCTCCTGGTCCACAGGCTCGGCCGCCCAGGCGGCCCAGCGCCGGATGTTCTCCGGGTTCGCGCTGCCCGCGACCGTCGTGGTGATGTCTGGATTCGCGACACTGAACTGCAACGCCAGTTTGGCGATGTCGGTGCCCTTCGAGGCGCAGAGTTCCGCCGCCCGACGGGCCGCCGTCTTGACCTCCTCCGGTTCCTTCAACCAGGCGGGCAACGGCGCGTTGGTCAGCAAGCGCGCGCTGAAAGGCCCGGCATTGATCGCCCCGATGCCCTTCGACCGGAGATAAGGGATCGTCTCGTCGGCGAACCGCGTGTTCTGAAGCGTGTACTGGTTGTAGCTCAACACGCAGTCCACGGAGGTCTGATCGCAAATGTAACGGAAGATCTTCTGCGGATACCCGCTGAAGCCGATCCAACGCACTTTGCCCTGCGCCTGGATCCGTCTCAGAGCGGGCAATGTCTCATCCACAATCTGCTGCATCGGCACGAACTCAATGTCGTGGCACAGCATGATGTCGATATGCCCGCACCCCAACCGATGAAGGCTGACATCGACACTCTCGGCGACCCGCTTGGCGCTGAAGTCAAAATGCACCAAGTCATAGCGGCCGAGCTTGGTGCACATCACATATTGGTCGCGCGGGACGTCGCGGAGCGCGTGCCCCAGCAGCACTTCGCTCATCCCGCGGCCATAAAAGGGCGAGGTATCGATGAAACGAATGCCACAATCCAGCGCCACCCGGACGCTGCGCAGCGCCTCGTCGAGAGTGATGCGGCGGAACTCCTGTCCAAGAGACGAGGCGCCAAACCCCAGGACGGGAAGGTGAAGGCCGGTCTTGCCGAGTGGTCGGGTCTGCATGGTGTCTGGAAATGTTTTCAACGGCCCAGGAACAAGGGGCGCAAATGGCGGTCGTAAAGATTCTCGGTGACGTTGCGACCCACGACCTCCTCGTTGAGTCGCACCAGGGTCAAATAAGTGCCGCCGTGCTTGGCAGCCAGCTTGAACGACACGTGCAGCAACTGTCGCAGGCTGGCGTTGAATTCCGGATGGGTTGGGATGTGACGCAATGCATTCGCCACTTGTTCACCCGTCCAGGCCTTGAACGCCGTCGCCGACGGAAGTCGCGTCCGATCGATGTCGATGACCGTGGCATACGGGGCGCACAACTCGTCCACGTGTTCAAGGGCGCTGTCGTAGATCTCCTTGACCAGAGCCAATCCCGAGGCCCCCGACTCCGCCAACCCGATCAATTCCTCGAGCCAGGTCGTCCCGGCGGTTTTCAGGTGAAGGCCGGCGCCGGTCCTGGCGAGTGCCCGTCGAATGATCGGGTACAGCGAGAACTTATCGCTGCCGGAATGCACGCTGAGTTTGAGGCTGGCGGGCAACCCATAGCGCGCCACCGCGTGCGCAATCACCGCCAGGTCGTCGTTGAACTCCCTCTCGAACTGCGCGAGGTCTCCCACATAATCCACGCCCTTGTTGAAACGCCCGGTGAACTTCGGCGCAATGGTTTGCACTCTCACCCCTTCGTCGGCCAATGCCGCCAAGATCACCAACAACTCCGGAGGCGTCTGCGGGGCGTCCGTTTCATCCATCGACACCTCGGCGATGAAATCGGATCGGCGTTCCGCAATGTGCCGATAGATCCGGCCGGCGTCCTTCACCGCCAGGAGATATTTGCCAACGATACGCTCCACTTCGGCTCGGCTGATCTCGAACGGCGCCTCAATCCCGGGAATCACCAGGCGCCCCACTAATTCCGGGTGCCGGCCCAGGAATACCGAAACGTCGCCGGCAGGCGCCGCCTTTCCGATGCTGTCCGCCACATCGATGGTGAAGAAATCCGAGGACGCCAGGTACCGATCCACCGTCTCCAATCGGATGTGGTCGGCGTCGACATGCCAGCCATGGGACCACCCCAGTGCC
>JAEUHG010000217.1 GCA_016795425.1 Verrucomicrobiales bacterium
GCCGCCGCTGTGTAGGAGAGCGAGGTCGGCGTGCATCTCCTCCGCGGAAGCGTAGCGAGCCTCTGGCTCTGGTTCGCAGGCCCGTAGCAGCACGGCGTTGAGGTCCATCAGTTGGATCGATTCCGGATCCGTTCCGATCCGCGTGAAGGGTTCGGGAAACTCCTGGCGGTCCTTTCCCATCGCTGCCTCGTAGAGGACCTTGCCCAGCGCGTAGAGATCCGCCCGCGGCGAGGTGGGACCTTCGGGAGGGACGAACCCCTCGGTCCCGACGAACGTCCGAGCGCCGGCGGCCTCCGTGACCAGGCCGATGTCGGCCAGTTTGGGCACGCCACCGACGAAGATGATGTTGGATGGTTTGACGTCCCGATGGATCAGGCCGTGGCGATGCAGGTGAGCCAACGCCAGGCTGAGGTTAAGTCCAAGTTCCAGGCACTCGGTAAGTGGCAGGCGGCCGCGGCGTAGGAGATCGTCGGAGAGGGTTCGTGGCCGGTAGTTTTCCGAATCCGGTGGCGTGTCCGGTGAATGGGAATCGATTGGGGCGGGCGATGGGCTTGGGCCCTCCGGGTGATGGGGCGGGTCGACCCGGCTTCTGGCATCGTCCGCCAGCTCCATCACATAATAAAACCAGCCTCCGGGTTCATCCCGGCCGACGTGGAGGATGTCGACGAATCCCTCGTTGGCGCGGGAGAGCGGCTCAAAGCGGCGGATGCCTGCGAATTCGCGCTCGTAGGGGCGGGAATCCCGGAAGTTGTCGAGGTAGACGATCTTGATGGCGCGGCGGGTCCCGAGCGCGTTGCGGGCCAGCCACACCTCGCCGTAGGCGCCTTGGCCGATCGGTCGCACCAAGTCATGATCGGGAATCTTCGGCGGACCGGCTCGGATCGGCTGGAGTGGCTGTCCAGTCAATCCGAGTTTCGCCTCGATTCGATCCCGGGCGGTGCTCATCGCGGCGTCGGGGGTAAACCAATCAACATCCGGCGGCGAAGGAAGGCGTTTCCGAGTCGTGGCGCGACCCGGTACCTCTCGAACCTGAGCTGATCAGCCGACGCGCCCGAGGGCTGAGGCGTTCGCCGCGGCATCCAACGCTTCAGGAGGGTCAGGGCGAGGTCTGCGAGCCCCTGAAGCAGCACCCATCGGCACTCCCGGGGACTTGACGCCGGGTTTTTTCTTTCGTGTTCAACCATGCGTGGACGTGCGTTCGAGGCGGCGAACCTCCTCTTTCACCAACTTCGCGACGCGGTGGTAGGTCACGTACACATTGGCCAAACTCACGCCGGCCAACCGCGCTACGTCGAGCACCCCAATGCCTTTAATCGCGTGCAAATGGAAGATCTGATAGTGCTTGGGACTGGCACGGCGACGCACCCGCTCCAGCGCGACGTCGACGAGGTTCTTTCGCCATTCCTCGTCCCAGATTCCTTCGAGAACATTCGCAGTGGGATCGGGCAGATCCAGGACCGGGTCCTCGGTTGTGTCGCCGGTGGGGATTGCGAGCGGGATGTTTTGCGATCGGCGGCGACGGTATCGATCCACGATCCGGCGCCGTGTGACGTGCATCAGCCAGCCCTTGAATGAGCAGACCGTGGGTTCGTAGCGGAATTCGGGCATCTTTCGCGCGACCCCGATCACCGTTTCCTGGACGACATCCTCGGCTTCCTGATCGCTCAGGCCCGCTTTGATCGCGGCGCCGTAGATCAGCTTCCAGTACATGTCGAAGAACTCCCGCCAACTCGGATCGTCGCCGAGGTCGCGCAGCCGCTCGATCAGCGAACGCCGCGTCGGTGGTGCCTCGGGCTTGGAATGGTCGGGTTCCGACATCGCCGCTCTGACCAATCTATCGCAGAGCCCGACCTGGTTTTACAGGAATCTCCGGGAGACCACGTACCCCCGAAGCATAGCCGACTGGTAACGGCTGGCTACAGTCGCGAAAGCAGCTCGGTCAATCGCTGCGCATCCCGTCTCCAAGTTTTGCCAGAAGTCTGCGCGAGAATGTCCCGCATCTCCGCCTTCACCGGGACATGGGTGCTTTCACCGAGCATCTTCGGCATCCTAAACACCTGACGGTCGAAACGGGCCACGGCCGGATCGAATGGCGGGGCATCGAAGTGAGAGAAGTGATCCCCTCGCAGATGGGCTTCCCTCCCGTCGCCCAAGTGGCACGGGTCAATCGCATCCGGGAACTCGGCACGGGCCGACAAGAGGTGGAGACGATCTGGATCATCACGAGTCTGACACCGACGCAGGCCAACGCGGCTCGGTTGCTCGTATTGGTGCGCCAATACTGGACCATCGAGAACGGAACCCAATACGGACTCGATGTCAGTGGTGGCGAGGACCGCTGTCGGGTCCGCCATCCCGTTGTCGCCACGGTTCGATGGTGTGTCATTTTCACAATCCGCATTCCTGCCGTGGTAGATGCCTCGGCAATGAACGCGACAACTCGGGCAACGATTCAAGGAATGAAAGACTCTGAGGCCGGCCGATCTGAAGCTGGCTTCGGCGAAGGGGCATCTGGCCGAGGGCATCAGTTGTTGAACAAACGGGCGGTCCCGAAATTGCTGTAGGTGTCGGTTCGGCCGGTCGAAGAATATTCACGTCGTGGCATGCCACATGACCGACGAGGTCTTCGGTCCCCATTTGGCGATCGTGTTGGAAGATCAATTGGGAACGATTGCCGGCCTCCAAGGAAACTCGCGCCACGTCGTGGACGACGGCGAGGCGACCCGAACAAGAGCAATAGCAAAGGCGGTTCTTGACCCAACGGAGCGGCGAACATCGGCGACTCATGAAGCGGGCGTGGCGTCGGTCGGCATCAGTCGGCCGTCCTCCATCTTGTAGGTCCGGTCGAAGACATCCAGGGAACGGTGGTCATGGGTGACGACCATCACTGCCGAACCGCGTTCGTGGGCGACCTTGCGGAACAGTTCCATGACTTGGCGGCCGCGGTGCCTATCGAGCGCGGCCGTGGGTTCGTCGGCGAGAATGAGGTTGGGTTGGTTGGCCAGCGCGCGAGCGACGGCGACGCGCTGTTGTTGGCCGCCAGAGAGTTCCTCGGGCAGGTTGTTGGCCCGGTCGGCCACGCCCAGGTAGTCGAGCAGCTCCATGGCCCTGCGCCGGGCATCCGCAGGCGGCGTGTCGTTGACCTGCAAGGCGACGGCGACGTTCTCCGCCGCGTTCAGGAAGGGAATGAGATTGGCCTTTTGAAAGACAAAACCGAGATGCCGTCGTCGAAATGCGCGCAAGTCCACCAGCGGACGCGGTCCGTCCATGATCGTCACGCCGCCGATAATGATGCTGCCGGAGGTGGGCGGATTGATGAGTCCGACGGAGGTGAGGAAGGTGGATTTGCCGGCACCGCTGGGGCCGAGCAAGGCGATCACCTCGCCGCGCTCGAGTCGGAGCGAGGCGTCTTTCATGGCGACCACCTCGGTGTTCCCGGCGCCGTAGATTTTGGTCAAGTTTACGGCTTCGAGCGCGTGGGGATGCGGACCGGAGGGGGTCATGACAGCACCTTGTTAGGTTCAACGCGCATGGCTTTCCAGATGCCGAGCAAGCTGGCGAACACCGAGATGGCGACCACCACCAGCGCCAGCGCCTGAAGGTCGTCGGCGGTCACGAGCACCCTTCGCGGGAATCGGGGAAAGACCCAGCCGCCGATCAACCACGCCAGCCCGAAACCCAGCGCGCCGAGCAGGAGCGCCTGTTGCAGGATCAGCCCGACGATCATGGTGTTGCGGGCCCCGATCAATTTGAGCAGCGCGATGTCGTGAATCTTGTCGAGGGTCAGGGTGTAAAGGATCAGCGACATGATGATCGTGGAGATGATGACCAGCAGGACGCGAAACAGGCCGATCTGCCGCCGCGCTTTGTCGATCATCCCGTAGACCAGCAGTTGCTCCTGTCCCGCGCGGGTGTAGACCGAAACGTCCGGCCAGGTGGCGATGGTCGCGGCAACCGCGGCCGGGTCGGCGCCTTGAAAGACACGCACGACCACCGCGCTGACCATGGGCGGACCCAGGGCGGGTATTCCTGACGACAAACCCGCTCCACGTTCCAGAAGCCGGGGCTGCTCCAGGGTCGCCTCCAGCCCGCTCCCGCGTTCGACGCGCGCGGCGCGTTCCAGTCGGAGTGCCTCGCCGGGCAGATCGAACTGAATCGACAGCGCGTCCTGCAAGGTGAAGAACGCGATGCCGTCGCCGGCCGAGGAGACCATGCCCCGACTCACCCCCACGACGGTATAAGAGTCTTTGCCAAGGGACAATTGATCGCCCAAGGCCAGGCCCAGAGACGCGTCGGCGATCATCTCGTAGTGCGCCTGGCCGAGCGGGCGACCGGCCACGAGCCGGACCCATTCTCCCTGGTCCTCGGGCCAGGCCAGACCATGCACGTTCATGCGCAGTGGGCGCCCGCGGTGTTCGCGTTGCACGTTGTGCGACACGAAAGCGCGGGAACTGGCGACGCCGGGCACCGCGCGCAAGCGGTGCTCGAGGTTGGCCGGCACCCGCGAGATCTCGGCAAACGGTCCCCGCGTGCCGCGTTGAACCACCCACAGGTCGGCCCCGATCCGGTCCACCACCACCAACGCGTCGTCGATCATGCCCCGGTAAATCCCGCTCATGCCCAGCACGATCATGAGCAGCAGCCCAATGCCGATGGCGGTAAGGATGAAACGCCCGAAGTTGTGCCGAATGTCCTTGGCGGCGAGGTTCATGGAGCAATGACGCGTTGACCGTCTTTCAGCTCCGGACGGACAGAGTTCAGCGATGCCACCACCCACTGTCCCTCCGTCAATCCCTCCAGGACCTCGGCCAGATCCTGCCCGCGAAGGCCCAGTCGGACCTCGCGCCAGGAGGCCCGACCGCCGTCGCGGATCCACACGCCCGGTTTGCCTTCATTCCATTGAACGAACCGCAGGGGCACGACCAGCGCGTTGGTGCGTCGGCCGGTTTCGATGAACACCTCGGCGCGCTGTCCGAGGGTCCAGTTTGGCGGTAATCGATCCACCTGCACGTCGACGACGAACTCCCGCGTTTCGCGGTCGGTTTCGCGGCCCAAGCGCGCGACCTCGCCGGCGTATCCCTGGTCCGGGGTCGACCGGAACACGACGCGCGCCGGTTGCCCGGGCGCGAGGGCGGCCGCCTTGGTTTCGTCCACCCAGGCCGAAATCCACAGCTCGTTGGTGGCGATGAGCTGAAGAATGGCACTGCCGGGGACGACCACGCCGCCGGCATCGCGGTCGCGGCGAGTGATCAGGCCGTCGTACGGACTGCGCAGCTCCGCGAAGCCAAGCCGTTCCCGGTGGTAGTCGAGGTTGCGCTCGGCGGTAATGACTTGCCGAGCCGCCTCGGCGGTCGCCGCGCGGGCGCGGTCGAGGTCCGCCTCCGCGACGCGCAATTGCTCCACCGCCTTGTCGAGATCGGCCGTAGAACTGACCTGGTTCGCCACGAGATCGGCGGTGCGCCGGTGATCGAGTTGTGCCTGCTGCACGACCGCCTGAGCCCGGGCTTCATCCACGCGAATGCGGTCCGCGGTCGACCGTGCTCCGGCCAAGGCGGCTTCGGCAACGTCGGCTTGCCGGCGAAGCTCGCCGTCGTCGAGGCGCGCCAGCAATTGCCCGGCTTTCACGAAATCACTCTGGTCCACCAAGACCTCGGCGAGTCGTTCCTGGATGCGCGGGCTGATCACGGTTTTGACGCGGGATTCGAGGGTGCCGGTTCCCGCGACTTCCCCGGCGATGTCGCCGCGAACCACTTGGACGGCGTGAACGGGCGCGGCCGAGAAGCGGGCGCGATAGAGGGCAGCCGCGAGAACGGCGACCACCAGCAGCCGTGGTATCCACCGTCGGAGCGCTGGGGTGAAGACGTTCAAGAGAGTCATGGGCACCTTGGGGTTGGCGGGGGAGACGAGGAGTTCGGCGGTGGAGGCAACGTTCCGATCGCTTGAACAAAGAGCGGCCAGATCGTCTCGGCGTGCGCGTCCAGATCCATCTCGCCGGCGCTCATCGTCCACAGAAGAACGGCCGGTTGGATGAGACCCACGAACAACATCGCCACCGCCTCGGGAGGCGGCCCGACGCGAAGGTTGCCTTCCAGTTGTCCTTCGCGGACGAGCGTTTCCACCTGGGACACAAAGCTGCTGACCATGGTGTGCATGCGTCGCCGCAGGGTCGGACGGCCATGCAGGAGTTCGTCGGAAAACACCACCCGGGGAATCGCCGATTGGCTGCGGACCATGGTCAGGTGGAGCGTCAACAGGCTGTGCAGACGATCGAGGGCGTTGCCACCGGCGGCCCGCGCGCGGGCGACGTTTGCCGCCAAACGATCGGCGATGGCGTCAAGGACCGTCTCGAGCACTTCGTCCTTGCCGCCGCAGTGCCGGTAAAGGCCCGAGGGCACGACCCCGACGAGGGCAGCGACGCGCGCGACGTTGAGTCCGCGCAGGCCGTGGCGCTCGACGACGGCGAAGGCCGCTTGCGCGATCTGTTCCTGCCGCACCTTCGTTTCGGTCTTGGTTGCTCGCATGTGGCGCGCCTAGTTGTGAACGCGCGTTCACAATACACGCGGCGGTGGGCGGTTATTTGACCGGGATCAAGGAACGCGGTCTTTCGGTGGAGGCGGCGAGATGGTCGAAGCCGGACGATTCCAGTCGGCGAAGCAGGGCCACGAGCATTGGCTGACGTGATGGACGCGAACCAGTTTGAGGCGTCGGCAGTTCTCGACAAACGCCCGCATGCTTCGCATGCCATGTTTCAGCATGCGCGAGGCCACGCTGGCGGCGGCCGTCGGGTAGAAGGCGGCCAGAGACTCCAGGCGTCGATCGACCGCCGGGACCACACCGGTCCATTCATCACACCGAGCCAGCAAGATTTCCAAGACCTCCGGTTGCATGAACGGCAGATCGACTGCCAGCGCCAAAACCAACGGGGCCGTGGAAGATTTCAAGGCAGCGAGAATGCCGGGTAAGGGTCCCATGCCGGGCGTCGCGTCCGGAAGGACCGGGAGTCCGAAAGCCGAATAGTTGGCGTCGGCGCGACCGGAAACGAAGAGTTCCCGAGGCTGGAGCGTTCGCGCGAGGCCCGCTTGACGTTCGAGCAACGTTTGCCCGTCGCAAGGCAACCAGGCTTTGTCTCGTCCCATGCGAGTCGATGGCCCGCCGGCGAGGATGACGGCGCTGAAGTTCATTCGGCCGGTGGCGGGTTCCTGCCATGGTTTGAGGGTAACCTATGGCCGTGGCGTCGAAGCAGGCCGGAGGATCGGATGCGGGCGCGCAATCCGCCTTTGCCCGCCAGCCAGTGTTCGACACGGGGATCGCGGAAGGCCTCGTTCATCCAGTAGCAGGGCCGGCACTCTTCGGTGCCGAGGAAATAAACTCCCTGGAGGGCGAATTCCTTCCCGATCAAGTCCGGGAGGTGGAGGCCTCGGGTAAAGACGTTCCGGCGGGTGCGGGAGGGAGTCGCCTCTGTCAGGTCGAGCTCCTGGCGCAGCGCCTCGAGGACCTCCATGGCAAAGAAGGTCACCTGTCCCTTATAGTCTTCGCGATGATCGAAATACCGGTCGCCACGCAGTCCACGGCCGGCGACGCACTCAACTTCCATCAATTCGACCAGGGGATGGGTGCCGGGGGGCACGCCGTGATGACCGACGTAATTGTGTCCGGGCGAAATGAACAGGTGTTCGACGGCAATTTCCATGACACTTCAACGAAGGGCGGTGCGTGAGGGGATGCCCGGCACGAGGCTAGATTACAAAGATTCTCGTGGTCACCCGGCGCGCCTGCCGCTCGTCGAGGCGGCTCCGGCCAGCGCTTCGTAGGTTTCCAGGCATCGCCCGCAGAGTCCCTGTTCGGTGGTCCATCCCGGATGCTGGGTGGCGATGGTCGGCACCAAGTCGGGAGGCAGGGCGCCTGCGGCCACCCAGGCGAAGGTGGGGAACCCGCAAAGAGGACAAGAGGCTCCGGGGGCGGGCTGATGCGCGTCGCGCAGACCCCTGGGATCGACGATCAGCACCAAAAACTCCGCGTGGCGCGGCGCGGTGTTCCGCCAGAGGTTGGCGAAGGTGTCTGCTTTTCGAGCCTCGGGCCAGAACGAGTAGCCGCGGGAGAAGGCCGCTTCATGTTGCTCGCGGCTCGCCATGGGCGTGTGGCCCGCAGCGGAGAGCCGGCCGTCGATGGTGATGTCCCAGAGCAAGCGGTAGCGTTCGCGGGCCAAACGCTGTTGGGCGGGGTTCAGTCCCGGAAGATCGAGTTCGGGCAGATACCCGAACGCGGGGTCGAGCATGTCGCTCAGATGGGTCAACTCATGGCGAAGGTAGTCCTTCAAGGATCCATCGCGCTCAAAGGCTCCCGGGGAAAGGGCGATGATGGCGCTTCGTCGACCTGCTTCGTTGACGTAGAGTTCCACGCCTTCGTCGTTTTTCCCCCGTGTCTGGCGCACCGCGAGCACATCGAGCTTTTTCCGGAGCAGCGGGAACTCCTTCACCAGGTCCGCCAACACGTCTTCGAGGCCCCATTCGCGAAACCACTCGAGGTGCAGGCGGAAGAAGGCCGTGTTGCGTTCGTCGGCATCGGGGATGGCATACAGGCGTTCGCGTTCCCGGTGGAACCGGGCGATTTGGAGCGACGACACGCCCTTGCGCCGGCCGCTCGTGCACAGGAACGCCGCCGCCTCCACGAAGTCTTCGTCGTAGCGCAGTTCCATGGCTATTGGCCCTTGCGATTCTTCGATCGTTCGCCCTCGCGCGCCAGCAAGCAGCAACTCGGGCGAAGGGACGAAGGAAGCGCGGGACGAAGTGGGTTCATTCGTTGGAGCCGCTCAGGGCCCCTGGGGGCAGGTTGGGGAGGCCGCAGGCGTCGCACATGCGATCCGCGGTTTCGTCCACGGGACGAAGCGTCAGTTCCTCGCTACCCGGCGTCACTTCGAAGTCGTGACAGTCGGACTCCACGAACACTCGAGTAAACTCGGCCAAGCCCCGCAGGGCAGGATCGGTGGCCGAGGCGGCGAGGCGCCGGGAGAAGGCGGGAGTCCAGCGGCCCAGGTGTTCACGGAGAAACTTTCGTTGCGCCTCCCGGCCCAGGTCGTAGTCCGCCGCGTCGAGTTGGTACTCGAGCGCGTACGCGTCCTTGGCGGCGAGCACGCACAGGAATTCCAGTTCGAGGGCCAGGTGATCATGGCGCTCTCCGGCGTCTGAAGTGACCTCCAATCCGAAGGCGCGGTAGAAGGCGGCGAGATCGGCGAGGCGGTGGGGTTGAAAAAGTGGGTCGGCCTTGATGTCCCCGTACTCGATCTCGTTCAGCGGACACGAACCACGCGCCGCGTGTCCAAAGGAGGTGAGGTAGGCGCCTAGAAAGGTGTCGAAGGCGGCGGCTCGCAGGTGTTGGGTCAAGGTCCCCGCCGACGCTTTGACGGCCTCGCCGAGGAGGCCTGCCGAGGACGCGAACGTCGCGAGGATCCCGGACTCCGTCAGCCAGTTCCAGTTGTCCGGCGTGGGATGTTCGTAGGCCTTGGCCAGGTACCGGTAAACAAAGGAGCGGGCGAGCGCGCGATGAATTCCGGCTTGCAGGGTTTCGGACCCCGCGGCGTTGTCCGCTCCGGCCTGCCGGCGACCGTTGTCGGGGCTCTCGGCGGCGGAGGATTCGTCGCTGTCCATGGGCGCGCGGGAAGAATCCGGCGCCGAATAGTTTCCGAAGACCGAGCGCCTCGGGGAATGGGAGCGGGCTGCCCAGTCGGCGGGTGGAACCGTTTCAGATGGAGTTGGCATGTTTGTCGGGACGGAGGTGGAGCGGTTCCTCCACCGTGGTTTCGATGATTTTGGTGCCGTCTTTGGCGTAGCCGATGATGGTGTCGTTATAGAGAACGAACTTCTTCCCGCGCACCTCGGTTTCGAAAACCTTCGGACCTTCCTTGATTTCGTAGCGGTGGCAGATGCGCTGGTCTTTTCCGAAAAGCTGCAGGACGGCGAGGAGTTCCCGGTCCGGGGCGGTGTAGCGTTCGATGGCGGCGTCGACTCCGGGACCAAACATCTGGCGGAGGTATGGGCGGGAAACCCAGCGGGGCGGGATGTAGTAGCCGTTGGGTTCCGTGCCGAACTGCGGGTAGATGGGGAGGGCGACTTTCGCGACGTGGATCAGGTAATAGAGCGGGTTCTGTCGATCCTCTTTCCATGTGCCATCGGCATTGAGTCCGACGAGCCCCTGCAGGCGGATATGGCCAATGCAGGAAGCCATGCAACGGGTCTGCATTGGCAGGCCCTGGCCGGCCTGATCCTTGCCTTCGACGCGCGGGAAACAGCCGATGCATTTTTCGGTCGTGCGCGTTGTCCCGCGGTAATAGGTCTTCTTGTAAGGACAAGCTTCCATGCACTTCCGGTACCCGCGGCAACGCTCCTGGTCGACCAGCACGATTCCGTCCTCGGGACGCTTGTAGATGGCGTTGCGAGGGCAGGCCGCGAGGCAGGCGGGATAGGAGCAGTGGTTGCAGATGCGGGCGAGGTAGAAGAACCAGGTCTTGTGCTCGGGAAGGAGTTCGCCGCCCTTGAAGTAGGCGCCTTTGGCGCCCTTTTCATTGCCCACCGGGTGATCTTCGTAGCGGTTCGGCGCCGACCATTCATCGTCGGCGGGCAGGTAACCCAGAGCTCTATTGGCCCCCTGGGGCCCGATAAAGGTCTTGGCCGCTTCAAACACCGTTTGCCCATTGAACTTGCCGTACGGTGCCTTGACCTCCTCGGGTTTGCCGCCCCAGTTCTGACCACCCGGGTTCGCCTGCTCCAGCAGGTCGAGCGTCTTCACGTCCCAGTGGTGCGGATACCCGCCGTAGGGTTTGGTCTCGACGTTGTTCCACCACATGTATTCCTGGCCCTTGGAGAATGTCCAAGTGGACTTGCACGCCATTGTGCAAGTCTGGCAGCCGATGCAGCGGTTGATGTTGAAGACAAAGGCGAATTGCTGGTCGGGGTACGCCGCGTCGTACGGGTACTCCATATCCCGACCGAGTTGCCAGTTGAGAACGTTGCTCATGGTCAAGGGTGAATTGGGGGCGAAAGTCTGCCATTGGTGGCGATCAAATCTTGAAAATGGGAATCGGCGCGCCGGTCGGGTCCGTGAGGACGCGCTCCTCGTCGACATGGGAAACTCCGCTCTCCGTCGCGGGGGCGGGAGGTTGGTCGGCAGGGCCGGTTCCGGGTGGCTTGGCGACTGGGGTGGGATCGGGCCAGTCGGTCCTTCTGCCCCACCGGGCAAAGACGTTGGTGATCAGGTCCCGGATAAATGCCTCCCCGCGTTGCTGGAAGGCCAGGTGGGGGCCGAGATAGTGCGGGTTGGCGAACAGAGCCATAACTCGGCGGTGATCGTATCCCAGCCGCATGAACTCCTCGGCGAAGCACTCTGCCATGTCATTGGTCGTGTCTTCCTGGGACAGGAAGGCCATGCCATTCAGTTCCAGCGGATCCTCGAAATCGAACTCGTCTTTTGGCATAGAAGTGGGGGCTCGGATGTCACTCGAACGACGCTCCGCCTCCGCCCTCGCCTTTGCCGGCGAAACCTCCGGCTAAGTATTTCTCCATCGGCTTGCCTTCGGCTCCCGGGGCCATTCCGTTGAGGGCCGGTTTCCAGGGTCCCTTGCCTCCGAGACCGCCATCCTCCGCCTTGGTGATGCGGATCAGGCACTCCTTCGGCACGGTATTCACGGCGTGATTGTCGGCTTCTCCGCCGAACAGGAAACTCATGAAGGCCTTGGATTTGTGGAACAAAGTGTCGGTCTGGTGCATCGGCATGTGCCAGTTGCGGGTGACCGACTGCTGCGAGCCGAACCGGAAGTTCGAGATATAGCCTTCCTCGGTGAGCGAAAGGCCATCCGGCCTCGTCTGCTGCGCCTTCACGGTCTTCTCGGTGGCGATGAAGGACCCGTGTTTCATCATCACGACGTGGTACGGATACGCGGAATTGTAGGTGAGCCGGAGCATCAACCGGCTGACTTTGTAAAAGGGATCGCTTGGCGTCGCGCCGAGGTAGGGTCGGTCGGCTGGATTGGCATCGACGTAGACATAGTCGCCGTCGGCGATGCCCAGGTCGCGGGCCGCCTGGGGGTTCATGTGAATCTGATGTTCGCCGACGTTCGGCAGGCGTTTGTCGAGGCGGTAAGGATCGCCGAAGTTCGAGTTCCAGATCAGGTGCCAGTCCACGTTGGCCCAGGATGAATGGACGCTATGCCGGGATTTCGGGGTCAGGCAGTAGAACTGGAATCCCTTTTCCCAGAGGAAATTCTTCGACTTCTTGGTGTCCGCCCAGGACAGCTTGACGTTGCGCACGGTCCGGTCGTCCCAGTGCTCGGCGTCGAGCGGAATCCCGTAGTCGTTTGGACGCACGAGGGGATTCGAGCTGATGATCACGTTGGGAAGATACGGAGTCGCTTCCGGTCCCTCGCGGTGCACGATGAAGTTCTCGCCGCAGGCGAGGGCCGTCGGATCGTCGCTGTAGGAGTGGAGCCGCCCGGTGTCGGTGTAGAAGGGGTAGTTGTCGTGCGTCTGCTCGTAGAAAGGGATGCGCGGGTAGCTGCGGAACAGCATCAGGGCTCCGCCCGGCGGGCCGTATTTGCCGGCCATGATGTCGTCCAGCCGATAGCCAGCGGTGGTAGTGCAGGTGTCGAGCAGGCGCTGGATGTAAATTCCGCGCTTGCCCTCGTGCTCGAATTTGAAGTGGGAGTGAAAGCGCGGGTCGCCGGTGACCTTGCCGAGGGCCTCGGCGATGCCGGCGAGGATCGCAAGGTCATCCTTGGAGTCATAGAGAGGCTTGATGCCGCCCTTCCAGATCTGAAGGAAAGGATTCGAGCAACTGGCCGTGATCTCCAAGTCTTCGAATTCCACCCATGAGTTGGCCGGCAGGCCGAAGTCCGAGTATTCCACGCTGGCTGTCATCTGGGTGTCCATCGTCACGATCAACTCCACGTTCGGGTTGACGTTCTTGATCATCCCGTAGGCCCACTTGGCGTTGTTGATCAAGTTGACGTTGGTGGTGAAGATCGCCTTCGTCGGCGTGGGCATGTGGGACTTGCCCGTGAAGACTTTGCGGCCTTCCTTCGGCGTGTCGACGATCAGAGGCCGGTCGCCGTGGTTCCAGTAGGCAGGTTCCTCGTCCTTCGTGTAGGCGTGGGCGTGAATGTCCCGGCCGTGGGCCGCGGGGTCGAGATTCTGCTCGAACGGGTCTTCGGCGATCCAACCCTTGAAGCCGGGACCGGTGAGCTTGCTGCCCTGAAACAGAGCCGCCTTGTAGTTGCCGGCCCAACCGTGGCAGCCGGCGCCGGGCTTGCCGATGTTTCCGGTGAGCATCAAGGGAAGGTAGGCAGCGCGGTTGGCTTCCGTCGCGTGGAACCAGTGGTTGATGCCCTCACCCTGGTGAATGGAGGCGGGAGTCGTTGTCGCGAGGTCCTTGGCCAGCCGCTCGATCAGATCGCGGGGCGCACTCGTCATCTCGGCGACGCTGTCCAGATCGTAGTCTTGCAGGTGAACGTGGTAGAGATTCCACGCGGTTGCGGCCTCCACTTCGGTGCCGTCGACGAGCTTGACCGTGCCTTTCCAGTCGAGGGTCGGAACCAGGCCGCTCTTGGCGAGAGTCTCGCCGACCATGTCGCGAGTCAGTGGCTTGGCAGACTTCGAAGTCGCGTCCCAGACCACGAAATCGCCAATTCTTCGGTGCTGTTCGTCGGTGAGTCCCTGGACCTTCTTGCTGGGGCTGTCTTCGGCGAGCGTGCTGGTGTAGTTCGGGACGATGTCGGCGGCACGCAGGCGACGGCCATTGTCGGTGCGGACAAGCAGCGGAAAGTCGGTGAACCGGACGACGAACGTCTCGTCGTACCAGTGGTTGTCCATCATCAGCCGCGTCACTCCGAGCCATAGCGCCGCGTCGGTGGATGGTCGGACGGGAATCCAATAGTCGGCTTTCGTCGACGGTGCGCCGTATTCCGGGGCGATCACCACGATCTTGCAGCCTCGTTCCATGGCTTCGACGAACCAGTGGGCGTCTGCCATTTTGTTTTCCACGAGGTTCTTCCCGTTCATCACAATCAGCTTCGAATTCCGGAGGTCGTTGAAGTCCGTCTCGGAGTTCTGCAATCCGTGCACCCAGGGATGGCCAGGTGCTTGATCCCCGTGCCAGGTGTAATTCGACCAGATTCGTCCCGCCCTGGCGTCCTGTGGTTTGACCCCGCGGACGTTGACATCGAGGAGCGCGAGGGAATTGCAGAGGCGATACATGCCGTACTTTCCGAGCACTCCAAGGAGGCCCATGCCACCGCGCATCTTGATGGTGCGGGTGCCCGCGCCACCCATGTCCTCGATCATTTCGCGCGGGTAACCCTGGGATTCCAGGAGCTTCGCGCCCGCCTCGCCGCTGTAGCGGGTCGCGATGGCCTTGGTTGCCCGCGCGATGTAACTGAAGGCGTCGTCCCAAGAGATGCGGTCGAACTTGTCCGTGCCCCGCGTGTCGAATTTGTACTTCGCTTTGACCTCCGGGGTGAGGGTGGGGAAACCGTCGTCGGCCCAGCGTTTCCAACCGCGGCGGACGATGGGGTGTTTGAGGCGGTAAGGCCCGTAGAGGATGCGGTGGAAGGTGTAGCCTTTCGCGCAATGCCGGTTGCCCCAGGAGGCCGAGGCGTGTTTTCCGTAGAGGTCGGTGTACGTGTGGACATCGTACTGCTCACCGAGCCTGACGATGACGCCATTGCGAACGTGGGCGGTGATGCGGCAGTTGTGGGTGTCGTTGGGCGCGCACACCCACGAGAACTGGTGGTCGTAGGCATACTGATTCCGGTAGGCCTGTTCCCAATTCCGGTTCGGGTAATGCGCGAGGGGGTTGAGGATCTGGTCACCCGTTGTCTGGGCCTGCAGGAAACGCAGCGGAAGAAACTGGGCGGCGGTGACACCCAATCCGGCGAGGCCACTGCGTTGGAGAAACGAGCGGCGGGTAAGGTTTTCGTTCATGGCGTTGCTCGGGGGATGGGCTTCTATCGTTGCGTGGCCGCCGCTTGGGGGGCGTCGACGATCATCTGGTACCAATTGCTGACCATTTTCCTGCCATTGCGATCGCCCTGCTCGCCGTTCCAGATGGCGAGCGCCACGGGAACGGGCTTGCCGGCGGAGAACTTCACGTCGTCAGCGTCGGGGGAGACCAGATCGCGGACGAAAACGACGCTCCAAAAGCTGTCGTGCCAGATTCCCTTGCCGGCGATGTTTTGCTGCACCGCGGGCTGGGAGGTGAACGAGCCGAAGCCGCGGGCGTTGGCGTCCTCGACGGGAGAGCGATGCGGCTGGGAGATCACATTTCCGACTCCTGTGGCGGTGCTGTAGTTGGTGAAGTTCCAGGCATCCACGTGCATGGAGGGATAGGCGTCCTTCATGTCCGGCGTGGCCTCCGCGGATGTGGCCTGCCAACCGGCCTTCCACTGCCAAAGGTTGACGGGGTTGTCCTGATCGCCCATGCCGAGGAACCCGTATTTGCCCGAGAGCGAGAACTGAAGGGCCGCCGCGTCCTGAAAGTCCTGCACCCGAATTGCCCGATCCTGAGGGAGTTCGTCGCGCCACTGCAGGAGCACCGCGATGCGGCGGCCGTCGGTGACCGCGGTGATCGCGACGGCGTAGATCTGATTGGGTTCGGGCCAGAGAGGATTGAGGGGCACCCGGACGGGATCGATGGTTTCCCAGAACGGATCCAGCGGTTCGGTTGGCAGGCGTTGCGCCCGGGAAACCCGGATCGAACTGTCGGCGGGCGCGAGCAGGTCGTTGACGGCGACATCAGTGCGGCGCAGAGACTGGACGTAGTGCACGAGCGCCCACCGCTCCTCCGGCTTCAGGAGGTCGTCCCCGTAGGGGATCATGGGCGTGCCCGGCAGGCCGTTGTTGATACGAAGGTAAAGGTCACGCCCGGTATGGCCTCCTCGAAAGAGGCCGGTGTTGAAATCGCGTGGCCGAATCGCCAATCCCGCGGCATCCTTGAGTGTCGGCACCTGCGTCCCGTCTCCCGCGCCGGTCTCTCCGTGGCAGAGCGCGCACTGCATTTTCTGGTAGATGTCGCGGCCCAGTGTCAGTTCCTGCACTCCGGCGGCGGGTTCCGCCGGTACTTCGACTGGTTTGCCCATCGTCCCTTTCGCAGCAGCCTCCTCGAACCAGTTGATCAGTTTTCCGGACTTATCCCGGTAGGCGGTGAGTTGCTTCACATAGAGGACCACTTCCCGTCGCTCAGTCTCGTCCAAATAGGAGAAGCTTGGCATCGAGCTTCCTGCCAAGCCACGCGTCACCGAGGCCAGCAGGTCGTCGTCGGTGGGCAGTGACTGGCCGGGTGTCGACTTGATCTTAAACTGGCCGGCACTGAAATCACGGGGTCGCGGAAACAGCCAAACCGAGGCCGGTCCATTGCCATCGCCGTTGGTGCCGTGACAGGCGGCGCAGTGCTGGGTGTACACCGCTTGGCCGGGAGTCGGTGAATCGGCGGCGCTGGTCGTTGCCGGGGCGAATGCTCCTGCCAAAAGGACGAGCGCCGCGCCGCAACGAATAACAAAACCAATCTCACGACGTGGCGTTGTCTTCATCGATGGCCTACAGTGGGCCGCGAGCGGATCGGTTCGCCTTGATTCAGGTCAAACGAAGATCCATTCGTCGCCCCGAATGCTTCCATGGACGCGACTTCGGAGAGCGTTTGGGTCACGCCCAAAATTCCTCGCTGCAGGGCCCACCGGAATTCTCAGCCAGACTTTTATGAAGACAGGCTTGGCGTTGATCGAAGTCAATTCGCTTTGAGGTCCGAGCGAGGAGGGTGAATCTGTGCGTCGAGGATTCGAGCGTGATGGCCAGAAGACACTTCGGAGCTCGACGCCCTTGGTATGAACGAGCCGGCTCCGCTGCCTCTGGTGTATTCCTGTTCGGGCGCGTCAAGCGCTGCGCAGATGGCAAACCACATTGCGATTCGACTCGACCGGTTGGGGGTTGCCGAGATGTCCTGCATCGCCGGGGTGGGCGGAGATGTAAAACCCTTGGTTCGCACGGCGCTCTCCGGACGGCCCATCCTCGCCTTGGACGGTTGTCCGCTCCATTGTGCCGCGCGGATTCTGGCACGGCACGGCGTCCACTCGACGTGGCACTTTGACCTGAGCGTCCACGGGGTCCGGAAGCAACAACACCAAGACTTCGACCCCTCGGAAGGGGCGCGCATGCTGAACACCGTCATGGAATGCTTGAAGGCTCCTGCGACATGCCACGAGGACAGCACCGAACGCGTGGCGGTGGTCGGAACAGGCACCGGCGGCGCCGTTCCCTGAAATCTACGACGAGGATCCCGGGGCGTTCATTCAGCGAACTTCGCGCGTTGCATGAAGCACGCGATGCCGTCGCCACAGTGGGATGACGGATTTGTCCCGGGCGAGTTCCCTCGGCTTCCATTGGAGGCGGTGACTGCATTGGATTGCGAGGCCGAGTGGCCGACGGCGCCGAGTTCATGAGGGCGGCGAGGAAAGGGTGAGCCACCGGCTTCCCGCGACAGTCTTGTCGCTGTTGACGTCGGCAAAACCCATGCCGCGGGCAATGTCGTCCATGGGAATCCGGGTTTCCTCGCGTTCTCCCAAGTCGATGGCCAGTTCGAAGGTTGCTCCATTGCCCCAGGCGGAGAGCACGGTGGGGTATTCGATCATGCTGTTGGCATTGACCGCTCGGGCTCCGGCGACGACACGGTAACCGCCGGCGAGCCACCGATCCGCGTGACTCGCGCCATAACAGGCGGTCGAATAGAGCATGCGCAGTTTTCCTCGACCTGCTTGCAGGAGTTGGTCCTTCAGATCCCTGACATGGACGGATCCGTCCGCAAACACGACATGATCGGCGGATCCGTGGAGATTGAGAATGGTGTCCACGGCCCGGATGGAGTTCGGAGTGGTTTGAGCGTTGAGGGCCTGGAGGAAGGCATGTCTCGTGGCCTGAGGCCCAACGAGCGGGACGAGGTTGGAGTACTTGTTCGACAGGATCTGCGAGGCCACGGCCGGGCCGGCGACATTCATGAACTCGTAGAGGCGCCGCCATTGGTCCGGACCGGGGCCGACAAGGTGATTGACCAGAACCAAAGCGCGCTGAGGGGTCAGGACCGGGAGGAGGTTCGGTGGTGGTTCGAAGGGCGGGGGTGCGACCAGGGGAATCGTGGGTTGTTGGTCGTTGAGGTAGGGATACGGCACGGTGACGTCCCACCCGCGATGTCGGATTCGGGCCACCAGAACTCTCACGTCTGAAAGATCGGGAACGGCCTGAGTGCTCCAATGGCTGCGGACGCAAATCCGCTTGTTCAAGACCGTCTTGTATTCGTCGCACACGAGCTCGGGCAGGGAAACGCTGTCCTGCCAATCCGAGGATTGGCCTTCGAGGTGGCCTCGGGAGTCGCTGGTTCCGCTCCAGATCACGTCATCACCCCGGCCCGGAGCGTCTTTGTCGATGATTTCGACCATGGCGTTGGCGACACGTTGTTGGAGTCCCCAGGGTCCGGGTGGGTAGTACAGGTCGGCGTTGATTCTAAACTTTCCCATAGCGAGTCGTCTTTGGTGGTTGAGTTCGGGAATAACAATGGCGACGAATTACATGGATTTCGAAACTGGGGCGCAGAGATGAGAGATCAAGCTGTGCATCGCGCGTCCCTGATTCCCAGAAGGAGCGGTGAAGAACCGCACGACAGGGAGTTCGAGAGATGCGTTGGGGGAATTCGGGCCGATTTCTCGCCAGATCGAGACCAAGCTTTGTTCCAGGAAACTCCGATCCGTGGTGGCGTCGACCAGCAGGACCACCTTGTGAAGATCCACGCTGCCCAAGAGCACCCGGAGTTCGTAGAGGCATCCGTGATTTCCGCGACCGAATCCTCGCAAATCCATGAGGACCGAGTCGACGTTGACCGCCAGTCGGTGCATGACGGCCTGCCAGGTGTCGGCATGGCACAGGAACTCGGTCACTCGATAGCGACCGTCGGGGTCCGGCGCGAAGTCGACGCCGGAGAGCTTGGTTTCCAAATCCGCCGGCGACGCCAAGAATCTCCGGGAGAGCCTGCCGCGGAAGAACTCCAGGAGTTCCGGAAGATCCAGGGTGGTGACAGCGAGATCTGGCGCGACGATGAGATGAACTCCACCCAGGTATCGCCACCGCGCGCCAAGCGCCTCGAGCCATCGTTGGCTGCGTCGACTGAATCCGAAGACGCGCAGGAGGAGAAGCGTGCGGCCGGGAGGAGGCAGCGCCGTCGAACGCACCCACGGGAGGCAGGCCCGTAAAACAACGCGATAGGCGATATAGGCGGTGGCGACCCCGAGAGCGGGGAGTAGAACCGTCGGACGATAGGTCGAAACATCGGCTCCGGAGTTCGTACCGAGTTCGTTTCCGGCCAAAATGGCAGCACCGAGGAGACTTTCAATCCACGTAAAGAGGAGCCAGTACACGTCCAGGCGA
>JAEUHG010000234.1 GCA_016795425.1 Verrucomicrobiales bacterium
ACGTGTGATCCTGGTCCAGCGTCGTCCCGTCCGCATTCGTGATCGTCCCGCTGTCGGTGTCCCATCCTCGATAGATCGTGAACGACGGGTACAAGTTCGTCCCCGCCAACCGCGCCGGATCCTCCGGCGACGGCCACGGCGCTCCCGCCAGGCTCTCCAGCTTCAACGTCAGCGCCGCCGACGCCGTCAGTTCCAACTGCACCCACTTCGACGTGTGTGTCCATCCCTTCGCCGTCGCCGGGAAGTTGTCCTCGTCCCAGCTCCACGCTCCCACGTGATCCGGCGTGGTCGTCACGCTCGACCCGTCGTCCAGCACCACCTTCCAACCGTACGGAATGCCGATGGCGCTGAATTCGACTGGCGTCAGGGAACCAGCAGCGCTCGCCGCGGGCGAGCGAGCCAGTGCAATAATTGTCAAGATAAGGAACAATGAGCTCTTAGGTTTCATGGATTGGATCGACTGAAAAACCGAGGTGAACAGGCGCTACCAAGTCCGCCGCAATCGGAAGAACTCCACGGCGTGAGACGTCGAGGGCACCTGGACCTCGACGCTTTCCCCTGCCAGCAGCGACCAACCGCCAGCGAGGTCGGTTGAAGATTCAAAAACCCAGCCAGGCCCATCGCCCATCCTCCGAAGCATCCACCCGGAGGCCCCAAGGCGAAGAACCAGGCTGGGAAAAGGATCATCCAAATCGGGTCGACCATTGGCATCGCGATCGATGCTGAGTGGGCGCCCGGAGCCGACGGGTACCGCCAGGAAAGTCACGGCGTCCTCGGCGCGGAGTTGCGACAGGATCTCGGCTCGCGTCCAGGACCGGCGCGAGGTCTCCGCCGCGTATCGATTGGAGGTTGGTTCAAAAATGAAGTGAACTGACTTTCCCTGCCACCGGCCCCGAACGATCAGATCGCAAACCGCGAGCTTCGTGGCTTGGGATTCCAGCAGAGCCATTTCCTCGGAAGTGGCAACGCGATTTCGATTCCCTGCGGTCACGGTCAGGCATCGGCCCACCACCGGCGCAGTTCCGGTGTTGAAGCTCAGCACAAAGGCTTCGACATCCTTGAATTGCTCCCCCGAAAGCGCGTCGAGATCATAAAAATGGACCGTAGGCAGACTCTGGTTTCCGCCGGTGCCGTCGTGGAGCAACCCGAATCCCGTGAGATTCGTCGCCCCAGGGCGGGTGTTGAGCAGCGCGCGTTGGTAAGTGGTGTGCAGGGCGGGATTCTGAACCGCCTGAGTGAGCCGGAGATTCCTGGGATCATCGACGTTGCCGTCCGTGCCGTCGGGAAGGACGTGGCAGACCGCGCAGTGATGAAGGTGGGCGGCAAATAGCTTTTCACCCCGCGCCGCGTTGCCTCCGCGAAAAGCCGTCGGCAGTGAATCATCCCCGCTGCGATTCGGATTGGGGTGGTGCCGCAGGGTGGCAAGATAGGCCGCGAGTTCATCGATTTCGGTATCTTCCCGCAAGGTACCGCCGAGCAAGTCGCGAAAAGTCCCATTGAAATCCTGCAAACTCGCGCGATCACCGCGCCAATGCAGCGGTTTCCCCGGAATCAATCCGCGCAGGGTCTGTGTGACCATCGGCCCCTTCATGGGATGCATCACACGGTCGCGCGGGATGGGGTCATGAACCGCCAGATTGGCGCCAATGACAGTCTTTGAATCGCCGCCCGGATCCCCAAGATCCCATGCCAACCCATCCACATCGGCATCGATGTGACAGGATCCGCAGGACGACGCGCCATTGCCCGACAAGCGGGCGTCGAATAGCAATCCTCGTCCCCTGCGCGCCGCTGAGCTCGGAGGTTCCACACCCGCCAAGCCGACTTCCGAAACCACCTGCATCCGGCGGGAGTCCAACGTCGCTAAAGTCCCCGAGAGTTTGTTGAGCACGTAAAGGCGTTCCGCTCCGTGGTCCAAGACCAAGCCACGCGGCCCTCGCATCTCAGCCGAGCTTTCACCGGATTTTCGCAAATCGCATCGGGCCTCGACTTGACCTGTCTCCGGATTGACGCGAGCGATACGGTCCGAGGCGAAGGCCGCCAGCCAGGCCGACCTCCCATCCGGCGAGAAAGCGAGTGCCATCGGCTGCGCCAAGGCTCCTTCGGCGCCTTCCGGTTGAATTGGCTCACCGACATCATCAAAAGGGCTGAGAACGTGGATCTTGGTCTTACCTTGGTGCAAATCCACTTGGGACAATCGGTTGTTGACGAAGCGCGACTTCAGTCGTGGCTCATAGCGCACACGATTATTGGCTTCGGTGTTTCCCACCCAGACCTCATCCGTGCCAGGTCTCGCCGCCATCGTGAAGATCGAGGTCCCGAGACCGCCGAAATACTGTATCGGGCCGAGATCACCGGTCGGAATCACCGCCAGATCGTGATCCAGTACCGTGTAGGTCACGCGGGGATCCGTCACCTCGACAATCAACGCCGTACCCGGCGCAGCCGTCAGATTCGGGTTCCAAGGAGCCTCGGGTGATGGCGCCGTGGTCGCAGGTATCACGGTCGTGCCGTTTCCAGAATCCAAGAATCCCACCAAAACCCGCCTCCCCAAGGAATCCACGGCGAGCGCCCGCGGTCGAAGTCCCTGCATGGGAAGCACAGCGATGGGGTGTCGGGTTTCCGCCTCGAAGACCCGAACCTCACCACTGCGCGCGCAACTGACGTAGGCACGATTACGCGCGAACACCACATCCGCCGGCTCGTCCGGACACCACAAGGTCGCTACCACCGCCTGGCGCGACAGGGAAACTACGGAGACCGCGTCCGACACCTCGTTGACCACCCACACTTCGTCCGCCGTCCGAGCCCGAACCGCGACCGGCTCGAGACCAACAGGGATTTCGGCATACAAAACCGGGCGATCGCGACCTGCGGCCTTCGTGCTGAAGACCGAAAGTCGGCCGTCGTCCGAATTCACCGCGAGCAAGACCTGGCCGTCCAATCCCGCTTCGAGGGGATGGGTATGCCTGGCCTCAAAACGCACCAGATCCGAAGCGCCCACGCCAATCATGGCGCAGGTGGACGCGACGGCGCCAATTAACAGGCATCGAGACATGGCAGGATCCGGCATGGGACGACCGATTCTCCGGCGGCAGCGCCCCACGACCCAGACCGCGCACGAATCAGACGTAGTCTAGATCAACGCAAAGGAGTCTTGGACTGCGGCAAATTGACGCAGGTGGGTGCTCCTTGGGCGCGGCGCACCGCGCGGCCATCAGTCGGCGAAAATCGCATCCCAGCGGTATCCGAGGATCCAATCCGCCAATCGTTGCATTTCCTGCGTTGGGATCTTTCCGTCGAAAGGCAGCATCGGCACCGTTCCCCATTTCCCGCTGCCGCCCGTCCGCATCTGGGCAATGAGCTTGCCCGAGGCCTCTGAGTCATCCCGATATTTGGCCGCCACCTCCCGGTAGGCCGGCCCCACCACCTTCATGTCGGGATTGTGGCAGGTGATGCAGGTGTGCTTGGTCGCCAGGTTCAACATCTCTCGACGCTCCACGGTCAGTGATCTGGCCGCCACCACCTGCCATCCGTCAGTCGTCTTCAGCACAAAACCGAAGACATCCTGTGCCCCAGCCGGCACCTCTCGTCCGGCAGCCGCCTTTCCCACCCGCACAGTCGCCTCCGCGCCGTCCAAGGACCGCACTCGTACGGCGCCCGAGGCGTCGAACTTCGGACCCGCGAAGGTCACATTTGTGATCTGAACATACCGCCCGGCGAGCGAAGTGGCGTCTGCCATGAATCCGGCCCCCCGAGGTTCGGAGTTTCCGAAAGCCTTGTTCGTCGCCAGCAGGCTCACCGTCCCGTCCGCGAGTTCCAATCCGCCTCCCAACGGTCCGGCCCCCAATTTTCCCTTCAAGGTCACCTCGTTGCGCGGCAGTAGATCAGCCATCGGCGTTGGCGAGGCCGCGAACACCATCAGCGCCGGCTCGCCCCCGTTCAACACAAACGCCACCGTCTTCGAATCTGGCAGGACGAGGCGCGCTCCAACCACTCCTCGAAGGGTGAATTCGCGCCCCGCCTCCTTAGGCGCTCCGGTCGACGGATCCAGTTGTGCCAGCACCGTCGCCACCGGAACGGGGTCCGCGCCCATCGCGGATCGCCACGCCATCTCGCACGCCAGAACACTACTCAACAAAGCCGCCAACAGCGGCAGCCGGAAACATGCACTCATGGCCGCCCATCATGGCGCGATCCCCCTTTCCCTCACGATGTGGCAAATCGCCGCAGAGCCGACGGTTCATCGGGGCAGCTCCGCCGTCACCGATGCCGAGTTCCTCGACATCGCCGATCGCGCGTCCCGCCACAGGAGGACCGACCAGACGATCACCAAGGCCACGACGCCCAACACCACCATGGACCACGTGAAGATAGGGACATCGCGCGGCGGAGGCG
>JAEUHG010000277.1 GCA_016795425.1 Verrucomicrobiales bacterium
CTCGGGTTCTCCATCGACCGATAGAGTTCTCTACCGGGCAGAGGCCTGACGAAGAATCGGCCGCTTCGCCCGACTCCAACCCCACCGCGTGCTTTCGCTTAGGGGGTTGTCGCCGGGGTCTGCGGCCGTGCAGAGATGCCGATGATCGAGGCGTCCGGTCCGAGCTACACAGGCGCCACCATCATTGGCCGAGTGGGCAGCGCATTATTTCTTGCCGGATTTCTCGGCATGGAACCTCGCCCAGCGGGCTCGGGCGGCTGCTGCGATTCGTTCGCGCCCTTCAGCACTCATTTTCCGCCGCTTGCCTGTACCTGTACCAGGAGGGCGACCACGCCTCTTGCCGGCTACAGGTAGGGCTCCGGATCCAAAGAGCCTGCCCAACTCGGATTGTAACGATTCGATCTCGCGCAGGATCTCGCCGGCGCGCCTGATGGTTTCGGGGGTAGGAATCATGGTTGTGACATGAAGCGGGCTTATTGGACTCCCTATTCTGGTTCGGGTCAATGCCTCCGCCTCAGCGCGGTAACAGAGTCATCGTCGATGGTTAAATCCCACGATTCTGGGTGACCTGGACATGAGGTCCCTTGTCTGCCCGTAGCCGGATCCCAGTGTTCATGCCGCCGCCTTTCCCGTCCTTACGGTTGCTCCGCCCGCACCTCCGGCGCCACTCACTCCCGTGGCACCTCCGCTGCCGGTGCTCCGCCGCCCTCCAGGCCGGCCGGCGGCTTTGACCGCGTTTCGTCACTGTCGCCCCCTTCGGACTCTCTCAGGCCTTGTGAAGAGAGTCCAAAGGGGGCTCCCAGAAAAAATGACGAAACAAAAAACATGAACACAGATCCTCAAGGCTCCAATCCCCTCATCATCGAGGCCGCCGCGCGCATCGTGAAACCCGTTCGATTCCAATCCTATCCTTGCGAATACAAGGTGGTCTCCCTTCGGGAATGCCCCATGCCCGATGACATGAGTCTTTGCGATACTCCGGACTTGGCCGCAGCTTATTGGAGGACTCACGTCGTCACCCATCCCCATTTTAATCCCGATTGCGAATGTTTGGCGGCATTCATGCTCAATACACGCAGGCGCATCAAAGGTCATTACCTGGTTTCCATCGGAACCTTGGACACACTCTTGGTTCATCCGAGGGAAGTATTTCGACTTGCCATCATGGCGGGTGGCATTTCTGCCATCGTGGTGGCACACAATCACCCTAGTGGAGAAGCCACCCCATCCGAGGCGGATATTCGCGTGACTCGCGATCTGTTCCGTGCAGGACAACTCCTAAAAATCGAGTTGCTGGATCATGTCATCATCGGCACGGCGACCTTCTCGTCACTTCGAAGTCTCGGGTACCTGTACACTTAAATGACATTGTTCGGCTCTCCCATTCGGGGAGAGCCGAACTGACGTGCTCCCCTCAGGATAGAGCCGACCGCGAGGAGTCCAAACGAATGGCCATTCTGAGGCAACTCCACCGCCAGCTGGGAAAAGAGTTCACATTGGGAATGCTTGGGACTCGTCATCGTCGGGCGGATTCAATGGCCGGGAAGAAGCCACCGGACGGTGGGCGGGAAGTCCCGGGACGGCCAAGTGCGGCGCTCGTGCAGGCGCTATGGACCGAGGCGGCCGTCGCCAGAAACCACCGCACAGGATCCAAGCGATGAGAAATGGCGCCAGGTTCAGAGCAATCGCCAAGAGCTGGACGCCGTATTCGTCAATGACACCGTCGACCCACCGGTAGAAATGCTGCAGATAGAATATGGGATGGTGTTCCATGGTGATCCTCCTCTCTAAAATGCTCCTCGGTGGCTTGAGGGCCTCGCTGGGACCAACGAGGGCTCAAGGTGGATTCGACGTTGCGACAAGCTGAATGCATCAATTGGTTTTCATCCCGGGGTCCTGTGGCACCGTGGTTGAGGCGGGGCAACGCGTTCGGATTGTGTACCAGGTGCACCACAGGGCACTTCGAGGTCTCTAGCTTTTCGCCAGGCATGCTTGACCGTCCAACCAGACAAATCATTACCGCAGCCGGGCGTGCGGCCGGCGTTTCAATGCAATTGATCAACGCTGCCCTCACCATCATGGAAGGGAGCAAGGACGCGCCCTTCGGGACGACTTCTCTGTTGGTCAACCAAGCCACTGCCGCTCGATTGCTGGCGGTGTCGCGATTCACCGTCAGGCGGTTGGTTTCAGACGGCCGACTAAATCCCGTTTTGGTCCGCGGGGCTGTTCGATATCCACTTGATCAGATTCAACGGCTGGCTGGCTCTGGGCGCGTGCCGACCTCG
>JAEUHG010000008.1 GCA_016795425.1 Verrucomicrobiales bacterium
GTTGCCTTTGATCGACTTTCCAGCTCTGTTCGGGGCGTGCACCGGGTTTCACAACTCCCGAACGGCCTGCGAATCGTCACGACGTCCATGCCCGGCATGGCGTCCGTGAGTGTCGGCCTTTGGATCGCGGTCGGCGGACGCTACGAGACCGCCGACCTCAACGGGGTCGCCCATTTTATCGAGCACATGCTGTTCAAGGGAACCCGACGGCGCAGCGCTCTGAAGATTTCCCAGGATGTGGAGGGCATTGGCGGGTACCTCAACGCATTCACCAGCGAAGACCATACGTGTTTCTATTCGAAGGCCCTGCGGGATCGGTACGAGGACCTCATCGATGTGCTGTTCGACATGCTGTTGAACTCCAGGTTCGCTCCCGACGACATTCGACGTGAACGCGAGGTGATTCGTGAAGAGGTCGCCATGTACCTCGATCAACCGCAGCAGCACGTCCAGGAACTTTTCAACGAAACCCTCTGGCCCGACCACCCGCTGGGCCGGCCGCTCACCGGCACGTTGAAGTCGATCGCCCGCATCGGCCGCGGCGAAATGAAGCGGTTCCTCGAACGCCACTATGGTGCCCCCGCCATGGTCGTCACGGCGGCGGGCGCCCTGGACCACGCCAAGATCGTCGAGGCGGTACGCCAGCGCACTCGCCACCTCGGCGTTCGGGATCGCTTCACCTACATTCCGTTCCTTCACCCCCCCGCCGGCCCCTTCATCCGCCTGCATTCGAAGGCCACCGAGCAGTCCCAGATCGCATTGGGCTTCCGCACCTGCTCCCGGCACGACCCGCAACGCTACGCGGTTCGCCTGCTGAACATCGTTCTGGGCGAGAACATGAGTTCGAGACTGTTCCAGAACATCCGCGAGGACCGCGGCCTCGTCTATTCGATCTACTCGTCACCCAGTTTCTGGGACGACGTCGGGGACATGGTCATCTCCGCCGGTTTGGATGCCGAGAAACTGGAGCCGGTCATTCGGCTGGTGATGAGGGAAGTGCGAAGCCTGACCGAAAAACTGGTGCCCAAGGCTGAAATCCGCAGAGCCCTGGACTATGCCATCGGCCAGATGGAACTCAGCCTCGAGAACACCGAGAATCACATGATGTGGCTCGGCGAACAAATGACCACCACCGGAAACCTTCTCACCAAGACCCGTATCAAAGACGACCTCGCCCGCGTCACGGCCGCCGACATCCGTGCCGCCGCCCGTGCCTACCTTTCCATGGACCGTTGCGCCCTGGCTGTGGTCAGCCCGGTGCGGTCCGATCGCGGCTTGCGCCGGAGTCTGACCGCCTGATGACGCCCGCGGACTTCCGCTTCATGCCATGCTCAGTCTGGTCGAGACCATCGCCACGTCACACACCCCGGAGTCCCTCATGGCCTCGCTGCCCTTCGGGGATGGTCGGGTGCTGTTGCGGACCGGGTGCTTCGATCTTCCCCATGCCCGCTACTCGCTGGTGACGGCCGAGCCGTTTCTCCGTTTCCGCGCCTACGGGTCTCGATGTGAATTGCGGCGCGAACACGGACCGATAGAGGTCCAGTACGGCAATCCATGGCGCTTCATGGAGTCGCTGCTGGCGCGCTTTGAACTGCTCGACGAACTCGACCTGCCGTTTCCCCTTGGCGGGGCTTTCGGCTATTGGGGCTACGACCTGCGATGCTTTATCGAGTCGCGCCTCCGCCTCCGTGCGCCGGATCCGGAACCATTGCCGGACGCCTGGGTGGGTTTCCACGACAGCCTCGTCGTCTTCGACCACCTTGGCAGCCAGGCTCATATCGTGGCGACGGGAGTTTGCCCCGATGGTTCCCGGGACCTCGCCAATGCCCGGCGAGCCGTCGAACGATGGCGACGACGGCTCTCCATGGGCGAACCCTCCGTCACCAAACCGGAGGATCGCAGGCGAGTTGGGACCCGCCGTGACGGGCGTCTCCCGGCGAATGTGGAGTCGAGTTTTGGCGGCGAGGCCTTTTGCGCTGCGGTCAGAAAGGCCCAGCGATACATTCGCGCGGGCGACATCTACCAAGTCAACCTGGCCCAGCGCCTGCAAGCCACGGTCGACACGGATCCTTGGGACTTCTGGCAACAACTGGCCATCACCTCCCCGGCACCGTTCGCCGCCTATTTCGACGCCGGCGATTTTCAGATCGCCTCCGTCTCCCCGGAGCTTTTCCTGCGCTTCAGCGGCGATGCGGTGGTCACCCGTCCCATAAAAGGAACCCGGCCGCGCCATACCGATCCCACGCTGGATGCCCAGCTGAGTTACGAACTCCAGACCAGCCCGAAGGAACATGCGGAACTGCTGATGATCACCGACCTCCTGCGCAATGACCTCGGTCGGGTTTGTGATTACGGTTCGGTCCAGGTTCCGGACCTCATGCGGCTCGAACGCTACGCGCAGGTGCAGCATCTTGTGTCCACGGTCCAGGGCCGACTTCGCCCGGGACTCACCCACCTGGCCGCCTTGGAAGCCTGCTTCCCCGGGGGCAGCATCACGGGCGCCCCCAAGATCCGCGCCATGGAGATCATCGACGAACTCGAACCGGTGGCCCGCGGTCCCTACACCGGGTGCGCCGGTTACCTCGGATTCAACCGCGAAAGCCAGCTCAGCATCCTTATCCGCACCGCAGTGCTCCGCGACGGTTGCGCCCAATTCCAGGCTGGCGCCGGAATTGTCGCGGATTCCGATCCGACGGCGGAATACGAGGAGACCTTGGCGAAAGCCCGCGCCTTCCTCGAAGTCGTGGAACGTTGCCAGTCCGCCGCCGCCCATTCCGCCGCGCCACCCAATTCCCATTCGCCTCGCGCATGACTGTGTATATCGACGGCCAATGGATGCCCGCGGAGCAAGCACGGGTCTCCATCTTCGACCGCAGCTTCCTGTATGGAGACGGGCTCTTTGAGGCCGTGCGGGTCTATGGCGGGCGTTTCTTTCTCTGGAAGGAGCATCTGACGCGTCTGAGCCGAGGCGCTTTCTCTCTCGGGATCCGTTGCCCGGAGAACGACGCCCGCCTGCACGATCTCGCGCAGGAACTGATCGATCGCAATCAACGGCCCGACGCCATCGTGCGAATCCAGCTTTCCCGAGGCCCTGGGCCCCGCGGGTACTCGCCCCGGGGCGCTGACCAGCCAACCCTGGTCCTCACCGCTCACCCGGCGTCGCCTCTGGATGCCGAGCCTCCGCCGCCGGTGCGACTCCAAACCTCATCGCTACGCCTGCCCATCGGCAACCCGCTGGCAGCCCATAAAACCGCCAACAAACTGCTCCAGGTACTGGCGAAGGCGGAGGCAGAGGCGGCGGGTGCGGATGACGCACTGCTGCTCAACGAGAGCGGGCACGTCGCCGAGACATCGACAGCAAACTTCTTCTGGTTCGGAAACGATCACCTCTGCACGCCACCCCTGGCCGACGGCGCCCTGCCTGGAATCACCCGCGATTTCCTTCTCCGGCACTTGCGCAATCGGGGTTGGTCCTGTTCAGAAGTGTCGCGGGGGCCGGAGGCGCTGAGTTCCGCCCAGGGAATCTTTCTGACATTGACCGGCCATGGGGTGATCGAAGTGAACGGCATCAATGGGGTCACCCTTGCTCCTTCGGAAAAGGTCGGCCAGGTGCGCCGTCTTTTTCTCGAAGCGGTGAGAGCCGAGCTTTCCGGTTGATGCGCAGGTGGTAACCCATCTACCTTTTTGTTCCAGCCATGCGAGCGATCCTGGCCCAGGCTGTGTTGGAGCAACTTCCCGAGGCCGCACCGGCGGCCCAAGGGGAAGACCTGGTGCCGTATCTGCTCCTGCTCTTGCTCGCGGCCGTCATCGTTCTCGGCGCCGTTTGCTTCGTGCTGGTGCTCCACTTCGTGGGCCAACGCCGGCGCGAGCCTCCGGCCGAAGCGTCGCATGAGGAACCCGCCGCCGACGCCGTGCAATGGCGGACCGCCGGTGTCCTCCTGGTTCCTGCCCGCTGGATGGCCGTCCGCGCCGCCACCGTCCGGGATGTGCGCAACGCTCTCGAACTCTCCAACGCCACGCCTTGTTCCATTGAGGACGGCCTCGCCGGCAACCATCAACAAGCTCTGTTCCTCGCGCCGCCGGTCAACGGTTGGGTCTTGATCACCGGCCCCGGAGTGCCCGACCCCGTCAATGACATCGACGAGGTCTACCACATTCTCCGATCGCTCAGCATCAAGCTCGGAGCCGCCCAATTCTTCAGTTTCAACCGAGCCGTTGGCCATCACAGCTGGGCCTGGGCCCGCGGCGGCGGCATCGTCCGAGCCTTCGCCTGGGCAGGTCGCACCCTCTGGAATGAAGGTGAACTCTCTCCGGCCGAACGCACCTTCCGCATGCGCTGTCCGGGGTACATGGATCCGCCTCCCAAGAGCGCCCTGGCCCGGGAAGGCATCCTCGCCAATGTCGACAAGGTTCCCCTGCTGGCCGCGCGCTGGAGTGTCGATCCGGTGAGCGTGCACCAGCAGCTGCCCCATGCCATCGGGGTGGCGGGTGAGTTCACCCGCATCCGCTCATCCTAGCTGGCGGCTCTCAGTAGCCGGCCGCGTGCCCGTCCTTGCGCGATTCGCTGGCACCCGAATACACCCGAGACGCCGGGTCCACCCGTATCGCCTGGTAGCCGCCAAACGACCCGGGCGTCGTGCGGGAGACCTTGTGTCCGCGCCGCACCAGATCGCGAACTGCGGTTTCCGGAAAGCCCGGTTCCAGGTTCACCACGCCACCGGTCGTCATGACTTCGCCGGTGGGCTCCGACGATCCGGAATGGTAAATGCGCGGCGCATCGCCCGCTTCCTGCAATCCCATCCCGAAGTCGATTAGGTTCATGAGAATCTGGACGTGGCCCTGGGGCTGCATGTCGCCACCCATTACCCCAAAGCTCAACCATGGCTTCCCGTCCCGCGTCACAAACGCCGGAATGATGGTGTGAAACGGCCGTTTCCCCGGGGCGAACGAATTGGGATGACCCTCCTCCAAGACGAAGGCCTCGCCGCGATCGTGCAGCACGAACCCCAGGCCGTCCGGAGTCATCCCCGAACCCATGCCGCGATAGTTGCTCTGAATGAGGGAAACCATGTTGCCGTCAGCGTCCGCCGTGGTGAGATAAACGGTGTCGCTCTGGCGCAACGCCACGTCCCCCGCGTCGTAGCGCGCCGCCGCGCGCTCGCCATCGATGAGCTTGCGCCGCTCCGCCGCGTAGGTTTTGTCCAGCAATTGCTGAACCGGAATCTTGCCGAACGCAGGATCGCCGTAGTGGCGCGCCCGATCCTCGAACGCGAGCTTCTTGACCTCGATGAATGTGTGCATCGCCTCGACGCTGCCCCACCCCATCGATTTCAGATCAAAGCCTTCGAGCAGGTTCAGCATCTGCAGCACCGCCAACCCCTGGCCATTCGGAGGAATCTCCCACACGTCGTATCCACGATATCGCGTCGAAATGGGTTCCACCCAGTCGCTGGTGTGCGCCGCGAAATCCTCTTCGTCCAGCCAGCCACCCTGCGCCTTCAGATAGGCGGCGATCGTGCGCGCGATGTCTCCCCGGTAGAAGGCGTCGCGCCCTCCGCTGGCGATCCGCTCGAGAGTCCGGGACAAACCGGGATTCTTAAACACATCCCCTTTCCCCGGGGCTTTACCGCCTGGCATGAAGGTCTCCCGAAAATTCGGGTACTTCTCCAGGATGCGGGCGTTGCGCACCCAATCCTCGGCGATAACCTCCGTCACCGGAAAACCGTCCCGGGCGTATCCGATGGCTGGGCCCAGGTTGGTGCTCATCGGAAGTCGGCCAAATCGCTCGTGCAACCGGAACCAGCCATCGACACAACCCGGCACGGTCACGGGGAGCGGACCGTAGGAGGGAATTCGCTTCAGTCCCTGCTCGCGAAACCAAGCCAGCGTCAACCGGCGAGCCGATCGCCCACTGGCGTTAAGCCCGTGCAGACGACCGGTCTTGGCTTCCCAAACGAGGGCGAACAAATCACCGCCGATGCCGGATCCTGTGGGTTCCATCAAACCCAGGCAGGCATTCGCAGCAATAGCGGCGTCGACCGCGCTGCCGCCCCTCCTCAGGATCTCGATTGCGGCTTGAGTCGCGAGAGGATGGCTGGTGCACGCCATGCCGTGTTGGGCCACGACTTCGGAGCGGGTGGCAAAGGACCGACCCACCGGTCGCTCGACCGCCCGGACTTCCGCCATCAGGAGAATGGCGGCAAACACGACGACGCCCCGGACTCGCGTCCTCCCGAGCACCATTGGGTTCATGCGTCGAGGTTAGCCCTCCAACGGACGGCACGCTACCCCGGACCTCGACGCCTCCTCACGGCGCAGCTCGTTGTCCTGCTTTCGCAACCGTCACCTCCCAATCCATGCCCGGCCCCAGGTCCTGGTGCTGCGGGGCTGGGACAACCCGCGGCGCTCTCCCTTCGCCTTCATCGATTGCCGGACGGCGACTCCTTAGGGGACGTCCCCACCCAATCCCGTGCGCCCGCCCCGGCCCCGATGACCGGAAAGGCGCTGATGCGCAGACGCGCCGCGCCCATGGGAATCAGCGTGATCTCCTCGGCCTTTTCGTTGGAGCGAATCGGGCTCTGTTGCACCTCGTTCACCAGGCCGCGCTCGTCGAGCGTCCATGCTGGAATGCGGCGTCCGGTGGCTTTGATTGCCAGCGGACTCTGATTCGCCACCCACGGCTGGTCGTCACTCGGCCAAGAACTGCGCTCCAGAGCGAAGGTGCGTGCGCCGATGCTGCGGGGTAGCACCAGGCCATAGTTCCACGGAGAATCAGGGAACAAGTCCCAGGCCGGCCAGGCGTCGGTGCCTCCGTGCCGGACCGCACGTTCCTGGATCAGGAGCGAGTAGGTGAGGGGTCCGCGGTGCACCGAAGCGAACCCGCGATTCTCTTCCCAACGCCGGACCCGGATTCCCATCGGCAGTCGCAATTCCACCTGGTCGCCGTCCTTCCAGACCCGCTCGATTCTGGCAAATCCCGGACCATCGGCGATCTCGCCGAGTAGCCGGCCATTCACCATCAATCGAGGCTGCTTGCACCAGCCAGGAATCCGCAGGTACAGCGGAAATGCCACCGGCCGCGGCGTCGACAACCGCAAGTTCACCGTCTCGTCGAACGGATAGTGCGTGCTTTCCTGGATGGTGATCTCGGTACCGTCGCCCACCTTGGCCGTGACGCGGCACGGTGAATAGAGGACGGCAGCCAAACCGTCGCCCGGCGCGGCATACCACAAATGTTTCACGAACAAGGGCCAGGCGTGTCCCGCGTTGTGCTGACAGCAGCGGTGGTCATGAGGATTCATGCAGTACATTGGCCCGTCGTTCTCAATACCCGGCGCCTTGCCGGCATGATCGCTCTGCGGTTGGTTCGGCGCCGTCAGATAGCGCAGCGCTTTCATGTCCGCCGTGAAGGCGGCCGGAAGGCTGTTGAACGCGACGTTCTCACAGCGGTCGGCCCAGGTGGGATTGCCGGTGATGGCGAGGAGAATCTCATTGGAGAGCATCTCCTCGGCGATGCCGCAGGTCTCGATGGCTTGACGCGGACCCTCATGGCCGTCGCGACAATTTTCATCCCCGCCGTACATCCCTCCCGGCACCTGTCCGTAAAGGCGGCGCACCTTTTGCCACACGCGTTCTGTTGCCTCGAGGTGCGAGGGATCCTTGGTCACCACGAAGTACTCGGCGGGTTCCCGAAAGCCCTGCGCAATATTGACGTTGTGCAGGTTGATGAGGTCCTGATCCCACCGTGCCGACGACCGATGAACCTTATGGGCCAAGGCTATCAGATCCTGCTCGCCGGTGCGGTTGTAGAGCCAGAGGACTGACCACAACAGATCTCCCGCCCTCATCTTCGGCCAGTAGCCGACCAGGAATTTGTCCTCGGGCAGGGCATTCAAGTACCGGAAATACCGGCGCATCAACTCCGTTACCCGATCGTCGCCGGTCTGTTCGTGGTACGACTGCAGGCAGAACAGCATGATCATGTTCGGCCACAAGTCCTCCCGCCCCTTGAGGTCCGTCGCCACTCCCGATCGCCCCTCGCCAGGCCCAAACCACCCGTCCGCCTGCTGACTTGCGATGGCCCCTTCAATCCAAACCCGGGCCTCGGAAAGCCTGGCCTGGTCGCCCACCAGAAACGCGCAGTCCTGGAATCCCTTCAACCAATACGGCTCCTCCTCCCATCCGTTCCTGCCCCGACCTTCCCTGCTCAACCACGCGTTGTCCTCGCGCTTGAGAAACTTGCTGAGTTGCGGGAGATGCCCATGAAAACCGTCGTTCTGCAACTGCAGAACCTTTCGTGTCCAACCCTCGGGTCGCACGCCGCCCAAAGGGAGCGGGATGAGCGGACTCGGATTCAGCGGTGGGCGATTTCCCACGTAATGCCGATTGCCGCCCGCCACATCGGGAACGGCGACAGAACCGACCTCGGCGCGGGTGGCGGCTCGACCGATGGAAGATCCCAGGACCACCGACCCGCCCAGCAGGAGAACGTACAAGGTTTTCATGCGATTGATGGACGTCCCGCGATAGCAGACCGCACCGAATCCGGAAAGGCTTGTGCCGCCACTGGGCCTGTAACCCCAAACCCAAAAAGTGTTACCCATGTATTGACCGCGCCCGCGCCGCCCTTCCCCCTTCCCCACCCACCCTTCCCCAATCTCCCCCCGCCCCCCGCGACGAGGCTTGTCCCGACAACCGGTCTTCTGCTTCGCTGGGACCAGCCAAGCGCCATGAATGTCCGACTCGCCTACGGCCAAGGTCATCTCGACGTCGATTTCCCTGAGGACCGCACCACGGTCATCACCCCTTCGCACCGTGCCGGTCTCCCGGATGAGCGGGGCGCCGTGGAAGCCGCGCTGCGGGAGCCGATTCAATCCCGGCCCCTGCTCAAGCAACTGCGGCCTTCGGACAAGATTTGTATCCTGTTCACGGACATCACCCGCGCGACGCCCAACCATCGATTGATCCCCTGGCTGCTCGAGCACCTTTCGGAGCACCCGCGTGAGAACATCGTGCTGCTCAATCAGACCGGGACGCACCGGCCGAATACACGCGCCGAACTCGAACGCATGCTGACGCCGGAGGTGGTTCGCGATTACCGGGTCTTGAACCACGAGTGCGAACAGGAGAAGGACCTGCTGCCGGTGGGCACCCTGCACGACGGCAGTCCGGCTTTGTTGAACCGACATGCTCTCGAAGCCGATCTCCGCATCGTCACTGGATTCATCGAGCCTCATTTCTTCGCCGGATTCAGCGGTGGACCCAAGGGGCTCATGCCGGGTGTGGCCGGTTTGCGCACGGTCATGACCAATCACGGCTACCGCAATATTGGCGATCCCCGCGCCACGTTCGGCATCACCGAGGGCAACCCGCTGTGGGAGGAATTAAGGGCCATTGCGCTACGGACCGGACCGAGTTTCCTGATCAACGTCACGCTCAACGAACAGCGCCAGATCACCAATGTTTTTGCCGGCGACCTCATCGCCGCCCACAAGGCCGGTATCGAATTCGTGAGAGCGTCCGCCATGCAGAAGGTCAAATCCCCCTTCGAAGTGGTGGTCACCACCAACTCCGGATACCCGCTCGACCTCAATCTCTACCAGGGCGTCAAAGGCATGAGCGCCGGTGCCCGCATTCTTGCCGAGAATGGCACCTTGATTCTCGCCTGCGAATGTCGTGAAGGGGTGCCAGGAGGAAGTCCGCTCGATCAATTGCTCCGCAGCGCCCGCAGTCCCGAGGAAGTCCTCACCATGCTGGCGACGCCGGGTTTCGTGCGTCCGGAGCAATGGCAGGCACAGATCCAGGCGCTCATCCAAAGAAAGGCCAGAGTCCTGCTGCACTCCCAGCTTCCGGAGGAGGTGGTGCGCGCGTGCCACCTGGAGCCTTGCCCGGACATCGCCGCGGCGGTTCGCGACGAACTCGGACGGCGCGGTCCGCAGGCCTGTGTCGCCGCACTGCCCCAGGGTCCGCTGACGATTCCTTACCTCGCATGAAACCACCCCGCGGAACGGTTTGCCGAACCGTGAGTTGTCCACCCAGCAAGACGTCCCGCCGGCTCCATGCACCCGCGGTCGCCTCCCTCACCACCAGCCTGATCGCCGCCGGCCTCCTGGGGTGCTGGCCTCGCTGCGCTTTCGCGCAGTCGCAGTCGCTCGCCTTCACCGGAGGTGTGTTGCTCAACACCCACGTCACCTTCCTGGGTCTGGGTGCGCACCCGGCTCCAACCTCACCAGGTGCGGCCACCGGCGGCTCCCTGAATCGCACCTACGATGACGGCTTCAATCGGGTCGATGGCACCGGTAACGCTGGCGATACCACCGCACTGTGGGGCTACCAGAACTCCACCCAAGTTCAGGGCGGCGCCCTGGCAATGTCGTCGGCGTCCTCACCGGGCACTTTCGAAATCGACGACGCCGCGGGCTTCCTTGAAGCCTCCGGCCACCTGGAATACCGGGGCAGCATGGGCCCGATCGGGGCCTCGGATTGGGGCATCCTGCTTGGCATAGGCTACCAGACCGTGGGCGCCGAGGCAGAAGGCACCTATCTCACCGACGCCTGGGTTCTCGAGGACCGGTTCTCCACGTCCAGCATTCCTCCCGAAGCCTTTCCCTCGGCACCCTACGCCGGGTCGGCGGACGGCGCCGGTCCGCGGCTGGGATCGCTGCCGGCGAGGAGCGAACGCCTGGTGCCCGGCGGTCGGACACTCACCGCCCGTTGGGCGTTCGACGCGGAAATGATTCCCGTCACGGGCGGGGCGTATTTCGAGACCCAGGTCGCCGGACGTCTGAATGCGGTGGTCTCCGCCGGCCTGCTCGCCATTTTCATCAACGCCGACTACAAGGTCTACGAATCGAGTGTGATCCAGGGCCAGCCGGCACGGGTGACGACTGGGGCGGAAGGCACGAACGACATCCTGATTGGCGGTTTTGCGCAGGTGGGTTTCGATTGGGCCTTGTGGGAGACCGCCAGCCTGGTGGCAAGTGCCCGATGGCAACCGACGGAGCGATTCGATCACGGTGTCGCCGGGCGCCGGATGGAAATGGATTTCAGCACCGCATTCGCCGTTCATGCAGGCTTTTCCATGCGCTTCTGAGGCCCGTCCCGTGGGACCCGCAATCGGCAACCGATTTCCTCCCGGTGCGTGGCCACAGGAGTCGCGCCTCGGCTTCCTCAGAAGCCCGTTGATTCCCGCGCAGTCCGCCGTAACCTTGTGGGCAGCATGCGTGCAAGGTTGATCATCGCGGGACAGGCCGGCGTGGTGATCGGATTGCTCGGGCTCACCCTTTATCAGGCACGACAACTGAGGCAGGCCCACTTGGAGCTGGAAAACGCCGCCCGAGTCGCTCCGGAGATCCCCGCCGGCACCAACCAGCGCCCGGTACGGCTTCGCCTCCAGCAGCTGCCCCCGATCAACATCCGCACGCAGGTCCAACCGCTCGATTGGCGAAGCCTCGAGTCCGAGGACTACGCCACCTACGTCGCCAACCTCCGCAAAGCCGGATGTCCCGAAGAGACCGTCCGCGACATCCTGCTCGCCGACATCAACAAGCTTTTCGCCCTTCGCCGCAAAGCCCTGCGCCCGCCGCCCAAAGACTGGGAGTTCTGGCGGCATCCCTCCGAAACCACCTCCCCCCACGAAGCCGACCAAGCCGAACTCGAAAAGCACGAACGCGCCCTCACCGAATTGGAGCGCGAGCGCCGACAATTGGTCGCCCGACTGCTGGGACCTTCGGCGCTCCAGGCAGAACTTGAGGAATTCAAGGGCGAAGCCCTCGATGACCCTTCCCTGCAGTTTCTGTCCGGAGAAAAACGGGAAGTGATCGCCGAAGCCCTGGCCCGCTGGCGGCAAGCCCGCGAGGACGCCAAGGGAATGGCCGACGACACAGAACGCGACCAGTTCCTGACCAACGCGGAACGGGCATTGGATGCCGCCTACGACTCCGCGCTGACTCCGGAGGAGCGGGAACAGTACCGCATGCGGTCCAGCGCCGCATCCGAGGAATTGCGAGCACGGCTACGCGGATTCGGCGCCAGCCGCGAGGAGTTCGAGTCCCTATTTCGACTCCAGGAGAGAGCCGAAACGGAGCGCCAGGCGGTGCTGGATCGCCAGGACCAGGACCCCGCCGTGGCCGAAAAGCTCGAGGCCCTCGAAATCGAACGCGCGGACGAGCTCAAGAAGCTCCTCGGCCCCGAGCGCTATGCTGAATACCAGCGTTCCGGTGATCCCGATTTCCAGACCCTCTACAGCCTGGCGCTCGAACACGAGGTCCCCACCCAGGTCGCCAACCAAGTCTGGGAGATGCGCCATGCGGTTGAAGAACAAACCGACCGCATTCGCGACAACCCCCTGCTTTCCGCCGACCAGAAGTTGCGCGCCCTGAATGCCATCCGCGCCGAAACACAGGCCGCGATCGTCGATGTCCTGGGGGAACCCCTTCTCCGCGATTACGAACGGTCGGGCGCCGGCTGGCTCAACGAACTCACCGCCCCGGTGGGACTCATGGAGGCGATTGTCCCCATCTCCCCACTGCCACCGGAACCCGCCCCGGAGACCGCCCCGCAACCCCAGTTGCCTCCTCAGCAGGCACTGGCGGTCCCGACGCCGTGATCGGACTCGCCTCCCCCGCCGTGCCCCTTTCCCAGCCTGCCCGCGAAGTTGTCGTCGTAGCCCTCGGTGCCAATTTGGAAAACCCGGTGCAGCAGGTTCGAGACACCTGCCGGCGACTTCGCCACGCGTTTCCCGGCGGATTCCACGCTTCGTCGTTATGGTCCTCCTCGCCGGTCGATTGCCCCCCCGGCGCCCCTCCCTTCGTGAATGCGGTCACGATGTTTGATGAACCTCCTGATCTGGCACCCGAAGCGCTGCTCGAACAGTTTCAACGATGGGAACGAGAAGCGGGGCGCCCGGCGATCCGGGGCCTCAACGCGCCGCGCCCACTCGATGTCGATCTCATCGTCTTTGGCAGGGTGCGCCAGTCCTCCCCGCTCCTAACGATCCCGCACCCCCGAGCGCATCAACGGCGGTTTGTTCTGGCGCCGCTCGCCGAGATCGCGCCGCACCTTCATCCACCAGGCTGGGAATACGACGTCGCCACCACCCTGGAACGCCTGGTTTCGGATGAAATTCTGGCGCGACTCGGGTCCGCGCTCACCGCGTAGGCGAGCTCCGAGCCCAGAGCTCAGAGCTCAAGGCGTCGCGGACGCGGCATTCGTCCTGCCAAAGAGCAGGTAATAGGGAATGCCGCCGCCCAGGCCGCCGGCATTCAGGACATACCCAGCATCGACGGCCTTCTCGATTCGCAGTTTGGTCTCGCTCAGATGTGCTTTCGAATAGGCGTCGATGCCGTCCTTGTAAGTGTCCAAGGCGGTGCCGATGCGGGTGCTGAGTTCGCGCAATCGCATGAGCGCCAGGTTGGCGATCGCACGGTGCGACGCCTGTCCCCAGGTGGACGGCACGCTCAGGTCGATCAAGCGTTCCACGTGTTCCCGCTGCAAGGTGCGGCGCAGGCTGGAAATCATCGGTTCGCGTTCGGTGAATTTTCCGGCGGGCTTGCCGATCTCGGACCAGATCTCGGTCTCGAGCCGGTTCAGGATTTCCGGCAGCGTCACCATATCCTCCTTGGACGGCGTCAGGTATTCGTTGTCATAAACGCGCCCCAGGGTTCCAGGGTTCATCAGCCGCGTTAGAACCGTTGCTTGAATGCCCATGATCCGATCATGCACCGGCCAGGTGGGGTCCTCGAATGCCCGCCGGGCATCATCCAGCCATTTATCGATGGTCATGCGCCGCAGCAGTTCGGAACTGAGCCCGTAGGCCTCGTCGCGGAACGAGTTCTCCAAAAGAAAGGCCAAGGCATCCCGCTGGGCAGCGACGGGTACCACCTCGATGGGAGCGCGGTTGCCCGGATCGCCCTTCTTATCGCGATTCACAAAGGCACCGCCCACCCACCCCGCCATGATGCTGAGGGCGCGAGTCTGCATCGCCAGAGTGCCTTCGTACCCCTGCCGCGCTCGTGACCAACTCTGGCCTTCTTTCACGAATTTCTCGACCAGGCGCGCCCGATGGAACTGGGCAAGCTCCATTTGCTTGCGCGCGTAACTCAACGGATCGGCAGCAAAGTCATACCGCCGGGCCAGGGGATCCGGCCCGATGGTGTCCTCGTCGGTGGCGAATTGCAGAGCCGGCTCCGAGGCGCGCTTCAAGATCGCCTTCAGGTCGTCGGGTTTGTCCGAAGTCGAATATCCATATTCGATCGCCCACAAATCGTACGGGCCGATGTCGATCATCGTGTAGTCGCCCTGTTTGTCCTTGTTCTCCCAATCGAAAATATTGACCGGGAGATAGTCCATGACGGAACCGGCGAACGGTTTCTTGCCCTTCACATCAGCGCTGTTGATCTCGTTGAGCGAATAGATGCTGGATGCCTTGAAGTTGTGGCGAAGGCCGAGGGTGTGCCCGACCTCATGGGCGACCAATTCGGCCACCAGCGGCCCGACGAACCACTCGGGTATGCCGTCGAGCAGATCCTTGGGATCCTCCTTCTTGGGTTCCTCCTTCTTCTCCCCCTCCTTCTCCTTGTCCTTCTTTTCCCCGTCCGCCTTCGGCTCGGTGGTCAGCGAGTCGAGCATCAGATCGAAGGCGAACCGCATGGTGGCCAGATCGAGGGCTTTGCATTCCGCCGCGCGGCACAAACCATTGAACTGGCTCGTCCGCCCGACCAACCCGTCGAAATCATTGCTGCCTGCCAGGGTGGGATCGACATTCGCCATCGGGTGGCCTCCAAAAGGCTGCGCTCCCCGGGCCATGAGCCAGGCCATCGTAGCCGGACGATTGGCGGGTGCGGAAAGCCGGACCCGCGGATCCCACTGCGGCCGTTCCTGCAACCACGCCAGCGTGGCCGGGCTCATGCCTTCCATGGCCAGTGTCGGTATGACCTCGTTGAACTGCTGCCAGTAATGCCGAATCCACCCATCGGTGAGGATGATGTCGGCGTCGAGAATCTCGCCGGTCAGCGGATCAACGCGACTCGGACCGATGGCGGTGCCGACGTCGTTGTTGAGCCATCGAACGAAATTGTAGCGCACGTCTTCCGGATCCTTCTCCATGTGGGCCGCGGTGGCGGCGTCCTGGTAATAAACCTCGATGGCATTGGCGATGCCGACCTTCTCGAAGGCTTTGTTCCACATCAGCACCCCTTCCCGGACCCATCGCCGGTAGCGGATCGGGGTCGTGGACTCGATGTAGAAGACGATCGGGTTCTTCGGTGGACTCACCTTGATGTTGGGATCCGCCTTTTCCAGGTGCCAGCGATTGACGTAACGAACCTGGTTTTCCTGGGCCTGGTACTTGCCCAGGTCGCGGAAGCTGGTGGTGAAATATCCCACCCGCTCGTCCGCCATCCGCACTTTGTAGGCGGGGTTGGGGGTGATTTCGCTGATGGAATAGTGCAGCGACTTCAACAGCCCGTTCGCCATGGGAATCTCGAACGCGAGCTCGACATTTCCCGGAAATGCTTTCGAGGTCTTGATGATCGCCAGCGCTGTCTTCGCCCCGTTCACCATCGGCCCGAAAAACTTCGACGCCTCTCCCACCAGGAGGGCATCCATGTCGATGACCGGCCCCTGCCCCGGCACCAACGCCAGGATGGGAACATCGACGATGACGCGATCGGTAAACAACCGCTGCACACTGGCCTTCGATTCCGCCTCTCCCGTCGATCGCACCTGCAATTGCGGCGCGATCAGGACCATGCGTTTGTCCACCCGGCGCCAATAGACATACATGTCGCCGGCTTGAAGTCCGGCATACCGCTCACCCGACGCCACCGTCATGGCGATGAAATATTTCTTCTCCGCGAATTTCTCCGGAAAGACGGCGAGCATCTGGTTGTCTTTTCGCCGCACCCAGATCTGAAACAGGCTCGGAGCCTTGTCGATGGACGAGATGACCTGCTCGTAATCCTTCAGGACCTCAGTGTGAGCGGGAAAGTCCGGCTTCTTCTCGGGCGCGGCGGCGGCGGCGTCCTGAGCGTGAAGCGAGACCCTGGGGACAACTCCGAATGCAAGCAGGACGGCGGCGGCGGCGATCCGATGGAAACCCGTGAATGGAGTGGACATACCGGTTTGGATCTTGTTCGAGCCCGATGATTAGGCTCACCAACGCCATCTGTCCACTCACACACTGCTATTGCTACCTTGAAAGTATGCCTCCCGGCAGGCTGACTACGCAGGCAATCCCGTGCCGCGATCCAGGAGACTTGTCACGATGAGTCCGATCCCCCATTCCCCATTGCCCAATCCACGACGGTCGCCCTTTCTCCCGTGCTCCTCTCCGCCGCTGCGCGAACGATGCACCGTACTGGCCGCCGCCCTGGGATTCATGCTCTTCAACGCGCTGGCGGCGGCGCCGACCGAAGATTCCGGTCTCATCCCCGCCAAGAGCCCGAACGACCGTCGGATGACCGGCGATTTCAGCCCCATTCTGACCTCCCAGACCCCTGCCTCCCGCGCGCCTTACCGGCAACCCGCCTTGGACGGCCTTGCCGCCGCACAAACCTTTCCGTCCGGATCCAATCGTGTCGGCAGCGTCCTCCCTGCCACTGGGGAGATCGCCCTGGTGCTCCAACCGGGCACCCCGGCCACAGCCCTCGCCACCCTCGCCGCCCAACGCCTGCCGGTCCAGGCCCTCAGCCCAGGCGCCTTCGGCCGCATCGGCGGCGGTCGGGAAGTCCTGCTGCTCCGATCCACACGACCTGGACAGGCGCCCAACGCCGAGTCCCTGCTCCAACTCGACGGCGTCCTGGCCACCAAGCCCGTTCACTTTGATCCCATTTCCAGGCTCCGCCTGGTCGCCACGGACGAACTGATTGTCCGACTCCGGCCCACGGCGGCGGTGTCGAACCTACTGGCCGACTTCCGGGCCTCTGGAGTGCAGGTTGAAGGGACGCTCGGTCACGAACGCCTGCGCTGCCTCCGCTTGCGGCTTCTCAATCCTCTCGAGGACGCCTTCGCCGTGTCCCGCCGCCTGAACAACCTCCCGGACCTCGAGTGGGCGACCCCGAACTTCATCCGCGAGGTCCGCCGCACCTTCGTTCCCAACGAACCCCTGTTCCATCAGCTTCAACATCTTCGAAACACCGGACAGCAGGGCGCCATCGCCGGCGCGGATGTGGGAGCTGTCGACGCCTGGGACAGTACTCGCGGGACGAATAAGGTCGTCATCGCCATTCTCGACGACGGTGTGGATCTTGCCCATCCCGACCTGAAGATCCGCCTGAATCCCGGGGAGTCCGGGGGCGGAAAGGAGACCAATGGGGTGGACGACGACAGCAACGGGTTCATCGACGACTACCGGGGCTGGGATTTCGCCAACGCCGACAACAACCCGGAAGCCGCGGGCGCCAATGGGCATGGAACCGCGTGCGCCGGAATCGCCGCCGCCACCCTCAACAACGGCTCTGGCATCGCGGGCCTTGCCGGAGAATGCACCATCCTGCCGGTGAAGATCCTCGATGACACCGGCGACCTCACCACCGACGCGAACATCGGGGCGGCCTTCAGTTTCGCCGCCCTCCAGTCGCACGTGATCAGTTGCAGTTGGGATTTGGGAGCGTCCAGCGCGTTTGTCGACACGGCCCTGCAGGATGCCGCCACCCTCGGTCGCAACGGCCTGGGATGCCCAGTCTTTGCCTCCGCCGGCAATCAAGCCTCCGGATGGCAGCGCATCCTCGTCCCCGTAGGCCAGGATCTGGGCCCCGGCACCTACGCGTTCGGGTTCGTTTTCGACAAGGACGGCTCGACCAGCCTAGGCGAAGACGTCGGACGACTCGATAACGTGGTCCTGCTCGATGGCGATGGGTATACCCACCTGCCGACAGCACTTGGGCCCGGGGGCCGCCAGGATTTTGAAGGCACGTTTCCGCCCCCCGGCTGGAATTTGAGCACTTCCGGTTCGGCCCTTTGGGTCAGCACCACCAACGGCGCGTTCCGCGGCACCCTCGGGACGCGATCCGCACAATCCGGCCTCATTGGCCACGGTCAGTTTACCGAACTGCGAACCCCGAACCTCACTCTGGCGGGTGATGAACGACTCATGGCCCAGCTCTATGTTTCATCCGAACTGGGATTCGATGGTCTCATTGTGCGCGTGTACGACGGGTCCGGCGTGGTCCTGGGCGACTACGGCCTTCAAAGCGGCGTTCCCCAACTCATCAACGGCGTCGCGTATCCCGCCCTCCATCCCGATGCCATCGCCATCGGCGCTTCGACCGACTCGGATGTGCGCGCCGAATACAGCCAGTCCGGGCCTGAACTCGACTTGGTGGCTCCCAGTGACGGCGGTTGGAACATGATCACCACCCTGGATCCTTCAGGTCCGGTGGGATCCACCTCCACCGACTTGGTCACCGACTTCGGCGGAACTTCCGCCGCCACCCCGCTCGCCGCCGGCGCCGGCGCCCTCCTGCTCACCGTCAACACCAACCTCACCGCCACCCTGGTCCGCGATATCCTTCGTGCCTCGGCCGACAAGATCGGCCCGGTGACCTATGTGGGCGGCTTCCATCCACAATACGGCTATGGCCGCCTTAATGTCCGGGTAGCCATGGAAGAAGTCGATATCCCCGCCATCACCGTGGCCGCCACCGATGCGAGCGCCGCCGAACCGAACAACCCCGGCACCTTCACGATCACCCGATCGGGACAACTGAACAAAACCCTCACCGTCAACTTCACGGTCTCGGGCACCGCCGCCTCAGGAACCGATTACACCGCCGTCGGCACTTCGGTGACCTTTGCGATCGGGAGTTCCACCACCAACCTCTCCATCCTGCCGATCGACGACAACGTGGTGGAATCCACCAAAACGGTGATTCTCAATCTCGCTCAGGGCGCCGGTTATACGGTCGGCAGTCCCAACTCGGCCACGGTCAACCTGGCCGACAATGACAGCACGGTGACGGTGACGGCCTCCGATGCCACGGCCGCCGAGCCCGCCAATCTCGGAACACTGCTATTCTCGCGCAGCGCCCCGTTGACCTCCGCCTTGACCGTCCAGTTCACGCTTTCAGGCACCGCCACTTCCGGCGCCGATTACCAGGTTGCGAGTACCAACGTCACGTTCCCTGCCAATTCGGGAACCGTTTCTCTCACCATCACCCCAGTGGACGATGCGCTCGCCGAAGGTCCCGAGACCGTGGTGGTGACGTTGGCCCCCGGGACGGGCTACGCCATCGGCTCGCCGTCCAGCGCCACCGTCACCCTCAATGACAACGATCCCCCAACCATCACGGTCGTCGCCTCGGATCCCGATGCCGGTGAACCTTCCGATCCAGGGCGGTTCACCCTGCAACGCACTGGACCCACCACGACCACGCTGACCGCCACGTTCGTCATCTCCGGAAACGCCACCCCGGGCTCCGATTATTCCACTCTGCCCAGTTCCATCACCTTCGCCACCGGCGCCGCCACCACCAATATCACCGTCAATCCCATCGACGACGCCGCCATCGAGGACCCCGAGACGATCCTCCTCACCCTCACTTCGTCCATCGGATACATCGTGGGCTCCCCGAACAGCGCGATCATCACGCTCGCCGACGACGACACGCCGTTCGTGTCGGTGAATGTCACGGACAACACCGGTTCGGAACCGGGCGCCAACACCGCCGCCTTCGCCGTGGTCCGGGCGGGCTCCACTCTCAACCCCCTCACGGTCAACCTCCTGGTCTCCGGCTCCGCCTCCAGTGGCGTTGATTTCTCTCCCATTCCCGCCACCGTCCTCATTCCCGCCGGCGCCACCTCCGCTCCCGTCCTGGTCTCCCCTCTC
>JAEUHG010000011.1 GCA_016795425.1 Verrucomicrobiales bacterium
CGCCTGCTGGCCACCGGGGAGCGGAAGTCCCGCGGGATTGGCATCTTCCCAGCCGCTGCGACTGGCGGCGTCGAAGTTGTCCAGCACCTCGGTGTCGGTGACGAAGGTTTCGGCGTTGTCGTAAACCACCTGATACCCGGCCGGGTCCTGTCCGCCGTCGGCGTACAGGTAGAGAACGAAGTTGCCGGGCAGATTGATCCACGGGGCCGGGGGTGAGTCTTCGCCGTCCGACAGGACATCGGCCGCGGTGGTGTCGACAAATGACTTCTCCCAGATCACCCGGTTGCCGTCGTCCTTGTCGAGGACCTGGCCGGTGATGAAGACCTTGCCTCCTTTGACGGCGAGGTTGAGGACGAGGGTGACGTTGTTATTCTTAACCGGAGGATTAACGTTTTCGTTGTAGAAATACTTGTTGATACCCTTGGTGATGAGGATGTCGGTTTCAGATTTGGCGATGCCGTAACCGGCGAGGGTGTTGGGGCCGGTGGCTTGGGGGATGAAGGCGAGCACGGCGAAGGAATCGGGTCCTTGGCCATTCAGCAGGTCGGCGCGGAACTCGATGGTACGGCCTTCGCGCAACTCAAATGTCTCGGAGGTCTTGCGGCTGGAAACGAAGTAAGGTTGACCCACCGGCTGCATGTTGAACGTGAATTTGCCATCGGCCTGCAGGCCGCCAGGCAGCGGCAGGCCGACCGGATTCGCGTCCTCCCACGCGGTGCGTTGCGCGCCGTTGAAGTTGTCCAGCACGGTTCCGGTGGCGGTGGCGGCCGTGAGTGGCAGCACGACAGCCAAGAGCCGCGACGCAATTCCTCTGGGGAAACGTAAGCCGTTCATAGATGGAATAGGGTTGAGATCCTTTCGTCGCCACAAAGGCGGGAACGGTCAAATCAAATCCCGCCGGTGGCACCGATTTGGGGTCGTTTCTACAGGGACGATTCCGCTGCGTCGTTGCGTCGAGGAATCCGTCTGCGCATGCTTTGCGCGTTATGCTCTCCCGCTCCCTCAGAATCTGCTGGGTCCTCGCCGGGCTGCTTGTTGGAGTGCAGTCGCCCGCCGCGGATGCGACCCCGACCGTGGACCAGATCTTGGACCGTTATATGGAATCACTGGGGGGGAGGCCGGCGCTGGAGCGTTTGAAGACACGGTCGATCAAGGGCGAAGTGGAGATGGTTTCGCTGGGTGTGCGGGGCAAACTGGAGGTCCAGAACAAGGCGCCGAATCTGCAAACCTCCAAGATCGAGTTCGACGGATTCGGGACCATGCGGGAGGGGTACGACGGCAAGGTGGCGTGGTCGGCGGCTCCGTTTCAAGGTGTGACGGAAAAGAAGGGGGGAGAGCTGGCGCGGGTGCAGCGCACGATGTGGTTTCCGCGGGAGCTGAGGTTCAAGGAGGCGTATAGCCGGATGGAAGCCAAGGGCTCGGCCAAAGTGGGCAGCGGGGAGGCGTGGGTGGTGGAAGGGTGGCCGGCCGCGGGCAAGCCGGACCGGCTCTATTTCGACAAGAAGTCAGGCCTGCTCGTCCGGGAGGAATCGACGGTGGAAACGTCGTTGGGAGAGATGACCTTTGAGATTGAGTTCAGCGACTACCGCGAAGTGGATGGGGTGAAGGTGCCGCATCAGCATCGGATACCGAAGCCTGAGAGCTTGAACCTTCGCATCACGGTGAACGAGGTGGTTCACAATACGGAACTCAAGGATTCGGCGTTCACGAAGCCCAAGAGTTGATCGCGGGTGAAATTTGGTTTGCCAGGGGAAGCGGCACCGCCTAACCAGAGCAGGTAACCACGAATCTGGGCCTACGCCATTGGTGTCGACGGCTTTGCTGTCACTCCAATCCTCACCTTGGCGGAGCTCTCTTCAGTGGGGTTACAGGGCAACAACGTCAACGCATCTGCACTGCATGAGAATCATTAGTACGCTCGCCTTTCTGGGCGGCACGTTTCTGGTCTCCCCGGTATTCGGGCAGGCAAGTCTGCCAGGCAAACCGGAGGAGAATGGGGTACAGCCCGTCTCCGAGACCATCTACGTCAACACCACTGACACCATCAACAACACCAAGACGGAGAGTCTCGGTGTTGCCATCGCGCGTAATGGCAACGTCATCGTCGGATGGGAGGACGACGGCGACGCGCTCACCGATCTGGAGGCGGTCTGGACCCTTTTCGATCGTGATGGGAAGTCCATCACGCCTGACACCGAGATCACTTCGGTCGATCCCAACTTCGCGGGACAGACGCTGACCTCGAAATTCCTGTCCTTCTTCCGGAAGGATAAGAGCGCGGTCTCGGGTCGGACGGGCTGGGGTCCGAAAATCAAAGCCAATCCGTTCGGCGCCGGCATCGGCATGGGGGCCACGAGCTTCGATCTGGGGTTGGAGGTGACGGAATTCGCCGGCTACCAGGACGCGGGTGATTATCCGGCGGTCCAGTTGCTGGGCAACGGTGGAGAGCCGCTGGGCATCGTGATGGGCGTGAGCCAGGAGTACGGCGCCCGCGACACCGGCAATATTCGCATCGGCGATTGGGACTACCTTTCCACCGGCAACATCGTCATTGCGGGGGAGAGCCGCCAGGGCGCGGATCTGGTCGATGTCTACGGCGGCGAATCCGGCCAGAACCACGTCATCCTTCGGATCGTCGATCCGACGGGCAAGGAAGTGAAGGCGGCCCAATTGGCGGGCGATGCCCCGACCAAGACCGAGATGTGGCACGGCCTGGGCGTGACCAAGAACGGGTTCGCGGTGCGATTTTCGAACAACGGCCCCGGCGCGATTCGTCTGTTTGACAACGCCGGCACACCCATTTCGACCAACATCGATCTCGCCACCCTGGTCGGGAATCCGATCGCGGGCGGCGGCGGACGCGGTGACGGGGTGGGCTTCCATGGCAATGGCAACGATGCCTATGCCTCCGTGGCGATTGGCAAGGACGGCGATGGCAAGAATCACGTCTGGGTGAGTGTCATCAACACCAACGGCACGGTGCGCTGGAGCAAGACAGTCTCCGACGATCTCGAATTGTTCGGTCCGGGCCGCTGCGACGTGGCGATTGACGCGCTGGGCCGAGTGGCCGTGGTGTACGACGACGCCGTTGTCGAGGGCAACGCCAAGATCGTTCTTGGCCGCGTGTTCGACGCCCAAGGCAAGCCTCTCGGAAAGACGTTCTACGTCAGCGAAAAGGAGCTTCCTGATCCGGCCACGCCAGAGTCCCGCAATCCGCGCGTTGCGTTCCGCGACGATTCCATTGCGGTCACCTGGGAAAGTCAGACCAGTTCGCCCGGAACCCGCGTGGTGGCTTTGCGTCTCTTCGTGCTGCCTGTGAAACCGGGGAGCATCGAGTCCGTCGGCCTGACTCGCGTCGTCCCGGACACCGTGGTGATCAACCAGAACCAGGACGCTCTCGGCAACTGGGAGCCGTTCGCTTCCGTGCTCGGCACCTCGACCTTCCTGATCGAAGGCAATGCCTTCGCGCAGGACAGTTCGGACACGCAGCGTTATGTCGTGGCGTTTCAGCCCGCCGCCGGCGGCGCGATGAAGCTCGGTGAAGGATTCTTCGCTGACAACGGCACCCCGTACACCGGTCAGATCAATGCCTCGCGTCAAAACGGCAATCCCGGCCGCGTGGCCGGCGACAAGCGCCCGGGCGCAGTGAACTTCATCGTTGGCGCCGAAGCGTCGCCGCATGTCTACGAGCCATTCCAATCTGGCAATCGCTGGAATGGTGGCTTTGACCGCCTGGACGACGGGCGCTACGGAACGGTCCAGACCTTCAAACTCGACACCGCCACCCTCGCCCAGACGCCGCTCAGTCTGGCGCAGGATTCGGCGCACGGCCGCCGCACCACCGGTGCAGCTCCCGGCAATCAGATCAGCCGTTTCGGCGGCGACGTGGTCGGCCTGAGCGACGGCAACTTCCTGTCGGTGGTTGAGGACCGTTCGTTGGTCCTCCGTCCTGATGGCAACGCCGCGGTGGCGACGATCTTCTCGGCGGACGGCAAGGTGGTGAAGGAAGCGTTCAAGATCGCCGACGGCGATCTGTGGGCCAACGTGGTGGCGTACCAGGGCGGTTTCGCCGTCCGCGTCGCTGGCAAGATCTACTTCTTCAACAACGCCGGCGAACAGCAGGGCGATGGTGTGGATCAGGATTCCGCCGGTGAGACGTTCGATCGCGGTCGCGGCGACGGCGTGCGCATGGGCGGTCACATCAACTCGCCGTTCGTGTATCTGGCTGGCAAGGTGACCACCTCGTCGGCGGTTCGCGTTGCGGTTTGGGATTCGCGCACCCGTGCCGCTTTCGGGGTCGCCAATGTGAGTGAGGACGGTTTCCGCGCCGACGCGGATCGCTCGGTGGTCGCGGTGGATGCGTTGAACCGCATCCTCGTGGCTTGGGTGTCGCGCCCGGATGGTTACGAGCAGCAGCAGGTTGCGGCTCGCGTGCTGGTTCTCGATGAGGGAGCCAAAACCATTACCCCGCTCACCGCCAGCTTCCTGCCCTTCATCAACCAGGCGCCGGTGGGTGGCATCCGTTCGGTTGGTATGTCCGTTGCCATGACCACCAAGCAGCTCCTGGTCGCGGCGAAGGGCGAGATCAACCTGCAGAACCAGCCGAGCCAAGGCGTGAACTCGCCTCGCGAAATCAACTTCTACACGGTGATTTCGCACCCTGATCCGAAGGATGACCCGACGCCGGCAGTGGGGAGTGGTGGCGGGGACAGCCTGAAGCTGACGGTCACCCGCTCCGGCGGCAACCTCACCATTACTTCGAGCCCGCAGCCGCTGCCGGCCGGGTATGTGCTGGAACTCGGCCCGTCTGTTACGGGTCCGTGGGTGCCGCAGGCCGGGCAGACGACGCCGATCTCGGTTCCGATCGGCAACGAAGCGGCAGTGTTCCTGCGCGCGGTGAAGCGCTGAGCCCAATGACGGCCGGCGGGGAAGTGAAGTCCCGGTCGGCTCCCATTGAAATTCCTCGAAGGGACCGGAGCGATCCGGTCCCTTCTTGTTGGCATGGATAGGATGAATCCGACCTTTCTGCGCATCCGACAAATGGCCGCACACGACCTGGATTTTGCGGACGATCTCCGGGCGGCGGTGGGTTGGAACCAGACCCGGGAGGATTGGCTTCGGTTTCTCGCGGCCGCGCCGGAAGGCTGTTTCTTGGCCGAGGCGGATGGGGTTCCGGTGGGAACGGCGACCACCATTCGGTATGGGGTGGACCTCGCATGGATTGGCATGGTGCTGGTGCGGCCCGAGTGGCGTCGACGCGGTGTGGGAGGTGCTCTCTTGGATCGGTGTCTCGAGTCCTTGCGTGCCGCCGGGGTGCGCTGGATTCGGCTGGACGCGACTCCGCTGGGGCGCCCGGTCTATGCGCGGCTGGGCTTTCGGGCCGAGTTCGATTTAACCCGGTGGGAGGCGGCAAAGGGTTTGGTGTCGGCGACGATCGACACTGGCAATCTGCCGCCTGGTTGGCGGCGATGGGAGGCGGGCGACGGAGCCCGGGTGGCAGCGTTGGATCAGCAGGCGTTTGGTGCCTCCCGCCCTGACTTCCTGGAGAATTTGGGTTTGGTGTCGTCGGCGGGATGGGTGGTGACCCGACCCGGAGGTGCGCCGGAGGCGTACGGATTGATGCGTCCCGGGGCACGCGCCTGGTATCTGGGGCCGGTGGTGGCGAGTGATCCGCGGGTGGGCCTTCAGTTGGTGCAAGCCCTGCTATCGGGGTCCCGCAACGCGGCCGTGTTTTGGGATCTTCCCGATTTTCAAGCCGAGGCGGCGCAGTGGGCGGAGTCTCAGGGGTTTCGGCGACAACGAACCCTGACGCGGATGGTGATGGATCCTCGTGGGGCGTCGAGGGTTGCCGACTCGGCAACCGTCGCGTCGCCTTCACCGGCACCGGCACCGGCGCCGGAGATCACCTGGCAGATGGCGATCAGCGGACCGGAGACCGGCTAGGAGTCTGTAACCCTGTCGGCTCGGTCATCGTCCTCACTCTTGTTCCCATTAACCGAGGTCTACGCCCCCGGGCCGACCTCCAACCATTGGAGCGCAGGAATTCTCGTTATGAAATCGATCGCACTATTGGCCTCCCTTCTATTGATTGCCGGGCCTTGGGCTCAGGCGGCGGAAGGTGCCGGAAAAGATGAGGTAAAGACCGCATCGAAGAAGCTGGCCGAAAAGGGTAGCTACACCTGGAAGTCGACGGTGGAACTTGCAGGCGGCGGCGGCGGCGGCGGCGGCGGACGTGGGCGAATGGGGCCGACCGAAGGGAAGATCGGCAAAGACGGGGTGGCTTGCCTCAAGATGACCCGTGGGGATACGACGATGGAGGCCGTGGTGCACGGGACCAAAGGGGCGCTGAAGACCCAGGATGGCTGGCAGTCGCTGGAGGCGTTAACCAGCGACACCGGCGGTGGAGGCGGCGGCGGGGGGGGCAATCCGGGGCGTTTTATGGCGCGCAGTCTCCAAAACATGAAGCCGCCGGCCGTCGAGGCGGAGGATCTTGCCGGCAAGACCAAGGATCTCAAATTGGCGGATGGTGTTTATAGTGGCGACCTCACCGAGGACGGTGCCAAAGGTCTGTTGAGCTTTGGCGGACGGGGAGGCGGCGGCGGCGGGCCGACGATCAGCAACGCGGCCGGTTCCGTGAAGTTCTGGGTGAAGGAAGGCGTCCTTTCGAAGTACCAGTACCACGTGAAGGGGACGATGAGCTTCAATGGCAACGATCGGGAGGTGGATCGTACCACGACGGTGGAGATCAGCGAGGTCGGGACCACCACGGTTACCGTGCCCGAGGAAGCCAAGAAGAAGATTTCCTAGGAATCGACGACCCCGTGCGGGCAATTGGCAAACGCCTGCACCCGTTATAGTTGACATCCTACGCCCGACTGCCGGCAAGCGGTGGTCGGGCGCTTTTTTTACAGGTCCGCGAGCGGCATCATCATGACCATTGCATGAGGTCGAGGCTTTCGCGTAGGGTTCGCGCTCCTATCGATGAGTGATTTTGCCTTTTGGTCAGCTGTGGGCGCCATTGCGGCGGTGGTTTTTGCCTCCTTTTTTGAATGGACGCTGCACCGGTTCGTGATGCATCGGCCGGTGGGGCCTTTCACCTACCCGTTTCGCACGCATGCCTTGATTCACCACCAGATTTTTCGTGCCGACGAGACCTACCACCTGATCAACGAGTCCGATAAATGGACCATTCCCATGGCTTGGTGGAATGGGCCGGTGTTGGTGTTGTTGTGTTCGGTGCCATTTGCGGCGGCGAGTTGGTGGCTGGGCCAGTGGGGATTGCTGGTCGGCGGCGCGGTGACCTGCGGGCTCTATTATGGCACCTACGAGTATCTCCATTGGTGCATGCACCTTCCCCGGCGGCGGGCGGTGGAACGTTCGGGCATTTTCTTCCGGTTGAATGGGCACCACATCCTGCACCACCGGTATATGCACAAGAATTTCAACGTGGTGCTGCCGCTGGCCGACCTTTGCCTGGGCACCCTTCTCTTGCGGTCCAAGATCCGCTTTGCCCAGCCCAAGGGGCCGTCGGTCCCTGATCTCCAGCCGATGGAAGTCCCTGTCGCATTCCCCCGTCGGGTGCTTCGGTTCGTCCGCATGCTCTTTACCGGTGTCAAAGGCGCCTGAGGGCCCTGTTGACGAGCACCGCCCTGCGGCGGGAGGAATAGGGCGCGATCGGGCGCATGAGGCGGAAGTTTCCCCGCCGCGTCCTGCGTCCCGCTTTCTGCAAAGCCAGAGCCGATCGGGCACGTGTCCGAAAGGTCCCCACCCTGCCGGGACCTGCCATCCAGAAACCTCCCTGCCGTTTGCCGGATTGTCGGAAGCCTCTTGTTCTGTCACAAGAGGCTAATGACGCCGGTGAGTTGGACTTCTGAACAATCGATCGCTGTTCTGGGGGCGCTGCGTTCGATCCTTACCTTAAATGGCACCGCGGCTTGTTCCGACGCCGAGGGTCAACTGCTGGAAGGGGTGCGTCAGGTCATTCTCAGGCATCCCGAGCTGACCGACGCCCAAACCAGCCAGTTTCCGCAACCGGCGGATGTGGCGGCGGCGATCACGGATCACGAGCATCGACGGCGCGCCGGGGAATTGCTGGCGGTCGCCCCGTATGCGACCCGACCGTTCGACAATACCAAGCTCCACATCTCGGACCGGTTCGTGGAGGCGTTGGGGGAAGACATGCACGAGATGGAGTCCTTCAACGGGGCGCGGGAGAAGCACTGTCGGCACCTGGAATACTGCACTTTGCGACGGATGTTGGCGGATGTGTTGCCATCGGACGACAAGGCGGCCGTGGAGAAGGAACTGCAGAAACTGGTAGGGGACGCGGAGGGAAATCCCGAGGAACTGGCGCGATACCAAGCATTGGAGAAGCTCCCGGAAGGCTCCCTTGGCCGGGGGTTCTGGAAATTCTATCGGCAGTTCAATTGGCCGCTTCCCGGGGATCCACGATGGATTTCGGAGGACCTCACCGTGCGGCATGACTTGGTGCATGTGCTGTGCGACTACGACATCACGGTGAATGGCGAGTTCATGGTGGCGGGTTTCACCACGGGGAATAGCCAGCGGTTTCCCTGGATGATTGCGATGTTAGGGTTCACGCCGCCTTACGTTTCCACCGGGGAGTCGTTTCAACCCGCCGACTTCCTCGCGGCCTACCAGCAAGGGCTCAATGCCAAGGCGAGCTTCGTCGACGATTGGGATTTCTGGCCCAAGATGAGCGAATCACTCAGCGACCTGCGCCAGAGGTACGGCATCGAGGTTCTGACCTGAACCGAACTCCACACCACCCCTCCCATGTCAGCCCGGCACCAACGACCCGAATTGGACGCCTTCCTTCCGGAGGCGTTGCGCGAGTGGATTGCCGAGTTGGCCCAGAACCCGCTATGTCCGGCGGAGCGCGCCATCCCCGGTGTGGTTCTATTTGCCGACGTTTCCGGATTCACGGCCCTTACCGAGCAACTGGCCGCCACGGGCGCCCAGGGACTCGAGACCCTGAGTGAGATCCTGAATGGCTTCTTTCGTCCTGCCATTGAGACCATTCGTCAATGCGGGGGCGACGTGTTGACCCTGGCGGGCGACAGCGTGGTGGCGTGCTGGGAAGGGGAGACCTCCGCCTCGCTGAGTCATGCGGCGGTCGCCGCCTTTGCCATCCAGGAACATTCCCATCTGGCGGCGGGTCGGGTCGGCATTCGGCTCCGGGTGCGGATTGGCCTTGGCAGCGGACGCCTGGATGCGGCCTTGGTGGGTGGCATCGGCAATCGGTGGGAGTTGGTGGTGGCCGGTGCGCCGTTGGCTGCGGTGGCTTCGGCCGAACGCCATGCGAAACCGGGTGAGGTGGTGGTTGCTCCGGCCGCTCAAACCCTCCTGCCCGCGGGACTGTCCTCGACTCCTTTGGCGGATGGATTCCTGCGACTGGACGCTCCGCCGCTGAATCCCGCGCCGTTGCCTCCGGTGCGGGCGATTCAAACCGAGTACCTGGAACGGTTTATTGCGCGGGCTTCGGTTTCACGCCATCGGCACGGGATGGCGGATTGGGGAGCGGAACTCCGCCGGGTTACGGCGGTCTTCATCAACCTTTCGGGAAGTTACGGAGACGGTGACTTGCCGGCACTCCCGGTCCTGCAGGCGCTGGTCGAGCGGTTGCAGACGACGATTCCGCGGTATGGCGGCGTGATCAACAAATGGACCGTCGATGACAAAGGGGTGAGCGTTCTGGTCCTGTTCGGCCTTCCTCCATTGTCGCATGAGGATGATCCGCACCGCGCCGTGATGGCCGCTTGCGAGGTGGTTCGCGAATTGCCGACGCCGACCCTTCCTCTGCGGCTCGCGGTGGCCACGGGACGGGCGTTTTGCGGCCGCCTGGGAACGGCGGCGCGCCACGAATTCACGGCAATCGGCGTGGTGGTCAACCGCGCGGCGCGGCTCGCATTGAAGGCACCTCCGGGAGAACCCTGGATGGACGCGACCACGGTGGAGGCATCAGGGACCCGCTTGACCTTTGAACCGATGCCGGCGGTTCGACTGAAGGGTTTTCCCGAGCCTGTGCCTTCGTTTCGATTGTCGGCCGACGTGGCGGCCGCGGCGCCGGCCCCTATCATCATCGGACATACCGGCGAGGACTCCCGATTGGCGCAACTGTTCGAAGAGTTCCTGCGGGGCGAACATCGGGTGGTGCTGGTCGAGGGCGAGCCGGGGATTGGAAAATCGACGCTTCTTCGATCCTTCGTGCGGCGAGTCCAGCAGGCGGATTTGCAGCCACTGACCGCCGCTGGGGAGACCCTGCACCAATCGACACCCTATCACGCCGTCCGATCGCTGGTCGCGCACGGACTCGGGTTGATGTCGGCCCAGGGTGCCTTGATACCGGAGGCGGAGGGGGTCGCACGGCTCCATGATTGCGCGGGTCTGGCAGGAGCGAATCCCCTCCTGGTCCCGTTGCTGGGCGAGTTGCTCGGTTGGAATCTTCCGGACAACCGGATCACCGGGCAGATGACGGGCAAGATCCGCGCCGACAACACCCGGTGGTTCTTGGCCGAGTTGATGGGACACCGGAGAGTCGCCCAACCGCTCATCCTTATTGCCGAGGACCTGCATTGGTTCGATTCGGCGTCATTGGCCGTTCTCGGGACCTTGGCGGATCGCATACGGCCGCTCTTGTTGGTGGCATCGACGCGGCCGATCTCCGGCGACGTGCCGTCCGATCTTGACCCGCGGGTGGTGTTACCGCCGGGGCGGCATCACCTCCGTCTGACTCCGCTCAACCACGGCGATTGCGCCCATTTGATCGCGCGCCGATTGGGTGTGGGTGCCGTCTCGGCCGCGGTGGCGGATTTCGTCTATTCGCGGACCCGCGGCAATCCGTTGCATTCGCTTGAGTTGGCTTCGGCCTTGGCCGGACACGGAGCGGTGCATCGAGTCGCGGACCGGGCGGCTTTACGCCCGGGAACGCGTCTGGCGTCGTTGCCGGTTCCCGACAGCCTGGAGGGGGTGATCACCGAGCGCGTGGACCAATTGGAGGAAGCGGTCCGCTTGACGGCGAAGATCGCCAGTATCCTGGGAGAATCCTTCGATCTCGAGATGGTGTCCGCGATTCATCCGATGCCGGACGAGCAAGGGCGGGTGTCGATCCATGTGGATCGGTTGGTGCAATTGCATCTGGTGGAACCGAACGGGGCGCGTTTTCGTTTTGCGCACAACCTGATTCGCGAGGCGATTCATGCCCATATTTTGCCCGCGCATCGGCGCCAGTGGCACGCCGGCATTGCGTTGCGTTTGGAGAAGCGCTACGCCGCCGATTCAACACCAGTGGCGGCGGTCCTGGCCCATCACTGGGCGGAAGCGGGGGATCGCGCGCGCGCCGTAGAACGCTACGATCAGGCTGCCGAGCATTCGGTGCGGACGGGCGCCTATCGCGAGGCCCTCCTGTTCTGTGAGCGGGCCCTGGAATTGGCTCCGCCAGGACCTCGTGGTGCGCCGGGCGTATGTCATGGCCGCCGATCCCGTCAGCGGGCGGAGGCACTGATGGGCCTGGGGCGGCTTGGAGAGAGTGCGGCGGCGTTTGAACACGCCGCGGCGGTGCTGGGAAAACCCGTGGCGGCTCATCCGCCAGTGGCCGAATTGATTCGGGAGGTGGGGCGTCATGCCAAAGGATCGGGCGAGCCGGTCGTGGCGGCGGCGGACGCCGATGGCAGGGCCTGTTCCCGGGAACTGGTCCTCGTTTACGAAGCCTTGGCCATTCTCAATCTGTTCGCGAATCGCATGGCCGCGAGCCTGGCAGCCTCTTGCGAGGCATTGAAGGAATCGCGCCGACTCGGCCCGACCGCCGAGCATGCCCGCGGATTGGCCACCGTGTCCCTCGCGCTCAGCCTGGTTCCCATCCGACACCTGGCGGATTTTCATGCCGAACGCGCTCTGGAAGTGGCCCGGCAATGCGGCGAGGAATCCACCTTGGCGCGGGTCATGGAATTGGTCGGGATGTGGCGTCTCGGCGACGCTCGATGGGAGGCCACTGAGCGATTGTTCCAGGAGGCGATCACCGCTTTCACCCAGGTCGGTGATGTGCGGCGAAGAATCGAGTGCACCTGCCTTTCTTCGACCTATGCCCATTACCGCGGTCGATTCCGCGAACGCGTGCGGTTGGGACGTTTGGTGTCGGAGTTGGGTCAGCAGAGCGGGGATTTGCAGGCACTGGCTTGGGGCCAATTGGATCAACTCGAAAGCCTCATCAACCTTGGTGATTTGGAGGATGCCCGCCTTCTTTTGGAACCTATTCGACGGCAGATCGGATCGAGCATCGTGGGTGGCGACATCATCATGGCGCATGGGCTGATCGCCGGGTTTCATCTTCGGGCCGAAGAACTGGATCAAGCAGGCGAGGCCGCCGAGGCCGCGCTACCGCTCATTTTGGCGGCCCCGGCCACCATTGTGTACAATCTCGAAGCCTACGCGGCCGTGGCGGAGACCTGCCTGGCGCTCTGGAGTCGCGCCAAGAAGCAAGGAGCGGAGGTTGCTAACATCCGTGAGCGCGCCCTTCAGGCCTGCCGCGCGTTGCGCGGGTTCTCCAAGATCTTTCGCGTGGCAAGACCCCGCGCGTTTCTCTGCCTCGGATCCGCCGCATGGTTGGATGGCGATCCTGAGAGGGCGCGACGCTTGCATGAAGAAGCCGTGCAATGCGCCACCACCCTTCGCATGCCCTTCGAGCAGGCACGGGCATTGGTTCGATGTGCCGCTGGGTTGCCCGCCGACGCCAGCGAACGGAACCCATTTTACGAGCGGGCCGCCGAGCTGTTCAGGCAATGCGC
>JAEUHG010000019.1 GCA_016795425.1 Verrucomicrobiales bacterium
TTGACGCTCGCCTTCGACGCTCGTCATAGGAAGTGAATACGCTGATCCCGGGAGGAACCGGGGAAAGCCGCGGACGAAGCGCGCGACCGTGGTCCACCGCAACGGCCGCGGTCCGATTAACCGGTTGCCCCTGGCAGGTCCTTGCGCGTCGGCGGATTGCAGCCCGCTCGGGAACACGTCACCGACGCCGCGGCGGAGGCGAATTGGAGCAGGGACTGGATCTCCTCCTTGGTCAGCGAGGCCAAACCGGCGCGGGTGAGTCGCTGGCGTTCCCAAAGCCAACAGAGCAACGCGGCCTGGAAAGTGTCCCCGGCGCCCACGGTGTCGACCACCTTCACTTCGGGTGCCTGAACCGACACTTCGTGCTGCCGGCTGAACGCCGAGGCGCCGTCCGCCCCTCGCGTGATCACCACCAATTTCACGCCGGCGTCGAGGTATGCCCGCGCCACTTCCTCGGGTTTGCTGCGCGGATGCAGCCACTCGACGTCTTCGAGGCTCATGCGCAGCAGATCGGCACGACCCGCAATGCGAAGGTAGCGGAGGAGGAATCGGTCGCGATTGCCGACCAGGAAGGATCGGATATTCGGATCCAACGAAAGACAGCGTTCCCCCAGCTCCCGTTCCACCAGGGTCTCGATCGCGGAGCCGAATGGCTCAATGGCCATGGCAAATGAACCCACATGCACGGCTTCCACGGTGGACGGCAACGGCGACGGCACATCCGCGGGGGTCAGGCTGCAGCCCGCCGTGTTGTCGGTGTAGAAGGAGTAACGCGCCGAGCCGGATTTGGGATCCAGATCAACGAATCCCAGCGTGGAAAGGGCGCGCGTGCGCGGGCACCAATTCAGGTCGACCCCGCTTTCCTTGAGCGTCCGTGTCAGCAGATCGCCAAAGGGATCCTCCGAGAGCCGGCACAAGTACCGTACCGGGGCGGCGAGTCGACCCAGGGCGAGAGCGACGTTGAACGGGGATCCACCGGGGACCGGTCGAAGGCAGGGTTCGCCCCCCAGGTTTCGAGGGAGCATGTCGATGAGGGATTCGCCAGTGACAAGGATCATGGATGGGTTGCTGGGGTTGCGGCAGCTCGGAAAAGACGCCGCCAGTCTTTCTTTTTCAGGAGATCAAGCAGGACGGCCCCGAGGATCACCACCCCGAGAACGACCTTTTGCCGATAGCTTTCGACGCCGGTGAGGTTCATGCCGTTTTGGATCACCGCGATGATGAAGGCTCCGATCAGGGTGCCGAACACCCGCCCCTCGCCTCCGGCCAAGCTGGTTCCGCCCACCACCACGGCAGCGATGGCGTACAACTCGTACATCACACCGTAAGTGGGTGCACCGCTCTTCAGTTGAGACGCCTGCAACACGCCGCCCAGGCCGGCCATGGCCCCGCAGAAAGCATAGGCAAACAACAGCACGAACGCCGTGTGAACCCCCGCCAGGCGGGCGGCCTCCGCGTTGTCGCCGACGGCGTAGATCCATCGTCCCAGGACCGTCCGGCTCATGAGCAAATGCGTCATCACATAGAGCACCAACATCAGGATCACGGCGTTCGGCACGCCGAACAAATCGGCGCCGCGCCCGAGCCAAGTGAAGGTGTCAGGTAACTCATATATCGAACCGCCCTTGGCGATGATGAAGGCCAAACCGCTGGCCACCTGCATCACGGCCAGGGTGGCAATGAAGGGCGGCACCTTGAAAGCCGTCACCATCAGGCCCGAAAAAAGCCCCACCACGATGCACATTCCCAGCGCGGCCAGCGACGCCATAACCATCGCTGCCGCCCCCGCCTGCACCCCGCCGCCCGCATCCCGGATCAACACCGACACCACCACCGCGCTCAAGGCGATCAGGCTTCCAACCGATAGATCGATACCCCCGGTAATAATCACGACGGTCATGCCCACCGCCAAAATCGCCACCACCGTGATTTGATTCGCCACGTTCAACAGGTTCTGGCGGGTCAAAAATACCGGCCATCGACGGCTCTCCGGAATCAGGATCCGCGGATTGCCCAAGGACGGAAACCGCGTGTTCAGGTCCTTTAAGAGCGTCCATTCCACGCAAGCCGCCGTCGTTGCCACATACGCCAAACGCCTCCCTTCCCCGGCCAACCGATCCAAAACCACCCGCGCGTCCCGCGGCGCCCCGAGCACGCGCTCCACGACATTCGCGCCTCCCGCAGTCAACGCCGACACCGCCGCTCCGGCGAACGCCCGGTCTTCATCGGTCGTTCCCGCGATCACCAGGACGCTCGGTGTTCCACCGTCGCCGAGAATTCGGCGAGCCACGGCGGACCCGGCGGCTTCACCCACCGGCTGTTGGTCGGTGAACGTCGCGAAGGAGTAGTAAAGGCACAATGCGCCGAGAACCAAAACCATGCCGTAGTCACGCAGCCAAGTCGGCAGGCCGGATCTCATCGGCGTGGAGCAAACAGCGAAACAGGTCCGGGTTTCCGAGTCAGCGCGGGAGCGAGGCGTCCTTCTGGGCGTCCGCTTGACGGTACAGCGCCGTGGGAATCAGCACCTGCGCCGGCACATCATCGCCATCGAGGTACTTCTTAATTTGCTGCACCGCGGTCCTGCCGATGCGATCCGGAAACTGAATCGGATCGGCATAGATCTGTCCGGCCCTGATGGCCGCCTTGCCCTCGGGCATGCCATCGAAACCGATGACTTTGACTTTCCCTAGGCGCCCGGCTTTCTCCAGGGCGGCCACGGCACCCAGGGCGCTGGGATCGTTGATCGCAAAGATGCCCGCCAAATCGGTTTGTGCCTGCAGCAAGTCTTCAGCCGCTTTGAACGACTTGTCCTTCACACCGCCGCCCGGAAGCTTGGCGACCACCTGGATGGTGACGCCTTTCTCCTGCCTCTGTTTGGCGAGTTCCTCTTCAAATCCCTGGGTTCGCAACAGCACCGACTCCACTTCGGGGTGATCCAGGATGGCCACCTTCCCCTTCCCCCCCAGGGCCTCGATCATGGCCTGGGCCGCCAGACGTCCGCCGCCCAAATTGTCCGTTGCCACGTGAGACACCACCTTGCCGGCGCCCAATGCCGCGATATCGACGGTAAACACCGGGATTCCCGCCTTGTTCGCCTCTGCAAGGGCTGTCGACACCGCTTTCGAGTCGCACGGCGATAACACGATCGCAGCGCACCGTTGCACGATGAAATCGGCGACCTGGTTCCGTTGGCGAGCCGCGTCGAAATCACCTGAAACGATCGACACTTCCATACCATGTTTGGCCGCCTCCTCCTTGATGGCGTCACCGAGGTCTCGAAAGAAGGGATTGGCCAGGGTCAGCAACGAGACGCCGATGCGACCCTTCTTTTCCGCGGCCGATGTCCCGCAGGAAAAGGCCATCGAAAACAAGCCGACCAGCAATAGAACCAAACGTCCAAGGCGTGGAGTCTTCATGGTGCTTCCCTAAAGGGGTGCCCGGATTGAAAGGGCGCTCCCGCGGGATTACCAGCATTTCGAGGAGGGGCGAAGCGTCGGTGGCGCATCCACCGCAACCTCCTCCCGCCCTTGAAAGGGCGAAGTCGACATCCAGCAACCTCCAGAGGCGCCCGCGACGGCCAGGATTCAGGGCTGAACGGTCGGTAGCAGCGAGAGGACGAACTGTCGACCCGGACGCAGCAACGGCTCCAATTGCTTCCGTAATCGTCCCCACGTCATCGCCGGATCTGCGAGGACCTGGATTTCCTCTAAACCTGAGTAGGCCCTCAACGCCTCCTCCGAGGCGGCGCCACTCCCGGCGCCACCTGCCGAAGCCGACGCTGGCGTCCACCGACGTCCCGCGGCATCGATTTCCATTCGAGGAATCGCCGGTGCGCTCCCGGACTCCGCAGATCTCCAACGGACCGGTGCGTTGGAGGCTCCCATCGACAGGACCACGGCGGGAACCGAAGCCCAATCGGGTGTGAGCGCCTTCCATCGGGAAAGCTGTTGAACCACCCGGTGTACGGGCGCGTCCTCCGCGGGAACGAAACGAACGGCAAGTTCCCAACCCAGGTGCCGACGGATTCCCAGAATCTGAAGGGCCTGTTTTTCCGGCGATGGGTCGATCGAAGCGAGGGCCCCGGGAATCAACGGGTTGGTCCAGAACGCCTCGCCCTGCGCACTCAAGCCTAGCTCCAGTTCGACCGTGCCCGGTTTAGGGGCGATGGGTTTCAGGGCGGCCGCGAGAGCGAGACGATCGGCGAGTTGGACGGCTTCCAGGGGTAGCGCCGATTTGTCGAGGGTGGCCAGCGTTGGCCCCAATTCTCCCAGGTAGACCCTCAGCAGTTTCAATGGGGCGTTGCGCGCTCCCGTTCCCGCCCCCCCGGCTGCGGATGCCACCAGGTTCCGCACCTGCTCCGCATCGAGTTTCCACGTCAAGGAATGCCGGTTGGAGGGCACTCGCGGCGCTCCGCCTTCGCCCTCCTGCAGATCTACAAACAGTGAATACTCACCGAAGGACTCGGATTCAAAGCGATCAGAGGACAAGGTGAAGGAGCGCTCCACATGGCCTCGTGCCGGGATTTCCAATGGTTCGGTCGCCCCTTCCATGACCGCTGCCGGCGCCACGCGCCGATCCCGGGCGTCGAGGACCCACAAGGCTTCCTCATCCGGCCAGGTTAGGCGCACCGCCTTGTCGGACGTATTCTCGATCCTCACGCGAAACGGGGTCGGTTGCAGCGGCGGCAAGCGCTGCGGACCACTCAACGTCAATCGCAACCCACGTTGCTGCTCGCGGGTTGCGCGCTGGTTGTGGTACTCGGCCACGGTGAGAACGCTCAACGCGATCGGCGCGCTTTGCGCTGCATCTCGCCACAACGCCAAGCCACGGCGCACTTGTGGAAATTGGGAAGGCAACACTCCGCGATAGGTGCCTTGCAGCTGATAGCTGCCACTGGCTTCCAGTTGAATCCAATCGCCCACCTTGGTGTCGTATTCCTTGGGAACGCCGGGGTCCAGTTGATCTGCCTTGGCGAACATGTGCGCCAAAGCCTGGCCCACGGGAAACGTCGGCAAACTGCCCTGAGCCGAGCGCACCTCGAGTTTGCCGTTCAATCGACAGCACCCTTCCCACATGAATCCCAACGCCTGGGTGGAAAGGTTGCTGAATCGCCAGTAAAGGGGGATGGCGTCCCCGATCACGTAGGCTTCCGCCGGCGGAATCCGCAACTCCAAGCGAACTTCCCCGCGCGCCGCGGCGGTGGCCACGAGGATCGCGATCCCCATGGCCCCCCAATTCGTCGTGGCTTTAGATAGGGCGGAACGCATCGTTCCATCCTCGCGTCACTCCATTCCCACGCGCACCTCGAAGTCATCGAATCGGAGGGGCGTTCCCGAAAAGGGCTTTCCCCAAACGGCCGCCCGTCCGTTCACCGGTTCTTCGGTTTCGTTCCACGTCACCATCCAGGAGGCCGGTTCGGGAGAGCCGTCCTTCCAAGCCTTGCCCTCCACCACCCATCCACCACTGGCGGCTTTGCGGATCTGAACCCGCAAGACGGTCCACATTCCGCTCTCCCAGGTCATTGGTGAGGTCGCGCGCACCTCGTCGCCTTTGAGCAATTCGAGAGCCTTCTTGGCCGGAGCGACCTGAAGGCGGTACCCCGCGACTCCGTTGAGGCTCAGACCGAAAACCGGAAACCGGCGACCCTGACCCGTGCCCTGAATGCGGGCCTTGGCGCCCCAGTTTTCCTTACGAGCTGGGCCGAACATCACTCCGAATGTTTCCAAAGGAGCCCCCGGAAGTTCGACAAACCGATCGGAAGCCTCCTCCCGCACCGCAAACTGTCCGTCAAGCACGAGAAATGTATCCGGCAACTTGCCCGTCGGCAGTTTGGAAAAGTCCTCCCTGAAGTCCGGTGTTGAGGCGCTCCAACCCCGCAGGGCGGCTATAAGCACCCATCCCACCACCAGGAGGCGGCCGGTCCTCGGCATCCGTACGTTCGTCATCGTTCCCATTCAATGTCAGACGTTGGTCGCATCCGCAAATTCGAGGTGGCCGGACTACTCGGTCATTCGCCTCTCAGTGCCGACAGCAGTGATCCACGCATCGACGCCCGGGTGGCCCACCAGGTGGTCGCCAAGCCCAGCACCAGCATGCCGATCACGGTCAACCCCAGGGATCGCCAGGGAAGATCGCCAGGGGCGGAAAGTATCGAGGGCAAAATCGCCAGAGCGGCGCTCGCCAACCCAATACCGAGTCCGGCCCCCAACAATGCCGCGTGTTCGGCCAGCACGAGTCGGGCGAGGTTCCTTTGACGAAATCCCACGGCATTCAGCAAGGCCAACTCGCCGCGTCGCTCCAGCACGTTGCGCAACACCACCACCCCCAAGCCGGCGCTGCCGATGAGCAACCCGAGCCCGCCCAACACCTGGAAGGTGGAGAGATAGGTGTTCTGGACCGCCTGGAACTGCGCCAGGCGCCGCGCCGCCGGGGTCAGTTCCATGCCCACATCCTGAAAGGCCCGACCCAAGGTCGCCGAGACCTCCGTCGACCGGGCCTTGGGAGCGTCGATCAGGAAGAAACGGTAGCCACTTTCGCCGGGAAACAGCTCTTTGAACACCTCCTCCGCGATGACCAGTTTGCCCTGTAGAATGGAATTGGCGGTCCCTCCCACCAACCGCAGCCGGAAGGGACGTCCGCGTTCGTCCGTCAGCTCCAGCGCGTCGCCGATCTTCTTGCCGAGGGCCCATTGAATCGAGGCCGCATCGCCAATGGCGGGAAACTCACGAACCGCCGAACCTTCGGTTGACCGCGGGTCGTCCGGACTCAGCGCCTGCCAACCATTGGTCACCGACAGCCCTTTCGCCAACTGCGCAAACGTGAAGGCCCCGCGGCTCACCAATCGTTCCGGGTCCACACCGAGAATCTCCGGACGCTGGGCACGGTTGAGGTTCAGGCAACTGGCGTCGTCGCCAGGGCGCACCCGGAACGGCAGGAACGCCACACCCTCCACATCGCCCCGCCCCAATCCGAACGCCTCCAATCCGGCGTCCGTGTCCGGGTCCCGCGACACCGGCAACGCGGTTTCTCCGATCAACGCGAAGCCACCCGTTCCGGATGACCTCAGCCACGCATCGCGCTCCGCGTCCATGCGAAACGCACCGATCGAGGCGACCAAAAACGTTCCGCAAGCCAGCAGGGCCGCCGTGGAGAGGCTGCGGGATCGGCGCCGCGCCGTACCGCGCACGGCCAGGTCCCAGGTTTCGAATCGACCGCGTCGGGTCCGCAACTGCCCCAGCCATCCCGCCGTGAATGCCAATCCGGCGATGAGAAACAGACTGCCGGCACCAAAGAAGACAGGCGCGTTCGCCTGGTCCTGCTTGCGAAGGGCGAACACCACCAACGCCAAGGCAAGCAGGCCCGCGACGGTTCCCACCCACCAACCCCGGCTTCGGCCGCTGTTCCTGGGGCCCTCGATTTCCCCTGCCAGCAGGTCGCGCGCCGGACGTCGAAATTGTCGACGCAGAGCGAGCCAAATCGTGGCCGAAGCGATGGCAATGGCGGAGAACCATCCGATCAACACGCTCACCGGAGTGGCATGAAAGCCCAGAGAGGTCTTCGCGATGGCGTCGCTCCAGAGATTCGTCAGCGCCCAGATCAGCGCCTTGGCATAATACCACCCGCCGACGATTCCCACGGTGCTGCCAATCACGGCCAGGACGACGCCTTCACCAAACCAAAGTCGTCGCACGGTCGAGGGTCGGAAGCCCATCGCCAGCAGGGTCCCAATCTCCGTCAGGCGTTGCTCCAACCCGAATTGGAAAAGCAACGCCACCAATAGCAACGCGGCGATCACCAGGAAGAAGCTGAAACCGATGAACAACCCGCCGAAGTCCTGTCCCGAGGTCGCCCCCCGCATCGCCTGCGTACCGATCGGGTCGAAGCGAAATCCCAACTGGTCCAACGCCAGGGCCCCCAGCTGATCGGGCAATCCGCCCGCGCGCCCACTCGGATCCCGCGGCACTGGACCCGAAGCCAGGGTCTGAAGCGCCTTCATCACCTCGCCCATGCGCAACCACGAGGTGTCGGAGCCATCCGCCGGCTTCGCGTAGGGAAAACGCACGGCCGTCAGGCCGCCAAACCGATTCGCCCAGAGCCTTTGGCCGGCCGCCAACGTCACGAACGCTTTCGGGGTCCCACGATGGTCTTTCCAATATTGGTCGTCCTTCTCCCGAATCTTGTGAACCAAGGGAAATCCCGGATCCCAATCCCGGGTCGTCTCCGCCTTCGACAATCCCGGAAACTCCGGCATCAAGGTGCGGTCGAAGGTCGGACCCGACATTGGCAGGATGGCGCGAATGCGGAACCGGTTCGTCCCCTCCCGCAGGTCCGCTCCCGATTCGGGCAGAAAGTAACTCACCTCCACGCTGTCGCCGACCTTGACCTGCAGATCGTCCGCCAACCATTGATTCACGCAGATCTCGTCATCCCCCAGATCGGCGGGCAACCCCGCCAATCGCACCGGATCCACCGCCGTCACCATCGAATAAGGTGCCGCGTGGGCGCCGGCCCGAATCAGGTTCGCCAAATACGTCAGCACCCCGTAGGGCCGATGAGTGACGGACCAATCCGATATGAATCCCGATGGCGGCGCCTTCAACGCTGCGTCGGTCACCGCCTGATCGAGGAAGATCCGCGAGGTGCGCCACTCGACCAAATCCTGGCTGGGCACCGATCGCACCTGCCAATCCAGGTCGTCCAGGTTGACGCTGACGGCAAAGGCCCGGCGCAATTGCTCCAGGGTCTCGGCATCGGGCATCCGCGCCCGGTGTTCCCGAGGAGCGTCATCGACGAACCGACCCAGGTTGCCAGGGAGCTTCGAGAGTCGGGAACGCCAATCGGACCAAGCCGACCGATGATAGACCCTGAGATCCAACGACGACGCGAGCAGGGTATTGATCTTGTCGCCGATCTCGACCCGTCTCTGAAGGCTCGCGATCGGCACAAATGCGTTGAAGATCGCCCCAGCCCCGCTGGTGAGCCGGAGGGATCCCAATTCCCGTCCCCCAACCACTCCCGCCACCTTCAGTCGTGCCGCCACGGCATCCCCTTCTTTCGGAGCAATCGGTGCGTCGGTGGCCAGCGCGGACGGCTTGCGGACGCGCACCAGCACGGTGTCGCCTGGCTTCGCCTGCAGATGCTCCGCCAGGGCCTCGTTCAACAAAACATCTTCAGGGCCCAGTTGGCTGATTGCCGAGGGTCCGCCCATCTTCTGAAACGCCTCGTCCACGCCCCACAAGCGAACCGCATTGGCACGCGCGGCGCCATCGGCGCGCCCCACAGTCGCGGGCAGCTGAAGCGCCGGGGCGATCGTCAGCATTCGGTTGGTCTCGCCTATCGCCACGGCAAAGAGATTGGAACCTCCCGTGGTCAGCAACGCGTTGGGTGGGAGCCCGACCTCGTTAGCCTCGATGACCTGGTACGTCCCAACCGCCGGCCGCGGATCCGGTTGCACCTTCAGGACATGGTAAAGGCGATCCTTGACCGCTCGCCCAAACAATCGGTCCCCCGTCGACATCGCGTAGGCGATGGGTCCCAACCGTTCCCGGGCACGTTCCTTGAGGCTCTCGCGAACGGAGTCGCCCACCAGAAATGCACCTACCAACGCCGCGCTGCCGACCGCGGCGCCCAGCACCACGCCAAGATGCGAACGAGCATGGAACCTCAGGCTGCTCCTTAGCATTCCGAGCAAAGTGGGCATCGGCTTAGGTGCCATGGCGGCCATTCGTTGTGGGGATCGGACAGCCCCTACTTGGACTCCACCAAAGTGCCGTCCATGAGTTCAAAGACCCGCCCCATGCCGCGGGCGAGTTCGAGCGAGTGCGTCACCAGGATGAGCGTGATGCCTTCCTCCCGATTCAGTTCGCGCAAAAGCGATCCCAACTCCCGCGCGGATTTCTGGTCCAAAGCCCCGGTCGGTTCGTCGGCCAGCACGAGTTTGGGCTGATTGATCAGTGCCCGCACGACGGCGGCCCGCTGCCGTTCGCCGCCCGACAATTGGCCCGGTCGATGGTCCAACCGGTGATCCAACCCCACCCGCTTCAATAAACGTTCCGCGCGCTCAGGCGCCCCCGATCGCGCCCGGGCATCCTCGGAGGCCAAACTCGGAACCAGCACATTCTCCAACACGGTCAGGTGCGGGAGCAGGTAGTGGAACTGGAAGACGAACCCGATCGACCGATTGCGCGTCCGGGCCAATTCACGTTCATCCAATTGACTCAGATCCTGCCCGTCCAACATCAGGGTGCCGCGATCCGGCCGATCCAATGTCCCCAGAAGATTCAGCAACGTCGATTTCCCCGAACCCGATGGGCCCACGATCGACAGCACCTCTCCGCGCCGGACCTGAAGATGGACATCCCGCAGGATCGAAAGCGGGGCCCCAGCGTCGGACGCCAGGTAATCCTTGGCGACCCCTGTGATCTGGAGAAAAGCCTCGTCGCGCGACATACGGGTCAACCTTGTTGGAGAATGCCTGGGCGCAAGTCGAAGAACGAGCAGGATCTCCGCCACCGACACGACGCCACACCACCGGATGGACCGCGGTGTGATCAGGCGACGCCCGTCTGCATCTCGGCGGCCTGAACGGTGTTCCGCATCAGCATGGCGATGGTCATCGGCCCCACCCCACCGGGATTGGGGGTGATTTTGCCGGCAATCGGCTGAACCGCCGCAAAATCGACATCCCCCACCAACCGATACCCATTCTTGGCGGCGGCATCCGCCACGCGGTTCACCCCAACGTCGATCACCACCGCACCCGGCTTCACCATCGGCGCCTTGACGAACTCAGCGACGCCCATCGCGGCAATCAGAATGTCCGCCCGCCGACAATGCTCCGCCACGTGGGCGGTCCGCGAATGACAGACGGTGACCGTGGCGTCGGCATGGCGCCCCTTCTGAATGAGAATCGACGCCATCGGCTTTCCCACGATATTGCCGCGCCCCAGAATCACCACCTCGGCACCCGCGATCCGGGTTCCCGATCGAATCAGCAATTCGTGCACGCCCCCAGGCGTGCAGGGAATAAAACCGCCCGGATCGCCCAGCATCAACTTCCCGACGTTGACGGGGTGGAATCCGTCGACGTCCTTGCGCGGGTCCACGGTGGCAAAAATTGTCGGAGCATCCATGGAACCCGGCAACGGCGCTTGCACCAGGATGCCGTGAACCGAGGGGTCCTGGTTAAGCTCGCGAATCAACGACGACAACTCCTCCTTGGAAGTCGACTCGGGCAAGACTCGAGTGGTCGATCGGAGCCCCAACTGCCCGCTGGTGCGCTCCTTCATGCCGACGTAGACCCTCGACGCCGGATCTTCGCCGACCCGTATGAAGACGATGTGCGGCTGGATTCCGCGACGCGCCAAGTCCGCGACTCGCCCCCGCGTTTCCTCGTTGAGTTGGGCCGCAACCGCGCGCCCGTCGATCAGGTTGTCCATCCGTGGATCACGTGAGTTAGCGAACCGCCTCGATGTTCTCGACGTCCAGCAACGGAATGCCGCGCCACAGGTGCCGTTGATCGAGGTACTCCCGGCCGGTAATCCAAACCACCTTGCCCCAGTAATCTCGCCAATGAATTGGCAGGGATCGGGTCGTGAAGAGAAAATTGATGGTCTTGCCTGAATCCCGCGATTTCAGCGCGAAATGGGTGGGGGCTTTGAGGTTGGATGGCCGAATCACCACCCCTTCCCGCCGCACCCGGCGTCCCTGGTCTTCGGCCGGCTCCTGGGAGGTTGCCACCAACTCCTCGGCGGGCGCCGCCGACACCGCGGCGGCAGGTTCATCCTGGGTAAGGGTGGCGGCCGGAATTGCTGCGGGAACCGAGGTCGCCGATGCGGCAACAGACGGTGACGCGGGAGGAGCCGTCGCGGGTTCGGGCTTCGCAGTGGTCGCCGGAACCGACGTACCCACCGGTTCCTGCTTCGGCGGCGGCGGCGGGCTGGAAGCGGCGGGCCGGGTAGGCGCGGCAACCAATGTGGGCGGCGGCACAGTGGCGGAATCTCGACGCGCTGACGCACCCTCGGACGGTGGTAATCCGACTGCCGGCGCGTTGGTTGTCGCCTTGGGCGGGGCGCCGGGAGGCAACGCCGGGGCCGAAGGCGCATTCGTGGCCGCCAAGGTGGGCGTAGCGGCGGTGGCAGGCGGAACCACGGGAGCCGCGGCACCGGCCGCATCGAAGGCGACCCAGGTGCCCGGTACGAAACCAAAAGCACCCGCCGGTGCGGCCACCTGCAGCCAACCGTCGCGGATATCCCCCAAAAGATGCAGTTGGGTTCCCCGCTTCACTCGTGCCACCGACGCGTGATCGTAACTCGGGCCTGCGCGGACATTCAGCACATCCGCCCTGACGGTCTTGGTCTCGCCATCGACGTACTCGGCGCTGACCCAGAGCGGCGACGTCTCCGGCAGTTCGATCTTATACCAGGTGGCGGGTTCGTCCGGTGCCGGTTTGGAAAGCACATTTGTCCCCACCACCCGAATTTCCTCGCCGCGCGTCAACTGGGTGATGATCTCCCCGACATACCCGGGTCGGGACCGGACATTGACGCGATCCGCCTTCGAGTAAGCCAGGGTGGCGGCCGTTGCGCTGCCGATCGAAACCAGGCACAGGAGGGCCCCCCCAGCCCAGACCTGACTCAGACGGATATTCATGCCGGGTTGAGTAGAGTTTTCAGCTCCCCGGGTGTCAACGTCCGCCAGCGTCCCGCCCGCAACTCTCCCAACTTGATGGAACCAATCTGCTTCCGCACCAACCGGATCACCTCATGCCCCTCCGACGCGAAGAGCCGCCGCACTTCGTGATACCGGCCTTCGGCCAGTTCCAATTCCACCAGCGTCTCCCCCCGCGTTTGGTCCAGGATCCGGCCATCGACAATCCGCAACACTTCCTCCTCCGACCACACGCCTTTGCGAAAACGTTCCAATGCGCCGGGATTCACTTCGCCACGCACCGTGACCTCGTAGCGCTTGTGCACTCCGAACCGCGGGTGGGTCAGCTTGAGACAGAACTCGCCGTCGTTGGTCAAAAACAACAGCCCCTCGCTCTCCCGATCCAGTCGACCCACCGGGTAAAGATGTGACCACTCGGCGGGCAGCAACTCACCTACCAACCGATCCGCGTGCGCATCCTGTCGACTGCAGGTGTACCCACGCGGTTTGTGCAGGGCGACATAGAGTTTCCGTTGGGGCTTCACGGGCCGGCCATCCACTACGATGTGGTCCTGCACCGGATCCACCCGAACCCCAAGTTCCGTGGCCACCACCCCGTTGATGGTCACTCGTCCTTCTCGAATAACCGCCTCGCTCGCCCGCCTGGAGGCGACTCCCGAATCTGCCAAAAACTTTTGCAGCCGGACTCCGCGATTCACTATCGGGGTTTCCGAGGCCCCGATGGATTCGCCGAGCGCACCTTCCGGAACCTCACCGGTCGCCGACGGCTGGGGTTCCGATCGATTCAACGCCGGTCCAATCGGCCCGGCGGCTGCCCGCGGTGCAGGTCGCGGGAACGGCTTCCGCCCAAAATCCCGTTTCGGCTTCTTCCATGCCGGCCGGCCGAAAGCTGCACCTTCACGCGGGGCGCTGGAATCACCCGATTCTCCGCGGGGTCCGGGGGAACGATCGTCGCCCGGACCCGCCGCCCGCCCCATTTCTCCGCGAGGCCTCATGCCTTTCCGTCGCACACCGCGGGGATCCTTCTTCCAGGGCATGGGAGCCCCCGCCCAAAAGGGCTTCTTTACGGCCGCTTCCCCGGGTCGCTCAGTCCGCTCGGCGGGTTGCGGCCGTTCGGTTCGCATGGGCCGCTCGTCCGAAATCGGGGGCCCGCTCCGCATGGGCCGGTCGCTCCGCATGGGCCGGTCGCTCCGCATGGGCCGGTCGCTCCACATGGGCCGGTCGCTCCGCAGGGGTGGGCGCTCGCTCCGCCACGGCCGATCCGGTCGCAAGGGTCGATCGGCCTGAATCGGCCGTTCCGTCCCCTCCGGACGCATCGGGCGCTCCGGCCGTAGGGGGCGACCGGCTCGCAACGGACGCTCCGGTCCTTGAAATCGCCGGGGGCCCGCTGGACGCCGGTCGGTCGGCTCCGCTCCTGGTCGACCCCAAGGTCGTGCCCCGGAGCCGGACTTCCAGCCGCCCGGGCGCTGCGGCCCAGCATCGGATCGAACGTCAGGACCCCACCGAAAGGTGTCGGGATCACGGCTTCCCTGGTAGGCACGGTGGGTTCTTGGGCCCGAAGAGCGCTCCTCGTCCCGTCGACGAAAGGGTGGCCGGGGGCGCCGGGACTCGGAACCGCGGGCGTCAAAGCTCGCGGGACCACGGTTGGGCCGGATTGGTTTTCTCATGCGTGCAAAAACGAAGGCGCGCCATGCGGCTCGGGCCGCCGGCGCGCTCGCGAAATGAAGCTGAAGACCTAGCCGCCCAGGCGGCAGGTTCAAACTCGACCCCTGGTTACTCCGCGGGCTTGGTCTTACGCAGACCGGTCACCCGGTCTCCGTCTTTCCATTGGCCCCGTTTCTTCAGGAGCTCGACGCGCTCGTAGCGCTTCAGAACATTGCGCTTGGCACCCAAGGTGGACGCCGCGCGGAGACTCCGATGCTGTGACATAAACTCGCGAAAATGGATGTTGCCGCTTCTGGACCGCCCCGAAGCGGACGGGTTTTTTAGCATGGGTACAGGAACCGGCAACAGGATATTTTTGGGGACCCACGGCGGCGTTCCTCCTCCTTTCGTGCCTCGGCAGTGCCGATGAATGTATCGCGGTCAGAAGGCGAGCCCGTCTCCCACATTAGTTGAACAGGTGATGCGCCACGGGTGCATCTCCGAGCTGTCGGGGCGATTTCCGTTGAAATAGCGGGAGAGGACTCCCGCACTCCACGACGACCAGCGTTGGCCTGGCCCCAGGGTGCGGACGGGCGCGAGGCGTCGTGGACTGCGGCAGTCCCCTGCCGCTTTCCCAGCACGGCGATTCCCGGCCGGAACGGTGCTGCCGCCGACTCGACAACCCGGAGATGCGCCCATGCGCCACCCTCACGGCAAATAGAACTTGCGGCACCGCGGGCCGCGGGGGTCGAATCGCACGATCCCCGAACCCGAACCCGCCCGCATGAAGATCCCGCGCTACCTTCTGGTTGGCATCGCGCTCGCAGCAGTCGGACTGATCGCGTTGATCTTCTTGTCACTGACCAACTCGAAACGCCCGGAAAAGACCTCCGAAACACTCCGCACCGCTTCCGATCTCCTAGCCGTCCAACAAGCCATGGGTCGCGATCATTTGTCCGGCTTCCTGCCCGGGAATCACGCGCGCCTGCCGGATCGACTACGCCGGAAGAAATTCACCTCGGTGAGCATCATGCCGAGCCTGATCATCGGGTCCCATTCCATCTCGGTCGGCGGCTTTAAAGTCGGCACCCATTTGGTTCTCCTTAAGGACGGCCCGTCCAACAGCTGGACGGTCTCCCAGGATGTGCAACTGGGCAGCCGGTCGTGGAAGACTCCGGTCGGCACCTTGAAGGATGCGGAGGCCGAGGTTCGCGTTCCGAATTGACCCACACTGCCGTCCAAGACCGTCAAAACCGCCGGGGTGAGGTGGCTTTGAAAGCAGTCGAAACACTCGATTGGATGAATTCACTCGCGAATAAAGTCGCCCTCGTAACCGGAGTGACACGCCGCCAGGGCATTGGCGCCGCCGTCGCGTTGGGCCTGGCAAAGGCGGGCGCGGACGTTTACACGGCGTTCTATCGACCCTACGACCGCCAGCGGCCGTGGGGCATCGAAGACACCGAACCCGAGCAGATCTTGGAAGCGTTGCGGCAGACCGGGGTCCACGCGGATGGGGCCGAGGTCGATCTGGCGCATCCGGACGGACCCCACACCCTGTTCACCCGGGCGCGGGAGCGGTTCGGACCCATCGATATCCTGGTCAATAACGCGGCCTACTCAACGCCGACCCGTGTCGAGCTGATGACCGCGGAGGAACTCGACCGACACTATGCCGTCAACCTGCGGGCGGTTCTGCTCTTGTGCCGGGAATTCATCGACAATCACACCCCGGGAGGCGCGGGGCGGATCATCAACCTCACGTCGGGGCAAGGGCTGACTCCCATGCCCGACGAGTTGGCCTATGCCGCCACGAAGGGCGGAGTCGACGCGCTCACTCTGAGCGTGAGCGCCGCGGTCGCAGGGCGCAGGATTACCGTGAACGCTGTCGATCCCGGTCCCACGGACACGGGGTGGATTCTGGACGAGCAGCGCCCCGCGCTACTCGCGGCGGCGCCCACGGGGCGACTGGGGACCCCCGAGGATGCAGCGCGACTGGTGGTCTTCCTGGCGTCGGACGCCGCGGAGTGGATCACCGGGCAGATTATCCGGGCGCGAGGGGGTTACTGACACTGTCTTCCCCGGGTGGCTGCATCGAGCCGGGAATCCACTCCACGAGTTAGGCTTTCGGTGGGAGCAGTAAATCCTCCATGATGGGGCACGGATGCCGCCGGAAACTCCAATACCTGGGAACGTCGCCCACGCCATTCAACTTGCGCTGACACCGGTGTTCCTCCTCACCGGCATCGCCGGACTGCTCAACGTCATGGCGTCGCGCCTGGGACGCATCATCGATCGAAGGCGGCACCTGACCGAATCCACCGACCTCGGCCGCCTGTCCAAGGAACATATCGCCATGGAATTGCATCGACTGGCGCGACGCCGGCACTTTGCCAACGCGGCCATCACCGCCTGCACGGTGTCGGCGTTGTTGGTGTGCGTCGTGATTGCCATGCTGTTTATGGAAGTCCTGTTCGACCTTCCCATGACCTGGCTGGAAGGCGTGCTTTTCACCGGGGCCACCGTGGCCTTGGTCCTCGGGTTGACATTGTTCCTCCGGGAAATTCACCTGGCGGCGCGCAATGTTTGGAGTGAGCCCGCGCCGCCCGTCGGCGCCGTCGACCGCCCTCCCTCAGGTTGACACTCACGCCAAGGGTACCGGAAACCCGCTCGCATCCGTGAAGATTTCCGGCGATTACCGCGGCAAAATCATGCTCGAGGCGGCGAGACATGTGGCGATCCCTCGAGCGATCGGACGTCCGCGCGGCGGTGAAACCCCTGATGTCCCGCCGCGACCGGCAGGCGCCTACCGGAAATCGAGTCTGTAGTTGCCGAGAGAACAGCCGAGCCCGGACATGCTTACCACCGCCACCGTCATGATGCCGCAGAAGAGGAGGCTCAGGAGCGCTTTCGATGTCGACGTCTTTCCCAATCGGCAGCCCACCATCACCCCGGCGGTGATTCCGCCCACCGCACCTCCCAGGAACATGATTGCCGGTGCCGCCGCGCCTCGATGATCCATCCAGGCCGCCAATCCCGTGAGCGTGGGCGGGCCAAACACCGCCGCCAGGAAGAGAGGCCACAAAAACGGCGCGCGGGCCGGCGGGACAGGCATCGCAGGTTCGGTTTCCGGCGGAAGGGGTGGGTTCATGGAGTTTCTCCGCAGTGGGTGGCCTGACGATTGCAATGACCCGATCCAGACTCAAGAGATTGGAAGCGCCGATTCCCCAGCGCCAGGCTCTAAGAGCCGCGCGCTTCATGGCACTGTGACCAGTCGAGTCCGAAGCGGCTGAGGTATTTCCGAAGACGGTCGGCGTCGTTGGTCACCGAACGGCGCGTGCGTGAAGCGGCAAACAATCGGCGTCCCGCCTCCGAGAGGGTCGCCGACTCCCGGCACACCGCCACGACACAGGCGAGTTGAACCCGGTCAAAAAGGTCCAATGCCGCCAGCGCGTTCGGATCCATCAGGGAGGCGAGGATCTCCGAGGCGGCGTCGCTCGTCGTGCGAACGTCGAGGTCCGACTCGGCCGGCGATCGGCGGCGTGCCGGTCCAGCCCACGCCGTCTGCAGTCGGGTCAGCTCTCCTTCGACAACCTCCAAGGTGATCCGACCGCCGGGAGCGAGGGTGGCCATTCGGGTGACGGAGGCGTTGAGGTCGCGGAAATTCGCGTTCCAAGGAGCGCCGGAGGAATAAGCGAACGCGAGATACCGATCACGCGCTTCGCGACTCATGGTCGCGCGCACCTCACCGCGGCGGGCGAACTGGTCCAGTTCGTAATCGAGATTCGGCTCGATGTCTTCCGGGCGCTCGGCGAGTCCGGGCAGCCGGAAGGTCCACAGGTTGATACGCGCGAGAAGATCCTCGCGGAATCGGCCGTCCTGGACGGCGCTGGGGAGGTCACGATTGGTGCCGGCGATGAGTTGGAAATCACTGGTGACCTCCACGTCGCTGCCCAAGGGAAGAAAACGCTTCTCCTCGAGGGCGCGAAGCAGCATGGCCTGTTCATCCAAGCCGAGTTCCCCGATCTCATCGAGAAACAGCATTCCGGAGTCCGCCGCCCGCAGAAGACCCGGTCGGTCCTTGACCGCGCCGGTGAATGCACCCTTTACGTGGCCGAAGAGCACCGACATGGCGGCATCACCGCGCAGGGTGGCGCAGTTGACCTCGACGAAGGCGCCGGCGACTTGATGGCGGTTGCGCTTGAGTTCGTAGAGTCGGCGCGCGAGGCGCGACTTGCCGGCGCCCGTCGGTCCCGTCAGGAGGATCGGATCGCGAGCGTGAATAGCCACATGCTCGATTTGCTCGATCAGCTGGTTGAATCGGGCGTTGCGCGTCTCGATACCCGACTTGAGGAAAGAGACCGCATCACGGGACTCCCGACTGAACCGGGCCGCCAGCCGGTCGTACTTCGAGAGATCGAGGTCAATGATGCTGAAAAGCCCGGCGGATCCCTGGCGCTTCGGCTGGGCCGGCGAGGTTTGCACCAGGCGCGCCGGGAAATGACGGGATTCGGTCAGCAGAAAGAGGCAGATCTGCTGAACGTGTGTGCCGGTGGTGATGTGCACCAGGTAATCCTCTTCGTCGGTGCGGAATGCGTAGTTCCAAGCCAGGTCATGAAGCACGCCATAGACCTCCTCGAAGTCCCACGGGTTCTTCACCTCCTGTTCGGTGAGCCTCACTTCGGTCGAGGGCGACACCCGCGCGATGTCGGCGGCCACACAACGCGCGATATGCAGATGCCGGGCCTGGTACAGCAGCTCGAACCGGGCCACGCGAAGGTCGGGGTGCTGCACCAGCGACACCGACGGCCGCCACTTGGCCCAGCGCTCCTGATGAAACCCCGCATCCAGCACGCTGCCCAAAAACCCGAAGACCACGAGACGTCGTTCACTCATAGCTTATCCGCTTGTCCGTTTATCCTATAGACTAGTCCTCCAACCGGCGAGCGGGATTCGGTGGCGGGGGGTACCGGTGGATTCGGTTGTTTTGACCTGAATCGCGACCTTTCCGGCCGAGGACGACGCTCTTCGACTGTTGGCGTCGCTGTGGCACGGGTCGTGCCTTCCCAAGGAACACGTATCGAACGAAGGAACCCAGCCATGGCCAACACCCAACTCTTCCAAACGCTGCCCGCGCAGGTGCGCACGGCCGCGACGGTCAACGAGGCCGGGGGCCGCGCGTATGTCTTCGATCCGAAACACGCACTCGCCCAGTACGCGATGACCGGTTGTTTGAGCGGGACGTACTACGCCGACGCCGCCACCCAACTGGAGCGCACGCTGGAGTTCGCCTGCGCCGCAGGCCCCGAATTCACCGCGAAAGTGGCGCTGTACGCCCGGCAACGCGGCCACATGAAGGACATGCCGGCCCTTTTATGCGCGGCGCTCAGCGTCCTCGATGGGCGGATCCTGGAAACCGTGTTTCCGCGCGTGTGCGACGATGCGAAGATGATCCGCAATTTCGTACAGATCGTCCGTTCGGGTGCGGTGGGACGTCGGTCGCTGGGAACGCTGTCGAAGAGACTCGTGCAGCAGTGGCTGGCGTCGCTGTCCGACCGGCAGTTGCTGGCGGCGACCGTGGGTCAGTCGCCTTCGTTGGCGGATGTGGTGCGAATGGTGCACCCGCGTCCGGCCGATCCCGCGCGTTCCGCGTTTTACGGCTGGCTGCTGAATCGACCCCACGACGCCTCGGCGCTGCCGTCGTGCGTGCGGGAGTACACGGCATTCCAACGGGGCGAGAGCCGGGAGGTTCCGGAAGTTCCGTATCAAATGCTGACGTCGCTGCCTCTCGGAAAGCCGGGGTGGACGGAGATCGCCCGTCGGGCGTCCTGGCAGATGACCCGCATGAATCTGAACGCCTTTGCCCGCCACGGCGTGTTCGAGAACGCCAGGATGACGCGCCTGGTGGCAGACCGTTTGCGCGACCCGGCCTTGGTTCGGTCGGCGAAGGTGTTCCCGTACCAATTGATGGTTGCCCATGCGCAGGCCGGGCCGGAGGTGCCCGCCATGGTGCGCGATGCGCTTCGACTGGCGATGGAAAGCGCCCTGGAGAATGTGCCCGCGATCCGTGGCCGGGTCGTGGTCTGTCCGGATGTGTCAGGGTCGATGCAATCGCCGGTGACGGGCCTCCGACACGGGGCAACCTCGGTGGTCCGTTGCATCGAGGTTGCGGCCTTGGTGGCGGCCTCGCTGGTTCGACGGAATCGCCACGCCGTCTTGCTGCCGTTTTCAGACGATGTGGTTCCGGTGGAACTCGACCCCGAGGCGTCGGTCCTGGTGAACGCCAGGATTCTCGCGGAACTCCCGAGCGGGGGAACGGATTGCAGTGCGCCGCTGCGCAACCTGAATGAGCGACGCTATCAGGCCAACCTGGTGGTCCTGGTTTCGGACAACCAGAGCTGGGTCGACGGACCCTGCGGAGGTCGCGGAACCGACACCATGGCGCAGTGGAGGATCTTCCGATCACGAAACCCTGCGGCCCGACTGGTTTGCCTGGATGTCCAACCCTACGCCTCGACGCCCGCCGCCGAGCGCGACGACATCCTGAATGTGGGCGGATTCTCGGACTCGGTGTTCGATATCCTGGCTCGGTTCGCCCACGACGAAATCACACCGGCTCATTGGGTCGGCGAAATCGAATCACTGGCGTTGTGACGCCAGCGCGGGGGAGGGCGGGCGCGGGACCATGACCGCGACCTGCCCTCCCGGGACCGAAACGACAGTTTGTTCGGGCCGAATGCCATCGGGACTACATTCAACAATGTCAGCGTCTCGATCCCTTTTTGTCGGCCCGAACTCATTTCCCGCGGAAGACCATCACCAACTCGAATCCGACTGATTGCCATGAATGCCCAGGAACTCATCCGTCGCGGTGTCCCTGCCGGAGAAGCCACCCGCCAGGGACTTGGCTTCATCACCCGCTACATCCAGGCCGGACATGACCCCCATGCCCTCGCCGGGGTGGTGGATCGCGTCGTCGCCGCGCCCGAGACGCATGTGAACGACGCCGAGGCGGGCAGTTTCGCCCGCGCGTTGTTGCAGTATCGCAACACTCTGCGCGAGACGCCGGTGCCCTGGCAGTCCTGGGGTTCGGGATTCGAGGACGAGGCGCTTCGCCAGATGGACCGCGCGTGTCAATTGCCGGTAAGCGTGGCGGCGGCGTTGATGCCCGACGCCCACGTCGGCTACGGACTGCCCATCGGCGGGGTGCTGGCCACGGACAACGCGGTTATTCCGTATGCGGTCGGGGTGGATATCGCCTGCCGCATGAAACTCACCGTGCTCGATCTGCCGGTCGAGGATCTGGACCTGCGGCGCGACGCGTTGACGGCGGCCATCGAGGCGGAGACCCGCTTCGGAATTGGCGCCAAGTTCCAACGCCGCCGCGAGCACCCGGTCATGGATGCGGATTGGTCGGTCAGTCCGGTTACGCGGCAGCAGAAGGAGCGGGCCGCGGCCCAACTGGGAACCAGCGGGAGTGGGAACCATTTCGTCGAGTTCGGCGTGTTCACCAATGATCAGCCAATCGGGGATTTGGCGGCGGGTCGGCACGTCGCCCTGCTGAGCCACAGCGGAAGTCGTGGAACCGGCGCCGCCGTGTGCAACCACTACAGCAAATTGGCGATGCGATTGAACCCGGACCTGCCACGCGAGCACCGCTACCTGGCGTGGCTGGGGCTCGATCGCCCGGAAGGCCAGGAGTATTGGGCCGCGATGGAACTGATGGGAGCTTACGCGGCGGCCAACCACGCGCTGATCCACCGGCATATCGCGGCCCACCTGGGCGTCCAGGTCCGCCTCGACGTCGAGAACCACCATAACTTCGCGTGGAAGGAGACGCACATGATCGACGGCGTGGAGCGCGAGGTGGTGGTGCATCGGAAGGGTGCGACGCCCGCGGGTAAGGGCGTTCTAGGAATCATTCCCGGATCGATGGCCGCGCCCGGCTTCCTGGTCCGCGGCAAAGGCGACCCGGCGGCCTTGAAATCGGCGTCGCACGGCGCGGGTCGTGCCATGAGCCGAACCCGTGCGGTCGCTACTTTCGCCTGGGACAAGGTCCTTCCGGTCCTGCGGGATCAAGGGGTGAACCTGATCTCAGCCGGACTTGACGAGGTGCCCGGGGCCTACAAGGACATTCACCAGGTGATGGCGGCACAAACGGACCTGGTGGAGGTACTGGCCCGCTTCGATCCGAAGCTGGTGAAGATGGCGCCGGCGGGCGAACAACCGGAGGACTGAGAACGGAAGGACCGGCACGACTGGTCTTCTTTGAGGATCCCAATGATGATCGTCATCGATGGTTCCATGGGTGAGGGCGGCGGCCAAATTCTGCGCACCTCGTTGAGCCTGTCCTTGGTGACTGGACGGCCCGTTCGGATCGAGAGAATCCGGGCGGGCCGGCCGAAGCCAGGGCTTGGACTTCAGCATCTCGCGTGCGTGGAGGCGGCAGCGGCGGTGGGCGGGGCGGAGGTCGTCGGCGCGCATCGGGGCTCGACCGATCTGGAATTCCGCCCCCGTCGCGTGCGCCCGGGGGCTTACACCTTTCGTGTCGGCAGCGCCGGCAGCGCGACGCTCGTGCTGCAGACGGTCCTGCCACCCCTGCTCTTGGCCGAGACCGCCAGTTCCCTGGAGATCGAAGGCGGCACCCACAATCCCTTTGCACCGCCTTTCGACTTCCTGGCTCGGAGTTACCTGCCACTCATCTCCCGACTCGGACCGAGGCTCTCCTGTGAGCTGATCCGCCCGGGTTTTTATCCGGCCGGCGGCGGGCGCTTTCGAGTGGACATCGAGCCGGTTTCACAACTGGGGTCCCTCGAGTTATTGGAGCGTGGCGACCTTCGCTCCTATCGAGCCACGGCGTGGTGTTCCCGAGTTCCTGCGGAGGTGGGGGAACGCGAACTTGCTGTCGTGCGGGCCGATCTGGGATGGGGTGTCGACGAATGTCGGTTGGAACAAGTTCGAAACCCGGTTGGCCCCGGGAACGCACTCACTCTGGAGATCGAAGCCGAGCACGTCACCGCAGTCTTCTCGGCCTTCGGAGAGCGCGGCCGTCCCTCCGAAGTCGTGGCCCAATCCGCCATCCGATCGGCTAAGGACTGGCTGAGGATCGGCGCTCCCGTGGACGAACACCTCGCCGACCAACTGCTGCTCCCTCTGGTCTTGGGCCAGGGCGGTCGTTTCCGAACCCAAACCACCTCGTCCCACTTCGTGACCAACTTGGACGTCATCCGCCGGTTCCTCGATCGCGAGATTCGGGTGGAGTCCGGGCTTGTTTCCGTGTCACGACCGGAATCGACCGCCAGCATCGGCGATGACAGGGCGGTGATTCGGGAAGCCACCGCTCGTCCCATCGGAGGTCGAGGGCACCAACCCGGCTCGGAAATCATCGGTAAGACGGCTGGTTGATCCGCGACGCACGGGGAACAGACCGACGGCCAAGAGTTGAAATCGAAACGCGTTGCGAAACTCTTGATTGCGGGCTGGCTATCGAAGCCGAAAGAAGCCTGACTCGCCAGCCGGCTTGAGCGTCACGCTGTGGGAGGTCGAGGGCGTCATCGAGTGCGTGATTTTTTTCAGTGAAACCTGTGACTCTCTCTGGGAAGTGAGAGACAACCTCTGAGTCGGAATGATGAGGCGGCGCGCCTTCACGCTGGTAGAACTCCTGGTGGTCATCGCCATCTTGGCGATCCTGGCCAGCTTGCTGCTCCCATCGTTGTCCTCGGCCCGCCACAGGGCTCGCGATGCCGTCTGCCGAAGCAACGTGCGGCAACTCGGGCTCGCCCTCTCGCTCTATGTCGCCGATCACGGCAGCTATATCCCGCGGCCGCACTTCGAGATCCCCTACCTGCGCTGGTGGGACCGGCTGGTGCCTCAAATCAATTCGGTCAGGCTCGAGGATTGGGCGGCTGCCACCAATCGATGGTCCGTCTTCCAATGTCCGGCACATCGTCGGTACGAAGCCCGCGGGAACCATGGCACCTTTCAACCGAGCTACGGCTACAACGAGTACGGAGCAGGCGCCGGCGGATTGGGCGGAGAAATCAGCAGGTTCAGCCGGCCGGGAGAAGCCCCAACCATTTACCCCGTCAAAGATGGAGCCGTGCGTTCTCCCGCATCGTTGTATGCCCTGGCAGATGGATTCGCCGCCTACAAACATCTTCGCAATTCCGGCGGCCGAACCTATTCCGGAATCGCCGAAAAGGTCGGGCGATCAGAGTCCATCGGCCGGTTCGCCGGTTTGGAAGGCGACGGGCTCGATGAGTACTTTCAGCCTGGCGAAGCGGTCCGTCGGCACCAAGGCCGACTGAACGTGGTGTGTGCCGATGGCCACGTGGAGGCCGTGTCCGTCACCACCCTGTTCCTGGAGAAGTCCGATGCCGCGATTCGCCGATGGCACGTCGACGACGAACCTCATCGCGAGGTTTGGGATCTCTTGCCGTGAGGGTCGCTGTTTCAAGAATCGGTCGCAGCGGTCCGGTCGTTAAAACCGCCCCCACAGGCTCGCGTTCCGCCGGGTTGCCCGGCACCCTCTCGACATCATGTCCCCGCGTGTCGACCTTCGGCTGGAGCCCGCGGGACGTTCGCTATCGGTGGAGCATGGGGCTTTGCTGCAGGACGAACTGTTTGCACAAGGTGTCGAGTTCCCATGTGGCGGCCGGGCGCGATGTCGTGGCTGCCGCGTGCGCGTCGTGGCTGGCCAGGCCCCTCCCACCGCGGAGGACGGGGCCCGATTCACCCAGGAGGAGCTGGGCGAGGGCTGGCGACTGGCCTGCCGGCTGCGCGCGTCGGGCGCCCTGACGATTGAACTCGCCCAATGGGAGACCCTCATCCTCGGCGATGAATCCTCCCTGCCGGCATCGCTTCGGGAGGGACTGGGAATCGCGATCGATGTCGGAACCACCACCGTAGTCGCCCAGCTCCTGGAGCTCCGGACCGGCCGAGTGCTCGGCGTCCGCGCCTCCGTCAATCCCCAGGCCCGTTTCGGGGCTGACCTCATGAGCCGTGTCGACTTCGGAACCCGGGCCGAAGGCCGGTCCTGCCTCACCCGCGTCATTCGCGATCACATCGGCGGCATGGTTCAGGAGCTGGTTGCCAGTGTGGATGCGTGCCGCGCGACGGAGATTCAGGAGATCGTCCTCGTGGGAAACACGGTGATGCATCATCTTTTTGCCGGACTTGCGGTCGACTCGCTGGGTCAGCATCCGTTCGACCCCGTCGATCCCGGACTTCAGTCGTTCACCGTCAAGGATCTGGGATGGCCTTCCGACACCGTGCCCCCGACTGCCGGCGTCCATTTTCTACCGTGCCTGGGCTCGTTCGTGGGCTCCGATATTCTTGCCGGCATTCTGGCAACGCGCCTGCACCAGGCCAGCACACCGGGCGCATTGATCGACCTCGGGACCAACGGTGAGATTGTCATTGGGAATCGGGAACGAATGGTCTGTGCGTCGACAGCGGCCGGACCCGCCTTCGAAGGGGCACGAATCGTCATGGGTATGCGCGCCGCCACCGGCGCCATTTCGGAGGTTCAGGTCAACGATGGCACACTACGTTGCCATGTCATCGGCGGCGGTTCGGCGCGCGGCATCTGCGGGAGCGGCTTGGTCGACGCCGTGGCATGCGGCCTGGACCTTGGGTTGATTCAACCCAACGGCCGGTTATTCCAGGGAATGCCGTTGCGATTGGATAGCATGGTTGAACTTTCCCAGTGCGACATTCGCGAGCTGCAACTCGCCAAGGGGGCCATCGCCGCCGGGATTCGCATTCTGGCGGACCGATGGGGCACACGCGTGGAATGGCTCACGCCGGTCTGTCTCGCCGGCGCATTTGGCAACTACATCAATCGAGTCAGCGCCCAGGCCATTGGACTGCTCCCCTTCCCTTCCGAGCGCGTCACACCCGCCGGAAACACCGCCCTGCTGGGCGCCAAGATGGCCCTGCTGCGCGTTTGGGGCCCGGACCTGGACTTCAAGGAACTGCGCGACAAGGTGGAACATGTGTCGGTGAATCACGACCCCTTGTTCATCGACCACTATGTTGCGGAGATGGGATTTCCGCGCAGCCCCGTCGCCGAGTCCCGCTGAATCGAGGTTACAGCCGGGCGTGCTTGCGGTATGACGACGCCATGCCCGGCGCCACTCGACGCGACGACCTAGATCCGCTGCCGTACACCACCGAATGGCCCAGCCTGCGCTCCGCCACGGGGAGGGTAGACATCCATTCCCTGGCTGCATTCTGGGTGCGGGAAACGAAAGTGCGCGGTGCCTATCTGGAGTTTGGCGTGGGCAAGGGCCGATCTGCCGTTGCGGCGATCCGTGCCCATCTCCGCGACAATCCTGGAACCGTAGCTCCCTTCGTCCTCTTCGATTCGTTCTGCGGACTGCCGGAGCTTACGTCGCTCGACACCGGATCGAATCAGTTCAGACCAGGGGACTTCGCCTTTTCGATGGAGCAAGTGCGCGCCTTCCTGCGCGAACACGGGATTCCTGCAAGCGCGCCGGTGACCCTGGTTCCAGGCTGGTTCGAACAGTCGTTACCCGGCTTCGATCTGGCGGCGCACGGCGTTCAAAAAGCCGCCATGGTGCACATCGACGTTGATCTCTACGCGTCGTGCGGAGTGGTTCTTCGCTTCATCCGACCGCTGCTCCAGGCGGGAACCATCCTGTTGTTCGACGATTGGAATGCGTTTGGGGCCAGCGACCGGAAAGGGGAACGTGCCGCCACCGCCGAGTGGTTGCTTCAGAACCCCGTGATTCGCCTCAATGAATACGCCAGCTACGGCTGGCACGGAAAGGCCTTCATCGTCGACCTTCTCGAGGCCTGAGCCTGCGTCACGGACCCCAAACCGTCGCGATCGAAGATCGTGTCGTTCCATCCATGTACCAGACGATCACCTTGCCCGTGCTCGAATTGCGCCAGAGAATGTCGGGCTTCGAATCGGCGTTGAAATCGCCGGCGGCCATCGGCACCCACAACGCGTCGCCCTGGGCGCTGGCGGCCCATAAAGTCGTCGTGCTGGTACGCGTGACGCCGTTCATCAACCAAACGATGACCCGCCCGGAACTCGAGTTCCGCCACAAAATGTCGGGCTTGGTGTCGGCGTTCAGATCCGCCGTCAACACCGGCACCCAAAGGGAGTCGCCCACCGCGGTCGCAGGCCAAAGCGTGGCTGTCCCAGTGCGGGTGACGCCGTCCAGATACCAGACGATCACCCGGCCGCTCGGGGAGTAACGCCAAATCAAGTCGGGTTTTCCGTCGGCATTGAAATCACCCGCGGTGATCGGCACCCATAAGGCGTCGGAAGGGCTCGTTACAGGCCAGATGGTCGCGGTGCTGGTGCGCGTCGTTCCGTCCATGTACCACACAATCACCCGGCCACTCGTGGAGTTTCGCCAGACCAGGTCGGGCTTGTTGTCGGCATTGAAATCGCCGGCGGTGATCGGAGCCCAGGCGGAGTCGCCCGCGTTGCTGGCCGCCCAAAGCGTTGCCGTGCTTTGCTGGGTGATCCCGTCCATCGTCCAGGCAATCACGCGACCGCTGGAGTTGTTGCGCCAGTAAACGTCCGGCTTCGTATCGGCGGTCAAATCCGCGGCGCCGGCAACCGTCCAATCCTGCCACACAGTGGTCCCGACGCGATACGAACTCACCGAGGAACCGGAGTTCTGGATCGTGAGGGTGTTGTTGGCCGTCGATGTTCCCAACGTCGCACCCAGGTAGGAATTGTTCGGGCTGGAGAAATACGGAATACGGATCCCGGGTGCATAGGCCATCACGGTGCGATATTGGGTGCCGCTGACCGTGAATTTGTACCCATAGGAGTACGAGTAGGCGCCACTGCCACCGTCAGCCGAAGCGTGCCCGCATCCCATGTTGTGTCCCAGTTCATGGGCGAACGTGAGGTTGGCTTCGGCGTAGGTATCCACCACCACTGAGAATCCATTCGGTGCCAGCGAACTGGCCGGATATCCCGTCATCCACAGGTAGGCGATGCCCGCGTAGTCCGACGCGCCAGTCACGAACAACGAGACCAGGTCGGCTTTGTATTGGTCGCGCAACGCATGGACGGTATCCATGTAGCCATCGGCGGTCTCCCGCAGACGCCCCAGGTCGGTGCCCAACTGCCCGGAACTGGTGTAAGAAACCTGGCCTGAATAGACGAGGCGCAGGCTCTGGGAAATCCGACTGTTACTGTAGGAGGTATTGGCGCTGGTAACCGACGCATTGATCAACGCACTCATGCCGGACGAACCGCCGTTTGCCGTCGCACAAGCCGCCGTATAGACCACCATCACGTCCACCTGCACCGAGACGTCGGCCGCCACCGGTCCCGGCGGTGATGCGCCATCTCCTGGCGTCAGATCCGTGTAGGGAATCGGCGCTTCAGGCAAGGAATCTCCCGCCGCGATCCCCACCGTGTCACTGACCCGGGTGGCGGCTACCGCCGGATTCAACGGCACGGTTGGGCCCGCCATGCCGGCGGGATTCGCGCGAGCCGCCTCAATGATCGGCAATGCTGGCGGGCCATCGGGCGGAAACCGGTTGGGATCCAGCTCCGTAATGCGATGCTGCCCGTTGCCGAGGTAACGAATCTGGAAAAGCCCGCGGTCCGGGTCGAACACCGTCCCCGCCACCGCCTCATCCGCATAACCCAGGATCACCTGGCTACCCGGTTTGCCTGCGAGCTCGCCCACGATGGCTCCCTGGCGTTCATCACGCGCGTCGTGCTGGAAGATGGTGACCTGGAAATCGTCGCCCCATAACGCCGGCAATCGAACGATCGGTTCCGTCACTCCGACTGGCCCTTCACGCAGTTGCTGGCGCAGATCCGGTTCGATCAGAACCATCCGTTCGTTCACGACCGGTACCGCAACCAAGGGAAGAGTGGGTGTCGGTATCGGCTCGGGTGAAATGGCACGTTTGGCCAGCTGCGACAGAAAGGCCCGCCGCTCTCTGGCAGGCGTGGGTTGAACCACCGGCGGCTTTTCGACCGCCCCCACGGATTCGCGCTCGTGCAGGATGGGGACCGGAGGTTGTCGATCCCAAAGGAGAACGAAAACCAGAGCCATTCCCAGCCCCACCCACCCCCAGGATCGCAGATGTCGCCGTCGAACGATTCGATTCTTCATAAGCCGCGTCCTCAGGAACGCTCACACGAAGGCGGGATTCCTCCTTCGAGCAGTCGTCCCGGGAATTCGCCAGAACCGTTGCGTCACGGCGGTTCAAGGGCGCGGCAGGCACCCGGGAATTCGGTCCACATTTATCAACGGATGACGGCATTCCCGCTTGAGCGGAATGTGGCAATGCGACGACTGGATCCTACGGCAGAACTTGCCCAGTCACGCTCCGACCTCCCTTGCCAACTGGCACTGGCTGCCGGCATCGATGCTCCAGTGTGACCTTCCCTGACTGGTACCAAGACTGCTTCTCAACCTGGGAAGGCCTGCGGCGGATTGCCACAGGCCCGAACCGCTACGGATGGAACCAACCTGCCGAAACCGCGTGCCTCGCGGAATGCCAACGCGTTCCGACACCGCACGGGCGGCTGCCTAAAGAAATTCATTATGAAAGTCGCCGCCTTTCTCCCGGCCAAAGGATCCAGCGCCCGGATTCCCAACAAGAACACCATGCTGCTGGACGGTGAACCGATGTTTCTCCGCAGCCTGAAGAAACTCACCGCCTGCCCGTCCATCGACGAGGTCTACCTCGATACCGAATCCCGTGACATCGAGGATCTCGCGTCGGACGTCGGCTGCCGGATTTTGCGGCGCGAACCCACCCTGGCGTCGAACACCACCGACGGGAATCAACTGTTCCTCAACGAGTGCGAACACACCGACGCCGAAATCTGCGTGCAACTGCTGGGCACCTCGCCGTTCATCAAGATCGAAACCATCGAGAAGGCCATCGCCATCCTGAAAACCGATTCCAGCTATGATTCGGTGGTGGCAGTTCGAAAAGAAAAGCAATACCGCTGGCACGCGGGCCGTCCCTCCTACGATATCCAGCACATCCCGAATAGCGTCGATCTCGAAGACAACGTCATCGAGAGCATGGGGCTGTATGTCATGCGACGGGATGCCGCCCTCGCAACCCGGCGCCGTATCGGCCATGCGCCCTACCTGCTCGAACTCGACCCGCTGGAAACCATCGACGTCAATTGGCCCAAGGACTTCGAACTGGCCCACTTGATCGCCGTCGGCATTCGCGAACAGGAGCGGCGCCTCTTCCATAACGTCAAACTCCTGCTCTCCAGCCCCCTGCTCTCCGACGTGATGGATGACCTTGGCGTCACGGGCATCCTGTCGAAGGAATTCCGTCTCAACCTGCCTCACAGCAAGGTCCTGGGCCGTGCCAAGACCATGCAGATTGACCCGTGCAAGGACGACGAGGATTTCCGGAAGATCTACGATAGCCTGAATCTCTACGACCACGTGGTTTCGAACGACGTCGTGGTCGTGGCGAACAATGCCCCGACTTACGCCTTCTTCGGGGAACTCAATGCCAACCTCGCGCTGCGCGCCGGCGCGGTGGGAGCCATCATCGACGGCGTGACCCGCGACACGCGGGAGACGAGCGAGATGGGGTTTCCGGTATTTGCGAAGGGGCACTACTGCCGCGATACCCGCAAGCGCGGTATCGTGAAATCCCGCAACAAGACGATCGTGGTCGACGGGATCAACATCCATAAAGACGACCTCATTTTCGGCGACAACGATGGCATCGCCGTCATTCCGAAGAAGCACGAGCAAGCCGTTCTGCGCGAGGCCACCAGCCGCAAGGAGAATGAATGCGACATCCTGATCGCCATCGCCCAGGGAGCGCGCACGGATGAGTTGGTGAAGAAGTTCGGTCTCTTCTGAGCCGCGCCCGGCCACCGATCCGTTCCGAAGCCGAGCGCGACCCCGGCGCAGGTCGCGAAGCCCCGCCCGCCGCCGTTCCTCGATGGAACAACGGCCAGGCGGCGATGCCCCTTCTCCCCTGAGTCGCCTCCCAGATGCGTTGACACCCCTGGGGGACGATTCCTAGGTTCCACCGGTAACCGCCGCGTGCGCACCCCGAGGTTACCTGTTACCTCGGGGTGTTTTGATGTCCGGCCCTCACGCTGTCTTGAACCGGCCGGGCTCCCCGGCTGTCGGAGTGCTGGGTCCAGGCCACACCGGCCCGCATACATGAATACCATTCTCGTGGGCGCCCAATGGGGCGATGAAGGCAAAGGCAAGATTATCGACGTGTTGACCGAGCAGGCCGACATCGTCGTTCGCACTCAGGGCGGTAACAACGCCGGCCACACCGTCTATATTGGACCGAAGAAATACGTCCTCCACTTGATCCCCTCCGGCATTCTGCGACCCGGCAAGGTGTGCGTCGTCGGCAATGGCGTCGTCATCGACCCCGTCAGCCTCGTCGGCGAACTGGATGGCCTCGAGAAACTCGGCGTCGGCGTCACCCCCGAGAACCTTCAGATCTCCGAAACCGCGCATGTCGTCTTTCCGTGGCACCGCGAACTCGACGCCCAACGCGAGGTCCGCAAAGGCCACGGCCGCATCGGCACCACGAAACGCGGCATCGGCCCCACTTACGGCGACAAGGCGGCGCGGGTCGGTCTCCGGGTCATCGACCTCATCAACGAGGCCCGCTTCACCGAACGCCTGCGGGAACGATGGAAGGAGAATAACGACGTCCTCCAAGCCCTCGGAGCCCCGGCGGTGGATTACGACGCGCTTCACCGGGAGTACACGGCGGCGGCGGCGCGGCTACGGCCCTTCGTCACCAACACCGTCGTTTACCTCCACCACTCCACCCAGCGCGGCCTCAACATCCTGTTCGAAGGCGCCCAGGGCACATTCCTCGACATCGACCACGGGACCTACCCCTACGTCACGTCGTCCAACACCACGGCGGGAGGCGCGTGCACCGGGTCCGGGGTGCCCCCGAATCGCATGGACCGCGTCGTGGGGGTGATGAAGGCCTACACGACCCGGGTCGGTGAAGGGCCCCTGCCCACCGAAGATGCCGGCATTAGCGATCTGCTCCATGCCTTGGGCCGGGAATTCGGCGCCACCACCGGACGCCCCCGCCGCTGCGGATGGTTCGATGCGGTGGTCACGCGCCATGCCGCCATGGTCAATGGAATCGACGAACTCGCCATCACCAACACCGACGGACTGGATACCGTCCCGGTCATCAAGGTGTGCGTGGGCTACAAGGTCGGGGACCAGGTCCTGCGCCACATTCCCTCGGACATCGAGGTCTTCGCCCGTTGCGTTCCGGTGTACGAGGAATTCCCGGGCTGGCAAAGCCCCACCGACGGCGCGCGGCGATGGGAGGATCTCCCCGTCAATTGCCGGCATTACCTGCTCAGCATCGCGCAAATGACGGGAGCCCGGCTGACCATTGCCAGTGTCGGCCCGGCGCGGGAACAGACGATGCTGCTGTAAGCACGGGGTGGTTTGATCCTCGGAAGCCCGGATGACTGCCGCACCTTCCCATCTCAGCCCGGAAGCCCGCGCCAATCTGCCCCAGCACATTGCCATTATCATGGATGGCAACGGACGCTGGGCCAAAAAACGCGGACTCCCCCGGATCGAAGGCCATCGCCAAGGCGCCGAGTCGGTCCGCGCCATTGTCCGTGCCGCGGGTGAATTGGGCATCCGTTACCTCACGCTCTACGCCTTCTCGGTCGAGAATTGGAACCGCCCCAAGGACGAGGTCGACACCCTGATGAAATACCTCGCCCGCTATCTGCGGAACGAGATCGGGGAACTCAACCGCAATAACGTTCGACTCGAGGCCATCGGGCAAATCTGGCGCCTGCCTGAGTTTGTCCAGGAACAGCTCAAGAAGACCAAGGCAGCCCTCGCCACCAACAACGGCCTTACGCTCATCCTGTCACTCAGCTACGGCGGTCGCACGGAGATCGTCGATGCGGTTCGCGAAATCGCCGCGAAAGCCAAGGAAGGCCGCATCGAACCCGCCGAGATCAACGAGCGCACCGTGGCGGATCACCTCTACACCCGTCATTGGCCGGACCCGGACCTCCTGATCCGCACCAGCGGGGAACTGCGCGTCAGCAACTTTCTCCTGTGGCAGATTTCCTATGCGGAGTTTGTCGTCACCGACACCCTTTGGCCGGAGTTCCGCAAGGCTCAACTGGTCGCCGCGTTGGAAGAATACAACCGCCGCCACCGCCGCTTCGGCGGGCTCTGAACGGACCCCGCCGCGTCCCTGCGGCGCACCTTTTGCCCCACTCGACCCCTGCGGGTCCGGAGGCCCCGCGCTCCGTCCCGGACCGCGCCGCGTCCCTGCGGCGCACCTTTTGCCCCACTCGCCCCCCTGCGGGTCCGGAGGCCCCGCGCTCCGTCCAGGACCGCGACGCGTCCCTGCGGCGCACCTTTTGCCCCACTCGCCCCTTGCGGGTCCGGAGGCCCCGCGCTCCGTCCCGGACCTACTTCGCCCCGGGCGCTTCCAACAACCGCTGGATTGCCCCCATCAGCACGCCTTCCACTTCCGGCGCCACATTGGAGGAATCCGGGCTCGTCTCGTAGCCTCCCTGCTCATAGGCCACCGACGTCCCGATGTACCCGGGCCCGTAATCCCCGTAGGCCGCCATGGTCACAAAGAGATCCGGCCGCATTGCTTTGGCCGCCAGTTGATATTCCACGAACAACTCCCCGGGGAGATGCAGGACACGAATCTTCCCGGCGGAAAAACACGTCACGTCGATGGGGTGCTTCGCTTCGCAGCGATTCAGCCAGGCGATCTTCGCCGCGCCGCCACTGAGGAAAAACGCCGCATCCTTGCCCTTCATGCGCGCTTTCAATTTGTCCATCACCAGATGCTTCGAGGGCGGCAACACGACCGGGTCGACCTTCCATTGGACCTGAGCCGCCGTGATCGGCTCGCGTTGAGTCGATTCCCACGCCCGCCGCATGCCATCGGCGAGCCGATCCGCCAGCAACCGCCGATTCTCCTTGGATCCATCATTGTACTTCCCTGCTCCAAGATTGCCGCCGGCACCATTGAAATGGATGTGCAGCGCCGAGGGTACCGACATCCCTCGAATGAACCGCGCGACGCCCGGAAAATCCGGATTCGGAATGCCGGTCCGATAATAGCTCTGCGGGTGCACGGCATAATAACTGAGGACCGCAATCGGCTGATTGGTGCTCCAAAAGCTCACCAGCGAAACCGCCGGATCGATCGTGCCGTCTGGTTCCGCCCGCAAGGCCGGATCCGGGCAGGCGGTGTAGCGCGTGGCGCGAACTTTGCCGTCGGGTCCCAGGATCCTACGGTTCGAAGCCACCTGCGAAACCAGGGCCTGCCCCTTCCCAACATGCGTCCACGGTTGCGCCGAGGGCAACGCGGCGCGGACAGCCGCCTCCAAACGATGCAACATTTCCCGCGCGAAATCACCCTGGTAACTCAACGGGTCGACCCCCGCGTCGTTGAGAATCTTCTCCGCGCTAAAATCGCAATCCGGCGCGTCATGCTGATGCAGCGTATGCACAGCCACCCGGAAGGGCTCCGTGCCCGCCGCCTTTGCCAGCGTCTGCCGAAAGGCGTCGTGGCCCTCGTTTCCGATGCCGATCCAATCCACCGCGGCGAGAACGATCGGTTGTCCTGCCCCCAGAATCACGATCCCGCGGGCTCTCAATCCAAGGTCCCAGGTGTTGGTCACCGGATCATACGCCATGCGCGAACCGACGGGCGGAGTGGCGTCGATATCGAACGTCGCGACGCGCAGCCCTGAATCCTCGGCGATCGCCGGAGAAAGGACCGCGCCGAACCCGAGAAGGAACGCCACAACCATGGCGCGCCACGCCGTCGACCGGGAAACCGGAGGCTGAATCACGGCGACAGACTAAGAATCCACGCGGAAATTGGAAGGGGCGCTTCGGACCGCGACGCGTCCCTGCGGCGCACTCTTTGCCCCACTCGCCCCCTGCGGGTCCGGAGGCCCCGCGCTCCTCCCCGGACCGCGACGCGTCCCTGCGGCGCACCTTCGCCCCACTCACCCCCTGCGGGTCCGGAGGCCCCGCGCTCCTCCCGGACCGCGCCGCGTCCCTGCGGCGCACTCTTTGCCCCACTCGCCCCCTGCGGGTCCGGAGGCCCCGCGCTCCTCTGAAGGCGCGTTTTCGCTTCACCCGAACGATCCGCCGAGGCTACATGCGGCGTGCCTGCCAACGGTACTCCCGCTCCTGCCGCCGCCCCCACTGGATCGCCCTCGAAGGCGGTGGTTTTCTTCCGGCGCCTGGCCAGCACCGTTTTGCTGTGGTCGATCGTCCTGTGGACGATCTTTTCGGAGAACCACTCCGTCACCAACTGGGTGTTTCTCGCGATCATGCTGGGCCTGGCGTGGCAGGGGCTCCGTGAATTTTACAATCTGGTGGAGGCACGGGGACTGGTCTGTTTCCGGCAGTGGGGCATCGCGTCAGGGCTGGCTCTGATGCTGGTGACCTTCCTCTATTTCACCGGCGTGATTCCGCATGCCCACGAGCGGCTGCCCGCCAAAGCCAATGATTTTGAAACCACACTCATTATCGTCTTCGTACTCGGCCTCTGCCTGCGACGGTTCGTTGCCAAGGACGTGAAGGACGGCCTCCTGGCGATTTCCACCACCTTGTTTGGCCTTCTCTACGTGCCGTGGCTGCTCAACTTCATCTCCAAGATCGCGTTCTTCCCAGGCGTCGAGGGCCGGTACTACATCCTCTATTTCATCCTGGTCACCAAACTCAGCGACGTCGGCGCCTATGTGACCGGTTCGTTGATCGGACGCCACAAGATGATTCCACGGATCAGTCCGGGCAAAACCTGGGAGGGGTTTGGTGGCGCCATCGCCTTCTCCACGCTGGCGAGCGTCCTGTTTGCCAAAGGTCTCGGACATCACCTCGCCGGCATGAACACACTCCATGCCGTGATCCTCGGCGTCCTGCTGAGCGCCAGCGCCGTGATCGGCGATCTCATCGAATCCCTTTTCAAACGCGAAGCCGGGGTCAAGGACTCCGGGAAGCTGCTCCCGGGCATCGGCGGCATCCTGGATCTTCTCGACAGCCTGCTGTTCAACGCGCCGCTCATGTACCTGTACCTGCGGCATATCCTGACCGCGACGCCGACCGTGTAGGGAAGAGGGTTTTGGGAAGGGGGAAGGGGAATGCGG
>JAEUHG010000055.1 GCA_016795425.1 Verrucomicrobiales bacterium
CAAATGGTGGTGGAACCGCGCCCGGGCTACCTGCACTTTGAGAAGGCCCACGCCATTGTGCTGGAGCGCAACCTCGATTGTGTTCAATGCCATCGTGAATCATCGCCAGTGGGCCTAACGGCGGATCAAGTGGACCGGCACGCACTCATCCAGTCGTGCGTTGTCTGCCACGGATCAGTTAAGGAACGATGATCCCGATTGGCAAACCTGCCCTCCGAAAGGAGGGCGAGAGAGTACTCTGGTTTCAGGCGATCCAGTCTCCAACACTTCGTGGGCTTCGTGACCTTCGCGGTGTCGTCCGAATGCCATTTGAGCTGATCGAACTTCGAGGGCAGGAGGTGGTGGAATTCGCGAACGCCACGGAGCAGGACGCCACGAGTCGCTTTCCACGCCCATCCGGGGCGAGCATAGTCGACCCGTATCTATGAACTCCTCCACCCGCTTCCCCCGTCGTCGTTTTCTCCGCCAGGCCGCGACCGCCGCCACAGCCATTGTGGGTGCCCAGTACGTGGGTTTTCCCTCGCTGCGCGCTGCCGGGGGAGCGAATTCCAAGCTGGGGGTTGCGGTCATCGCCGCCGACGGGATGGGCGGATACAGCTTCGATTCGGCCATGAAGGAACGATTCGTGGCGGTGTGCGACGTCGACGACAACAAGATGGCCGCCAAGTTGAAATACTTCTCCGAGAAGGTGAAGGATCAGCCGGCGCCAAAGGCGTACTTCGACTACCGGAAGATGCTCGACGAATGCCACAAGGACATTGACGTCGTGCTGATCGCCACGCCGGACCATCACCACGCCCCGGCCGCCATCCGGGCCATCAACCTGGGCAAGGCGGTCTTCTCCCAAAAACCGTTGGCCCATAACATCTACGAGTGCTATGCGCTGGCGAAGGCGGCCCGGGAGAAGAAGGTGCTCACCCAGATGGGCAACCAGGGACACTGCAGTGAAGTGATCCGGCAGGCGTGCGAATTCATCTGGGCCGGCGCCATCGGCAACGTGACCGAAACCCACTCGCTCCTCGGCCGCGACTTCGGCGGCAGCGGGGGGCGTCCCGCCAGCAAACCGGTTCCCGCCGGTCTGCACTGGGACGAATGGTTGGGGCCTGCTCCTTACCGCGACTACCACGATGGACTCCACACCTTCGGCTGGCGAAACTGGCGTCAGTTCGGCACCGGCACCATCGGCGACATGGCCTGCCACAACCTGGACGCGGTTTTCTGGGCGTTGAAGCTCGGCGAAGCCAAATCGTTCACCGTCGAGTGCCTCCAGACCAAGGGCGGCAGCGATGAGATGTGGCCCCAAAGCAACGTGGTCCGCTACGAGATCCCCGCGCGCGCCGGCATGGTCCCGGTGAAGGTCACCGTCTACGACAACGCGGAGTTGCGGTCAGACTTCATGAAAGAGGTCGAGCTGAAGTACAACCTGAAGCTCGGCGAGGACACTCTGTTCGTCGGCGACAAGGGCCTGCTTCGTACCGGCGGGACTTGCGGATCGGTCAGTTTTCTTCCCGAAGAGCGCCGCTACGAGATACCGCAGCCCGCGAAGTCCATACCCCGCGCCCACGGCGGTCCCATCGAGGATCTCTTCCACGCCTGCAAGAACGGTACGGTACCCTGCTCGAACTTCCCGGATGCATCTGCCCCGCTGACGGCTTTCGCGCTCACCGGGCATCTCGCCCAATTTGCCGGAGTGGGCAGGAAGTTGGAATGGGACGTCGCGGCGATGAAGTGCACCAACGTCCCCGAGATCAATCGGTACGTCCGCCGCGAGTACCGGGCTGGATGGGAGGTCTGATCCGCGCTTGTCGGTTCCCGGAATGGGCGCCTCCGCTGGCGAGATGAAAGTCAGTGAGAAGGCCTCCGGGCACCACGCTCTTCCGAATCGGAGTTCTCGGAAATGAAGACCACCCGCCGCGGTGATCTCCACCCTTTCGCGAAGTGCGCGAATTCCTCAATGAACCAGGCGCTCCGGCTCTCCTGGCGAGGCATTGAGGTGGCCTTCATTGTTCACTGCGCCACGACTTTCACGGCGAGGTTTGAGGTTCCGTAAACGATCGTGAGTTTTCGGCCGGCGCCGAGGTTGGGGAGATTCACGGTTTGGAACTCGCCGGTCCTTCCATTGTAACTGATCACGTTGTAGACCGCCCCGAGGGGAGGGGTGAATCCCGGCGCCAATTCCACTGTCAGCGTTCCCGCCAGAGTCGCGCTTTCGCGAAGTCGCAGCAGGCTGTTGCCCGTGGCGGACAGCGTGACGATGGTCTCGCCGGTCGAGGTCTGCTCGAAGTTCTGCGCGCGAACGAAGAGCTCTCCCGTCGGATTGCCCACGCGGATGACGCTGCGATTGGTGACCTTGGAGACCACATCCCCCGCGGCCACGCCCGGTTCGATCGAACCCGTCCCCCTCAGGGTACCCGCCGCGAGGTCGAGCGTACCTTTGTAGGCTTGGCGGAACGCAGTGCCGTTCAGGACGAATTCACTCCCGGGAAGCGGAATGAAGGCGCCGAGGTTCGCGACCCCGCCGGACTGGCGTCCATCGATCACGATCGGCCCGGCATCACCGACGATCCGGCCCGCGTTGCGGAAGGGACACGTGATTGTGAGCCCCTTGCCTGATGCCATCTCGAGCACGCCCGCGTTTTCGAAGGTCCCGGTGGACGGCTTACCGTTTTCGGGGCGCGGCCCGATGTGGCTACCAAGGGCGTTGGTGTACCTCCAGGTGCCGAGATTGCGGACCAGTCCGTTGCCGATCAGCACGGTGGCGCCCTGCCCGAGGTCGGACAGCGTGGTGGCGCCCAGGAACTCCACGACGCCGGGTCCGAAGGCCTCAAACCCCTTGTCCAGGGTGGCGGTGCCGTGGACCCGGAGGCGCGTGGCGGTGCGGATCGAGGAAAACGCCGCGCCCTGGTAAGTCTGGATCTCGACGTCGCCATTGGCCACGAGATTGCCCTGCCGCATGGTGAGGGTCCCGATTTGCGCGCCTCCCAGCAGGTTCAGCGTGCCATCGTTCTGTAGTTCCATGCGACCCGCCGGATGCACGAATGGACGCCAGAAGGTGAGGGACCCTGCGGCCAGCGTCACATTGCCCTGGGTATCGAAGTCACCCCGGATGTCGGCATCCGCGAGCGAGACGACTGGCCGGCGTCCAGCGATATACTCGCCGAATTCGATGTCGCCATCCCCGGTGAGCCGCGAGGACACGCCGCTGTGGAATCGCGAGGGCAGGAGGATTTTCGCCCCGGCCGCGACGTTGATCTCCCCCTCGTTGTCGAAGTACGCGATCCGCAATTTTCCGGTGGCGGCTTCGAGCCGACCGTCGTTGCGCAGGCGGACCTCCTCGAGCCGGATCGGCGGGGCGTCCACACCAGGAGCGGCGAGCATGCGCAAGGTGCCGAGGTTGACCAGGCGACCGCGGTTGGTGGGACCGATCCCCGTGAAGCCGACGTTGGCGTTGTTGCTCCATACCAGGGAGCTGCCGGGGTGATTGACGAGCGCGCCGTTCGGATCCGAGAAGCGCATGCCGACGCGAAACACACCGCCGCCATAGACGTTGATCGTGTGGGGGCCCACGTCGTTCGGTGGATTGCCGGTCGCGGTGGAGACAAATAGGGGGCCGCGCACGTGGGTTTCGCCCGGACCGAATCGCGCATCAATGATGTCCAATCCACCGAGTGCCTGGATGGGCTCCTGGACGTTGACCACCTGCTGCCGGAACTGGATGGGTGACTGGGCGATTAACGACTTCAGGTCGCGAGCCTCGATGGGCGCGGTGACTCCGGGAAGGTTGACGCGCAGGACGTCGTTCACGCCGGGCCCGGGATAGTATTTCCAACTCGTTCCCAGTCCGGTGCCGGCCCCTACAACCGTTCCGGTCGCCTCGTTCGGCACATCGCGGAAGACGAACTCCCAGCGCATGCCTTGGACGTTTGGTCCGGCGCCGGACACGACATACTGGCCTGGTGGAAAGTTCGCCGGCGTGCGCAGCGTGTACCGGCGGCCGTCCGCGCTCCGCGTGACTTGCAGAGGCGTGATCTCGGCCAACGGGCCGAAGGTGCCGCTGCCGTCGGTGGGCCAAGGGCGGCGCGTCACCTTCCAGACATAAGTGTCCGCGAGAATCTTCTGCACGGGTTGATCGAAGCCGAACTCCAGGTAATCGAGAACGCCGCCCACCCGGACGAAGTTCGCGGGTGGGAAGACGTCGAGAACGCGCGCCTGCTGCCCCACCACGAATTGCCAGCGGAGCGGACGACTCCGCACATTGCCCGCCGCGTCGGCCAGTCCGGCGCTCAGGGTCACTTGGTAGCGGCCCGTCACGAACGGGGTGACGCCACGGAACCGGATCGTGTTTTCCCCGACCAACCATTGCACCTCGCCGGATACGGGCACGTCATCGGCCGTGTCAAACTTCCCGTCGGCGCCGGCCGTTCGCAGCGTCAGCGTAGTCGCCGTGACCGGCGTCACGATCGGCTCGTCGAAGGTCGCGCTGAAATCCCTGATGACGGCGGTCGGGATCGTCGTGTCGGCGGCGGGGTCGGACTGGATCATGGCCGGCGGCGTGGCGTCGGGGACGATTCGAACGATCAGGATCGCAGAGTCGGAGGCGTTGCCGGCAGTGTCCACGGCCCGCGCCCGAAGTTCAAAGGAGGGGTTGGTGGGAGACACCGGGGGCATGCGCTGGAACACCTCGAACGGGTAGCTCTCATCCCGCGCCACGACCTCGCCGTTGATGAAGAAATCGACGTATTGCACCGCCACGTCATCGCTCGCGGTGGCCGAAAGATGAGCCAGACGACCACCCTCGACCTGGGGCGGACTCGCCGCCGAATCGACTCCGACGGAGACTGTCGGGGCGACACCGGCGCTATCCACCTCGAGGAAATTCACCACCGCCAGCCCCGCGGTGCCATCGGCCACGTACCCACGCGCCCCGGCAATGGTCACCGCGTAGGCTTCACCCGGGGTCACGAACGTCGTGATAAACTGCGCCTCGGTGCCCCCGGCCTGTACGCGGTAGAGGGAGACATCGTGGGGCCCGTCGGCGACGCTGTTCGGCCCATCGGCGGCCAGCAACCATCCGGTTCCCGTCAAGGCCAGGTCGCGCCAGCCGGCCTGGTTTGACTGGAAATTCTTAAGCAGGACTGGACTCGCGGGGTCGAGAAGATCGAGCACGTTGAAGCCGGAGTTTTGCTGGGCGTAGAGCAGGTCCCCGGCGATGAAGAGTTGCCGCGGCCGTCCCCCAGCCCCGCCGCTACCAGGCGCATTGACGGTTCCCACCAGTTCCAAGTAATCGGCGTCGCGGCAGATCGTGAGCTTGTTGTCGACCAAGACGTAGACGAGCTCTCCCCGCGCGGCGAGGCTGTCGCAACTGCCCACTTGCAGAACCCCGCGAGCCGCACCCGTGGCCGGATCGAGCCGGTGGAGCTGGGAACTGAGATGGACCAGCACCGAGCTATCGCCAAACGCGACGGCCGTGGCGGCGTTTAGATCCGTTCGGCTCCAGCGGATCAGCGGAGAGGACGGGTTCGTGAGATCCAGCAGCCGCAGGGCGGCGCTGGTTGCCACCAGAGCCAGCCGGCCGCGAAGGGCCACCGCGGTGCATCCTTCGGGAACGATCGCGACTTGGACGGGGGTTTGCGGATTCGAGACGTCGACGACAGACACTCCCGACGCACACGCCAGCACGGCCAACCCATTGTCCACGGCCACGTCATACGCCGCCCCGGGAGTGAGGACCGACCCAATCACGCCCTTGGGCAACCCCACGCCGTCGAGCGGGTTGGTGCCCAGGTTAAGCTCCTGCCCGTCTTTGATCCCGTCGCCATCAGTGTCTGCTTGGCCCGGGAAACTGCCGATCACCCCCTCCGCGAAGTCGCTCAGCCCATCGGCGTCGGCGTCCGGCGGCGCTCCAAACTCCGCGCCAAAGAGAATCGCGTACGGGATGTAAGTCACCGCGCCCGCGGCTTTGGACCGAAAGTAGGCCGAGCCCCCGCGCCGGTGGACTGCGTCGTAGTAACTCATCCGGTAGAGCTGGCTGGGCGCGAGTATCAGGTTTTCCACCGAGCCGATGCTGTTCAGGCGACCCAGCTGGACGAAGCCGGAGTCCAGGGATCGCAACGCGAACCAGGTTCCGGGGCCGGGCAGGGGACTCCCTGATCGCGCGGAGTTCTGTTCGTTGATGGTGTGTTGAATCGCGGCGTTGAAGCGGGCGGTTACGTCGGCCGGTAGGCTGGCCGGCGCCAACCCGCGGCTCGTGGTCGTGGCGGCCTCCGCATGCGTGTCCCGCCCGGAGGCTCCCTGACACGGCCGCCCATTCGCCTCGCGACACTCCAGGTACGCGGCATACGCCTGGTCGACGATTTTACCCAACGCCACGACGCTGCCGATGGTGAAGCTCTCCTTCAGTTCGGCTTCCTTCCGCCAGTCTTCGAGGGCCTGGATGTAGAGGTAGTGCAGATGTCCGCAGGCGTCCGGCTCGTTGCACGGGGGATCGGGCTGGGGGCCGCAGTAAGGAGGACAACCGGGCGGTGGCGGTCCGCCACTGGGGCCCCCGCCGCCGGTGCCCGGAGCGGTGCCGTGCCAGCCCGGTTGGCGAATGCCGACCCCGGGGTCACTGATCGCGAATTGGCCATCCGGGCTGATCGTCATCGTGCCCTGCGGCTCCCAGCGGCCGGTGTCGTGATTGAAACTCCACAGGACCGTCGTGGCCCCGGGCGGAAGTTTTACCCCCGTCTTGGGGTCAGGAAGATTGGGGAATTTCACTGGCACCGGGCGATCGAAGTTCGCGCCACCGTCGGTTTGCACGGTGATCACCAGTGGAAAATCCAGTCCCGGCGGCAACGGCTCGGGCAGGCGATCCGGGGGAACCGGTGCAATACCGACCTTCCCGCCGCGCGCGCCGTTGTCGCTGAAGAGCGAGTTGGCGGGGACATTCACCTCGACTCCAGCGAGCGCCGGATTGGCCGTGAGCACGCTGGGCGCGAAGGTGACCTTCGTCGTCTCGGTCGCGCTCACGCTCTGCAGGGCGTCGCTCTGAATCAGCGGGAGGAAAATTTCCCCGGAGCCACCCGCAAGATTGTTGGTTTTGCCAGGGACCGCCTCCCAGGCCTTCCCGACAAACGGATAGTACGCCCCTACCGGCCATCGCGAACCTACCGCGGTCCGGCCGTCGACGTGCACGAAAAATCTCCCCGCTGGCGCCGGTGAAAGGACGAAGCTGCCGGTTGAATCGGTGGTCGTGCGCAGCGTTTCATCGGCACCATCCACGCTCACGATGGCGCCCTCGAGCGGATGGTTCGAGCCATCGGGGTTTTTCTCCGAGGCGAACACCTTGCCAATCACCGCGGTGTTTTCGAGACCGGTGATCCCGGCGGTCAGGAACTCCAGTACCCGGCTGCCTCCCGGCTGGCCATCGCCATCGGCATCCAGCGCCAGGCCCGCTGTGTCGCGGAGTTTGGTTCCGTCCAATGTCACCCGAATGCGCGCGCTGGCGGGAACGTTCTCCAGATAGAAGAGCGTGGCGGTCCGGCGGTCGGACGAAAGTTCGGCGCGGGCGAGGAGTTTGCGTCCGCCGAACTCGGCGTGGAGGTCGTCCCCGGAGAGGACGACGTCGGACGCGAGCGGGGCGCTGAGGCGAAAGATACTTTCGCGCGTCACGGCCACGCCGGATTCCCCCGCCGCCGGCGAAGTGTCGACCACGGTGGCGGCGGTTCCCGCGCCCTGGCGCAGCCGATAGAACTGCGGTCCGGCGCCCAGGCCCACCCGGACGCTGACGCGGTCACCCTGGGTGACCGGGGTCAGGGCGAGCGATTCCCAGGCAATCGGGATCTTCAAGGACGAGGTCCGTTCGACGACGATGGCGACGCCCGTGTTGGTCCAGGTGAGTTCGACCGTTTGGGCTGCTGGCGGATGAATCTCGACCTGCGGTGAAGCGGCGGCATTCGCCGGGGCGTGGGAGGCGAGATTCACCATGCCTGCGACGGCAAAGGCGACCCATTTCCGCAACGCGGAGGGCGCGGCGGGTCCTCGGCACCGGTCACCGCTTGGGGCAATCCGGTCTGGACTCGGCGGGATCGCGCCCTTGAGCAGGAGTTTGTTGCCGGTACGGCGCCAGGGGTTCAACCGAATGGTCACTGAGTAGCGATACAGGGTCACGGCCTGGGCGTCGACCCTGTTCACGAGAGGCGGAGCCCTCGCTTCTCCGACCTGACCCTCTCACGAGGATTTGATGTCACAGGATGGTGAACAAACTTGCCACATTCACCTTTCTAAGGAGTCCCGCCTCGACATCATGCAAACTCAGCCTTCAATCGGTCGGGAGGCCAACGCCAAGGGGCATTTCAGAGAAGGAACTGTGGCCATGAATGCGATACAAGGGCTTCAGGGTTGGCTCAGAGTTTGGGTGGAGTTGAGACAAAGGATTAAATCCACAGTTCGACGACGGTTGCTTAGCAAGGTCTTCCCTCGTTTCGTCTTATTCGCGGCGGTGACGCTACCTGTTGGGGCGCAGTACCAGTTCCGGACTTCGATGAATCCGGACGGCACACTCTCGGTCTACAGAGCACCCGAAAGCTGCCCTTCAGGAACTTTGCTCATTCCCCGCACCATTGAGGGCCGTCGGGTCTCGGGAGTTGGGAATGCGGCATTCGTGGGTTGCACAATGCTCACCAACGTCACGATCCCAGACGGCATCACCCGCATCGGGTTTGGGGCGTTCTGGGGTTGCAGTGGTCTGACCCAAATCACGATTCCCGACAGCGTCACGACCATCGAAGAGTCGGCCTTCAGCGGCTCCGGCCTGACCAGCATCGTAATCGGCAACGGTATCACCAGCATTGGACCGAAGGCGTTCGAGGGCTGTGCCCTTGGCAATGACGTTGTGTTCAACACGAGTCGGACGGTGCTCGCCTGGGTGCCGCGAGAGACGACCGGGAATTTCAACATTCCAAACACCGTCATCGTGATCGGTGGCTCAGCTTTTCAGGGATGCAGCGAACTGAGGAGCATCACGATCCCGGACACTGTGACTAGTATCGGAAGAGAGGCCTTTGACACCTGCAGCAGCCTGACCAATGTGACGATTCCAAACTCCGTCACCGTCGTGGGTGAGTCCGCGTTCTCTGGCTGCACCACCTTGGCGACCGTCACGATCCAGCGCGGCATTTCCAGTATTGGTAGCCGTGCGTTTTCCGACAATGTCAGTCTGAAAAACATCACCATTCCTGGCAATGTCACTAGCGTCGGTCCTTATGCGTTCTCGGGATGCACCAACCTCGCCCACGTGACGCTGGAGGACGGTATGGTCAGTATCGGAGAGTTTGCCTTCTCGGGCTGCGCCCAACTCGCCAGCGTCGGTCTGCCTGGCAGCATCCTCAGCATTTCCGCGGGAATGTTTTCCGATTGCACAGGATTAACCGGCATCACCATCCCGAACGGCGTCGCCAGCATCGGGAATCTGGCGTTCTCGGGCTGCAACCAGTTGCTGAACATCACGATTCCCAAAAGCGTTAGGGCCCTCGGCGGATCCGCGTTTTCCGGCTGCAGTCGCCTGGCATCAGTCAACTTCGAGGGCGACGCGCCCCTCACTCCTGATCCTGGAGTTTTTCCCAACGCCCCTGTAACGGTCTTCTACCTGCCCGGCGCCACCGGTTGGGGTGAAAATTATGCGAATCGTCCCGCCGTTCCCTGGCATCGCACCCATCCCACCATCTTCGACTGGGGAAGCCAGTTTGGCCCATCCACCAACGGATTCAGTTTGATCATTTCCTGGGCGACCAACGTGCCAGTGATCGTGGAAGCCAATGTGGGTCTGAGCAGTATGGCTTGGACGCCGATTTCAACCAACTCGCTAACGGACGGGTGGGTGAAGTTCACCGACCCGGAGTGGAAGATCCATGCGGCGAGGTTTTACCGGGTGCGAGGGCTGTGAGAATCTGACGGGCGCCAAGGCGGACCTGCACCGAACACCATCGCAGCGACCGCTGCGGTCGGACCCGCAACGGCCAACCTCGTCCGGATCCTGAGCCGGATCGTGTCCGCGAATCCCGCACCGATCCAACAGTCGAGTTACGACGATCTACCGGGGCTGGCCCAGACATGATGGACGGCGCTGGTGAACCGTGGCAATTCGCGGTCGACCTCGCGCGATCAATTCCCGACCGACTTCACGCCGAGGCCATTACCGGACACTGGCCAGTTCCGTCAGCAACTCCTCGGTAGACAAGACGCGGGCGTACGCCGAGTTAAGTGCGGCGAGCGTGGCGGCGTGCACCTGGACCGCGGGCACTTCGACGTCCTGGTACTTCAGCGACCTCGTCGCACAGGCATCGCTCGCGACCACGACCTCGAACCCGGCGTCGGCCGCCGCGCGGGCGGCGGCCTCCACGCACATATGGGTCTGCATACCTGCCAGCACGAGCCTGCGCGCGCCGAGCTTCTGCAAAGCAGGCAGAAGCGGGGTGTCGCGGAAGGCATTCGCGTGATGCTTGCCGATCACCGCTTCGCCTGCCGTCGGCATGACGTCCGGGTGAATCCGATACTGCGGATCACCGGCATCGGGGGAAGGTGCGGATTGCCCCGCCGGCAGGTGCTGCACATGCACCACCGGCCAACCGTTCGTTCGAAACCGCGCTAACAGGCGCCGCGCCTGGGCGCTGGCCGCTTCCGGCGTTTGAAGCGGCATGGTTCCGCCAGGGAAGTAAAATTGCTGCACATCGATGACCACCAGCACGGTGGCATTCGTACTGGTGGAGCCAGTCGGCGGCACGGTGGTGTCCTCGGCGCGAAGGGATACCGGCAGCAACAGTGCCAGCACGAGAAGCATGGGTTTCAGTGGCATCGTCGTGTTCGTGGCAATATTCGGATACTTGGGAAGCGGCACGCGTCATCCTGGCAGGACACGACGGTGACCAGAGTGGAGTTGAGGTTGTACCGGAACGCGCCTCGGCGTCGAGTCACTCGGGGTCACCCTCTGAAGCGCTTCGGGGTCACCTCTGTGTTTTTGATGAAGGACGCTTTGAATCGGTACTTCCGCCTGCATGGCACAAACGTTGAGAGTGGAATTCCCCAGGGCACGGCACCATATCACAGCACCAGGCAACGAACGTCGGAACATCTTCCGTGACGACTAAAACCAGCGGCATTTCCTGGAACTCGTGGCCGAATTGCCGCAGCGCCTCAGGGTTCGGGTGGTGGCCTGGGTGTCGCGGCGACCGGACAGGCGGTCAGCCGGGTGGGGTGTGCGGTGAGAGCGGATGGCGTGATGGCGCGCCGGGTTCCCGGGGGCGAAGGCCGTCTTTCCATGGAGTAGCAGCGCGGACCATGGTGCTCACCCCATTGTCTAAATCGAAGATGTGACCCTTGGGACTTACATCGATCCACTCGTGGGCGATTGCCGCCGGGGTCGAAAGAGGCATCGCGCGAGCAGCAGCAGGGCGGCCAAGCCACACCAACCCCCGACCAGCAGACCCAAGCCGCGGGCGTGGGCGTGATCGACTGTCCCGCGCGCGATACGATCCAGATCGGTCATCATCGCGACTCGCTCCTGGCGTAGCGCCTCCACTGTCTCCAGGCGTTGCTGCTGCACCGCGGCCAGCGTCTCGCGCTCCAACCGAAGCGCCAGGGCGTCGATTTGGCCCAGGGATTCAGTGAGGGTCTTCCGGGCATCCTGGACCATGGCTTCGCGCTCATGCGCAAGTGCCTCGAGGACGGCGATCCGTTCTTCGCGGAGCATGGCCAGCGCGTGGGTCCGTTGGCGATCGACGTCGGTCAGAGCCAGGTCCCGCTGGCGGTCCAACACCCTGGTCGCGGCCGCGACCAGTCCGGTCCGGTCCTCTTCGAGCGACTCGAGCGCGAGCAATTCCGCCTGCCAGCGTACTTGGCGGGGCACCAAACCTAGGTAACGCGCGAGTTTGGTGTGAAAGGTGTACATCTCGGTTTCGAGGTTCTGGACCGACGCCATGACCCCTTGCCCGTCCAATGTGGAGAGCATCGCATCGATTTCGGCGGCCCCGGAGAAGCGGACGAAGGTCAGGTCCTCCAGTGGATGCTCGCGTGCCCAGGAGCGGAGACGCTCTTTGAGCCGGGCGATTTGCTCGGTCGTCGGCTCCCGGCTAATCGACCCCATATCCTGCTCCAACTGCCGGGCGGCGCTCACGGCTATGGGTTGGAGGGCACCGAACAGATTGCTGCCTTGCCCGTCTCGAAAGAAGTCATGCATCTGCAGGCACAGGGCGTACGTATCCGCGAGGGCGCTGAGGGGCGCCGGATGGTCCTGGGCCACGAGCACGGCGGCGGTGGCGTTGATCTTCCACAGAAGGGATCGCCGCTTGATCGTCGGGTCGGCCGTCTGGCGGAAGATGGCGTCGGCGGCTTGTTCCACCGTTTGTACGAAACGATGGGTGAAGTTGTTGGCGGAGATCCGCACCATCGAAGGCGAAACATCGGGGGGCAGGATGCTCTGTTCCCTCCGCGACCGTGAGGGGACGCTGGAACACCCCGAGTCGAGCAGCAGCGAAGCCAGGAAGCCGAGGGCCAGGAGGCGTGTCCCCAGCGTCCTTAGGTTCCAGGTGTAGCTCATGCGGATTGGCGGCCCCTCTCTCTCAGCTACCGACGGGCAGCGTCAAGAACGGCGACTTACCCTTGGCACTGGCCGATTGCATAGCGAAGGGGAGATTGACCATACCGAAGGTCGCCTTCGATCGAGGGTCGTTGTCTCTAATGAGTTTCGGGGTCACATCTGTGTTTTTGACGAAGGAGGCCTCGGATAGGAATTTCCACCTGCATGGCACGATCGCTGAGAGTGGAACTCCCTGGGGCACGGAAGCATGTCACAGCACGTGGCGACGAACGTCGGAACATCTTCCGTGGCGACCGAGACCGGCGGCACTTCCTGGAACTTGTGGCCGAATTGCCGGAGCGCTTCGGGGTGCGGGTGGTGGCTTGGGTGTCGCAGCGACCGGACAGGCGGTCAGCCAGGTGGGCGTGCGGTGAGAGCGGGCGGTCAGGTGGCGCGCCGGGTTCGCGGAATCGGGCCCGAGCTTCCCATGCCTCACGAGGAGCGCATGGGCGAAGAAGCGCGGATGACCGAGGAGAACCCTGTGAACTTGTCCTCAGGGCGAGATCTCGATCCAGTTCAAGTTGAAACCGCCAACCTCTGTCTGTAGGCGTAGGACCTGAATGCCAGCGTCAAGGCTGACGCCAGCCTTCGTGACGGTCGTCCAGCTTTGCCAACTGACCGTGCGGGGAATGGTCACGAGGCCGGTCTTGTCCACACCGGCCACGAGCACACGGAGGTTTCTGCTGCCAGCCGGCGCGCGCGCGGTGCGGAAGCGGAGTTGGTAGATTCCCGCGGTCTGGACGTTGATCGTGTATTCGAGCCATTCGCCCGGTTCGATCCCGAGGACATTGAACCCGCCACCGGTGTCGGTCGTGGGCTGAATGTCGACATCTTCGCTTCGGTAGGCGCCGCCTTGATTGAGGGAATCGGTGTCAAGGTAGGCGATGTCAGGACCGCCTTGATCGAAGTTCTCCGCCTCGATGCGGGTGAGGGTGGTCGAACCGATGAACCATGGATTTCCGTTGTTGCCGAAGGCGGCTCGCTCAACCGGGACCACCGGGACGATCTCAAACCAATCCAGGTTGAAATCCGCACTGGTCATATCCACCCGCAGGATTTGCGTTCCGGCGGCGAGTTCAAACCTCCCGGATTCCACGGTGGCGTAGGACTGCCAGTTGCCCGTCGCGGGGATCACCAGATTTCCAGTCTTATCCGCGCCATCGACCAGGAAACGAATGGTGCGGGTGCCGCTTTGTCCGCGCGCCGTGCGCGCGCGCAGCCGGTATTGGCCGGACTGCTCAACCTGAATCGTGAATTCGAGCCACTCGCCGGCAGTGGTCCAACTGACAGCGTGGCCGCCCTCCGCGCCTTCGATCGCGCCAATGTCGACGGCTTCAGCGCGATAGACATTTCCGGCGTTCTGCGGAGTTGCATCGTGGTAGGCGGCACCTTCTCCGCCTTGATCGAAGTTCTCCGCCTCGATGCGTGTGGCGGCGGCGGAACCGATGGCCCACGGCTGGCCGTTATTGCCGAACGTGGTTTGCACGACCGGCGCGGCTGGAGCGATCTCGATCCAGTTCAGGTCGAAGCCTCCGCCCTCCATATCCGCACGAAGGATGTGCGTGCCGGCGGCAAGTTCGAAGGCCCCGGATTCCACGGTGGCATAGGAAGCCCAGCTGCCGGTCGCGGGAATCACCAGGAGTCCCGTCGCGTCCGCGCCGTCGACCAGGAATCGGGCCGAGCGGGCGCCGGAAGAACCCCGCGCGGTGCGGACGCGGAGTTGATAAGTGCCGGCCGCCTCGACGCGGATCGTGTACTCGAGCCATTCGCCACTGGCGATGTTCCCCACGGCATGACCGCCGCCGAAATCGGTGGTCGCGCCGATATCGACGGCCTCGTCGCGGTAGGTGCCACCCTGGTTTTGCGAGGTGGTGTCGTGGTAGCCGACGCCTTCGCCGCCCTCATCGAAGTTCTCCGCCTCGATGCGAGTTGGGCCGGTGCTGGTGACGAGCCAGAGATGGCCGCCGTTCCCAAAGGTCTGGGACCGTCCGCCGCCAGCGGCGTCCCCGTCCGAAGCCAATCCCGCGCTGCGGATGCGGAACCATAGGGTCTTTTCCGCCGACTCGAGTGTCCGGGAGTAATTGGGCGTGGCCGGAGCCACGGGATACCAGTCATCGCTACCCAGGTCGGTCGTGGACTCGATGACGAAGGGTGGCTGGCCATGCATCCAATGAATCGTACTGCGGCCTTCATGACCATGTTCGACGGCCCTGATCACGGGCGCCGTGCCGGGGAATAAGGTCGGACCAAAACGGGCCTCGGGAAGGAAGCATGCATAATGTCCGAACTGACCCCACGCAGCTTTCAACTCCGGGACGGTCCAGGTCTCAAGAGTTGTTGAGCCATAACTGACTTCCACCACGGTTTCATCCGGTCCAATGCGGAGCACCACATCATACTCGCGGCCGGCGGCCCAAGGCACGGCATTGGTCCGCCACGTCGTGACGCGGTTTGGGTCCAGGCCCGACCATAGGTCGGCCGCGGTCGTTTTCTGGTCTGCAGGCGAATGAAAGGTGCGCAATCGCATCCCGGCGGGTGCGTTGCCCCAATCGACGTGGTTGCTGGCCATTTGACGCCAGTCGAGCAGGTGGAATGAGCCTGGGTGCTGGTAGCCAAACACCACTCCCAGTGCGCCGGACCCGGCGCTGGCACGGATGCGGGTGTGGATGACAGGCCCAGACTCCGCGAAATCAAGGAGCGCGAACGACGGATCGCCGGTCCCTGTTTGAACCCATTGTCGGTTGGCCGAGTCCAGCGCCCAGGAGACTTCCGGGGTCGCCGGGACATCGTAATGGAGGATCTGAGCCGAACTCAGATCCAGGCCGCTGGGAGTCACGAACGGGCCTAGTCCGGCGCGAAGCCGGAGATACTCCTCGACCTCGAACCGTTCTTCCGTCGAGAGGACCCGGTCATACACCAGCCATTCCACCAGGTCGCCGACGAAGCCGGCGTTTCCGGTTACGTAACTGCCAAGAACCACATTGGTGGCGACGGCTGAGTAAGCGCGGCCCACCGTGGTGCGGGTGTCGAGGACTCTCTGCAGGTCCACCGAGAGCCGGTGCCGGTCCGCCCCGCCCTCTCCAAAGACCTGTGAAAATACCCGGAAGCCGGTGCCGGGAATGGCACTGTCGGCCACCCGCTCGGCAGCGCCGTCGTAATGATAGGCCGCATCCCCGTCCCGGCGCGCCAAGGTCATCATCAAGCCGGAATAATCCCGCGTGCCAAACGCGTAGATGTAACGTGAGCCGCTGCTGGCATCCACCCATCGGGCCAGGGTGAAGATGGTGGCGTTGGTCAGGGTGCGCCCCAGGTCGCCTTGAAGCCGTGGCGTGGACGGGGCAACAAACCGGACCGCGGGCACGCCCGAAGTCGAGTTGGCGACCCACACGGGCCGGGTTGCCTCGGTGGGCGCGGTGAAGACAAACCCGTTCCGGGACTGATCCTTCCATGAGACGACGTTGGTGCCATTGGTCAGGCTCAACCCCGCATCCGCGCGCAGCCAGACGAGGAGGTTTTCCGGCGCGGGCAGCGCACCGGGGACCTTGTCCGACCCGGACACTCCGGAAAGGAAGAGCACCATGGTGCCGGCCTCCTGAAGGTTCTGGAGCGGGCGGCTAAGCGTGAAGGGCAGCACGCTGGCGATTGAGGCGAACTCCTCCCCCGGCCCACCGGGATCGATCACCACTTGGTCGCCCACCGCGAACACCGGCCGCTGGGTGTCCCAGCCGACCTCCTCGGCGGGCAGCACGGGCAGGACACTGGTGCCGGCGGGCACGTCGTTGGTGAGATAGGTGTAGGGCGAGAGCCGCAGCCCGGCGCCGGCCGCACCGCCCCGGGCTTCCTCGACTGTGACCGGGCGCCACTGCCCGCCGGCGGCGCCCGGCGGTGGCACCTCGCGCACGTTCACCCAGCCGGCGGCGGCGAGTGCCGCGAGTTGGTCGAGGAGTTCCGTTTCGACCGGATCCACATTGGCCAGCCTTGGACCGCCGTCACGGTGGAAGGTTCGCAGCGGGGCCGGCGACGGTCCCGACGGCGCGACATCGTAAATCTCGGGCAGCCCATCCGGACCCATGCGCACGGCCTGCCCGCCGTTGCGATCGGCTTCGGCCGCCAGTTCTTCCTCCATCCGCGCCAGCGCGCTGATCGTGACCATCGGCGCCACGTCGTGGCGGATGGCCTTGGGGATGGCTTCGGAGGCGGTACGCTCGAGGGTGTTGACCTCGGTCAGCGTCCCTTCGAGGAAAGCGAACTCGCCTCGGCCCCGGCCCAATTTCAAGGCGTCGTTGGGTCCGCCATCGATGACGGACTGGGCGTCCCTGAACATCGTGGTGAGCAGCTCGCCGTGGGGCGTGACGGCCAGCATCCTTTCCCCTTCGCCCCCGGCCGTCCTCGCCGTGCAGCAACGGAGCCAGCCTTCCCGGAGCTTTTTGATGGAGAAGGAAAAGGACTCACCATGCTGCAGGCCCAGCCGGATCATCTTGCTGTAGGCGCGCACCCGCTTCAGAAGGCTGGGCATGGTGCCGTCCGGGTTCAGCATGAAGAGGAAGTCGGTGTCACCGGTGATCGGCTTGAACTTCCCGGCGCCGTCGTCCATGAGCAGGCGATAGGCTTTGCGGCGCTGGCCGGTGAAAGGGTCGATGAAGTGGTCCGTCTCCAACTTCGCCGCGCGTTTGGCCTGCTGGTTCGGGAGCAGGAACTCCGCGAACCCAAAGCCCTTCTGCTTTTCCACATGGAAATTCACGTCGATGCCCTCGCGCCGGTATTTGATGAAGTTCACCTGCTGCTTGGGCCACTCGTCCAGCTGGTGCGCCAGCCGCTCGTACACCTGTGCGCGAAGTTCCTCGGCGGCTTCGGTGCCGAGATTCAGATCCGGGAAGCGGCTCAAGTATCTTTCTGCCGCGGCCTGGAATGCGGGCGTCGGGACCTTGTTCTTCTTGTCCAGCCAGGGATTGACCCAGGGGATCGGCGGCTCCACCAGCACGCACTCGCCCAGGAACTTGGGGGGATGGTTCAGGTACTTCTCGTCGATCTCGTTCGACGTTTTGATGCTGACGCCGTGGGGCTTCAACAGATGCGTCCCGGCATCCAATTTGTCCGCGCTGATCGGGGAGCGGGAGCGCCAGCCCATGATCAAGCCCTCTTCCTTAGCTACCGCGAGGTAAGCATCCACCTCTTCCTTCCGAGAGCCGTACGCGTCCCGGTACACC
>JAEUHG010000068.1 GCA_016795425.1 Verrucomicrobiales bacterium
CGTCATTCGATCGGAGGTTCAAAGCGGGTCCGTTCGCATGGTGGGTGCGATCTACGAGCTCGAAACCGGAATCGTCCAGTGGCTCGGCGAACATCCCAACCAAAAGACCATGATCAACGCATGGTCCGGTCTTCCGGTGGATCGATTGCCCCAGCAGGAAAAGTCCAACGCCACCCCACCCGCGTCGGCGGCGGGCGGACACAGTTCGGTGGGTCACGGGGCCGCCGCTCCTCAGGCATCGGCGACCGCGTCAGAATCCACTCCTGGGACGTCAGCCCCAAAGATCGCAGGGACAGTGCGAACACCGCCGGCACGACCGGCCGCTCATTGATGGGTGACCTCTCGCGGTCGGGCTCGTGGGTCCATGGGGTGAGGTTCCCAGTGTGGCCCATTTCTCGGTGGTCCGGTGACCTGGCGATGCCGGAGTCTCCTATTCTCCTAACGAGTTCCCAGTTGGCACAGATCGACAGATTCCACGGTCAGCGAGATCGGCGACGGCGCAAGCTCCAGTCCTGGATCGGTCGAGGCCGGCGACGATTGGCGGGTGCTCGCGAAACTCACGGCCACCAGGATCGCCATGGCCAACCAGGACAGAATCCATCTTCCGGGATGGTGCTTGGCCCGTGGGTCGCCAGGATTCTGTAGGTGCCGCATGGCCTTGTTCTATCAAGGCACCGGGGCGTTGGACTATGGCCCGGGGGAGGTAAGCCGAAGGTCGTAGGGTGGCGCCTCCGCCCCCCGCACCAGTCCGTGGTCGGAAACGGGGATTCGTCGAGGGTGGGCGCGTCGGTCAGGGTATCGCCTTGAGTCGATAGAATTGGAGGTCGGCCAACCGTGGTAGGCGGACCTTCTCGCCGTGGGTGGATCGGCCGACTTCCGTCCAGGTGAGGAGATTGCCTGATCCCTCGATGGCGAAGGTTTGGCTGGGTGGACCGATCACCGTGAATTCGACTTCCTGGAGGGTTCCATCGGTCCGATGTATGCCGGCGAGGCGCAACTCGGGAAGCGTCGGCAGGTACCGGGTGAAGCCTTCGACCGCCCCAAGGTCGGCGGCTTTTCCATCGGGTCGAGGTGCGCCCCGTTGGTCGGTCGGTGGTGGGGCCGGGTCGGTGGCGGCATCGATCGCGGGACTGCCGGCGGTCAGCAGATGCGTCGGCCAGGGGCCGCCATTGTCCTGGAGCGGACTCAACCGCAGCTCGATGCCAACCAAGTCTTCCGGAGACACGATGACACCGGCCGCCGGGTAGCGGATCAGATTGCGGCTGAGACTGGTCATCTGGGCGGACACATCGCTGCCCATGGCGGCGAAGTTTCCCGTGACAATAGTGCCGGACAACCTCACGTGCGCATTGGTATCGCCCCCAATTCCGCCGCCCTCGCCGCGCATCCCGAGCGTTTCCGGCGACGCCGCCGGGTTTCGCAGGCCATGAGCCGTGTTGCCGACGACGGTACAGAAACGGAGCGTCACGAGAGGGACGCCGTCCCTCCCGGCGATACCAACGGCGCCTCCGGTGCCGCACGGACCTGGCAAGGGGCCGTCGCCCAAAGGTGGGATGTTGTCGCCCAAACGCGTGGAGGTGCGGTTACCGGAGAAGGTGACATTGACCGCCACGCAGTCACCGCCTTCGATCCCGAGTCCGCCCCCGAAGCTGGTGGCCAGCGGCGCCGAGAGGGGGGCGGCGGTGGAGAACCCTCCGATGGCTTCATTCGCGATGAATGCGCAATTGGTGATGGCGATTCGGGCTGCGAACGAGCCGAGGCCGCCTCCGAGGCTGGCACCACCCGACCGTGAAGGATTGGCGGTGTTGACTTCGCCACCGGTGCAAAGGTTGGAGAGGATGAGGGAGTCGGTGAGTTGGAGAGGGCCGGAATGCGAGTACAACGCACCGCCATATGCAAGGCCGCCGCTGCCGCCCGCCGCGCCAAGAGCCTGGTTCGACACCAACCTGCACCTCAGGACCGTAACGTCGGCCTGATCGGACATGATGGCGGCCCCTGTCGCGCCGCCTCCGCCCCCGGAATCAGCGCCTGCCGTTCCGCCTTTTCCGCCGTGAGCGATGTTGGCCTCGAATCGAGAATCGACGCACTCGGCGGTGCCTTGACGCAGGTAGATCGCGGCGCCCATCCCGGCGCCGCCCCCGCCCCCGCCGCCGTTTCGATCACCGCCGCCGAAGCCTGCCGGAGAGCCGCCGCCGCCGAACCCGCCGCGGCCATCCGGGGTGATAACATACTCGAAATCCGGACTATTGGGGTCGCCGTGGTACCAAACCCAGCCACCGCCCCCGCCGCTGCCATAGCCGCCGTCGGCCGTGGCAGCACCGCCCTGCCCCCCTTCGGGTCCGCCGCCTTTGACACTCGCCCCTGGTCCGTAGTCGTCGCCCCCGGCACCGCCGTTAGCCTCGTTGCCAACGAACAGGCAGCGGTTTACGTGGAGCACACCGCGGTCCTGGAAAATGGCGCCTCCCATCCCGGCGCCGCCGCCGGCGCCATTGCCCGGATAGACCAGGGGCCAACCAAAGCCTGCGCCTGGCCCCCCGTACTCGCCGATCGCTCGATTTCCTTCGAACACGGTATCGCTCACACTCAATCGACCGGCATTGTAGATCGCACCGCCCCAACCGCCGATGTTGACATTCCGATCGAAGCGACACCGTTCAATGGTCAACGAGCCAGCATTGGAAATGGCGCACCCATGGTCGAAATAAAGGGCTCCGAACATACCGGTCCCCCTCTGGCCGTCGACCAGTCGCAAGTTTCGAACGGACGAGGTGCTATTGGCGGCAAAAGCCAGCAGGCGGTGGAGGCTTCCGCCGCTGAGGGTTAGCGATCCCGACTCGGGTCCCCGGAAACGAACGTTGGCGGTCACCTGCGGCAGGGTGGACGCCACGAAAAGGGTTCCCTCCAGACTGCCGAAGTCGATGTCGGCGTCCCCTGCGGCATTGGCCTGTTCGATGGCGGTGCGAAGGGAGCCGTCACCGACATCCGCCAGGGTCGTGACCTTCAGGGTCGCGGCGTGCAGGGGCAGAATCACGACGCCGAGTGCCGCCCATGCCCGGATAGCCCATCGTCGAACCTTACCTGCGGTGGCTAAGGTTCGTGAACCCGGGGCCATCCACCGGCTAGATTCTCGCCCACCGGGGATCATGGACATGGCGGGAGACTCGTCCGTGGAAGACGGGGTGGCAAGGGGGCTGCGGTCGTTGGCCGGACAGGTGCTTGACCGGTGGCGTTCGGATCCCTAGCGTGCCCGGCCCGTCGATGCGGAGCCGTCAACCGGCGTCGTTCGGCTTGTGAGAGAAAGGATTCATTCGTGAACGTGTCTGTGGAGCAATTGGCGCCGTGCAAGGTGCTCATGAAGATCGAAATCGATGCCGCCCGCATCGATCAGGCGTTTGAACAGGCCACCGCCGAGTACCAAAAGCACGCGCGGTTGACCGGATTCCGTCCCGGCAAGGCGCCGGCCTACCTGGTAACCCGCAGCTTCGGCCGCGAAATCGAGCAGGAGGTCAAGCGCCGCGTCTTCTCGGAATCCTACCGGGCCGCGCTCGAGGAAAAGAAGCTTCGCGTGCTCGGTCAGCCGGATGTCGAAGAGATCCAGTTCGCACGCGGGCAAGGCGGACAATTCGCGGTTACCATCGAGACCGAACCCGGCTTTGAGCTGCCCGACTACAAGGGCATCCCGGTCGAAGTCGAAGTTCGCCAGGTGACGCCCGAGGACGTGGAGCGCGGTCTCCAGGCCATTCGCGAACAGCGCGGTGAGTTTGCCGACGTCCAGCGCCCAGTCGCGTCCGGCGATTTCGTGGTCGTGAATTACACGGGCACCTGCGAAGGCAAGCCCATCACCGACCATTCGCCGACGGCCCGTGGCCTCACCGAACAGAAGAATTTCTGGCTGAAGGTTGAGACGAAACATTTCATCCCCGGCTTCACCGATCAGTTGATTGGCGCCTCGGCAGGTGAAAAGCGCACGGTGACGGTGACATTCCCCGAAGATTTCGTGGTCGAAGCGGTGGCCAACAAGGCGGGCGTTTACGAAGTCGAGATCGTACAGGTCAAGGAGCGCCGTCTGCCCGAGGTGAACGACGCGTTCGCCTCCCAATTCGGCGTGCCCACCGTCGATGCCTTGCGCGAAGGAATTCAGCGTGATCTGGACAACGAACTGAAACACAAGCGCATCACCACGATCCGCAATCAGTTGGTCAAAGCCCTGCTCGATCGCGTGCAATGCGAGCTTCCGGAATCGGTGGTGCAGAGCGAAACACGCAATGTGGTGCGCGACATCGTGTCGCAGAATCAGCGTCGCGGAGTGACCAAGGAATCCATCCAGGATCACAAGGACGAGATCTTTGCGGCCGCCAACAACAGCGCGAAGGATCGGGTGCGCGCTGCGCTCGTGCTCAATCGCATCGCTGAGAAGGAGAACATCAAGGTGGCGGAGCAGGAGATTCTCGAGCGCATCGCTGCCATTGCGCACCAGCGCAAGGAGCGACCGGAAAAGGTGCTTCGCGAGTTGCAGCAAAACGGCCAGATCAATGCCGTCGCCGAGCAGATCCTGACCGCCAAGGTGCTCGATTTTCTGCAGTTGAACGCCCTCATCAGCGAGGTGCCGGCAAAGTCGGAACCGCCGGCGTCCTGAAGTACCCCGCCTGTTCTCAAAACTGGCTTTCATGCGGCGGCCCGGACCTTCTGAGTCCTGGCCGCCGTTTTGCTGCGACGAACCGTCCGTGTTCGATGTTCTGGGCCGATAGCCAGCCCTTCGCCATGATCCGGCGTCGCGACTCATCACGTGCTGAGAATTCTCCACGAAGACCTCGACCTTCTGGTGGTCAACAAGCCGGCGGGTCTGGTGTGTCATCCGACCAAGGGCGACGCGCTGTCCAGCCTCATCAGCCGCTTGCGTCTGCATCATGGGGGACCTGGGGTGATTCTGGTAAATCGACTGGATCGCGAGACCAGCGGGATCACCGTGGCGGCGAAGAACCGGGAGGCAGCAGCCGAGTTGGGGCGACTGTTCGAATCGCGGGCCGTGCACAAGTGTTATCGAGCCATCGTCCACGGTCATCCGGCCACGGATGATTTCCGGGTGGAAGTACGGTTGGGCAAGCACCCGGACAGTCCAGTGGCGATCCAGGATGCGGTGGTGGCGGAGGGGGTGGAGTCGGCGACCGAATTCAGAGTATTGCGCCGGTTCGAACGGTGCGCGGCGCGATTTGCGGTGGTACAGGCGATTCCGTGGACGGGCCGAAAACACCAGATTCGCATCCACCTCGCGCATGCCGGTTGGCCGATCGTGGGGGACAAAATCTACGGAGGGGACCCGACCCGCTACCTGCGTTTTGTCCGGGGGGAAGGAACACCGGCCGACGCGTCGGCGCTGCTTTTGAAGAACCAAGCACTGCATGCGGAGCGTTTGGAGTTTTCTTGGCGAGGGCGCGATTGGCGTTTTGAAGCATCGCCGGAGGAAGAGTTCCTGGATTTTGTCGGATCGGAGGATCCGACAGCGGTTCTGTGAGTCTCGATGGGCAGCCAGGGAGTTGCCCAGTTGCCCCACGATTCGACCGTACTGTGGAGGGGTTGACCGTGCGCCGTACCCGGCGCGCTTGCGTCGTGACGAGGTGGTCCCCTACTCTCGGCGCACCCGCCCGGCATCCGGCCACCAACCACCCGGTAAGAGGCGCGCGGACACACGACTATGAAGCTCGGCCTGCGAATCCAGTTGTCGGTGATGATGTTCATTCAGTTCTTCATTTGGGGCTCATGGTATGTCACGGCCCCGAATTACTTGGGAACGATCGGGTTCAAGGCTGAGGACTTTGGTTGGACCTATTCGGTGGGCCCGATAGCCGGCATGGTGTCGCCGTTCTTTGTCGGCATGATTGCCGACCGGTTCTTTGCGGCCCAACGCGTGCTTGCCGTGATGCACTTGGCGGGTGCGGCGTTGATGTTTGCCGCGACCACGATGATGAAAGGCGCGGCTCCTTCTGCTGGGGTCATCAACCTGGCGTTCTTTGGGCACATGCTGGCCTATTTCCCGACGTTGGCGCTCACCAATACCCTGGCCTTGCGGAACATCACCCACCCCGAGAAGGAGTTCCCATTGATCCGCGTCTTCGGGACCATTGGATGGATCGCCGCCGGGCTGAGCGTAACTTGGTTTGGATTGGATCGGAGCATCGGGATGTTTTACCTCACGATTGGTGCTTCGGCGGCCTTGGGGCTTTTCAGCTTCTTGTTGCCGCATACGCCACCGACATCGACTGGCGCGGTTTCGGTGAGGCAGATTCTGGGGGTCGACGCCCTGGTGCTGCTCAAGAATCGATCCTACGCGGTGTTCATGCTGTCTTCGGCGCTGATCTGCATTCCCCTGGCGTTCTACTACCAGATCACCAGTCGCGTGGTGGAAATGACCGGACTGCCGATCGGACAGACGATGTCGTACGGACAGATGTCTGAGATCTTCTTCATGGTGGTGATGCCGTTCTTCTTCGCCCGGTTGGGTGTGAAATGGATGCTGGCGGTCGGCATGCTGGCCTGGGTGGTGCGCTACGCCTTGTTTGCGATGGGCGCTCCGGCGGATGTCCGCTGGATGATCATCGTTGGCGTGTTGCTCCACGGCATCTGTTACGACTTCTTTTTCGTCACCGGACAGATCTATACCGATCAGGCGGCCCCGAAGACCATCCGGGCCCAGGCGCAGGGGATGCTGGTTCTATTCACCCTCGGCTTGGGTATGTTCATCGGCGCACAGGTGGCAGGGCGCATCGAAGCACAGCACACACCTGCGCGTGCCAAGGAGCTGTCCGCGCAGGTGGTGGCCAAGACCGCGGAGAAAGACGCCATGGCGGCTCGGTTGGCCACTGCGCCAGCAACGGAAAAGGCGGACCTGGAAAGCAAAGTCAAGGCACTCGAGGCCGAGGCTGTCGCCTTGCGCCACGAAGAGCTCAAAGCTATTGAATGGCGCCCGTTGTGGGCCAAGCCCGCGATCTTTGCAGGTTTGATCCTGGCAATGTTCCTGGTCCTGTTCCGCAAGCCCGGACCCACCGGAAAGAGCCAGGCTTAAGTCTCAATTGGAAATTCCCCACGGTTGTCGCCACAGTCTTTTACGATCCTATGGAAACTCACGTTGATCGCCGCCAGTTCCTCAAGCGTTCCAGCCTGTTGACGGCCGCCGCGATGGCCGCCTCCTCCATCACCCGGGCGGACGGACCGGCGCCGCGGAGCCCGAGCAAGTTGTTCCGCATCTCCCTGGCCGAATGGTCGCTCCACAAGGCGCTGTTCGCGAAACAGCTGGATCACATGGATTTTCCCCGCGTGGCCAAGCTCGATTACGGCATCCAGGGCATCGAGTTGGTCAACCAGTTCTTCAAGGACAAGGCCGAGGACAAGAGCTACCTGGCCGCCTTCAAACAGCGGGCGGTGGATCTCAACGTCATCGTGCTCCTCATCATGATCGATGGCGAAGGAGCGTTGGGGGATCCCGACGAGAAGAAGCGTCTCAAGGCGGTGGAAAATCACTATCGATGGGCCGAAGCGGCCAAGTCGCTGGGATGCCATTCCATCCGCGTCAATGCGGAGACCAACAGCCAAGGATCTTTCGAGGAGCAGCAGGATCGAGCGGCGGACGGGCTGCGTCGACTTTCCGAATTCGCGGGTGATCGGGGATTGAATGTCATCGTCGAGAACCACGGGCATCTTTCCTCGAACGGCGCCTGGCTGGCGGGGGTGATGCGTAAGGTGGGGCGGACCAATTGCGGCACCTTGCCTGACTTCGGAAACTTCAACATCAGCGACAAGGAAGTCTACGACCGCTATCGCGGAGTTCAGGAAATGATGCCGTACGCGAAAGCGGTCAGCGCCAAGTCGAACGACTTCGACGCCAACGGCAACGAGGAACACACCGATTACCGGCGCATGATGCGCATCGTTCTCGACGCCGGCTATCGCGGCTGGGTCGGCATCGAATACGAGGGCAGCAAACTCAGCGAATCCGAGGGGATCCTCCACACCAAGTGGCTCCTGGAACAGATTCAGGCTGAGTTGGAACCCCAGTACTCCTGAGCCTTGCCGGCCCTGGCTGAATGACGCCAGAACCGGGAGTGCCATCCTGCCACAACGTCTTCCTGCTGGCAGGTCCGACGGCCTCCGGGAAGTCGGAGGTCGCCCTGCTTCTCGCCGAATTTAGCGGCGCGGAAATCGTTTCGGTGGATTCGATGCAGGTCTACCGGGGGCTGGATATCGGCACCGCCAAACCGGGAGCGGCAGATCGGTCCCGGGTTCCCCACCACCTCTTGGACGTCGTAGGACCTGACGAACCTTTCGACGCGGCACGATGGTTGGAAGCGGCCCGCGCCGTTGTCGCCGAGATCCAACGGCGCCGACGCCCGGTCATTCTGTGCGGTGGCACCGGCCTCTATTTCTCGGCTTGGCTGGGTCGATTGGATCCACTTCCGGCGTCCGATCCCCACCTGCGTGCTGAGTTGGAGGCCTTGCCGCTGGACATTCTACTTTCGGAATTGGCTGATCGCGATCCGGAGACCTTTGCCTCCATCGATCGAAGGAATCCGCGCCGGGTGGTCCGGGCGGTGGAATTGCTGCGTCTAACAGGCAAGCCGCTGGGCCGCCGCCGGGCGCCCTTGCAAGCTCCGGTTGGGGTTCGCGTTCACGTGTTGCAGCGGGAACCCGCGGACCTGCGTCGGCGCATCGAGGCCCGCGTGGATGCGATGTTCGATCGGGGTTGGGTGGAAGAGGTGCGGGCGTTGGCTGGTTCCGGACTCGGCGCGAGCCGGTCCCCGCTGCAGGCCATTGGGTATCGGCAAATCCTCGAGCATCTGCGAGGGGAGCGCGACCTGGCGTCCACCGTGGCCCTGATCAAAACCCGGACCTGGCAGTTTGCGCGTCGGCAGATGACGTGGTTTCGGAATCAGCTTCCAGTCCAGTGGCTCGACGTGGGACCGGAGGAGTCACCGGACCGGATTGCGGACCGCCTCAGGGTCATTTTGGCGGCTGAAGGGTGGCCGCTGATGCGCTAACCGAGGGGATGTTCGTCGAAGTCGATGGAAGTGGTGGCGCCGGTACCGCGAGAGCCGGCCCGACTTCGGACCCTGGTGATTTTGCCCCCTAATCGATTGTCGGTTCACCGTTCCGAGTTTTCCATTCGGCGAATGGAATCCGGGACGTTGGCGAGCCGGCGGGTTGGTCCACGAGTCACTGTTCTCCCCTCAATCGCGCGAAGGCGAAGCCGGAAATCGTGGCGATCGGAAATCGTAACGGTCACCACCGTCCTCTTGTCGTTGGGTCTGGATTCGCGAGCGCAACCGACACTGTCGCTGAACGGGCGCGTGCGGCCTGACACCGAAGTATCTTCGCATGCCGCTGCAACGGTGGGAGGCGGCAGTACCGATACCCTCACCGAACCGTCGCCCTTCCGCGAACCATTGGCCGTCCGGTGGCGGGAGGGTCAACCCGGTTCGATCCGCGTCGAGGTTAACCTCGAAACAGCGCCACCGCTCCAATGGTGGTTAGCCGGGTCACCGGACCGCCCCGTCCCCGGCGCTACCCAGGCCACGCTCCAAATCCTCCGAGTCTCGGCCGCTGACGAGGGCTCCTATTTTCTCGAGGCCGATCTTGGCGCGACGCGCATTCGGAGCCGCTCAATTAGGGCGGTAGTCTACAACACCGATGCATTCGAATTTCCTGTCATCCGTTGGTCGCAGATCGAGCCGTTCACGACGCAATTCGAGGTGACCTCAAAACTCGGCCCTGGTGCCAACTGGACCACACCCACTAATCTGATGTCCGCCTCGCCCGGCTATCCGACCAACCTGTTTGTCATCATCGACCCCTATGCGGCGTCCCAGTTTTACCGGGTGTCAGCTCTCACACCGCAACATTTGGATCCCCCGGGTCGCATCAAGGGCTGGATGATCTACGGGGCATCCGGGTCGCAATATCACATTGAATACACGGGCGGATCTCGGGGATGGACGACCTGGCGGCCGTTGACGAACCTATTCCTTGGCCGCTCGCCTTACTTCTTCCTGGACCGTGAAAGCGTCGCCGATCCTCAACGTGTTTACCGAACCACGGTTGTTCGTTGAATGAGTCGGCCCATTCGCACGCGACATGCCTTGTCGGACCGAGGAAGGGCCTTGCTCTCTAGAGATCGCCTCGTTCGAGTTGGGCGAGCACTTCCGGATCCCGGACATCCACCCACCGGCCTTCGATCTGAAGGCCCGCGAGTTTGTGCCCCGCGTTGATCAGCATGGAGATCGCGTCGGTGAGTTCGTATTCGCCGCGGGGTGACTTCACCAGTCGGGCGGTGAAATCGTAGATCAGCGGGCGGAAGATATAGATGCCGGCGTTGTAGTGAAGCGGCTCGCCGTCCTTGAGCCAGCCCTCCTCCCGCAAGGCGCGGAGTTGTTCCGGCGACGGTTTCTCCACCAAACGGGCGAGGCAGAAGTCCTTGTCGAAGCAATTGATGCCTCCCTTGGTGACATCCTCGCCCTGCGTGACGGTGATGACCCCGGCGAAAGGCCCTTCCCGGAAGCGTTGAATCATGCGGCCGTAGGTGTCCGGGCGCACGAGGATGTCTCCATAGGTGAGCAGGAAGTCATCCGATCCGACAAAGGCCTTGGCATATTCAGGGGCGCGCCCGGTCCCATCCTGAACCTCCTGGCGCGCATAGCGGATGACCATGTTCCAGCGGGAGCCGTCGCCGAAGTGGCCTTCGATGACGTCGGCCCGCCAGCCGGTGATGATGCACACTTCGCGAATGCCCGCGGAGCGCAGGCCGTCGATGATGTGTTCCAGGATGGGGCGACCCTGGACGCGGAGCATGGGCTTGGGGAGCTCTTGAGTGAGCTCCCGCATGCGCGTGCCCTTTCCGGCGGCGAGGACGACGGCTTTCAAGGGAGGGCGGGTGAGTTGGTGGACGCCTCAGGCGCCGAACTTGGCGAACATCTTACCGTGGGCCTGCATGTGCCGGATCAGGTACTTGGCTTCAAAGATGCCGAGTGACCCGAGGTTGGCACCGGTTTCGGTAAAACGGTCGAGTTTGTCCCAGCCGGAGAACGCCGAATGGAGCAAGACCGGCTGCGGATGCCAGGAATGACCCTTGATGGCGCACGGGGTGGAATGATCACCGGTGATGGCGATCACGTCGGGCTTCTTCTGCAGCAGAATTGGAAGCGCAGCGTCGAAGTCCTCGATCGCGCGGACTTTGGCTTCGAAGTTGCCGTCCTCACCCGCTTTGTCGGTGTATTTGAAGTGGATGAAGAAGAAGTCGAAGTCGTCGTAGAGTTCGAGGTACCGCTGGAATTGTTCGGCGATCGTCTGCGGACCTTCGATTTTGGTCATGCCGACAAGCTGCGACAGGCCCTTGTACATGGGGTAGACCGCCAGGGCGGCGGCCCGCAGGCCATAGCGTTCCTGGAACGTCGGAATCGCGGGTTGATGAGCAATTCCGCGCAGCAGGAATCCGTTGGCAGGATGCTGATTCTTCAGCAAGGGAAGGGCCTGCTTATAGAAATCAGCAATGACCGAGGCTGCCTTCTTCTGCTTTGCCGACTTCGGATTGGAGGGGGTCGCCGCGGCGATCGGCTGGCCTTCGCGTCCGGGATCGGTGTCGGAGAGTGGGCCCTCCAGACCTTCGCCGCGGAAAAGGATCACGAACCGATGTTCTTTGCCGGGCTGGATGATCACCTGGGTATCACCCACCGCGGTGATCTGTTTGCTCAGGATGGCGCACAATTCCTCGCACTTCTCCGTCGGAATTCGACCGGCGCGCCGGTCGGTGACCAACCCCTTGGCATCCAGCGAACAGAAGTTGCCGCGCACGGCGACGTCGCCGCCCTTGAGTGTGGCGCCGAGGCCGAGTGCTTCGATGACACCCCGTCCCACCTCGTATTCGAGCGGGTCATAGCCGAACAGGGCGAGGTGGCCTGGCCCGCTGCCCGGGGTGATGCCAGGGGCGACCGGGATCATGCGGCCCTGCGCCGAGTCCTTGGAAAGCGCGTCGAGGTTCGGCGTCCGGGCCGCTTCGAGTGGGGTGAGATAGGACTGGTCGCGGGTAGCCAGGTCACCCAGCCCGTCCATAACCAGAAGGGCCATTTTTGCGCCGCTGGACTGCTGCAGTTTCGCGTACGTGTCGTCGAGGGTGTTTCTTGATTCCGATTTCGGTGTAGCCATGTGGAATTCTCCGGAGGATTGGGTCGCCGCCAGGGGGTTCGTTGGCGGCGAGAAGCCTCGTCGGCAGGCTGTTGGAGACCGCCTGGGGCGTCAACGGGTTTGTCTGGAACCCGTTCGCCCGGTTGGGGCGGCCGGCGATTCGCCTGCCCGCCCCAATTTAGAATTTTGTCATTCGACGCAATTCGGCCACGCGCTTCGAAACATCCGAACGCCGGATCTTGTCGGTTCGATTCAGGCCGAAGCCTTCGCAGCAAAAAGAGGCGGTGACCGAGCCTAGGATCATGGCTTCCCGCAGGTTGCGCTCGACTCCGCCACGAGCCGTAGCGAGGTAACCCATCATTCCACCCACAAACGAATCCCCGGCGCCGGTAGGATCGACGACTTTGGCCAACGGATAGGCGGGGCAAAGGAACAGCCCGCCGGGCCCACTGAGGATCGAGCCATGGGAGCCGAGTTTGATGATCACGTATCGGGGGCCCATCCCGTGCAGCCGTTTCAAGCCGCTGAGAAGGTTGTCTTCGCCAGTAAGGGCGCGCGCCTCGCTGTCATTGAGTACGAATCCATCCAAACGCTTGAGCAATCGGACCAGCGACGGCAGCGCGATGTTGATCCACAAATCCATGGTATCGGCGAAGACGAGCTTCGGCCGCTTCATCTGGTCGAGCACGTGGTGCTGAAGGTCGGGGCCGATGTTGGCGAGGAGAACGAACGGGGTGTCGCGATAGGCGTCGGGCAGGTCGGGTTTGAACGTCTCGAACACACCCAATTCCGTCGTCAACGTGCGACGGTTGTTCATGTTGACCTCGTACTCCCCGGCCCAATGAAAGGTCTTGCCCGGCCGGATCTGAAGTCCGCCCAGATCAATGGCATGCCGCTCGTAGAGGGCGAGGTACTTCTTGGGGAAATCCTCGCCGACGATGCCAACCAGGCGCACGGGGGCGAACAAGCTGGCGGCCACAGCGGCGTGACTGGCAGAGCCGCCCAGAAGGCGTGGGTTCTCGGCTTTCGGAGTCTTGATGGAGTCGAGGGCGGTGGAACCGACGATAAGGACGCTGCTCATGATGATGGATGGTGGCTCCCGTCCGCCCCCTAGGCGGTGGGAGGCGTGAGCGTAATGGCGTCCTCGCAGACAGGGCAATCCCGGTTCTGAAGGGCGCCCTTAGGCGGTTGTGGTTGGATATCCCCGGAGGATTGACGTGGGGCGGTTCTGGCGGCTTGCTGGGAGCACTCGCCATGCATCCAATCTTGACCGAGCTTCTCTCGAAGGGCCCCGTGATCACCGATGGAGCCTGGGGAACCGAATTGCAGAAGGCGGGCATGCCTCTGGGTGAATTCCCGGATGCCTGGAACTTGAAGGCTCCGGACCGCGTCGGCGCGGTGGCTCGGGCCTACGTGCAGGCGGGGAGCCGTGTCATCCTGACCAACACCTTTGGGGCCAACCGTTTGCGTTTGGCTGATGCCGGGTTGGTGGACCAGGTCGCGGCGATCAACACGGCAGGCGTCCAGATTTCAAAGGCGGCCGCCGCAGGCCGTGCGCTCGTTTTTGCGTCCATGGGGCCAAGCGGCAAGATGCTCCTGACCGGAGAGGTCACGCCGGTAATGTTGAGGGAGGCATTCGCCGAGCAGGCCAGGATTCTGGCGGCGGCGGGCGCCGACGGGTTGGTGGTGGAGACCATGGCGGACCTCTCCGAGGCCCGGGCCGCCGTGGAGGCGGCGAAAGAAACCGGTCTGCCCGTAGTCGCGTGCATGGTTTATGACTCAGGACGGTTGAAGGACCGAACCATGATGGGCACGAGGCCAGAGGAGGCGGCGAACGCACTGGCCCAGTCGGGGGCGGATGTCATCGGAGCCAATTGCGGCCAGGGCGTGGAGGGATTTGTCGCCATCGCGGGCCGGCTTCGGGCGGCCACGTCGTTGCCGGTATGGATCAAGGCCAACGCCGGGTTGCCCGAGTACGTCGACGGCAACGCCGTCTATCGCACCACTGGCGAGCAATTCGCTTCCTTCCTGGAACCGTTAATCATGGCAGGTGCCGATTTTGTTGGGGGCTGCTGTGGCACTCGTCCCGAGTTTGTGGCGGAGTTGTCCCGAGCACTCGCGACGCTTCCGCCGAAAGGGGGAATCGACGGTCGTGGCCCCGCTCACTAGCAAGGGAATGGAATGACATGAAGACGACGATGCAAGATTCGGGAGTCGGGATGAATCGACGCGGCTTTTTGACGCGGTCCATGCTGGCCGCCGGAGCGATGTACGGCGGTCTGGTGGTCTCGCGCGGTCTTGGCCAGGGAGTGGCGGCGAGCGAGAAGGTCCGCGTCGGCCTGGTGGGCTGTGGAGGCATGGGCAAGGGCGATTTGGCGACGTTTTTCCTGAACCCCGAAGTCGAATGTCCGGTGGTTTGCGACGTTGATCCCAAGATGATCGGCGAGGCTTCGAAGATGGTGGAGGAAAAGCGTGGCCGGCGCCCGGAGACAGCGAAGGACTTTCGTGCGGTCCTCGATCGCAAGGACGTGGATTGCGTCCTGGTGGCGACGCCGGATCACTGGCATGCGCTGCCAACGGTGCTCGCCTGTCAGGCGGGCAAGGACGTTTACGTGGAGAAGCCCTTGGCGACGAGCATTAGGGAGGGGCGTGCCATGATCACCGCCGCGGAGAAGCATCAACGGGTGGTGCAGATGGGAACTCAGTGGCGCAGTGGCAAACATTTCGCCGAGGCGGTCGCTTACGTGCAGTCCGGGAAGCTGGGGAAGGTGAGTTTGGTTCGTGGTTGGGCCTATCATGACTGGTTGCCTGCCTGTCCGAAGAAGCCCGATGGCGACGTTCCCGCGGGAGTGGACTATGACTTCTGGCTGGGGCCGGCGCCGAAGCACGCGTTCAATCCGAACCGATTTCACTTCAACTTCCGTTGGTTCTGGGATTACGCCGGCGGTTTGATGACCGATTGGGGCGTTCACCTCATCAATGTGATGTTGTGGGCCATGGGCCCGCAGCCGCCGAAATCGGTGATGTCGAGCGGTGGAAACCTCAATCGGGACGAGGCCTGGGAGACGCCTGATGCGCAGATGGCGGTCTACGAGTTCCCCGATTACATGCTGGTATGGGAGCACAAGAATGGGGTTGGAATCGGCCTCAATAGCCGACCGTGGGGAATGTCCTTCACCGGCACTGATGCGACGTTGTTTCTTACCGACGCGGGATTCGAGGTGCTGAGCGAGCGCCGCAAGGGCGGCGAGGAACCCGTGAAGTTCCCGGGGAGCGGCGACGCCCGTCCGGCGCATGTGCGGAACTTCCTCGATTGCGTGAAATCACGTCAGCAGCCGGTGGAGAACTTGGTCGTCGGACATCATGTCTCAACCGTGGCGCACCTGGGGAACGTGGCGTTTCGGGCCGGACGAAAGATCTATTGGGATCACGAGAGGGAGCGGATTATCGGCGACAAGGACGCCGACCGTTTGGTGGGCGTCCAGTATCGCAAGCCGTGGAAGTTGCCGTACTACCCGGCATCCTGAAGAGCAACGGATCTTCGGGTGGTGGGCCGGGGCGCACGGGAAATCAGGCGCCGCCAAGTCGGGAACGGATGGCTTCGCGCTTTTCTTCGCGGAGTTGCAGCCATTGGGCCCATTGTTCGGGAGTGAGAAGGCCTTGCACCTTTTCCTGCACCTCGTCACGGAGAGCCCGTAGTTGGTGAAGTTTCTCGCGACGGTTGAGCGCCGGGTCCTGGCGGATGGCCAGGGCCTTCGCGTGTTCGGCCTTGAAGAGGACGCGCAGTTGGTCCTTTTGCGCATCGGTCAGTCCCAGTTCGTTGGCGACACTTCTGAGGTGTTCCTTGACGCGAGCCACTTTGGAGGCGGCATCGCCAGCGGGCCGGGCGAAGGTAGGACTCGTGGCGGCGGTGAGGTGGGGTGCCGCCACGGTGGTCAGAAGGGCCGCGGCTAAGGATAGCAGCAGGCAACGAGGGGTTTGCGGAGAAAGTGCCGAACGATTCATACGACGAATTGGATTTCCAAGGTTGGAGCTTCTTTGATTCCAGGCGACTGCCGATCCCTCCGGCCAGTCGTCGAGAATAGGGGCGCAAGGGTTGGGAAGGAGGTTACACCGCGGCTTTGTCATGGGCGACGGTTGGAGGGTGGGTTGGTGGCATCGGATTCGGCTGGGCCTCGTTTCCACCGGTCCATCATACGCGCGCGCATGGCCTGTCGGCGGTCGAGCTCGGCCCGCTGCCGAGGGGTGAGCACCGGGTCGAGGTCTTCGCGCAGTCGACGACGGATTTCGCCCGCGCGCTGCGCGGTTTCCTGACTGAGCGCGCGGATGTCGGAGCGCGCGCGTTCGATCGCCTTGGCAGCTTGGGCCCTTTGTTCGCTGGAAAGGTCGAGGGCCCGTTCCATGCGGTCGATGAAGGCGCCGCCGAGCGGGAGGTTTTCGGGCTGGGTGAGGCCGCGCATCTGCCAGCGAAGCGCCAGGCGGGCGCCAAGCCAGGCGCTGGTTCCGCTCAAGACAACAAGGCCGATCACAATGGGGAGCAGGAGTCGAAGCTTCATAGTGGTGTGACCCAGGACTCTAATTGGGATTGAAGGGTGACATCGTCTTCGCCCACGAGAGCGTCCGGAGATCTCAGGAGAAGGCCTAGGCCGAGGGCGACACAGACGGCGGCCGCGGCGGCTCCCAGGCTGAGATTGCGAAGGAGCACCAGGAACGACGGCTCCGCCTGGGCTGTGTCGTGTCGTCGACGTTGCAGAATGCCCGCCGTGAATCCTGGTGGCGGGCCGAACGGATGCGCAGCTGCCGGATCTGCGGCAGCACGCGCCGCGGTCAACAAACGACGGAGGAGGTGGGGGAAGGGTTTCATGCCCGGGCAGGAGGGGTCGGTGACTGAAGCAAAGAATCCAGGGCGCGCCGAAGGCGGCGGCGCGCTCGAAACGCGCGCACCTTCACCAGCGTGGGATTCCAGCCAGTGAGGGCGCTGACCTCGGCGACCGTGCGATCCTCGAGCTCAAACCATTGAATGAGCGCACGATCCTTCGGATCGAGGGTCTCGAGAAGTCGTGCGACAAGATCGCGGGCGGCGACGTTCTGTTCGGCGGAGGGTTCGGCAGTGTCGGCGGCGAGCGACTGTAGGGTCTGAGCCTCCACTTCGGGAAGGTCGGCCCAGCGCAGTTCCGGTCTGGATCGCTGCCGTCGCAAATGGTCGATGCAAGTGTTCACGGCGATCCGGGAGACCCAGTGTTCGAAGGGCACGGCGCCGCGGAATTGCCCGAGGCTCTTGAAGACTCCCAGGAAGATCTCCTGACAGAGATCTTCCTCGGCCATGCGCGATGGCCGGTGAGCCCGAGCAATCCGAAGGACCATGGGATAAAGTTGCTGAATCAAGGCTTCCGCGGCCTCGTCATCGTTTTCACGCACGCGAGCAACAATCTCGGCCCATGCTCCCGGGAATTGTGGCATCACGAGTCGGGTCCCAACCAACTAGGAGGGCGGACGAGAGGCCAGGAAAGTTACAGGGCCCGCCCCAATTCAGGATGCGCCGGGGTCGGCGCCCGTTCTCGCCAGGAGGAATTCTCGGAGCTTCTCGGCCATGGAACCTCCGAAGCCTGGCACCTCCGCGATTTGTTCGACGGTCGCCAGTTTGAGACGCTGGACGGAGCCGAACTTCTTGAGCAAGGCCTGTTTGCGGGTTTCGCCAATGCCGGGAAACTCGTCCAGCAGGCTCTCCGAGATCTTCTTGAGTCGCAGTTGGGCGTTGAAGGTATTGGCGAAACGGTGGGCTTCGTCGCGCACCCGTTGGAGAAGTTTGACGGCGGGGCTATCCAAACCCAGGCGCAGCGGCTCCCTCTCATTCGGTCGATGGATCTCCTCGAACTCCTTGGCCAATCCAATCACCGGAATTCCAGCGAGACCCAGTCGAGTGAGTTCGGCGACTGCGGCATTGAGTTGACCTTTTCCGCCATCGATGAGGATCAAATCGGGCAGTCGGGGTTTGGTCGACGGGCGCGGCACCCAGGGCGCCACGTTGTCCGGGGAGGGCGATGAATCGTCGTCAGGTCCTGCCTCCTGGAATTCCAACGAAGGGTCCGCCTCCGATTCCACGGATGTGTCGCGCCCCTGGGACATGTCGCCGGGACGAAGTCGAATGGCGGCAGCGTCGGTGTCGTGCCGGAGCGGACGGTCATGGAATGTCCCGCTGACATCGTCGACGGCTTTCTGGAGGGCTTGGGGAGGCGCTTCGCCGGCCGTATCGGTTGCATCATGCAGGGTCTGGCCGGCTTCGACCTCGCGGAGAAGACGCGAGTAGCGGCGTCGGATGGTCTCCGCCATGCACGCGAAGTCGTCTTGTTGGGTGACGGACTTCATCTTGAAGCGGCGATAATGAGAACGATCGGGACGCCCGTGCCAGAAGCTGACCATGGAGGAGACCATGAATGTGCCGCTGATATTGGAGATATCGAAGCCTTCGATGCGGCTTGGGGGTGCAGTCAGATTCAGGACCCTTGCCAGTTCGCGCAGGTCGGCTTCGGGGTTGATGGCGACCGGGAGCTTGTAGGGGATGCGTTCGAACTTTTCCGTGCGTTGCGTGGTGCGCTTCAGGTCGGCAATCGCATCGCGGAGTTGAGCGGCCTTCTCGAACTCGAGCCGGGAGGCGGCTTTCTTCATCTCCGCCTCGAATTCCACCACCATTTCGTCGATTTGGCCGGCGAGGAAATCGCAGGCGGCGCGGACCTGGGTGAGATACTGTTCCCGGGGCACGTTGCCGATGCAGGGCGCGGTGCAGTACTTGAGGTTGCCATAGAGGCAATGACGATAGTCCGCCTCGGTGGGAGTCAGGGGGCGACATCCGCGCAGGTTGAAACGCCGGCGGATCACGGTGAGCGTGCGTCGAACAGATCCCGAGTGGGCGAACGGTCCGAAATAGATGCTGCCGTCGTCCTGGCGAAGGCGGGTGAGGGTGAATCGGGGGATCGGGTCGTTGAGATTGACCTTCAGCAGGAGGAACCGTTTGTCGTCACGGAAATCAATGTTGAATCGTGGCTGGAACTCCTTGATCAGCTTGCCTTCCAGAAGCAGTGCCTCGGCTTCTGATTTCACGACATGCCAGTCGAAGTCGTAGATGGCCTCGACCAGGGCATTGAACTTGAGATCCCAGCCCATCCGCCGCGATGGCTGGAAGTAGGTGCTGACGCGTTTGCGGAGATCCCGGGCTTTGCCGACGTAGATGACTCGGCCGAAGCGATCCTTGTGCAGGTAAATGCCGGGTCGATGAGGGACCTGGCTGAGTTTGTCGCGAATGACGTCGGTGACCGGCACGGTGCCAACGATGCGGTGAGCTGCTCGGTTGGGCAAGGATCCGGAGGCCGCGGAGGGGCGACATGGTTGTCACCGGAACGGAATCGAGGGACCCTCGGGCATGCAGACGACCGCGAAGTCCGTCATCGATGCCGCCACGAAGGAGCGCATTGAGGCATTGATCGATGCTTTTCCAGCCGCGTCACGGACCAACCGCGATCTGGCCATCGACGTCATCGAGAGCGCGTTGAAGATGCTGCATGACGTGCGGGACCGCGGCGATGCCCGCACCATTGCCACGGCGGTGCGCGAATTGCGATACTCGTTTCGACTGTTTGCGCCGTATGGCGATCGACGAAAAGTCTCCATTTTTGGATCGGCGCGAACGGCGGGCACGCGGGAGGAATACCGATTGGCGGTCGATCTTGGGCGGCAACTGGCGGAGGCGGGGTACATGGTCATCACCGGCGCGGGACCCGGCATCATGCAGGCCGGTCACGAAGGAGCCGGACCCGAACAGAGTTTCGGCCTCAACATCCGCCTTCCTTGGGAACAGGGAGCGAACCCGGTAATTCTGGGCGACGAGAAGCTGATCACGTACCGGTATTTTTTTACCCGCAAGCTGATGTTCATCCGCCAGTCGGACGCCATCGTCCTGTTTCCGGGCGGTTTTGGAACTCTGGACGAGGGTTACGAGGCGCTGACGCTGATGCAGACCGGCAAGGCCAAGCTGAGGCCCCTGATTCTCATGGATCGTCCGGGCGGCACCTATTGGAAGAGCTTCGATCGTTACGTGCGCGAGCATCTGCTGGGCAACGGCCTGATTTCATCGGACGACCTCTTCCTCTATCAGCTCAATGATCGCTGCGAGGATTGCGTGCGCATCATCAACCGATTCTACCGCAATTATCACTCGGCCCGATTCGTGCGGGAATGGTTCGTGATCCGTCTGCGACGGGCACCCGGAGACGCCGCGGTGGCCGGCTTGAACGAGGATTTCGGCGACATCATGGAAGCCGATGGCCCGTTGCGGTCGGTGCCGGCTTATCCCGAAGAGGCCGAAGACAGGGACTGCGCGGGTTTGCCGCGGGTGGCTTTCAAGTTCGATCGGCGCCAGTACGGGCGCCTGAAACAGTTGATCGACGCGTTGAACAGCTACTGAGGTCAGTAGGTCACGACCGACCGTACTGGGTGTCGACCCAATTTTGCCCGCCCGCCAAGAAACGAAAGTTCGATGAGAAACGCGACCTCGACGAGTTGGCCGCCGAGCCTTTCGATCAAGGAAGCCGTGGCGGCTGCGGTTCCGCCGGTGGCAAGTACGTCGTCGACCAACAGCACCCGTTGACCGGGTTGGATGGCGTCGACGTGCATGCAAAGCGTATTCGCGCCGTACTCGAGGCTGTAGCTCTCCTCGATGGTGCGATAGGGGAGTTTGCCTTTCTTGCGAACCGGCACGATGCCGGCCTCGAGGCGGAGCGCAACCGCCGAGGCGAACAAGAATCCGCGGGCATCAATGCCGGCAACGACGTCGATGGTTCCCGGGCGATGCGATCCGGTGAGTTGATCGATACTACCCGCGAAGCACCGGGGATTCGCCAGGAGCGGAGTGATGTCCTTGAACTGAATGCCTGGCTGCGGGAAGTCCGGGATGTTGCGGATCGCGGACTTGAGTTCATCAGGGGTGGCGGGGCTCATGGGAGGAGTGCGGGAGGCGTGGCATGGGCGGTCCATCACACCGGTGTCAGCTGCGGCGTCCCATGATCTTGGCCAACAGCCGGAGGATCTCGATGTACAGCCAGATCAAGGTCACCATGAGGCCAAAGGCGGCGTACCATTCCATGTATTTGGGTGCCCCATGGGAGGCGCCTTGTTCGATGAAATCGAAATCCAGGACGAGATTGAGGGCTGCCACAATGACCACAAACGCGCTGAATCCGATGCCAATGAGGCCGCTTTCGTGAATGTAGGGCACCTGGATGCCGAAGAGCCGGAGCACGAAGGAAACGAGGTAAAACAGGGCGATCCCGGCGGTGGCGGCGAAGATGCCCATGCGAAATTTCTCCGTCACCCGTATCAGTCCTGACTGATAGGCCAGCAACAGGCCCGCCAGCGTGCCGAGGGTGCAACCGGCGGCCGAGATGGCGATGCCCGGAAAGCGCTGTTCGAAGTGGGCGGACAAGCCCCCCAGGACCAGGCCTTGTGCCAGGCAATAGAGGCTGCCGGTGATACTCGCCCAGGCCGGTTTGAAAGCCGTGACCACGGCGAGTACCAACCCGCCGATCCCGCCGGCCATCATCCACGGTCCCACCGCCAATCCGCGCACCGCCAGGCTGTAGGTCGCCAGAGCGGGAACCAGGGCGAGCAATAGAAAAAACGCCGTCTTGGCCACCGTGCCGCCGATGGTCATGGAGGCGCCTGAAGTGCTGGGCAGCGCGAAAGTGTCCGCCCGAAGCACGGGATTGGAGGTTCTCATGGCGCCGCTTGCGATAGCAGATTGCCCGTAAGGTCCAAGCTGAAACCGATCAGGTTCTTAACTGCTCATGAATCGTTGGACCCTGCACACCTCCTCGCAGCGCGAGGAGGGGCACCTGACTGGATCCAAATCCTATCCAGGTAGGCCCTGTCGCGCTGCGACAGGCCAGTCCCGCCCTGGTTCATAGTCCCCATACTAATCCGGATTCAGGAAATCCTCCCTCTCCGTCAACTTGAACGACCAAAGAGAGGTTCACGAGTGACAGGTGTCTGACGATAATCCTGGATACGAAGTCTGAGCACGGGTGCAGCCACAGCCGCTTGGGGGCCGTCGGGCGGTGTCGGAAATCCTTTCACTGGCGGCATTCAGCGGACCGGGTTCTCCGAGGTGTTGACGATCTAATCGGCTTGTTAATAGAAGGTTGAGGTGGCCGCGAGGTGGGAGCCGTTGAATGGCCCGGAAGATGCTTGTGTCCAGCGCCGGGTTTCGTCAGGTGGGGCGACAGGGTCGCAGAGATGATGGCAGATAGGACCAAATCACAGTCAATGGCACACACGACGCCGGCCGGGCAGCCGTCGTCGAGCGATGGGTTTTGCGCCGACCCTCCCATCGGCGACGGCGAGGAACGAGATTGGAACCAATTCCTGCTTCGTTCTCGCCTCGGTAGTTTTCAGCAGTTCAGCCTTTGGGCGAAGGTGAAGGCGCGTGAGGGTTGGACGCCGTATCGGTCGGTCTTTCGTTCCGAGGGTCGGGTGATAGGCGGTTACCAGTGGTTGGAGCGCCGGAAACGGGTGGGGCGTATCGCCTATGTGAGCAAGGGACCGGTTTTGGAAGAGGAAACCGAAGACCAGGTGTCCGCTGCCCTGGATGATCTGGTGCGGAAGGCCAGGGAACGGAGGTTGGTTGCACTCGTCCTGCAGCCGCCGGATTTGAGTTCCGTTGGGGAGCGTGCTTTGGGGCGGCGCGGGTTTGTCGTCGAAGACCTGATGGGGGTGATCACGACAACGTTGGTGGTCGATCTGACCGGCGGAATGGAGCAGGTGGAAGCCGGCATACGACGGTCAACGCGCGTGGAGATCCGGCAGTCGCGCCAGCGAGGGGCAACCGTCCGTCTCGGAGGCGTGGCGGATGCGGCCCGTTTCTTTGAACTGATGTCGGCGACGTGCGTGCGGCAAGGAGTCTCGCCGAATCCGTCGAGTGCCGAGGCGGTGCGTGACATTCTCGAGACGTTCGGATCCATGGGCTGCGTGCGCCTGACCTTCGCCGAATGCGAAGGGCAATCCGTGGCTGGGGTGCTTAGTCTCTTGGTGGGTTCGAAGATCTACATTTGGAAGAAGGGCTGGAATGGGCAGCATGCCCGACTTTATCCCAACGCGCTCCTCTACCAGGAGTGCCTGGAGTGGGGCTGCGCCCAGGGCTACCGGGAAGTGGATTTCATGGGGTTAGATCGGCGAGTGGCGGACGCCATGTTGGGCGGCGAAGCGTTGGGAAGCGAGGTGCTCCGGTCGCGTGACCAATTCCACCTTGGTTTTGGCGGGAAACCCCGGAGGCTGCCGTCCTCTTACCTCTGGATAGCAAATCCGGTGGTGCGGTTTGCGTTGGGAGGACTTCTGGCTCGGCCGTGGGGTCGCCGCGTGTTGAAGCGAATGGCATAAGACGAAATGCGCTTTGACAAGGGACACATAGAAAGCGCCCAGGATGCCGCGCGACGGGAACCGACGGATCGGGTCTGCCTGGCATGGCTGACGGATGCGGAATTGCCTTCTTGGGATGCCTGGGTGGATCGGCATCCTCTGGCCGTCGTCTACCATTGCTCCCCTTGGATGAGGGTTCTCGAATCCGCGTTTCCCCACATGAAGGGAGAGGTGTTGGTTTTGAGAAACGCCGGGAGCGGGGAAATTCTGGGAGGCCTTCCCATTTGCCAGGTGCGGAGTTGGATTCTCGGCACGCGGCGGGTGAGTATTCCCTACGCCTCCATAGGGGATCCGCTCGTTTCGAATGCCGGAGATCTGAATCGTCTGCTCTCCGGACTGACCGCGAAGCACGGGGCGAACGGCGTTGAGGTTCGAACCTGGCGGACGCCGGCCAGTTACTTCACGGATGCCCCGGTGGTTGATCGCGCACTTCACCATGTGGTCGATCTTGCGCCGGGACCGGAGGACATTTACCGGCGACTCTCGCGGACGGCCGTCCGACGGATGATTTCAAAGGGCACGAAAGCCGGCATTCAGGTGGTTGAGGCGCGCGGTTCGTCGGAGTGGACGGAGTTTCACCGATTGCTGACGGCGTCTCGGCGGGCATTGGGATTGCCCGCGATGCCGCTGGCGTTTTTCGAGGCCATCCGTCAATGCCTTCCGGAGTCGCGACGGCTCCTCCTGCTGGCAATTAAAGACGGCCGGCCCATTGGCGGGGCCTTGGGATTGAAGTCGTCGGGCGTATTCATCCTCGAATACTCGGGTGAGGAAACGCTTGGGAGCGGGAGCGGTGCGGGGCAGATGGTCTATTGGGAATCCTTGCGCCGCGCCTGTATCGAAGGATGTCGTTGGTTCAGCTTCGGGCGCACCTCAATCGACAACAGCGGATTGGCCGCCTACAAGAGGCATTGGGCAACCGTGGAGGAGGAGTTGCTTTCATTCGGACCCGGCATGACCCAGACCTCCCGCAAGGCAGTGGCTGGTTCTTCCAAGACACGGCGCTTGATTGGCGCGGTTTCAAGGTACGCCCCGCACCCGGTGTATCGGTTGCTTAGCAATTTCTGTTATCGCCACTGGGGATGAGTCGGACTATCCGGCTAGCCAACGCGCAGCAGTTCAAGCATCGCCCGATCCAGTCGGTGGCCACGAAAGTCCTCGTACTTTACGTCAGCTCGTTCGGAGTCGAGGATCCCGAAGCTGCCTCTGAAGTTCCACAACGCCCAACCCCAGCCCGCTTCCTTCCAGAGATCGAGGAAGTCGCCCATCCATCGCAAGGCAACGTCGTGCGGGGTATGTTGGAAGGCGCCCCATTCGCCGACGTGGACGCCGACTCCGGCATTCTCAAGGTCTTTCCACGGTTTCACAATTTCCCGGCGGATCCGGTCTTTGTCCCAACGATCCGGGCCGTCTGGATTCAATGGCCAGGTGGGTGTCGGCCAGTTCTCCCCCTTCACCCAGCTGGCTTTATGGTGGCTGATGCGCATGGGGTCATAGCCGCGCGTGCTCTGGCCGATTCCAAGGTCGGCAAGACCGGGCACTGGCTTGCGTCCCCAGCGAAGTCCGTCGGCGATGATGAGGCGCTGAGGGTCTTCGGCGCGAATGGCCGCAACGAGGGTGCGGACCACGCGGATGTAGTCGCCGTCGGGCAGGTCCTTGGGTTCGTTCAGCAGGTCGAAGGACAGATTCGTGTTGGAAATGCCCCGATAGCGGCGTGCGAAGTGGCCCCAATGGAAGGCGCAGGCATCCAACGCCTGCGCATCCTTGAAGAGATCCAACGGTTCGTCCGGTGGATTCACGCAGTATCCCGGGGCGCGATGCAGATTGAGATTCACGTGCACGCCCAGGCGCCTCCCCAGGTTCACCGCGTCATCCACGTGCTTGAGTTGCGATTCGTCCAGCTTCAGCCAGGCGCTCGGATCCCCTTTGGCCCAGCAGTGATACGACATGGGCAGGCGAACGAAATCGAACCCCCACTCACGGATCCACTCGAAATCCTCCGCGCGAAACGGCGGGTTGGGTTCGCGACGCGCCGTGAATTTTTCCAACAGGTTGAAGCCGCGCCAGCGGGGTAGCTTTCGGGCCGACGGTTCGGGGAGCGCCGTGGCTGCCTTCTCAGCCGACGCAACCACCAACGGCAGGGCGACCGTGGTGGCCAGTGTGGTTTCAAGGAAACGGCGGCGGGTGAAGGGTTCACGGTTCATAGGAAAGGTAGGGCGACATTGGCAGCGGAACGGGCCTATCAAACGGGATGGTGCCGGCGAAGTCGACGAGGGTGTGGCCGGCGAGGGTTGAGAAGTGCGTGACGAAGTGGGGGATTGGGCCACGGATTCCAGGATCGAGCCGGGGCGGTACCGTGCCGCGGTCCCGCCCCGGCTCTCGTGGGGCCTCCGGGGACGCGGGGCAAACGACGCGGCCCGGAATGCTCAGATGGAACGAGCCGGGAGTTGATCGGCTACGTCCCACGGTCACAGGAAGAGGATCCGTCCGGCTTCTGCATCCGTTCAAAATCGGTCGAGCGTGTTGAGAATGGTATCGGCGCAGTGAAAGGCGACTTGAGCGCTGATCCGGCCATTCGAGTGTTCTCATGAACCCGTGCTTGTGGTGTCGGGGGATCGTCCTACAATCCGAATGCTCCCAAGTCCGCACTCGGCGACATGCCCAGTGCAACCCATTGATGGAGATCAAGGCGGAGGCATGCGGCGTCCTGATAGGACAACCGACGACATGAAGACGATATTGACCGAGACCACGATTGACGTGCGGACGATGCCCCCTCGTCAGCGGCACCCGACCATTTTTGCAACTTGGGAGGCGCTTTCGGACGGAGGGGTGATCCTGCTGGTCAATGATCACGATCCCTTGCCGTTGTATTACCAATTCGCGGCAGAGTTTGCGGGGCAATTCCTCTGGGAATACGTCGAGCGCGGACCGGAGGTTTGGAAGGTGCGGATTTGCCGCGGGGCCTTCAGCGATCCGGGATTTCGACCCGAGCCTGGTGCGCGCGGTTCCTGTCGGCCGCAGTCGGTGCCGATCAGTTTCGTGCAGCCGTTGGAATTGGATGTGCGCCCGATCCTGGCCTCCGGAGGGTCGCCTTGCACGGCGATCGAAGGCGCGGTGGCCAAGCTAATCCGAGGCCAGACTTTGGTGGTGCTTGCGCCCTTCGAGCCAGTTCCACTCTATACCAAGCTCGGACTTTGTGGCTATGGCCACGACACGAGCCGGCTGCCGGATGGGACCTGGCGGGTTGAATTCAAGCCCGACGGCGACGCGGACAGCGAGCGATTCGCCGCTTGCGGCTGTCACGACCACTGAGGCGACAACTTCGGCCCTGCCGTCTGCAAAGCATGAGAATAGGCGTCCTTCAAGGGGTGGTGGTGGGTGGGGCCTTGGGTTTGGCACTGGGCGTCGGTGCCTACACGTTCGTTTATGCGAAAGGATGGTCCTACCTCACCAACAATCCGGCCGCCTGTGCCAACTGCCACATCATGCACGAGCAATATGATGCGTGGCACAAGGGAAGCCATCGGTCCGTGGCTTCCTGCAACGATTGCCACACTCCACATGCCCTGATTCCCAAGTATCTGGTGAAAGCCGAGAACGGATTCTGGCATTCGTTCTATTTCACGACCGGTACCTATCCGGATCCCATTCGTGCTCGCGAGGTCAGCTCGCGTATCGCCGAGAAGAACTGCCGCCGATGCCACGCCGAGATCGTCGACCAGGTCGACAATCGGGCGGTTCACGGCAAGGAACTGGACTGCATCCGATGCCACCGGGACGTCGGGCATCCGAATCGCTAACCCTCAAAGACTCCCTGTGCCTGCCATGACTTCCCCTGATTCTTCCTCCCCTCAAACCACCGCGTCCGATAGGGGCCGGCGATCGAGTGCGATGTTCGTTGCCACGGTCGTGGTGGCGGCCGTCGTGGCCGTCGGCGGCCTCGCCCTGCTGATGAATGTCTTTGAACACAAGCAGGAGGCCAAAAATCCATTCTTTCGCGTGGTGGAGTTGACCGACGACACCGAGGACCCGGCCCTTTGGGGGAAGAACTTCCCGCTGCAGTACGACGATTACCGGCGGACCTCGGATCAGGTTCGCACACGCTTTGGCGGCAGCGAAGCCTTGCCGAAGACGCCTTCGCAGGCCGACCCGCGATCGATTGTCGCCCAGTCGCGGCTCGAGGAGGACACGCGTCTGAAGACGATGTGGGCGGGTTACGCCTTCTCCCGCGACTTCCGGGAGGACCGTGGCCATTCCTTCATGCTCGACGACCAGACCTACACCGAGCGACAGCAGGCCGTGAAGCAGCCGGGCACCTGCCTTCATTGTCATGCTTCCGTTTACGTTCCCTATCGCAAGGCGGGAGGCGGTGACTTGATCAAGGGCTTCGAGATCATCAACCAGAAGCCGTTTGCCGAGGCGCGCAAGGAAGTCACCCATCCCGTCGCCTGCATTGACTGCCACGATTCCCAGACGCTGCATCTGCGCATCACCCGTCCGGGATTCATCGAGGGCATCCGCGCACTCAAGTTGCACCAGGGGGTGAAGGACTACGACGTCAACCGGGATGCTTCACGTCAGGAAATGCGCAGCTACGTGTGCGCTCAATGCCATGTCGAATACTACTTCAAGGGCACCGAGAAGCGCCTGGTCTATCCCTGGCAGAACGGGACGAAGGTCGAGGAGATTCTCGCCTACTACGATGAGACAAAGCACAAGGACTGGGTCCATGCGGAGAGCGGTGCACCTGCGCTCAAGGCACAACATCCCGAGTTCGAACTGTGGAGTCAGGGCATTCACGCCCGGTCCGGGGTGGCATGTGCCGATTGTCACATGCCTTATAAGCGCGTCGGCGCCCACAAGATCAGCGACCACCACGTTCGCAGTCCATTGCTCAACGTTCAGAAAGCCTGCCAGACCTGCCACAACTGGCCCGAGGACGAGCTCAAAGCTCGCGCGGTCACGATCCAGGAACGCACGTTCAAGATGCGAAACCTCGCCATGGACGCCTTGGTGGAGCTGATCGCCGACCTCAAGGCGGCCAGGACGGCGGGGGTGGCCACCAATGATACACGGCTGGTCGCCGCCCAGGATTTCCAGAGAAAGGCCCAGTTTTACCTCGATTTCATCGAGGCGGAAAATTCAATGGGCTTCCACGCGCCCCAGGAATCCGTTCGTATCCTGGGTGAGTCCATCGATTTCAGTCGCAAGGGCCAGAACGCCGTGCGTGCCCTGGTTCCTGCCAGCACCGTGGCGACGACTCGCTGAGTCGGCGTCCATAGGGGAAACGCCGGCGGGCGAGGACTTCCGTGCTTTGAGCATGTCGGCGTCGGCCGAGCCCCGGGTACTTGAGTGCGCGGAGCGTCGTGGCGTGCCGCAGTTTTCTCCCGTTGTGTCGGGAGGCCTGGGCGTCTGCGCGCAGCGCTGTTCTGGGCTCTCGCTCCTGCTCGTCCTCGTAATCGTAATCGTAATCGGACCGTTGAGTGGCATTTGGATTTCGATAGGGAGCAAATGCAGGTCCTTTCAATCCCGATACCGATTGCGACCCCGACTCCGAACGCGAATGACAATCATTGGCGCCCTGGAACACGTCACGGTCTGATACCGGCCAAGCCAGGCCCCGGTCGGCCCCTGGGGCGTTGCCTTTTGGCATGATTTCCCTTGGGATCAGGAGGTCACCCAGCACCCCTATTCGCGGAAAAGGAGTTCACAGCCATGGCCAACATCTTCGTCGGTCTCAACGCGGAGTTCTCACGCAGTTCGGACAAGCCTTTCGAATGGGCGGTCGAGCGCGCGGCGGCGATGGGCTATCGGTATTTCGAGCCGATGGTGCACTTCGGCCGCGAGTTGATGAGCGAGGCCGGCTACTTTCACACCGTCTCGATGTTTGATGATCCGTTTCGGATCAAGGAGGCCTGTGATCGCCATGGTCTGAAGATCTCTGGACTCCAGTGTCACGGGCCGCTGGGACGACCCGAGGTCCATGGGGAATACCTCAAGTTGGCGATCCGAGTGGCCGCAGAAATCGGAGTTCCGGTGGTGAACACCGACGAAGGCATCAAGGCCCGGTGGACGACCGAGGACGAGGACCACGTCCTGATCAAATACACCTTGCAGGAAGCGGCGTTTGTGGCGGAGCGGCGGGGGGTG
>JAEUHG010000078.1 GCA_016795425.1 Verrucomicrobiales bacterium
ATAGCGGGAGAGGACTCCCGCACTCCACGACGACCAGCGTTGGCCTGGCCCCGGGGTGCGGACTGGCGCGAAGCGTCGTGGACTGCGGCAGTCCCCTGCCGCTTTCCCAGAACGGCGATTCCCGGCCGGAACGGTGGTGCCGCCCACTCGACAACTCGGAGATGCGCCCTTGGGACCGGAAGGCACCACGTCGCGGGGGTTCGGTGACATCCGAATGCAGCAGGACCGCCTCAGCTCACTTGATTCTTGGGAAGGGTGGACGAATCGAGATTCGTGAGGTGCTCGCTTCTGCGTGGCAAGACCGCCGTTGATGCTGTTGGTCAGTGGGCGACCGGGGCAGGCCAACGCCAAACCCAGTCGCCTTCATAAGGTGTGGTTTCTCCACCGGTGGGAAAGGCGCCGCTGTCGTCCCGTCCGTTCTCGCCTACGGACCACAGGGCGAAGCGATCCTTGGCTTCGCGACGATAGCGCAAGGGTTGGTCGTCGATGGGATCGACGGGAACTGCCGGAAGGAAATTGGGAACGAGCGACCCCAGGGTGTCGGGATAAGTGCCATGGGCTAGGCGATGGCGTTCGAGCGCGCAAGCGGTGGTCGCAATCCGCAGATGAGTCTGGCGCCGAACCGTGTTGACGAAGGCCGCTGACAGGTCACCCAGGCCGTTGGCGAGAAGCGAGAAATAAAGGAGGCGGGAGATGCGTATCGGACGATCCGAAGGGCGCCAGGTGGAGCGAAGATCTGGGGCATCACGGGGAGTGGCTGTTTCCAGCGTCTCCAACGACTTCGAGGCGTCGACGAGGCTCCCATAAAACCATCCACGAGGCGCGAGCAAGGCGTACGGCAGGGGAAAACCGACCGCGGTCGGGGCACCTGGCGGATGGCCGATTGAGGCGTACATCTCACACATTGCGCGTCGAGACTCCCAGGAGCTGGCTATACGGTGGACGGCCCACGCTGCCGCGGCGCGCTCGGTTTCAATGCCCGCCCGCCACCCGGCGATGAAATCGATCGATTCGAGTTGTTTCTGGAAGGCTGACAAATGGACATCGGACCAGGCTTGTGTGATCACCCCTTCCCAGAGGGGCTGAAGCGCGAGGTCTAAATTCGCCTGTCGAACAATCTGGGAGATCAGGAACGATTCGGTGCGAATCGCCTCGGCAAGACGAAGGCTGGTGATGACGTCCTCGGCGGCCGAGTCGGGGTGGCCTTCAGCCAGCAGAGCCACCGCGCGAAGGCTGAAACGTGTGGTAAACCGCTTGAGCAGATGGAGGTGAGGAAGTAGTGCGGCATAAACTTCATCGTAGTGAACGGGAAACTGAGAGTGCGCCCGTCGAATGCCCTTCGAAAGCGCGTCGAACGATCCTGCATAGGACCCGAGCACCTGGAGGATTTCGCGGCCGGGGGGTGTCCCCTCCGGGAGCAACATCAAGTTGGTGTCCTGGCCGGTGTTGGCGAGATTGGCGGTGAGGGCCGGCCGTTGTTTGGGATCTCGCAGGGCGGCTTGCCAAGCTCTCAGGTCCACACGTTCGCCTCGGGTCCAGGAACGTTCGGCGGGCTCCTTGAACCGGCGTTTGAGGCTTTCTCCCAAGGCCAGCGTTTCGTTGGCCAGTGCATAGCCATTCGTGTCGTTCCATTGAATACCCGCCCAGAGGTCACCCTGGAGTCGGCGGTAATCGAGCAACGGTCGCAACAAGGGAATCATCGCGAAGTTGTCGTTGTCGGGAACGGCAGGTGGCGCGAGCGCGGTGATGTCGGTGCGTCGCCCGAGCGACTCGATGCGCTGGCGCTCGGCGCGCCATTCGCGGCTGCCGCGCCAATTGGCGACACCATAAAACAGGGCCAAGATTACAGCCCCTGACCCGGCTGCGAGCAGCAGCACTCTCAGCAACGCCAACAGTCGTGGAAAACGAGTGGGATGTGACATAGGGGCGAATCGGTGGGGGAAGATTCGGGGCGAGGCGCGAATCTACGCGATCCCAAGCCCGGATTCCGCCCGGATTGCCGAACGTCGGCGGTTGCGGTCGGGAGCGGTGATGGGGGCAGGGTGAGGCGATAGGGGAGGGGTCTGGCCGCGCAGTTCGGCCAGGAGTTGGGACCGCTGGCGCACGGCCTCTTCCACGGCCACCAACGGGCTGGAGGACGCCGTGGGCGGGAGGTCTGACGAAAAAATGGCCAGGCCATTGATGCCGAGCGCCAGCAGGCCGCAGGCGCCAATGCCGGCCCAGGCGTGTCGGGGGCGATAAAAGAGCTCAATCCAGAGCACCCGCCACAGCGGTGCGGAAATCGGCGCTGCTTTGATAGACCCCGTGGAGCCTTTCAGGGAGGCGAGGGTCCGGGCGCGGATCAGGTCGAGTTTGGCCTCCGCCCCTTGGTGGCGGCCGAGCAGGAGGGAACGCGGGGATTTCATGGGCGTGGAACGATGGTGGACAAGCGTTGCCGCAAGGCCGCTTTCCCGTAGTGAAGGCGGGATTTGACGGTTCCGACAAACGTCCCGGTGATGGCGGCGATTTCGGCCAGGGGAAAGTCCTCGAGGAAATGGAGCAGGATAACGACGCGTTGGGCGGATGGCAGGGCGTCGACGGCCGCCAGCACGGCCTCCCGTTCCTCGACGCGAATCAGATCGAAGCCCGGCTCAGGATCGGCGCTGGACTCGGATTCCGGAACGGGATCATCGCTGAACGGACTGCGTCCCAGTCGTCGCCAGTGGCTGACGATGTTCTGATGAGCGATGCCAAACAGCCAGGAACCGAACCGGGCGTCGTCGCGAAGACTGTCGAGGTGGCGGAACGCCTTCAGGAACGTCTCCTGCACGACGTCCAGGGCAAGATGTTCGTCTCGAAGGAGGTCCACGGCGTAGGTGTAGAGCGGGAGTTGGTAACGGCGAAAGAGGACGTCCCACGCATCGGGATCTCCCCGTCGCGCGGCGGGCACCGGCAGTTCGGCGTCCTGTTTCACGCACCGCATTGACGACCAGTGGAACGCCGCAGGCGAGAAAAGGTTCAGACCAAAGTCCTTTTCATTTTGCCCCAAGCTCGTTGGCAGGGCTTCGGACGTGGGGGCAAGTTGTCCAGAGAATCTCGTTCCATGAAACTGTGGACCCCGCACACCTCGTCGCAGCGCGACGGGGGCTACCTGACTGGATCCAGTTCCAACCCAGGTAGGCCCTGTCGCGCTGCGACAGGGCATTCCCGCCTTCGTTCATGGCCGGTGGGCAGTGCCAAGAGGAACTGCGGACTTTCCATGAACCGGCCCGTACAACCTGGCGTGGCGTCCCCGGCGTTTGGACCCCAGGCCGTGGCAATCCGCAGCAAGTTGACCCGGATCGAGGGGTGGTGTGGCAGTCGGTGTGCCCTCCATCTTCCGGGAACCTGGCAACGGCACTGGGTCGGAATTAATGCCCTTCGGGCGCTGGCTCTGGTGGGCGGCTGGCTGGGCCTGATCACCCTGCCGCTGGTGGCCGCGGACTACCTATCACCCACGGCCCTCGGAGTCTCGCCTGACGGAGGGACGATCTATGTCGCCTGCGCCACAGCCGGGAAGGTTCTGGCAGTGGATGCCGGGACACGCGAAGTGCGAAGATCCTGGGTGGTGGGAGGGGCGCCCACGGGGATTGCGGTGAACGCCGATGGCTCACGTCTCTACGTGACCTGCGCAGCGCCCGAGAGTTGGGTGACGGTGGTGGATCCCAGTCGGCTCGAGGCCGGGCCGCGCATTCCGACCGGTCATACCGCCATGGCGCCCGTGCTGTCCGCGGATGGGCGAAGTCTATTCGTTTGCTGCCGATTCAACGATCGCGTTGAGGTTGTGGATTTGCAGACCTCGCGTGTGGCCCGTCGTCTGCCGACCTCGCGAGAACCGGTGGCGGCGGCGTTGACGCCGGACGGGCGGCATTTGTTCGTGGCCCACCATCTTCCTTCGGGGCGCTCCGATGCCGAGGTGGTGGCGTGCAGCGTGAGCATGATCGACGTCGCGAGCGGTCGGACGGTGAAGGAAGTGGAGCTGCCGAATGGATCCACGTTATTGCATGACATCCGGGTCTCTCCGGACGGTCGCTATCTGGTGGTGACCCACTCCCTGGCCCGCTACCACCTGCCGACGACTCAGGTGGACCGGGGTTGGATCAACAGCAACGCCGCCACACTGATGGATGCGACCGATGGTCGGGTGATTAACACGGTGTTGTTGGACGATATCGACGCGGGGGCTGCCAATCCTTGGGCCGCGGCCTGGAGTCCGGAGGGTGGGCATCTCGCCATCACCCACGCCGGCACTCACGAAGTGAGCGTCATTGATTTCAAGGCCTTGCGGGCGAGGTTGGCGGCACTGGAAGCCAGGAGCCAGGCAAAGGAGAGCGCGGAAACAAGTTTGTTGGCGTCCCGACGCACGGAGGATGTGCCCAACGATTTGTCGTTCCTGGTCGGCATGCGAAGGCGCGTCCGATTGCCGGAATCGGCGAGCGGACCTCGCGCGGTCCTTTGGCTCGGATCACAACTTTGGGTGGCCAACTACTTCGACGATTCCTTGGCGGTCGTGGATGTCCGTCGGCCGGAAGTGCCCGGCGATCGGGTCGCGTTGGGACCGCGTCTGGTGCCGACCCAGGAACGACGGGGTGAGGCGTTGTTCAATGATGCCACCCTTTGTTTCCAGGGGTGGCAATCGTGTGCTAGTTGCCATTCCTGGGATGGGCGCATCGAAGGATTGAATTGGGACATGCTGAACGATGGTGTGGGCAATCCCAAGAATTCGAAGAGCCTGCTTTTCTCCCACGAGACGCCGCCGTCGATGTCCCTGGGGGTTCGCAGTTCGGCGGCGGTGGCGGTGCGTGCCGGCATTCGGTTCTCCATGTTCACGGTGCAACCGCCGGAGGTTGCCAACGCCCTCGACGCCTATCTGGCATCGCTTCGGCCCATTCCCAGTCCGCTGTTGGTCGGCGGTCAGTTGTCCGATTCGGCGAAGCGGGGTGAAGAGATCTTCGCCAATCCCACCGTCGGCTGCGCTTTGTGTCACGGAGGCGCCCAGTTTACTGATCTGAAGTCGCACGACGTCGGCACGGTGGGTCGGTTTGACCATCCCACGAACCGGTTCGACACACCGACGTTGATCGAGGTTTGGCGGACCGCGCCGTACCTCCACGACGGCCGGGCCCGAACCCTTGGCGAGGTCCTGATGGACTTCAACGAAGGTGATCGCCACGGCGTGACCTCCCATCTCACTGCGCAGGAAATCCAGGACCTGGCCGCCTATGTGCTCTCCCTTTGATCGTCTTGTCGGAACGGTAGCCGTTGCCGTCACCCTTCTTGGGGGTGCGGTCGGCGCCGCTTTCGCCGCCGGCCCAGCCGAGTTGCTCGAGCGCTTTCGACAGGGCCCCCTGGGAACGGTCGACGCCATCGTGTTTGCCGCGCGAGGTGTCAATCCGACGGACGGCCATTGGTATGCCAACTTCGGGTATTACGCTCATGATCCGGACCGCAAAGCGTATACCGAGGGCGCCAAACTCTACCGATTCGACCTGAAGACACGGGCCTTGGAGGTATTGGTGCAAGATCCCCGGGGCGGAATCCGGGATCCGCAACTGCACTATGGTGGACGGCGGATTCTGTTTAGTTACCGACCCGGCGGTACCGAGAACTACCACTTGTACGAACTGGATCTGGACGGGCGCGAGACGGGTCAACGCCCGGCGGAGGCAGTGGGAACGCTGCGTCAGATCACGTCAGGGCCTTACGATGACATTGAGCCCAGTTATCTGCCGGACGGCGGCATCGTGTTCGTGAGCAGCCGCTGCAAACGCTGGGTGAACTGCTGGCTCACCCAGGTTGCGGTCCTCCATCGGTGCGAGATGGACGGCTCGAACCTGCGGGCGCTGTCGAGCAACAACGAGCACGACAACACGCCGTGGCCGCTTCCCGACGGCAGGATTCTCTACACCCGATGGGAGTACGTCGATCGCAGCCAGGTGCATTTCCATCACCTGTGGGCGATGAACCCGGATGGTACAGGGCAGTCCGTCTGGTTCGGCAATCTGCATCCCGGCACCACCATGATCGACGCCAAGCCGATTCCCAACAGCCACAAGATCGTGGCGAGTTTCAGTCCGGGCCACGGACAACGGGAGCATGATGGTGTCGTCACGGTGGTGGATCCCAAGGCCGGTCCGGACGCCGCCGAGTTTGCCCGCCCGATCGGCAAGGCGGCGCACTTCCGAGATCCATGGGCATTTTCCGAGGACTGCTTCCTGGCCGCCAGTCGGGACACGGTGGTGTTGATCGATGGCAAAGGCGTGAGTGAAGTGTTGGTCCGGCTGCCGGAGAGCGATCGCGCCGCCAAAATGGAGTGCCACGAACCGAGACCCATCGCGCCGCGCCCCACGGAGACGGTCGTTCAGTCGAGAACCAAACCTGAACTGGCGACAGGGCGGTATCTGGTAGCGGACGTTCATCAGGGGCGGCGCATGGATGGCGTCGCGGCAGGGGAGATCCGCAAATTGTTGGTGTTGGAGACCCTGCCGATGCCGATTCATTACACCGGCGGCATGGAACCCATCAGCTATGGGGGCACCTTCACGCTCGAACGCATCCTGGGCACGGTCCCCGTGGAATCCGATGGCAGCGCCTACTTCGAGGCGCCGGCGATGCGCAGCGTCTTTTTTGTGGCCTTGGATGAGCACGATTTGGCGGTGAAGCGCATGCAGAGCTTCACCACGGTGCAACCGGGCGAGATGCTGAGTTGCGTGGGTTGCCACGAACACCGGGCTCAGACGCCCAGGGCGGAGTTTCATGCAACGCTCGCCGTGCGCAAACCCGCGGCCAAGATCGAGCCCTTCACCGACGTTCCGGACGTCTTCGACTACCCACGCGATGTCCAGCCCGTGCTCGATGCCTTGTGCGTGGACTGCCACGGGACGACGGCCACGGCACGGGGCGGGCCGCGGGCCGGGCGATTGCTGCTCACCGGAGATCGCGGACCGTTGTTCAGTCACAGCTATTACATGATGACCATTGCCCGATTGGTGGCGGACGGACGCAATCAGCCGGTAAGCAACTACCAACCTCGCACGTTGGGCTCGTCGGCGAGCCGGTTGCTTAAGTTCATCGACGGGTCGCACTACGGCGTGCGGGCTGACGAACGGCAGTCCAGGATTCTGCGGCTATGGATAGAGTCCGGCGCCGCCTATCCCGGCACTTACGCCGCTCTGGGTTGCGGGATGATCGGGAACTACGCGGAGAATGTGCAGATCAACCTGGACACCGATTGGTCGACGACCCGCGCCGGCGCGGAGGTACTGCAACGCCGATGCGCGGTCTGCCACAAGGAACCGAGTCGCCTTCTGCCGCTGAGCCTGGTCGACGAGCGGGGGGTTAGCTTTTGGCAACCGAGCATGGACGATCCCCGGTTGCTCACCAGCCGTCACATCGTGTTCAACCTGACGCAGCCGGAGAAATCGATGCTCCTGCTGGCCCCTTTGGACAAATCGGCGGGAGGTTGGGGATTGTGCCGAGGGGCGACGTCCGATGATCAACCGGGAAGGGCGGTGTTCACCACGGCCAGGGATCGCGACTACGAGACATTGCTGGCCATGATTGCGGCGGGGCGCGATTTTCTGGAGAAGGACCGGCGGTTCGACATGCCGGATTTTCGCCCGCGCCAGGACTGGGTGCGTGAGATGAAGCGCTACGGAATCCTGCCGCCCTCCACAACCGCGACGCAGGTCACCAATGTGTATGAGGTGGAACAGACCTACTGGCGTTCGCTGTGGCACCTGGCGGGGCCGGACGTGGCGAGTCACGCGACATCGACGTCCCATTGATCGGCCTCGGTGATTTGCACGTTACCGGGACTTGGGGCACAGGTGGTGCCCATGAATGGATGGAACCTTCGACCGGGAACGACGGAAGCCGTTCCCAAAGCGGAGAATCTGGCACCCCTCGACCGCATCGCGCCTCGACTGTCCTTGGTCGGCGGGGCTTGGCCAGAGGACAAACCATCGCCACAACCGGAAACGGTGCGGTCGGACGGACCCTTGCTGGACGCTTATTCCACGGCGGTGGCGGGCGTGGCGCAACGGGTGAGTCCCAGCGTGGTGCGCATTGAGACTCTACGTGATCGCCAAGGTCGAGGTCGGGCGGCAGGGAGCGGCTCGGGATTTGTGTTCACCCCGGACGGCTTCGTTCTAACGAATTCGCACGTGGTCCATGGGGCTGGAAGCCTCCGGGTGACGCTGCCTGATGGTCGTCAACCCGATGTCCATCTGGTGGGCGAGGATCCACATACCGATCTGGCGGTGCTCCGCGTCTTTGCTCCGAACCTGGAACCTGCGGTACTCGCGGATTCCAGCCAGGTTCGGGTTGGGCAGCTGGCCATCGCCATCGGAAACCCATTGGGATTCGATTGCACCGTGACGGCGGGGGTGGTGAGTGCCTTGGGGCGCAGCATGCGCACGGACTCCGGCCGCTTGATGGATTCCATCTTGCAGACCGACGCGGCGTTGAATCCCGGGAACTCCGGCGGGCCCCTGTTGAATTCACGCGGTGAGGTGATTGGCGTGAATACCGCCGTCATCCTGCCGGCGCAGGGGATCTGTTTTGCCATCGCGATCAACACGGCGAAATGGGTGGCCGGATGGTTGATCAAGGAGGGACGCGTGCGCCGTGCCTACCTGGGACTCGCCGGGCAGGATGCCAACGTGCATCGACGCATCGCCCGGGCCCTGCGTTTGCACCAGGAGTCGGGGGTGTTGGTGTTGGAAGTGGAGCCTGGCGGGCCGGCGGCGGAAGCAGGTCTTCGCGAAGGTGACATGATCCTGGGCTATGATGGAAAGCCCGTCGCCGGCATTGATCCGTTGCATCGTCAACTCACCGGCGACCAGGTGGCGCGTCCGGCACACTTGTCGATTCTGCGCGGGACGGAGATGCTCCAACGCATCGTCGTGCCTCGCGAGATGCCGTCGTGAACTTTGGATTCCTGGTCGCCTCTCGGGCGACCCCGGAACTTCGGGGTCCACTCGTCCTGGTTGGGCGGACGACGCGCTTATGAAGAACGTCGCGAATGGTCGATTCCTCCAGCCTCTCGCCTTGGGAATCCTGGTTTGGGTGGCGATCACCGCTTCCCAGGGAGTGCAGGTTCACGCTTCCGACGGCTGGGTGACGAGTACGGTGGCCGGCACGGGCACCGCGGGTTCCCAGGGCGATGACGGTCCGGCATCGAAAGCCCAGCTCAACAATCCGTTTGGCGTCGTGCGCGGACCCGATCGCGCCCTGTATTTCTGCGAATACGACGGACAGCGGATCCGACGGATCGCGCCCGATGGAAGGATCACGACGATCGCGGGTTGTGGTCGGAAAGGCGCGGGCGGCGACGGCGGCCCGGCCCTGGAGGCCGAGTTTGATCAGCCCCACGAGATCCGTTTCGATGCGGATGGCCACCTATGGGTCGCGGATATGGGCAATCACCGGATCCGACGCATCGATGCCGTCACCCAACGCATCGGCACCGCCGTCGGGATGGGCGAGCCAGGATTCTCCGGCGATGGCGGTCCGGCCGAACGCGCGCGTCTGCGGCAACCGCACAGCCTCCAGTTCGGTCCCGAGGGAGACTTGTATATCGGCGACATCGGCAACCACCGGATTCGCCGGGTGAACCGGAAATCCGGGATCATCACGACGTTCGCGGGGAACGGCGAACGCGGGCCCACGCCCGACGGCGCGCGTTTCGATGCGGTTCCGTTGCATGGGCCGCGAGCGCTGGATTTCGATTCTCGCGGACAGTTGTGGATCGCCTTGCGTGAAGGGAACCAGGTGTTCCGAATCGATGCCAAGGCGGGAACCATCCACCACGTGGCCGGCACCGGGTTGAAGGGCCGCACCGGAGATGGGGGACCGGCCAGGGAGGCGACATTGTCAGGACCGAAAGGAATCGCCGTGGCCCGGGACGGCTCGGTGTATCTGGCCGATACCGAGAGCCATTGCATCCGGCGACTCGACCCCATGCGGGGAACCATCGAAACGGTGGTGGGTACCGGGACCAAGGGCGACGGACCCGACGGTCCGGCGAACCAGTGTCAGTTGGCGCGGCCCCATGGCGTTTTCGTGGATGACGATGGAACTCTGCTGATCGGCGACAGCGAAAATCACCGGGTGCGTTCGGTGCGCCGCCCTGCCGTCGCGAAGTAGCGCACGCACAGGCGGGTGCTTCTCGGATCACCCTGCCGCCGTTGAAGGCGGGGGATAGTGTCCATGCCACGAGTATTTCGATGCTCCGCGAGATCGCACCCGGCGAGATCTTGGTTCAGGGTGCGGCGGAATCATCGACTGGTAACTATGATTTGGCTCTCCCGCATCTTGACGCTGATCCTCGCGTTCCCTTGGTTTCAGGGCATCACGAACGCCGCCACCCTGGTGTCCTGGCGCACCGAGACTTCGACCTTCGAACTCAACGACGACGGCTCCCTGGGTGCCATTCGTCCGACCGGTGGCACGCAAAACTATTTGGCCCAGGGCCGGCTCGCGGCGTTGATTTCGTTGCGGATCGACGGCGAGTTGCATCCGCCGACGTTGGCCCAATGGGATCCGGCCACGCGCCGATTGACCCTCCGCTTTGGCGATACCGGGGTGATCGCGGGCGTTGCCGTGCGCGAACGACCGTCGCACGTGACGTTTGAAGTCGTCTCGGTCGAACCCATCGCCAGGGTGGATCTGCTGAAATGGGGACCTTACCCGATCACGATCCGGGAAATCATCGGGGAGACGGTTGGGGTCGTGAGAAATCGTGAATTTGCCGTAGGGCTGCAGGCCCTGAATGTGCGCACGCTCGGTGGCACCGGCCTATCGGAGAGCGACATTGAAGAAGGTGGATCGGATCAGGATCCCGATGTTTACGACGATTTGCCGGCGGAGATCTTGAAGGACCAGGGCTACCGGACGGACACGGCCCGGCGGACACCGTTCGGCAGCGTGCTCCAGGCTTATTGCCGGCAGCGCGATCGCGAACGCGTCGTGGCGAATTGGGGCCACGAGAAATACCTGGTGCCGCCGTTGGCCGACGGCGGCGTGGTGGGGAGCAGCGTTGCGCTGTTCGCGGGGCCCGCGCCCCGAGCCTTGGAAATCATTGGTCAGATCGAGGAGGCGGAGGGACTGCCGCATCCGCTGATCGACGGCGTGTGGGCAAAGGTTTCGCCGAAGGCCACGGCCTCGTACCTGATCGTGGACTTCAGCGAGTCGACCGTGGACCGGGCGATTGAAATGACGCGGCGCGCCGGACTGGAATACCTCTACCACAGTTCGCCGTTCGCCACTTGGGGCAAGTTCCAGCTGAAACCCGACTTGTTTCCGGGAGGATGGGACGGACTTCGTCGTTGTGTGCAAAAGGCGCGGGAAGCGGGGGTAAAGGTGGGCTTTCATACCCTCTCGAATTTCATCACCCCGAACGACCCGTTCGTTTCGCCGAAGCCCGACCCGCGATTGGCGCGCATCGGAAGCGCGGAGTTGGTCGAGAACGTCGATGCGGCCGCTCGAGAGATGGTGATTTCCAACCCCGACTTCTTCCGTAAGAAGACGGCACTGAATGGGGTGGTGGTCGGCCACGAATTGATTCGGTACAAGGAGGTCTCGGCTGCCGCGCCCTGGCGATTGCTCGAATGCGAGCGCGGCGCCTGGGGAACCTCGGCGACCGCGCATCAACGGGGCGCGGCGGTGGGGCGATTGCTCGACCACGACTACAAGGTCTTTTTGTCGAACGCCGACCTGTCGCAAGAGATCGCGCGACAGATCGCCGCCCTGTTCAATCACTCCGGGGCGATGCAGTTGTCCTTTGACGGACTGGAAGGGAACTGGTCGACGGGGTACGGCCAGTATGGTTGCGCCCTGTTCACGCGGGCCTGGTACGACGCTTTGAAACCGGAGTTGCGCGGTCAGGTGATCAATGACGCAAGTTTGCCCGGTCATTCCAACTGGCATATCAACACCCGCATGAATTGGGGCGAGCCTTGGTACGGGGGCTTTCGCGAGAGCCAGACCCTCTACCGTTTCAAGAACCAGGTGTATTTCGAGCGGAACCTGATGCCCCGCATGTTGGGCTGGTTCGCCTTGAGGCCCGAGACGAGTGTCGAGGATGCCGAATGGCTCTTGGCGCGTGCCGCTGGGTTTCACGCCGGATTCACGCTTGCCACGAGCCTGGCCAGCACGGCCCAGTTGGAGGCCGACCCGAGGTCGGCTGACACCGCACGGAAGTTCGGCGCGGTTCCCGCCATTCTCGAGGCGATTCGACACTGGGAGACAGCTCGCATGGCGCGCGCCTTTCCCGACACGATTCGAGCGGCATTGCGGGACAACTCGCGGGAGTTTCATCTTCAGCCCACCGGGGCGCGTGCCTGGAACCTTCATGAAGTTTTTCTCCACCGGTTCACCCACGACCTCGCTCGCACGGAACCGTCTCAATTCGCTTTCGACGCCCGGGAATTGGCCCAGCCTCTGACTTGGACGCTTGCATCGACAGCCAAGGCCCCGTTGACCGGGATCCAATTGACTTGGAACGACGCAGCCGTGGCCGACCTGGCAGCCGTGACCATCCCCCTCGGAGGCCGCCTGAGGTATGGTGGCGGACCGGATCTTGTGGTGACGGACGCCGGATGGAAAGAGGTGGGGCGACTGCCGATCGACCCTCGTCGTCACGCGCCGGCGAAGGGGCAGCAGACCCTGGTCGTTCGAACGCAGGTTCCGACGGAAGGCGCTCTCAAACTCGAGGTGCGCGAACTCGGAGCCGCGACGCCGATTCGACCGAATCCATGATTCCCTTGACTCCGCTCGATTCGGCCAACCGGGCGCTGCTGGAGCAGGTTCGGCCCGCAGATTGGCGTGCACCGGCACCATCGGGGGTCTACGACCTGGTGGTGATTGGGGCGGGCACGGCCGGGTTGGTCACCGCGGCGGGGGCGGCGACACTAGGAGCCAGGGTGGCGCTGGTCGAACGCCACCTGATGGGTGGCGATTGTTTGAACTTCGGTTGTGTGCCATCTAAGTCGCTTCTGCGCAGCGCGCACGTCGCGGCCGAGTTGCGTCGTGCCGGGGAGTTCGGCATTCGTACCATGCCCGGTCCCGAGGTGGATTTCTCCGCGGTCATGGAGCGACTGAGGCGGTTGCGCGCGGGGTTGGCGCCCAACGACGCCGCCCGTCGATTCGCCGGGCTTGGGGTGGACGTGTTCTTTGGTGAAGGAAGGTTTGTCGGAGCCCGCGAGATCGAGGTGGCCGGAAAGCGGTTGCCGTTTCATCGGGCGGTCATCGCCACGGGAGCCCGGGCGGCGATACCGGAAGTTCCTGGGCTGACGGAGGCCGACCCGTTGACCAATGAGACAGTGTTCAATTTGACCCGGCTTCCTCCACGATTGGCGGTGCTGGGAGGCGGCCCGGTGGGATGCGAACTGGCGCAGGCCTTCGCACGCCTCGGTTCGAAGGTGACACTGATTCACAAGCATCCACGAGTGCTCGATCGCGACGACGCCGATGCCGCGATGGTCGTCCAGCAGGCCCTGATGCGTGACGGAATTCAGCTGCGCCTGGGCGCCCGGTTGTCGCATGTCGATCGACGCAATGAGACCCGTCAGTTGCATCTCCAGGACGGCGAGGTGGTCGAGGCGGACGCGCTGCTGGTTGCGACGGGTCGAATTCCCAATATCCAGGACCTGCAACTGGACGCCGCCGATGTCATCCACGACATCCGCACCGGAGTGCGAGTCGATGATTTTCTGCGCACCTCGAACCCTCGCATTTTCGCGTGCGGAGATGTCTGTCTTTCCCATCGATTCACGCACGCCGCGGATGCCGCGGCGCGAATTGTGATTCAAAACTCGTTGTTTGCGCTGGGACCGATTGGGCGCCGGAGGTGGTCGAACGTGTCGATGGCGTGGTGCACGTTCACCGATCCCGAACTGGCGCACACGGGGTGGACGATGGCGGAAGCAGCGCGTCGGGGAGTGGCATTGGACACTTTCACCCAGCCGTTCGAGCACGTGGATCGCGCGATCACCGACTCGGACACCGAGGGTTTTATTCGCGTGCACACTCGCGCGGGAACGGACCGCATTGTGGGCGCCACCATAGTGGGCAGGGGTGCGGGTGATTTGATCAGCGAGGTGTCGCTGGCGCTGGCTGCCGGCACCGGCCTGGGAAGACTGGCGACCGTGATCCACCCCTATCCGACCCGAGCCGAGGCGATCCGCAAGTGCGGCGACCAGTTCAACAAACGGCGGTGGACGCCCGGTGTGGCGCGCTTTTTGAGCGTGCTGCTGCGACTGTCGCGCATCGGCTAGGAGACCGGTTGACCATGAGCAAGGCCTTCACGCGCGAATCTGATGATGCTCCGGAGCCTTCCCCGTCATTGCGGCCGGCGACGGTGCTGCCTCCGGGAACCAAGAACTACATGACCGCGGGAGGTATGAAACGCTTGCGGGCGGAATGGGATCGATGGAAGGACCTGCTCGCCACGGCAACCGGTCCCGGCGCCGATGCGGAACGAACTCGTGCCATGGCCGAAAGTCGAATCCTTCAACTTCAACGCATCCTGGACTCGGCGGTGGTGGTTCCACCCGCGGCGCCGGATAACAAGGTGCGATTCGGCGCCACGGTGACGGTTCGTGCCAGGTCGGGAGAAATCACCGAGTATCGAATTGTTGGTGTCGATGAGACGGACGCGGATCGAGATTGGGTCAGTTGGCTTTCGCCGGTGGCGAAGGCGTTGACAGGAAAGTCGGTGGGTGACCGGGTCCGAATCCGACTCCCTGCCGGCGACATGGAACTTGAGATCACCGGCATCCACTACCAGGACTAGGCCGCAGTCCCCTTCCGCTTTTCCAGCACGCCGATTCCCGGCCGGAACGGTGGTGCCGCTCCACAACTCGGAGACGCATCGGATTCGCCGGGCGCATCTCCGAGTTGTCGGGGCGATTTCCGTTGAGATAGCGGGAGAGGACTCCCGCACTCCACGACGACCAGCGTTGGCCTGGCCCCGGGGTGCGGACTGGCGCGAAGCGTCGTGGACTGCGGCAGTCCCCTGCCGCTTTCCCAGAACGGCGATTCCCGGCCGGAACGGTGGTGCC
>JAEUHG010000085.1 GCA_016795425.1 Verrucomicrobiales bacterium
GTTGGCCTCCAAGACCATTACCCAAAGCCAGGACATCCTTGCAGGCGGACGATATTTGTCCGGCGATGAGGCGATCCGCGTCTTTGCCGCGGGCCATGGACTGGAGGGTCCCTATCTCTTGACGGTGCGTTGGCCCGGTGGCGATGAAAGCAGCCTGGAGGTTCAACCCAACCACCGAGTTGAGGTGGTTCAACCCGCTGGCGGCGGTGCCCCAGCCCGGCCATCGGAACCGTCGACAATGGGAGGTTCCACGGAACCCCCGCTTTTCGCGGATGCCACCGCGACGTTGGGCTTTCGTCACGTCGCCGCGCCTTTCGATGAATCCGCGCTTCAGCCGCTCTTGCCCCGGCGACTCAGCACGCTCGGGCCGCCCCTGGCATGGTGGGATGCCAACGATGACGGTTGGGAGGATCTGGTGGTCGGAGGGGGGAAGCTGGGTGGGTTAATGATTTATACCAATCAGGCCGGCAAGTCATTCGTCCTGGCTGGAGTCGCACCAGTCTTCCCCGGGGACCCGACCGCCCTCCTGGCCTGGGCGACGGGGCAGGGACAACAGCGACTCCTGGTGGCGATGTCGAATTACGAGCTGCCTCGCGGCGAACCCAGCGAAATCCAGGCCTTCGATTCGGCGGCCCTTAGTGCGCCCCGACGTTGGTCCGCCGGACTCGCCGCAACGGGCCCGCTGGCGGTGGCCGATGTCGACGGCGACGGGGACCTGGACCTGTTTGTGGGAGGGCGATCGATGCCCGGACGTTATCCCGAACCGGCCCCTTCCATGATTTGGACGAACGAAGGAGATCGTCTGAAACCCAGCGACACCTGGAGCGATGCCTTGCGTACTTTGGGACTCGTGACGGGTGCGGTTTTCGCGGATTTCGATGCGGATGGCGCTGCGGATCTCGCGGTGTCGACCGAGTGGGGAACCCTGAGAGTGTTTCGAAACCACCAACAGGCTCTCGAAGAAGTCACTGCTCCGTGGGGCTTCTCCGATACCCCGGGTCTGTGGCAATGCCTCGCGGTCGGTGATTTTGACGAGGACGGCCGTCTCGATCTCGCCGCCGGAAACTGGGGATTGAACTCCGCCTACGCACTCACCGGTCCAGGTCCGCAGCGTCTGTACTATGGTGACTGGGATCAGGACGGCCGGGTGGAAGTGATCGAGGCTTGGCGACAGGTCGACCGCTGGATGCCGTTGCTCGACCGGCGGCGGTTGGCGGCGGGCCTGCCCGAAGTCCAGCACCGCTTTCCGACTCACGCGGCGTATGCTGCGGCCTCCCTGGAGGACATCCTCAGCGCGAAGACGGCAACGACCCGCTGGGTCGAAGCCACTTCGTTTGAATCCGTCATTCTTCTCAATCGAGGGAATCGCTGGGAACGCCGCCCCTTGCCGCAAGCCGCCCAGTTGAGTCCATCGATGGGGATCGCGGTGGGCGATCTGGATGGCGACGGCCATGAGGATCTGTTGCTGGCGCAGAATTTCTTTGGCGGAGCCGCCGATTGGACACGCGAGGACGCGGGACAGGGACTGTGGTTGCGCGGCGATGGCAAAGGCGGGTTTATCCCGGCGGACAGCCGTGTCAGCGGTGTGCGCATCGACGGCGAACAGCGTGCGGTGGTTCTGGCGGATCTCAATCATGACGGGCGGACGGACCTGGCGATGTCCCAACATGACGGTCCGACCCGACTGTTCCTCAACCAGGGGGCGCGCCCCGGCCTGCGGGTGACGGTCCGCGGTCCGACGGCCAATCCGGCGGCGATCGGTACCCAATTGCGCCTTGTCTACGACCGTGAACGTCTGGGGCCGGCACGGGCCGTCCTCGCCGGTTCGGGGCCCAAGGGCTGCGCCACCTTGGTACTGGGCATGGACGGACTGGCGACCGGTCTCCAGGTCCGATGGCCCGACGGAAAGCTCGAGATCCTGCCCTTGTCGCCGGGTACGGCGGAAATCACCATTGCTTGGAAATGAATGACACCGGCGCCGATGCGGCGAAGACGCAGGGGAGGCAGTGGGTTTTGCTGTCCGCCCTACTCGTCCTACTTGGACTGACCTTCGGATGTGACCGTCCCCTGGTACCGGTGTCGTCGGACGCAGCGAATTCATCCAACTCATCCAATTCATTAGTGAGTGTGGTGACTGAGGTGCCTCTCGTGCCCGTGACTAACATGGTTCGGATTCCCGCGGGGGTTTTCGTCCGACTTGGGCAGCGAGTCACCTTGAGTCATGATTTCTGGCTCGGGCGCTACGAAGTGACCCAGGAGGAGTATGCGGCGGTGATGGGGCGGAACCCCAGTCACTTTCAGGATTCCGTACCCGGCAAGCCGGTGGAGAAGGTGAGTCATTTGGAGGCCACTGCCTATTGCGTGAACCTGACGCGAAGGGAACGCGAGGCGGGGCATCTTCCGCCAGGTTATCTCTATCGGCTGCCTACCGAAGCGGAATGGGAATATGCCTGCCGAGCGGGAACTGCCCATCGCTTCAGCTTCGGCGACGACACCAGTGTGGCGGCGGAGTTCGCCTGGACCTTGGAGAACAGCGAAAGCAAGACGCACCCGGTGGGCTTGAAGCGTCCCAATCCGTGGGGGCTGCATGACATGCATGGCAATGTCTGGGAATGGTGTTCCGACTGGTTCACCAATTATCCCTCGGGTCCTCAGGTGGACCCTGTGGGAGGGCCGCCGGGGAGGTTCAAAGTGTTTCGCGGGGGTGGATGGGACAAGGAGATCGATTACGCCCGGTCCGGCAACCGATTCATGATGGGACCGTCCAATGGGATTTACTTCGTGGGCTTTCGCGTTTGTTTGGCGCGAAACCGGGCGTCGGTATCTCCCTGAGTTAGGGCGGCGCGGTGGCGCCTCATGGGGGAAGTTTCGAATTCGACGCTTTACACTACTTGGGAAAAGTGCCATCCCAAGACCCCGTCTGGTCTTCGGGAAAAACCCAATACCTGCCTATGCGTCTCTGTACTCGAACCTCTATTGCGCTGGCGTTTGGCTTGATGCTTCCAGCATTAGCCAACGATATCGAACCCGGGAAGGAATACTACTCGGCCATTCGTGCTCCCAAACCGATCGTGCTGGATGGCGACCTCTCCGAATGGAGCGGGTCCGCCGTGCTTGCCGATCCGCGCTTTGCCGTTCCCAAAGGGTCCGGCGGAGCAACTGGAAACCTTGTCTTCTTCGAACTCTACGATGCCGGTGGCCCCGGCACAGCCGTCTGGACCGGACCGGACGACCACACCTCCGCGGTCCAGATCGTCTACGACGATAACAATGTTTATTTCGGCTTCGTCGTCACCGACGAATACCACGAGAACGCGGCCAACAGCGCGTGGAACGGCGACTCGGTCCAATTGATGATTGCCAACGCGGCGCGCGACCAGCAGGTCGCCCTCTACAACTACGCGCAGGGCGGAACCGAGGCGGAGTTGGGTGAGGTCATCGTCATGCACGAGGCCGGTCCCGGCGGAACCGAAGCCGTGGTGAAGCGCAATACCACCACCAAGCGCACCATCTACGAAATCAAGCTGCCCAAGGAGGCGCTCGCTCTTGAGTCGCTGACCGGTGGCACGCAATTCGGTCTTGGCATGGCCATCAACGATGGCGACGAGGCAGCACCTGGCCAGCAAGGCTGGGGCGGCCTTGGCGCGCACTCGATCGTCTTCGGCAAGACCCCGGGCGAAACCGCCCTGGTGACGCTCGCCAAGTCCAACGACATCGAGCCTGGCAAGGAAATCTACACGGCCAATCCCGCGCCGAAGCCCATCGTGCTGGATGGCAATCTCGATGAGTGGACCGGCACGCCGGTTCTCTCGGATCCCCGGTTCTCGGTGCCCAAGGGTTCCGGCCGTGGCGGGACACCCGTGCTGTTCGAACTCTATGACGCCGGCGGCCCGGGCACCGCGGTTTGGACGGGTCCGGATGACCACACCTCGGCGGTCCAGGTCGTCTATGACGTCAACAACGTCTACTTCGGTTTCGTCGTCACCGACGAGTATCACGAGAATGCCGCCAACAGCGCCTGGAACGGCGATTCGATCCAGTTGATGATCGCCAACGGGGCGCAGGATGCGCAGGTCGCCCTTTACAACTACGCCCTGGGTGGCGTGGAAGGCAGCCTGGGCGAGGTCATCGTCATGCACGAAGCCGGCCCTGGCGGGACGGAAGCGGTCGTGACGCGCAACGCCACCACCAAGCGCACAACCTATGAGATCAAGCTTCCCAAGGAATCGTTGGGTCTCGAAGCCCTCAACCTCGGGACGCAGTTCGGTCTCGGTATGGCGATCAACGATGGTGACGAAGCCGCTCCCGGCCAGCAGGGCTGGGGTGGCCTGGGCGCGCACTCCATTGTCTTCGGGAAGACCCCCGGTGAAACCGCTCTCGTCACTCTCGGAGTGGGTGCCACCGGTGGTGACATCTTCTTCCTCTCCGCCATCAACACTTCGCTCACGGGACTTACTTTCCGCGCCACCGACAAGGGGGCGTCGATCGTTGACCCGGCTTCGGCCAAGCTCACCATCGACGGTGAAGTTGTGCCGCTCACGGCAAGCCCGAAGGTGCTGGACGCCACCGACTTTGCTTACACCCGAGCGACGCCATACGCTTCGGCCTCGGAGCACACCTACGCCATCGAGGTTAAGGATACTTCCGGCAAGATCGTCAGTTCCTCCGGCACGTTCAAAGCGATCTATTACGCGACCCTGGTGAAGTCGATGCAGGGCACGGGAATCGACACCTCGAAATCGGGCTTTATCTGGAAGATCTTCCAGAATGAGTCCTACACGCATACTTCCCTCGCCAAGACCGAGGATGCGCTTCTGGGTCAGCTCAAGGATGACAGTGGGACGGCGATTACCGATAATCTCGCGGACCCGGCTGCCATCGGCAACGCACTTGCCAATGGCACCAAAGTCGGGCCTCTCGTGCAGTTTGAGATCCCTACGGTCATCAATCTCAGCCAGGTTGGCGGCGATGTCCTGGGCAGCTTCACCCCCGATGACCAAATGCCCGGCATCCCCGGTGCGAATGGCTTGGATGACGGCATCGATGCAGAAATCATCACTTTCGTCGACCTGCCGGCGGGTTGGGTGACCCTCGGAGTCAACAGTGATGATAGCTTCCGCGCGCAGGCGGGTTATCTCAACGTCGCGACGGATCGGGTCCTCCTCGGTCAGTTCGACGGCGGCCCTTCCGACACGGCGTTCCGCGTCTTCGTGCAAGACGCCGGCGTTTATCCGATCCGCATCATTTGGGTCGAGGGCGGCGGCGGCGCGGGCATCGAGTTCTACAGCGTCAAGACCGATGGCACCAAGGTCCTGGTGAATGACACTGCGAATGGCGGCTACCGCGCCTATCGCAGCGGCACGGCTCCTAACAAACCGGCGGACGTCGGCAAATTCTCGAGCATCGTTCGCAATGCGAACGGTTCCATCACCATCACCTGGGCCGGTGCCGGTACGCTCCAAGCCGGGGCCTCGGTAACCGGTCCGTGGCAGGACGTCGCGGGTGCGACCTCGCCCTATACCTTCACGCCAACGGCTTCGATGTTGTTTGGTCGTCTCAAGCAGTAGGGCGATCGAGCATTCAGAGTCGGTTTGCTTCACGACGGGCCGGACAAAAGTCCGGCCCGTTTTCGTTGTGCGCCCGGCAGGGCGCACGCACCTGGGAGTTCAAGTCTCCTGCACGCCCGACCAGGGGAGGTGCCTGGAACGAGGATCGACAGCAGGTGGTGCCGCCGGTGAGAAGCCATTGCCGTGGTCAGCCGACCCACCTCCGTCACCCATCATGCGCCGCACGCCTCTCGTCGCCTTATCACGGAATGATCACAACGGCGACTGGGTCATGGTCCCCATTGGTGGGTTCGGGTTCGGCCGTCCCACGCCGGGGCGGCGACGACCGGAGAGGCGGGAAGGTCCGGACGGTGGCGGCCGGATTCAAGAACGGAGCGGCGGCCGATTCAGTTCTCCTCGGGTGCCTGGCGTTTCAGCCCCACCCGGTGGGCGATGTCATCAAACTCCTCGCGGCTGACCTCGGAGAGTTCCTTGCCTCGGCGCTTGAGGTGTTCGTTGATTTTCACGGCTTTCTCCACCATGGCCTCGTGAGTCCCTTCCGACCCGCCGACCAGGGCGAAGTTGTGACCGGTGGTCACGCGCTTGTGTCCGTCGGAGTCGAGGCCGACGCCGACGATGAGGGACTTGCCCTTCGGTTTGCCTTTGCCGTGTTCCGAGGAGCCCGATGCGCCCGACTTCTTCGCCATGCCCAAGGCTAGGCCGGGCTCGTGGTCCGTCAAGGAGAGGGCGCAGGTCAGATCAGATCGCAGGTGCCGCGGTACGGCGGGACGCCGGGCCTGGGCGGGGTGCGGGCGCCGCCGGACGCGCGGCAGGGGCAGGCACTGCCGGGGCCTCGACGCTTTCGGTTCCGGCCGGCTCCAGCCCCGGTTTGGGATCGCGAAGGATGCTGATGAACTGCTTCATCGCTGGCGACAGGACCTTGCTCTTCTTGACGATGGCCGAGACCGGGCGCCAGAAGTCGCCGCCGCCAATCTCCACCTCCGACAGGGTGCCGTTGCGCACTTCCTGGGCAACCGTGGACTGCGGGATAATCGACACACCGAGCTCAATTTCCACCGCGCGTTTGACGGTCTCGATATTGTCGACCTCCATGACATGCTGCACTTCGACGCCTTCATTGCGGAAGGCCTTGTCGATGGCGCGCCGGGTCGGGATATCGGGTTCGAACGAGATGAATCGCTCCCCGCGCAGGGCGGCCAGGCTGATGGAACCGCGGGTGGCCAGCGGATGCCGGGGGGAGCACACGAGGACGAGCTTGTCCTTCCAAAGCGGGACAACTTCCAGGCGGCTTTCCTTGACCGCGTAGGCCACGAGGCCGACGTCGCAGACGTTGCTCAATACGTCCTCGTAGACGCGGTTGGCGCGGTGGTACTCCACATGGACGTTGACGGTCCGGTGGGTCTTCAGGAAGCGCTTGAGGAATGGGGGCAGGTCGTAAAGGCCGATACTATAGATCGTGGCGACCCTGAGGGTGCCGGACACCACATCGCGCAGTTCCTGGAGCTGCGCCCGCAGGGTGTCGTACGTCTGGATAATCTGTTTGCTGTGCTCGTAGAGGATTTGGCCCTCACGCGTGAGCCGGAATTTCTTCTTGCTGCGCTCAATGAGCGTGGCGCGGAACTGATTCTCGAGGGAGCGGATCTGTTGGCTGACCGCCGACTGCGTAATGTCGTTGATCTGAGCCGCCTTGGTGAAGCTCTCGGTCTCCGAAAGATCACAGAATACCTTGAGCGTCTCGATTTGCATAAGCTCATGATTGCTGGCGGTCGAATATCGTCAAGTTTTTCTTATGGCTCCAGCGGCTCCCAAATTCCCGGATCCGGGGCTGCGCCGGGTCGGGCCCGGGGAGGTCGGGGCTCGGTCGGAATCCTCCGGTGAGCCGGCGCCATCGGGAACCCGGGCTGTTCGGAGTGAGCAGCCGGCGAAGCTCAGGTTTGAGCATTGGTTCCGGATCCCACTGTGTGCGATAATCCGCCGTGCCGCCCGCAGGAATTCACTCCGGCGTGCCGGTCCGCGTTAAGAACACCCGGGCCGGCATGTGGATTCTCCGTCTTCTGTGGTGGGGATTGCTGTCGCTCGGTATGGCGCATCCAATGCCTTCGATGGCGGCCGCACCGCGCGTTTGGGTTCAGTTCCTTGATGATTCCGCGGTCGATGGGATGGATGAACCGTCGACCTCTTGGGCGGTTGCGGACGAGGTCCTGATCCGGTTGCGTCCAGGAGTGGTACCGCAGGGCAGGGCGCTGTTCGCGGGCGGCAACGCCGAGTGGCGCTGGCTCGTTCCGCGTCGGAACAGGGGGTTGGCGGCAGTTGCCGGGGCCACGGCTTGGGAGCGGATGGGTGTGCTGCGTCTGCCGAAGGGCACCGACCTTGCCACAGCTCTCGCGGCGATTCGGAAACGTCCGGAAGTCGATTACGCGGAGCCAAACCTTCGGTTGACCGTGGTGGTCGAGCCCGCGACGGGATTCACCGGTCCACCCAACGACTTCGAGTTTGTGCGTCAATGGGGCTTGCACAACACGGGGCAGACCGGTGGATCGCCGGGCTCGGACATTGCGGCGCTGGAGGCGTGGTCGGTGACGACGGGATCGGATGACGTGGTGGTGGCGATCGTGGACACGGGAGTGGACACGTTTCATCCCGATCTCGAGCGGAATATCTGGGTCAATGCTCGGGAGACACCAGGCAACGGAGTCGACGATGACGGCAACGGATTCATCGACGATGTGCATGGCTACGACTTTGTCAGCGATGATGCGGATCCCACTGACGACAACGTGCATGGCACCCATGTGGCTGGAATTCTGGGTGCGGCGGGCAATGACGAGAATGGCATTGTCGGGGTGGCATGGCGGGTTCGGATGATGGCTTTGAAGGCGTTCGACGAGGCGGGTGCCGGTACCTTGGATGACACCATTTCGGCGATCGCCTACGCGGTGTCCGCCGGAGCAAAGGTGATCAACGCCTCCTGGGGAACCACGACGCGGTCGCGGGCGCTCGACGAAGCCGTGGCGGAAGCGGTTTCGAAGGGTGTCGTGTTTGTGGCGGCCGCGGGCAATAACGGAACGGAGGTACCCTTTTATCCGGCAGCCGTGGCGTCGGCGATTGCGGTGGGTGCGACGGATGCCAAGGATCGTTCCTCCACGTTTTCCAACCACGGATTATTCGTGGATCTGGTGGCACCGGGGGACGCCATTCAATCCACCCTGCCGAACGGCACCTGGGGACTGTTGAGTGGAACGTCGATGGCGGCGCCCCATGTCAGCGGTTTGGTGGCCCTCTTGTTATCCCTGCAACCGGCGCTCACACCGCCGGAGGTGGCGTCGATCCTGAGAAGCACGGCGGAGGATATTGATGCGGGTCGATTTGCCGGTGCGGGGCGGATCCACGCCGGACGAGCGGTTCGCATTCAGCAACCGTTGCCCGACGCTGAGATCCAGGTGGCTCCCGTGATCTCGGGCATCCTCGATTTGCGCGGCACCGCCGGGGGCCGCGATTTCGCGGGATACCGCCTCGAATTCGGTTCAGGAAAGAGACCGTCCCAATGGACCGAGGTGGTGTCGGGCGCGGTGCCCGTGAAGGACGGTCTGTTGAAGTCCGGGTATGATTCGACGCGTGTGGACGACGGCGTGTACGTGCTGCGGCTCACGGTTTCGAACGGGGTGGGACAATCCGCCATGGTTCGGCAGGAGGTGACCATCCGAAATGTTCTGGTGGAACAGCCGTTGAACAACGACATCCGCCGTGCCGGGGATGTGATCGAGATCCGGGGAACCGTGGCGGGGGAAGGGCGAACGTTTGAGGTGTCCTGGGGCCTTGGCCGCTCTCCCAACCAATGGTTGACCAATGGCGTCCAACTTACGGGAGGCGGTCGCGCTGCGGTCGTCAATGGGCTGCTCGCCACCTGGGATTCCGCCGTGGCGCCTGCCAATGAGTTCGTGACACTGAGGTTGATCGCTCGCAACGGCGATCGACTCGTCGGTGAGGCGTTCGGGCGGATGATTCATCTCGAAAACCGATTGCGGGACGGCTGGCCGGTGACCTTGCCCTTCAGCGAAGACTTCCCGGTGGCTTTCTGGCGAGAATTTGTCGTGGCGGACCTCGAGGGGGACGGACGGAAGGAGATCGTCCTGGTGGATCACGGGGAGCCGGGGGGCCGCAACCCGAGAGTTGTGGTTCTCGAACCGAACGGCACGGTGCGATGGACGCACCCCCTGCCCGTCGGCGCGCCTGAGTACGACGCGCCGGTGGTGGGGGATCTCGACGGCGACGGTAAGTCCGAAATCCTCGTGGACACCGGAGCGGCGGGGGAGATCACGGCGCTGACCTGGGAAGGCCAGCCGTTGGGAGGCGGGTGGCCGGCGACTCCCGGTGGAACTCATTTCGGAAAACTCCTGGCCGACCTGGACGGGGATGGCAGGACCGAGCTGGTCGCCTTGTCGAATCCGCCAGCCGATTTGGTGGGGAATCGGATACGACGGTTGTTGGTCATCAGTGCCGAAGGGCAGGTCTTGCGCCAATGGACACTGGGAGCGTGCGACGCCGAAGCGAATGTGCCTGAGCAACTCCCGGCGGTGGCGAATCTCGACTCGGATTCAGATCTCGAAATCGTGGCGGTCGACGGCTGCCTGGGCTTGAGCGCCTTCGACCTTGGTGAGACGAACGCCCCGCTCTGGACGTCGTATCTCGGTGCCAACCTTTTTGGGTCGCCGGTGGCCGGAGATCTCGACGGCGATGGTCGGGAGGAGATTCTCATCGGCGGCGCCAGCCGTGGGCAGGGGCAGCCGGGCGGCGTCTTTTTGGTGGAACGCGATGGGAAGATCCGACCGGGGTGGCCAGTGGCGACCGCCGAATCCTTCCATTCGAGCGCCGCGCTTGCGGACCTGGACGGAGACGGCGGCCTGGAGATTGTGATTCCGAGCTGGGATTCGACGTCGATCCACGTGTTGCGTGGAGATGGCTTCGAAGCGACGGGCTGGCCGGTGGTGGTGAATGGCGTGACGCGATCCATGCCGGTCATTGGCGATGTCGATGGCGATGCCTATCCGGACGTGGTGCTGCCGACGCCGGGGCTCTGGCTGACGGTGGTGCTGAATGGGGATGTGGCGCGCGCCGGGGGCATCCGCGCCTGGAGGTTGGACGGCCGTCCCATCGACTTTCATCCCCATACTCCGGCCGACGGATTGGTGATGGAGTCGGCAGGTGGCTCCGGTGGGTTGCGCTTGGCGGCGCCGGTCCTGACCGACCTCGATGGCAATGGTCGATTGGACGTGGTGGCTTCGACCGTTCAGGACGGCAAGCACAACACGACCGCACCCCTTTCAACCTACAAACAGAGATCCAGTCTCTACGCCTGGGAATTGCCCGTTCCCTGGAACGAAACCTCGGCGCCGTGGCCGGCGTTTCAGTCGGGTCCCTCCCGGACGGGGCGGTACTATCGCCCGCCGCCGCCGAATCAGGCGCCTCGCCTGCGCGGCATTCCGAGCCAGACCATCGCGGTGGGAGCGGACTTCCGAACGCTGAATTTGGATCGTTACGTGGAGGATCCGGACGGGCGGGTGGACGAACTGACTTGGACGGTGCGGGGAGCGGTGGAGTTGATCGTGGAGGTCGATGCCGCACGACGTTTGGTGATCACCCAGCCATCGGGTGCGTGGGCCGGGCGGGAGCGAATCGAGTTGGGGGTTCGAGACCGGGCGGGAGCTGAGGACCGGGCGGTTGTGCTGCTCGCGGCGGTTCCGGGATACCAGCCCCCCATCGCGACGGCCGATCGGGTGGAAAGCCTCGAGGACACGCCAGTGGACGTTTTCCCGCTGTTGAACGATGGATCGCCGCAGGGAAAGCCGCTCCGATTGCTGGGCGTTAGCCGACCCGCTTCCGGTGTCACCGAGATGATCGCCGACGCCGGAGTGCGTTACACCCCCAAGGAGGACTTCTATGGCGAGGACAGTTTCGAGTACACACTGGCGGATGACGATGGCGGGTTGAGCATTGGCGAAGTCCGGGTGCGGGTGGCCGGCGTGGACGACAATCCGCGTCCGGAACCCGACCGGCTGATTCTCGATGAGGACACCACGGGCGAGATCGAACCCTTGGCAAATGATGTCGAGGTGGACGGCGAACCGCTGTCGCTCGTGGAGATGGGGCATCCGGACAACGCCGAGGTCGTGGCGTTGGGTGGGGATCGGTTTCGTGTGGTGCCGGCGACCAATTATTCGGGTGTGATTTCCATCCCGTATTGGGTTCGGGATTCCGGGGGCGCGGTGGCGACCGGGCAGGTGGCGGTACTGGTGAAACCCGTCAATGATCCTCCGTCATTGCAGGACCAGGAGGTGCGCATGAATCGGAACCGGGCCACCGACGTCTTTTACGACGCTGTGGATGCCGACGGCGACAAGCTGTCCTTCACGGTCATCGAAGGTCCGACCAATGGCGTATTGCTGGCCTATCCGAGCCTGGCCAACTACGAGCCAACCCGCGGATATGTCGGGGACGACCGCTTCACCTATACGGCGTCGGATGGGGTCACCACCGTGGGACCGGCGACGGTGAATCTCGTGGTGGAGGAGCGGAATAACGAGCCGCAGGTCGACCCGGTCGCCACCGTGACGGCTGTCGATCAACCCTTGGAGATTCCGGTATTGGTGCGCGACGCGGACGGTGATGCGACGACGATTCGGGTGGATCGGCCGCCTGAGAATGGCGAGGCGGTTCTGGTGGGAACCAACATCCTCTACACCCCGGAGCCGGGATTTGCCGGCACCAACCGGTTTACGCTGCGCGCCAGCGATGCGGTGGGAGAGGGTCCCGAGGCGGTCTTTGAAGTGCGTGTCACCCGCGAGAACACACCGCCGCGAGCGCAGTCGGAGGTGCTGACGGTCGCCCGCAATGCGGCCACGCCGATCCGATTGCGGGCGACGGATGGAGAAAACAATCCGTTATCCTATCGACTCGTGACCTTGCCAGCCTACGGCGCATTGGACGGCAACGCGCCGTCGCTGTCGTACACGCCGCGTCAGAATTTCCGCGGACTCGACCGACTCGAGTTCGAAGTGATGGACGGAAAAGCGACCAGCGAACTCGCGGTGGTGCATTTGCTGGTGCGCGATCCGAATTCGCTTCCGGTGGTGACGAACCAGTTCGTCCTCACTCGGCGGGACCAGGCGTTGGCATTTGATTTGGAGGCGCGGGATGCGGATGGGCATGCGCTGCGGATGGCGCTTCTCAAGGGGCCGCAAGCGGGCCGCGTTTATGGTCTCGGCACCCGTTTTACCTATGTGCCCCGCGCCGGTTTCGAGGGGCGCGATTCGTTCACCTATAAAGTGTGGGATGGCTTCAGCTACAGCCTGACGGCGTCGGTGACGATCGTGGTGGAACGCGAGGAAGCGGTGCCGCCGACCATCGTCGAGGCGCGGCCGGGCCCCTTCGGTTTCGCGGTTGAGGTGCGAACCGAGTTGGGGCGGCAGGTCCGATTGGACTACTCCGAGGATCTGATCACCTGGACCTCGCTCGGTACGATCGCCAGCACGAGTGGAACCGCGCGTTGGTTGGATGCCGCGTATGAAGGCCGAAAACAGCGGTTTTACCGGGCCGCGGTGATCGGAATTACGGCAATTCCCTAGCAAAATTGCGGATTCCGGGGTGAAACACGCAAAAAATCAGGCGTTTTCGTGAGTTTTACCTTGCAGCCGGGGGTGGATGGTCCTTAGAACGCGGCTGTAGTTTTCGGCGCACTCGAAACCAAGACCACAATATCTATGGCTAAACCCCTTACCAAATCACAACTGGCTGCGGCCGTCGCGGACAAGGTCGGACTGACCAAGAAGCAGGCTGCCGAAGTGCTGGCTGTTCTTACGGAGCTTTCTTACAAGCACGCGAAGGATACCTTCACGCTGCCGGGCATCGGCAAGCTCGTGCTGGTCAATCGCAAGGCTCGTTTGGGTCGCAATCCCAAGACTGGCGAGACCATCAAGATCCCGGCCAAGAAGGTCGTGAAGTTCCGCGTCGCCAAGGCGGCCAAGGACGCGATCCTCGGCTCGAAGTAGGACCAACCGTCCATCAGGGGCACCTCGAATCCCGAGGTGCCCTTTTTGCTTTGTGGATCCGATACCGTTGAACCTTGCTTCGAGGCCCAAGATCGCCGTTGTCGGCTGTGGCGCCCTTGGCAGCTTCTACGCCGCGCGCCTGGCTCGGGCCGGGCACGAGGTTCACTGCTTGTTGAGATCCGACTACGACGCCGTTCGCGCGCGCGGCTTGCGAGTGGAGGATGCGGCGGGCGGATTCACGGTGCGTCCGGGAGTGGCGCAGGACCCTGCGGAGATAGGTCCCAGCGATTGGGTGATCATCGGACTGAAGACCACCGCGAACCCTCATTTCCAGTCGTTGATCGCCCCGCTCATTGGACCTCGCACCGCGGTGCTCACGCTGCAGAACGGCCTGGGGAATGAGGAACGGCTCGCCCAGCTCTTCGGCCACGAACGCATATTCGGAGGACTGTGCTTTGTCTGTTTGAACCGCACGGAACCCGGAGTCGTGCGTCATATCGCCCACGGCCGAATCGTAATGGGTGAGTTCGGAAGGCCGATCACCGCGCGGGCGCGAACCATGGCCGGGTGGTGGGGGGACGCGGGAATCCCCTGCGACCTCGCGGAGGATTTGGAACTTGCCCACTGGCACAAGCTGGTCTGGAACGTGCCCTTTAATGGATTAGGCGTCGCCGGAGCGGCAGGGTTGGAAAGTGTCAAAGCCGGCCGGTTGCTCGATCCCGAAGCGATCGGGCCTTGTCTGGCAACCAATGATTTGCTCGGGAACTCGGAATGGGAGCAACAGGTACGCGAGCTGATGTATGAAGTCATCGGTGCGGCGATCGCCCAGGGGATGAAGTTGCCGGAAGGTGTGGCGGAGGAGCAGATCGAACGCACTCGCGAAATGGCGGCGTACCGGGCATCGACGCTGATCGACTTTGAGCGTGGACTGCCCCTGGAGATCGAGAGCCTCTTTGCCGAACCCCTCCGCCGCGGGGTCGCCCGCGGCGCGCGTTGCCCGCGCCTGGGAAATCTGTGCCAGCTGCTGCGGGAGTTGGAAGCAGTCCGGGCCGCGCGCTCGCGCGCGGCGGGCTTCCGGTGATTCCCGACCTGCGAGGTGGGTCGGAGTCTTGGTTGACCTTCAATACGTGGAGGTGGGTCCTTTGGCGCGCTGGATCAATTCGATTTCGTAACCTTCGGGTGCATCGATGAAGGCGAAGCCGCTGCCATCGGGTTTCATATGCGGTCCATCGGAGTACTTCAGGCCGAGGGTGGCGAGGTGTTTGCCGAACGCATCGAGGCTGTCGACTTGAAAGGCCAGGTGGGTGAGGTCGGGCTGCACCTGGACGGGCCCGCTGGCCGGGTAGGAGCAGAGTTCGATGGTTTCATCGCTTTCGGGAGCTTTGAGGAAGACCAACTCGGATCCGCGCGGGGATTGAATGCGTCGGATTTCGGAGAGTCCGAGCACGTCCTGGTAGAAACGGACGGAGGCGGCGAGGTCGTTGACCCGGTAGCGGGTGTGCAGGAGTTTGAACGCAAGGCGCATGGAAAGACGTTAGCGGCAGCGTGTCCACGGGCAATGCCGCGGTGGGTCGAGGGGGGCGCATCTCCGAGTTGTCGAGTGGGCGGCACCACCGTTCCGGCCGGGAATCGCCGTGCTGGGAAAGCGGCAGGGGACTGCCGCAGTCCACGACGCTTCGCGCCCGTCCGCACCCTGGGGCCAGGCCAACGCTGGTCGTCGTGGAGTGCGGGAGTCCTCTC
>JAEUHG010000102.1 GCA_016795425.1 Verrucomicrobiales bacterium
CGAGGGCATCAATAATTCGGATGTGGATCTGTTCGAGTGGGAAGGGAGGACCTACCTGACCTACGCGACGGGGGATCAACAAACGTGGGGCGCGGTTCGATCGGCGATGTATGACGGGCCGATGGCTGAGTTTTACAGCCGTCATTTCCCCATCGGGCTCCCGACGGTGAAGGTGAGTGCCCGAGCGCGATCCGCGGAATCGCGCTAATCAGCGGCGAGCCACCGCCAACCATGGGCAGGGAGCTGGAGGGAGTTTTGGTTCCAACGCACGGCCACTGAGTTGGTGTGGAAGTTGTAAAGACAGGCGGCTCCCTCGAAGAGATGGAGAGCCACCCCGGCCGGAGCCTCGAAACGAGCTCCAATGGGATCGAGGGCGTCGCGCCGCAGAACATTCGCAACGGGCGCGGGCAGTGTTGCAAGGCCAAGCTGGCGCGGTGCCAGCAGCCATTCACCGGCATCGCGAAAGTCCTGCTCCGAAAAGGTGCGCAGGTTGAGCACTTGCAGTCGGCCGCGACCGACGCGTCGAGTGGTCAGTACAGGCACCGGGTGACTGTCTGAAATTCCGGCCAGTGAGGTTCGGGCTTCGTCGGGCGAAACGGACGTATCGATATCCAAGGGAGCATTGAGGCGCAGGGTTTTCCCGTGCCCGCGGAGCCGTACTTCCAGGGTGGTGCCGGCGGAACCCACTGGGGGTGACATCAAGCCGGCAAGGCTGAATGCGTGCGGTCCCGTCATTCGGATGAATGCCGGTGTGACCGTCACGACGGCGCCTGATTTCAGGGCGGACTCAAGCTGGTCCAAGATCGTGGGATCGGCGGCGGCCGGGGCCGCCAGCACGAGGGAGGAGGCGCGGGAGGGAAACTCCGCGACCGGCACGATGGGCCAGCCCGCCATGGCGAGGTAGTCCATGAGGTAAAGGTTCTCGCCCGGATCACTGCCGGGTGGTTTGTAGTACGGAATGCCCCTCACCCGATGACTGCGGACACTGGCGGAGAGTCGGCGGAGTTCAGGAAGCTTCTCGGACAGGGCGGCGTCCCCGGGATGGCGATCAACCAGGTCGCCGAGGTGGAAAAGCGTGAGCTCGGAGGCGCCGGCCAGCACGCTGAGGAAGGCCTGGTCGATGAAGTTTTGGGCGCTGCACTCGATGTGATCAAACCACGCTCCGACCACCTTTTCGCCGCCGATGGAGCGAAGCCAACGGAAGTTGATGTAACCCTCCGTGGGTTGCACGAAACCCATGCGGCGGGTCAATGGATCGCGCACCTCGGTGCCCACCCAAATGGTGTCGAACGGTGCCATCATTCGGGCGGGGTCGTAACCGAACAGGTGGAAACGGTCGTACCATTGGGGGAACTTGAGAATGAGCCGCACGTCGGGGCGCGCGGCGCGTGCGGGGGCGACGATGAGATCAGGGATCAATCCTGTCAGCAGGTCACGGCGGTAGTCGCCCCATGGACGGCTGCCGCGGGCGGCCACGGATGCTGCTGATTCGTCGGCGGTGCAGTAGAAGTCATCGACGATAAGGTTTGGGAACACCGGGGCGTTGGCGGTGAAAAAGCCGGCCACATCGCGACGGGTGCGAGGACTCTCCCAGTTGAGCCAACCGAGCGCGCCTTGCTGTCGGGTTCCGAACTCACCACCGGGCACGGTGGCGATGCCGCCGGTGCATTCCACTCCGCGCGCTGTGAAGAAATCACGGACCTCCACGAGTTTATCCGGAGGGACAAACTCGTCGCCGCGCCTGCCTTCCAGGAAGAGGTGGGACACCTGGAGGGAGGCCAGGAGTTCCGCGACGTGAGCCCGGTGGGCGGGTGAACCGAGGTGCTGCAGAACATCCCCGGCTGTGGCGTAGACGCTGAGGCGCAACGGCGGGGGATCCGACGGCGATTCACTGGCAGGCGCTTGGCCGCCGGTGGCGAAAGGTCGTACGCAGAGAAATAGGACGGCAACAACCGTATTGCGAACCACGCCTTGGCACCGACGTTCGACACCTGACGGCACCCGGCATTTGTCAGGCGCTGTTCCTGGATCAGAGTGCATGGACCTGTTGCACCTCGACCCCGGCATGGTGTCGAGGCTTTTGTGCCCGGTGCCCCGGGGTGGGGCGACGATGGCGCCGGGCTAACTTCCGGGTTCGGGGCTCGGTCGGTTGGACGCCGTATGGGGCCACGACTTAGCCCCATGGATGAGAAGCTTCCCAAGTCGATGGTTTGAGCCTATACGAATGTCATGATCAGCGAAGGTTTGGTGACCCGATTCGTCTTCATCACGGGTTGGACGCTTTTGGGTTTCCTACCTATCCGTGCAGCGTCGTATCTGGCGGTCCAAGGGGAAATGATCGTCGAATTCCAACTGGAGGGAAATCCGGACGCGAGACGGTCCGAGACTCTTCCCTTTGCTTGCACGGTGGGCGGCGGGGAATGGTGGATCGATGCCAAGGAATCGGTGAATGGACAGGACCGGTGGCACTTTGATGGAGTTTATTTGTATCATAGTACCCGAATAGTCGGTTGGACGCCGGAAAAGGCGCAGAATGCACTCGGGCAACGCGCGTCGGTTGTGGAGGCCGGGCTTGCGAGTGATGCGTCGTCGAATGTCACAGTGAACGTCTGGTCCCCATCGAACGGCCAACCGTTGGGCTCGATGGCAGTGAATGTGCCCTGGTTGGCATTGGCCTCCGGCGATTTTCTTAAACTGCCGGATCGCGTGATCCCGCTCCCCTGCGATCGCCTTCAAAATACGCCCGATCGTTTTGCCTACACGGATGAAACGAAGACCTTTGAGGATCAAGTTGGACGACCTCGTCGGGTGGAACTTCGACTCTCAAGGCAGCGGTGGCATGCTTCGGCCAGGCAGTTTTATACCGAAATGGGCACACTGGATCGGTATGGTCCGTGGGTGGAGCAAGTGGCTGAGAAATTGGAGGAGGGAACCCCAAAGTTCCGTTACGAGGTTCTGACATCGACCAATTTCCTGGGACAGACCGTGCCACTCGAATTCAAATTTCGGCAGGAAGGCAGGGATTTTATCCCTGTCGGAAACTTCACGGTAACCGGATCAGGCCGTGTCTCCGACATTCGCGAGGTGGAAAAGCCGGGGACGCTTTTCGATCCGACGCTCAAGATTACGATCGTGGATTGGCGATTCCGCGATGAGGGATCTCGGGTTCAGCCACTAATTTATACGACGACCAACGCCACGGTCGCGTTGACGAACAACGTCCGGTTGCAGGAGAAACTCCGGAAGACGATCGAGAAACATCGGCAGTCGCAACGGGAGCCAGGCAATCCGGCACCTTCGAACGAGCCCATGCCCCGTTGATTCCGACTTCGCCTTCAGTTCTTGGTGCCCGCATCCGTCCCTTGGGTGAGCCAGTCCTGGTCGAACCATCGGTGCTGGTGGCGATCCAACAGTGGGGTCCGGAGTGCGGCATGCCGTTTGATGAGCCACTTCGATAAGACTTTCGTGGGGGGACGATGTGAATGCCTTGAAGGAACTGCGCAGGCCCAGACATACTCTTAGGAGCTTTGAATTTCATGTTTTCACGCACTTACAAGCGAATCGGCCCGAGGCCGACCTGTCTGAGCCTGATCCTGTTCATGGCGGGAACCGGGTCCTTCCTCCATGCCGTCGCGCAGGCCAAGCTTGAGGCAAATCTGGCGGGGGATCGGAGCCTCGCCTTGAGCTGGGCCGCCACCGAAACGGGGTATTCGCTGGAGACGACTCCCGCCTTGGGTGCGACGGAGAACTGGGTTGCGGTTGTGGGAACACCGTCGCTGGCGAACGGACGTTTCAGTCTAACCGTATCGCCGGGAGATCAGGCACGTTTCTACCGGTTGCGCCGCGCCCAGGGAACCACGGTCACACGCGTCTCCGAGACGTCGCCGTTGCCGGGAGAAGCTGGGGTTGCAGTCACTCGCGAGGTGGTCTTCCGGTTCAGCGGTCCGCTTGCCGCCGACCTGGAACTTTCCGATGCCGACCTCCGCTCGGAAGCCGGCGAGCGATCATTGCTCGTTCGTACCGAGATCTCCTCTGATCGCCGAACCGCGACTCTGTTTTACCTCGAGAACTTGCCGGGCAGCACACGGGTCCGGGCGACATTGAAGGGCGAGCGTCTCTTGGACGCCTCCGGCAAGGCGCTCGATGTCGACGGCGACGGACAGCCTGGAGGGGTGTTGGTGCTGGAGTACGACACGGCCGGGACCTACGGCCTGACCAACACCGGTGTCATTGGAAGGGTCTTTGCATCGGAGAAGAATTCCGACGAATCGAATCGCCCGTTGGAGAATGTCACGATCACGGTCGATGGCGCGGAGGAGACACTTCGGGCGGTAACCGACGCGACAGGGGCCTTCGTATTATCGCCAGCGCCCACGGGCCGCTTCTTTGTGCATGTCGATGGTCGGACGGCGGTGGGCAGTCAATGGCCAGGCGGGGCGTACTATCCCTTCGTCGGCAAGGCTTGGGAGGCATCTGCGGGAGTGACTACCAACCTTGCGGGTGGGACTGGAGAGATCTACCTGCCCCTGATCCAGAGCGACGCCCTGAAGTCGGTGAGTGCCACGACGGAAACCAAGGTGACGTTCAGTCCATCGGTCCTCGCAGCCCGTCCTGACTTGGCGGGAGTCGAAGTGCAGGTGCCGGCCAATGGGTTGTTCAGTGACAGCGGCGCGCGTGGCGGGCGCGTGGGCATTGCTCCCGTGGCACCCGACCGGCTACCGGAGCCGTTGCCCCCCGGCCTGAATTTCCCCCTGGTCATCACGGTGCAAACCGATGGTCCATCCAACTTCGATCGACCCGTGCCGGTCCGCTTCCCCAACCTGCCGGATCCGGTGACCGGTGTGAAACTCGGGCCCGGCGCGAAGACCGTCCTGTGGAGTTTTAACCACGACACAGGACGATGGGAGCCCCAGGGGTTGATGACCATCAGCGCCGATGGCCAATTCGCTGTCAGCGATCCAGGGACCGGCATTCGGCAGCCGGGCTGGCATGGGGCTTCGCCTGGCACCGAAGGGGATGGCCCTCGACGGCGACGAGGTCGACCGGACAACGGCGGGGGTGGTGATGGCGACGGCGATGGCGACGAGGATTGCGAAGGCGATGATTGCGAGTGCACGCAGGAGATTGTTTGTGTGGTGCAGAAGGAGGGAAAGAACGTGGCTCTGTGCGCCCTGGACTGCCTGGGGAATGTCGTGGACGACATCTTCGGCGATGGCCCCAAGCCCGAGCGAACGGCGTTTGAGACAGGCTTACGCTGCATCGGCGGTCCCGACAAATGCCCGGGGCGGCCGGAGGACACACTCGACCGAAAGCGCCTGGATTGCATGGACGAGTGCACCGATCCCGAGGATGACAGGATCGTCTATGTCATGCCGTGCGAAGGATTCATGAGTCCGTGTGGTTCTTCGCCTGCGCTGCATGCTCCTTCGCTTCACGCGGATATCGCCAACCTGATTCCGGACCGCATGGTGGAGCAGAGAAAGTTCTGGGAGGTGGAAGGGGACTTCTTCGTGAAGCTCACCGGCACGCCGAAGATCCTGGAGAGTGATTCATCGGAAGTGAGGAGGATCACCGATTTCTTCGACGCCTTTGCGGACCGGGTACGGACGGGCAGTGCCTCGGGGATTGCCTTGAGCGCGGCCGAGCGGTCGGAACTGGTGGCGCTTCCGAGGCCCGCGCAGTTCAGCGTCGCCGAATGGACGGCGATGATCGATCGCCTGGCGTCGTTTCAAGGAAAACCCTGGCCGGCCGACGTGGTAGCCGCGGATCAACGATTGCAGGCGTTGACGGCGGAATTGATCCGGCGCGGGTGGACGTCGCGCGGCGACGGGTTGCTCCATGGCTTGGCTCGTCGGTCGAAGCACGCCTCGGTCGAGGTGGGCAGCGCCGAGTTTCCGGCGCGGAGCCATTTCTATTACCTCAAGGACCATAGCAACGGATTTGTGCAGCGCGGGCGACTGAATGCCCAGGGAAGGTTCGATGGTCTCATTCTGTCCCCCGGCGGGTACTACTCGGTCGCCTATTTTGACCCGGTCACCCGACGAGCCGGGGTGGCGTTTTTTCAGGCTCGACGCGCCGGGATGACCACGGTGGTGCCGACCGCGCGATTGGAGTCGGTGGCGTCGACCGAGTCGGACCTTGATCGCGATGGATTGCCGGACTTCGTCGAGAAGATCCTGGGCACTTCGGACACCAAGGCCGACAGCGATGGCGACGGCACCTCGGACGGTCAGGAGATTGGTTTGGGAACGAATCCACTCGACGGTGTTGGTTTGCCGATCGGGGTGGTGAGCGTGACGCCGGCGCCGGGCGTGGCGTGGGACGTGGTGGCGGGCAACGGATTGGCGGTGGTGGCGGCGGGGCAGGGATTGGCGATCTACGACGTTTCGAATCCCAGTTCGCCGGTGCGGGTTGCGGTGGTGGCGGGCAACGCCGAAGCCGTGGCGATGGAAGGGACGCTGGTGCTGGCGTCGATGAGCGACGGGGTTCGCCTGATCGACTTGGCGAATCCGGCGCAGCCAACGACCCGGTGGATTCGCTCGGATCTGAATGGAGGGGGAGCGGTCGCCCTGAACGGCGAATGGGCGTTCGCCACCAAGGGATCGGACCTCTATCGCCTGGACTTGTCCACTGGGGAGGGTGCTTCGGTGACGGATCGCCGTATCGGCCTCTTGGATAGCGTCGTGCCCCGCGGAGATTTGGTTTACACACTCAGCGGCGGAAGCTTGGGAGTTTTTCGTGCGGGAGAGTTCCTTCAATTGCTCAACGTGGTTGGAGCTCCGGGCACGGGGGGCGCCGGCGGTCGCCCTCGTCGGTTGTTCCTCGACGGCCCACGCCTCTATGCGCAGCACAATACGGGATTCAATGTCTTCGATCTCACCGACCCGACCGCGCCGGTTCTGGCAGCGGACAAAAAGACAAGGCAGGCGGGTTGGCGTCAGTTTGTTCCGACGGGTACGGGACTGGCACTCGCGGCCGATGGCCCCAATAGCACCTCGGACGGTCCTCATGACGTGTCCCTCTATCGGATGACCTCCGATGGGCTCGATGCGCAGTTCATTTCGACCTTTGTGACGCCTGGATCGGCGTATGCGGTGGCCATCGCCGGTGGCCGCGCGTATGTGGCGGATGGGACGGCCGGATTAGTGGTCATCAATTTTCTAGCCCCCGATCTGGCGGGAATTGCGCCCACCGCCGTGGCATCCATCGATACCACTGCCGCGCCGCCAAAGGTAGAAGGCGGGGCGGTGGTTCGCATCGCGGCGACCGCGGGCGACGACATCGGAGTGCGGCGTGTGGAGCTGATCGTCGACGGAACGACGGTGGTTCAGGACGACAGTTACCCGTACGACGTCTATCTGCGCATTCCTCCGTTCTCGCCGACCAACACCTCGTTCAAGGTGCGGGTTCGGGCCGAGGACATGGCTGGGAACTCCTCTGAGTCGGCGGAGACCACGGTGGCGATTGTGGCTGACCTGACACCACCCGGGATTGCCTCGTTGGATCCCGCACCGGGAGCGGTCGTGCCGATCGCCAGCATTGCGGAGATCAGCGTGGTCTTGACCGAGGCCACCGTGACGCCGGTTTCCGCGTCCACGCTGACGGTGGTGGAGAGCGGGTTCGACGGCCTGTTCGGCACGGCGGACGACTTGGCGATCGCGGGCGCGGTGGAATGGGTGGCGGCGGAGAAAACCATCCGATGGAAGGTCGGCGAGCCGCTGGTGTCCGGACGGTTTCGCATGACGCTGGCGCCGGGTTTGGCGGATGCCGCCGGCAATAGTCGTGTTGCGCCGTTGACGTGGGAATTTGCCACGGGAAGTCCGCCACAGGTCATTGAAGTTTTCCCACCGAACAACCTGGTGCGGGTGGGAGGCACCTTGGACGAGTTGGTCTTCAAGTATGACCAGCCGGTTGCCCGAGGCCTATTCGAGCCATTTCGTTGGACGCTGGTTTACCGAACGGTCTCCCGAGATGACGGCGCCCTCGGGCCGATTGTCGAGATCGCCCCGCTCACTGCGACACTGAGTCCTGACGGGAGGCGGGTGTCGTTGCGGGGACCGGACACCCTCAAGCCTGGCTTCTATCGGTTGACCGGGAATGGGGAACCGCTCCCCGGGGTGTTTTGGGAGTTCTATTTCCGTGACGTTCCCAATGAGGCGATCGCTGTCGGTTTCAATGGAGAGGTCCAGTGGAAGTACCATCCCGGGGTCGGAGTGGGTGATCGGTTGATCGTCAATGTCCCCGGCCAGATGGCGTCGCTGAACGTGCGTAATATCGAATCTCTCATTGCCTATTCGGACGTTCGATTCCTGCGCCAGCGCGTGGAGGTACCCACGCCAATTCAGATCTTTGGCGCACTGGAGATTGTCAATACACGGTTTGGAAGAGGCGTGACCGACGTCTTGGGTCGGACGACGTTCACCGCGAGTTTCACGGACCCGCTCGATATCGGACCCCACACGCTGAACCTGCGGGGCGGCGGTTTTTCGCGAACACGTGTCGAACTCACCGATCCACAGGGAGCCATTGTCAATCATGCGGGCAGCACACTGTTGGTGACCAATGGCGCCGGGTTCTACGGCCCGTCCGGGCTTGCCGGCGGTCGATTGGTCAATCTCGGCACGCTCCGGTCCGTGGCTTCCAAAGACGTCGTCGCGTTCGAAGATATGCTGCTGCGGAACGACGGTCGCCTGGAGGTGACGGGCGGCACCGTCAAGGTCGAGAACTTGGAGAACGAGGGCACCACCGATGTTGCCGCGGGAGCGAAGCTCCACCTGCCGGCTCGGATTCGTGCCGGGGCGACGTCGCGGTTCTCGGGCGAAGGCGCCGTGGAATTGGGGGAGTACAACACCAGCTCACGCCGGGTGGTGTCATTCGCGGATGCCGAGATCCGCGGCGAGTTCGAGGTGCGGGGACCGGTGACGTTGACCGCCGGCGCGTTGACTTTGGTGCGACCGTGGGATCGGCCGACGGGTGTTGTGGAAGTTCTCAACGCGGGGACTCTGCGACTGACAGCGTCATCGCGGATCGGGGAGTTGGCATTGACGGACGGCAACCTCAGCTTCAATAGCGACAGCGAGATTGGTCGCTTGACGGTGGGCAGTCGCGCCGACTTCCGGACGGCCACACGAGTGCGGGTGACTGGCGAGGCCCAAATCGGGCAGGGACTCGATGCGCTGGGGCAGGGCGTCGTTGAATTCGCCGGCTCTACCGTGGTGACCAACGGTAGTCAGAGCGGTGGGGTCTATGTCGGTAACGCCACGCTCAGAAACAGCGGCACCTGGAGGCAATCGATCGCCAGTACGCAGGGCAGTTTTGTGTCGCGCGTCAACGAGAGCGGTGTGCCTGGCACCGGAGTGTTCGAGAACCTCGGCGAGTTCGAGTTAGTCGGGGACCGGCCCCTCGGCATTCACGTGCCGTTCCGGAACGCAGGGCGGGTGATCCTGAGTCGAGGCCCCGTTTCGATTGATGCGGATCCGGCATTCACTCCTGCCCGCAGCGGTGCGTATCTGCCCCAGGCCGGTGGTGAGTTGGTGCTGAACAACACCACATTGAGCCATGGCACGGCGGGCACCTTGGATCTCGTGGCAGGAACGGTGCGAGGCACCGGTAGCATTCAAGCCGTGGGCACCTCCCCGCGTCCAAAGGTGATCAATCGCGCCGTGCTTCGACCCGGGAATCCTTCGGGCACCCTCGTCATTCGAGCGACAGATGGCTTCGAACAGACTGCGACTGGAGAGCTTGTCGTGTCGTTGGGCGGGGGTGGAACCAGTCTGCTGCGATTGGACCGCACAGCCGCCGCTCTCGCGGGCACACTGACGGTGGAATTGATCGACGGGTTTTCGCCGGAGTTGGGGCAACAATTCCGGGTGCTGGATTATACGAGTCGCACGGGTGAGTTCACCACGGTGAGGCTGCCGACCCTCGGCGGAGGTAAGAGGCTCGAGGTGATTTATGGGGCAACGGGCCTCGACCTAAGGGTGGTGTCGCAATAAGGCGACGGATGAGGGCGAGTGTTTGGCCGTTGGCCGGGTCCGAAACCAATACCGAAGTCGGATCGGTTCATGGTCTCATTGCGTGTCCGTAGTTTGGAAAACGCTCCTGCCTATGAGCAGAGTCCATGAGAAGAGGAATTAACCGGATTCCTGCCGGGCTGTGCAGCACCGATGGCAATGCGTTGAGAAGGTGGCTGCCAGGAATTGCCTGGGCGCGCGCATACGGTCGGCGTCAAGGGGAGCTGAGAAATAAGCTCATGAATACCTACGCATCGCCGCCGCAGGTGGAACTGCGCTGATGACGGACCGCGGTCGCGCTGGCCGCCTTGCTTGCGGAGCGCCAGCGTCGGTCGGTCAACGCCGTCGCCGCAGGGTAAGGACGGCGAAGCCTAGCAGGCCGAGGGTGACCACGGAGGGCTCGGGGATGGCCAAGGCCGCAATGCGGATATTGTCGATCGCCCACCACCAGTCATTGCTGGCATCCGTGTAGGCGAACTCAAACACCAAGGAGCCCGAGCTGGGATTGTTGACCCCGATATCCAGATGCTCGTCGATGACCAGTCCATCCGCCAAAGCCGCGGAATCGTACGAATGAATGGCGGTGAACGAATTGCCGCCGTCGTAGCTGACCCGAAGGCTGCCTTTCTGCGTTTCCTCGTTTCGCCAGAAGGAATCGAAGGAAATGGTCACCGACCCAGGGGCGAGGCCACTTAGATCGACGGCCGGCGTCCGGGCAAAAGTGCTCATCAGGCCGGTATCGATGTTGGTGCCGTCATCGTATGCGTCGCCGTCGGCGACCAGCACTGAACCGTGGGCACCCACACCACCCCGGGTCCAAAGGCCACGATCCTGATTGCCTTCGGTAGCAACCCAGGAATCGACATCCATAACCCGCCATCCCTGGAACTCGACCGGATTCCCAGTCGGGCCGTTGAACGTCATCGACCAGCCGGCAGGCAAGGTGTCCGTCCAGTCAGTGCCATCTCCTTTCCCAGTCTCGGTCGGACTGACGAACGGTGTCAGTGCCAACCCTTCGAAATCCGTGAAGGATAGGGTGGCGGCGGACACAGTGGTCGCGGCCCCGCCCGTCAGGGCAAGTGCCAATGCTGTCCATTGGGTGGCTCTCATGGAGGAGTTGGGTGGTGATTCGTCGCGAACGCAGGTGCCTTTAGCCCATAGACTTCGACTTGACAAGCGTCGATTCTTGAAATGTCCGCCCAGGTTCCATTGGGCATGGGCGGCCGTAACTACTTTCGAGAGACCCAGGTGCTCGCCTGAATATAGAACCGCAGGAGACGTCGTGCCCAGGCGCCGGCGTAATCCACACCGACTCTTGGTCGGCGGACGATGTGGAACGGCGATGGGTTGTCGGGGATGGCCACGAAGAGTTCCTCTCCGAGCAGGTCCGTGCCGTCCAACGTACGGTCGATTGACAAGGCCCGGCAGAGCAGGCCTGGGCCGCGAGTGTTGGTGGGTCCGGGAAATCCCGCGACCGGTTCCACGGCGCGGATCAACACCGCTGAGCCATGGCCTTCGGCTTCGGTTACGACGTTCAGGCAGAAGTGCAGCCCGTAAATCTGGTACACGTAGGCGTGACCGGGGGGGCCGAACATGGACCGGTTGCGCGGCGTGCGGCCCCGGGACGAATGCGAGGCGCGGTCGTGCGGGCCCAGATAGGCTTCGGTTTCGACGATTCTAGCGATCCGCAGGGTGCCGGGTGACGAGCGAACGATCCATAAACCAAGGAGATCTCGGGCCACTTGCTCGGTATCCCGATCAAAGAAGGCTCGGTCGGGCCTGGCAAAGCCGCCAAGTCCAGGGGCGGAGCGGATGGTTTCGGGGGGGCCTGGCATGGTCGGAACGGTGCCTGCGCGGACGGCGCCGCCGAGCCAACACTTTTTGAGGGGACCGGCCAAGCTATGGAAATCCCTGCTGACCTCAAAAGAACTGTCACCATTGCCGATTTCGCGCGTCTATGGGCGAGAATCCAAAACGCTCAACCCGCCATGAATCTGCCGTCTTGCACCTCCGCCGATCACACCGAGCCGACGACTCCGCCATTGCCGATCCCGCAGGAGGCGTTTGACTGGTATGACGAGTATGCCCACGGGATCATTGACCGTCGCACCTTCATGGCGCGATTGGGTCAGCTGTCGGCCGTCGGGTTTTCGATGCCGGTGCTGCTGGGGGCGTTGATGCCCAACTACGCCAAGGCGGAACAGGTTTCCTTCAATGACCCCGATATCAAGGCGCGGTTCGCCAAGTTTCCTTCCCCTCAGGGACACGGGGAGGGGCGGGGCTACCTGGTGGTACCGACGGCGCTGAAGGGCAAGGCGCCGGTGGTGTTGGTGGTGCACGAGAACCGCGGGCTCAACCCCTACATCGCGGACGTGGCACGACGGCTGGCCAAGGACGGGTTTGTGGCCTTTGCGCCTGACGCCCTGCATTCGCTGGGCGGCTATCCTGGCAATGACGACGAGGGGCGATCGATGCAGAGCTCACTCGACCGGGCGAAGATCGAGCAGGATTTCATCGCCGCCGCAAAATTCCTGAAGGCCCATGAACTCAGCAACGGCAAGCTGGGGGCGGTCGGGTTTTGTTTTGGCGGCTACATTGTCAACCTGCTGGCGGCGGCGGTTCCGGATGTGCTCAACGCCGGGGTTCCGTTCTATGGCACGCCAGCGGCCAAGGAACTGCGCAAGAACATCAAGGCGCCCATGCTGATCCAGCTCGCCGAGATCGACCAGCGGGTGAACGCCGCCTGGGCGGAGTACGAGCAGGACCTCAAGGCAGCCGGGGTCGAGTACGCGATGCACATGTATCCCAAGTGCAATCATGGATTCCACAACGACTCCACGGGTCGCTACGACGCGGAGAACGCCAAGTTGGCGTGGGAACGAACGATCGCCTTCTTCAAGAAACATTTGGGCTGAGAGACGATTCGATGCCTTCCGCAGGCCTTGGGGCCGACTTCGCGGGTGATGCCCCGCGGAGACGGTCCAGGTTCGTGGTAGGCGCGGGTTCGGAGCTCGGGCGACTCGGTCGGGAGGATTTCAGGACACCAACGGAATTCTGCAAGGAGCGGAGTGGCGGATCTGGATCCGCGTGGAGATGAACCATGGTTGAGCCGTGGGTTTCCCGGGGTCATCTCATTCGATGCTCCCATGCTGGATTGACCGGTTCACGAGTGTTTGATTCGCCTTCTCCCCGCTCACTGGAGCTCGGCGGTGTGGGCGGTTGTCGCCCGCTCCGCGCGGTGGTTGGACGATGGATCTCCTAAAAGACCGTGGTGCTCTCGGTCTTCTCAATGGGGGCTTCCAGCGATGCGGAGGTTACCGTGACGGTGCAGCGCGCCTGCCCCTTGCTCACGGACCGGCATCGAAGCGTCCACGTGGCCGTCTGCTTGGGTAACAGCCGTGGAATTGTTGGGATGCGCACTTGGTCCGGCTCCGAAGCGGGCGTCGCGCCTCCGCTCCCTCCGACGAACTGGGTGCCGACGAGTCGGGCCGAAACCGTCACCTCGGAGAGGTTCGCGTTTCCCATGTTGGTCACCCTAAAGGTGTAGGTGGTGGCCCCTGAGACCTCGATCGGATCCGGATCGTCGATGACTTCCAAGAGCAGAGCGGCCACTCCCTCGAGGACGATCGTGCCGCGCTTCATGCTCTCGCCGCTCGGACTGACACCAGGCCCTTTCACCGATGCTTCGATGTCGACAGTGCCCACCGTGAGTGGGCGAAACTGAGCCGTCAGTCTAGCCGTCTGACCTCCTTCGAGGTTGGGGATTGGCCAGATAACTTGCGAGTCGTTGGTTCGCGCGGTTGGTTGACTCGAGACGAAGATGAGGCCTCGCGGCAAAGCCAGGCTGGCGGTCAGGTTGGTCAGTGGCAGATCACCTCCATTCGTGGCCACGAGCGTGAGGTCGAAGGGTTGAAATCCCTTCACTGTTTTCGGCATCTCGACCTCATATAGGAGCTTGGGCGGAAGGAGATGTCGCACAGTGATACGGACCTCAGCGGTCGCCGAGACACCCCGGCCATCGAGAGCCTGGTACCGGAACGTATCCGTGCCCATGAACTGCGGCCGAGGCCAGTATTCCGCAGAAGGATGCCCAGGTTCCTTGCTCAGGTTGAGAATGCCGAAACTGGGTGCCTTCACGATTTCATACTCGATAGGATCGCTCTCCGGATCCTCCGCCACGAATCGAATCGGCACCATGCGCCCGGCAGGTGTGCTGGCCTCGAGCGAGCGGGGAACCGGTGGATCATTGATCGGGCGGATCGTCAGCACGACGGGCGCAGGCGCGGAGGTCGCTTGGCCATCGGTCACGACGTAGCGAAATTGGTCCAAGCCGGCGTAGTTCGTGGTTGGCAGGTATCTCAGCAAACGTCCGTCCCCTTGCAGGGTGCCGTGCGAAACGGTGTTCCCCGTCAGTTGGTAGGTGAGCGCATCGGCGTCGACGTCTTCGCCTTCCAGGCGAATTTCGGCCTGGGTGTCCTCGTCGAGTTCCAGGCTGAGAGGTCTGGCGATGGGTGGGTCGTTCTCGGGGTGAATATTGATGGTCACGGTGTTTGCCGTCGGCTTCCCGGAAGCCCTCCTCATGGAGTACGTAAAGCCGTCGGAGCCGGCCTGATTCGCGTTCGGCGTGTAGGTGAGCTCGGGAGGGTTGCCGCTCAGTACTCCACGCGACGGACCGGTTCCGGGGACGATTTCGAACTTCAGGCTCTCATCGGCGAGGTCAGCGCCGCTGAGGCGAACCGGGAGCGGTGTGTCTTCACGGGTTTCCAGAACCATCGGGCGCAGCTTGACGGGGCCGGCGCCGGACCTTCCGGCCGAGAGCACGGTCCATAGACCCCACACTGCCAGCGCCAAGGCTCCCGCCCCGGCCGCAATCCAACCCGCGAGACGCCGATTCCGGCGTTGGCCGAATCGGCTGGGCAGAATCTTGATCAGTCGCTCCACGTCGGCGTCGAAATGAGTGTCGCTGGTCGAGATGGCGTTGCGCCGCGCGAAGGATTTGAGTGGCGCCGGAAGCTCTTCTTCACTCGGCATCGACACTCCAGGCATCAGAAACGGAATTACGCGAATCCCGCGTTCGAGGGCTGTCGCGACTTCGAGTCGGACCCAGTCTTCCGGAATATCGAGACGCCTTCGCCCATCCGGCGCGGTGACGCTGGTCCAGTCCTTGCCGACGACGACGATGACGGCATCGCAGCGGCCCAGCACGCGTTGGAGCGCTTCGGCAAAATCGAGGCCTGGCTCAATCGACTCGAGGTCCCGAAAGACGACGTCGCGGCCGAACTCTTCCAACAGACGATCGTAGAGACGTCCGGCGAAGGCGGCGCTGTCGCCCCGCCGATAGCTTATCATCACGCTGGCCATGGGTAGGGAGGTGGTTCAGGAACCGAGAACCGCATCGCGGCTGTGAATCTCTCGAGGATCAACCCCTTGGGCATGGAGGACACGGAAAGGATCGGAGGAGGGCGAGTCATCCATTTTACTCCGCGCGCTTCGGCGTCCCCGGCGTGAGATTCCGGCGGTGTTCATGGAGGAGCTTGTGTGATTATGCGTCGCATGGAGTTTGAGTAAAGGATGGCTTTCAGAGCGCAGGAAGCACCCGATATCGTCCCATGGCAATGGAGACAGATCGGGGGTTGTCCTCGGAACTGGCGATGGCGGACCGAGCGCCGGCGCAGTCCCGAAGCCAAACGACGCCCCACACGCTCGCCGCGCGGCGACGTTCTGATCGACTCCGGCGTCTACGGTGTGCCGGGGCATTTCCTCCCCGCCGTCCGGGGCCGCAGGACACAACCCCCATTGCCATGCCTCCCTGTGCGTCTCGCCTCCGCGCTCCGTTGTCTTCCGAACCGTAGCGTCGCGGTGGCTGAGCGATGAAGCCACAGCATCCTAGCCACGGTTGCCCTCTCTAAGCCAAGGGACGCGCGCCGACTCATCCGGGGCTCTTCCTGTTAGTCGAAACCTTAGACACGACCTCCTTCTCCGTTCTGTGCCATGCCTGGATGCCGAGCCGGATGTCCCCAATGGCCTAATGGCATTACTTACCCCAAGCGCCCCAGGCTAGTCAGGGGCGGGCGGTGGAGGGTGGAGGTGGGAGTGCGGTGCGGTTACTTGTTGTGCCTGAAGTTCACCAAATCGTAGTCGTGGATCACGTAGTCCTTGAGTTCGAGCCGCTGCTTGCCTGCGCGCTTGGCTTCGGTTTCGCCGCCGGCGGCGATGAAGTCGGTGAAGCTGATGATCTCGGCGCGGATGAAGCCCTTTTGGATGTCCGTGTGGATCGAGCCAGCGGCTTGCCACGCGTTGCTGCCTCCGCGGATGGGCCAGGCGCGGTTTTCTTTGCCGCCCACGGTGAGGAAGCTGATCCAACCAGCCTCGGCGAAGGTACGGAGGAGCAGTGGGTCCGGGACATCGAGCTCGGCGTCCTCGGCCGCGATCACGGGTTTGCTGGTGGCGAAAGCGTGCGCGGCGACGGTCTGGAGTTCCTCACTGCTGAGTCCAGCTCGGCATACGGGGATCTCGTTCATGAGCGACTCGGCCAGTTTTTGCAGGACGGCCTTTTCGGCGTCGGAGGGTCCGCGGCCCAGTCGGGTCTCGATGAAGTCGAGGTCTTGCATGAGCAGATCGCCGAGTCCGGCTTTGGATACGAGGATGGCGTCGGCGGTGACTTGGTCCTTCTCGCCGACCAACTCCACGTGGGCGTAAGTTTTCTTCTGGGCTTCGACGAGTTTGTCGGCCTGATCGAGTCGGGGATCCCGAAGGTTGTGTTGCCCGAGTTTGATGCGAGTGGTGCCGAGGAGGGCAATTTTCATGGGATGTCCTGACGCAAGTTCTGCGACTTCTGGCGTCGGCTGCAAGCGCGACCTCAACGCGGTCCGATGAGAGGATCCAGGGGCAGGCGTGTTGACTGCGGGCGCCGGGTTCTGCGTCTTCGCCAGCTCTGCGGCGTCTTGGACCGAGGGAATTGACTCCGACCGATCGCTCCCGCAGCGTCGCTACGTCACGACGACCGTGGTCATTCCGGGCCGCTTGTTCGGGGACGCCCAAACCTCGGCGGCCAGCGGCGGAATCTCTTCCAGGATGTTTCTGACCGCAGCCTACCGGGACAGGCTCACCGCCCGCGACGCCTGCCGACCGCCGCCTCGCTCGAAGCAACACCATGCATCTCCACCCAAACGTCTCCCTGTTCTGCCGGCTCATCGCAACGGTCCTGACGCTCGGCTTAGGGCTGTCGAAGGCGGCGGTCGATGCCCGGCTTCTACGCTACCCCGACGTTTCCGGCACCCACATTACGTTCGTGTATGCCGGTGACATCTGGGTGGTTCCCAAGACCGGCGGCACCGCCAACCGTCTGAGCTCGCCGCGAGGCGAGGAATCGGTCCCGCGGTTTTCACCTGACGGCAGCCGCGTTGCATTCACCGCCGGCTACGACGGCAATCCGGATGCCTACGTCGTGCCGACCGCGGGTGGTCCGGTGGAGCGGATGACCTTTCATCCCGCGGCCGACGTCGTCTCCGATTGGTTCCCTGACGGATCTGGAATTCTCGTGGCCTCGCGGATGGAGAGCGAGACCGGCAAGTACAGCCAGTTCTTCCGGGTACCGACCGCCGGCGGGATGCCGGTGCGGCTTCCCGTTCCGTTTGGCGAGATCGGCGCGGTGTCACCCGATGGCACCTGGCTCGCCTACACCCCGCGGACCGTGCACGCTCGAACCTGGAAACGGCACCGCGGAGGCACGGCTCCCGACATCTGGCTATTCAACCTCCGGACGTGGGAGTCCCGGAATCTTACGGACCATGCGGCGGCGGACGAATTTCCGATGTGGCACGGGCGGAAACTCTACTTCCTTTCCGACCGTGGCACCAATCAGCGACAGAATCTCTGGGTGCATGACCTCGATAACGGCTCGTTCCGGCAGGTCACCCAGTTTGAGGACTATGACGTCCACACTCCCTCCATCGGTCCCGAGAACATCGTTTTCGAGGCGGGCGGCCGGATCCATCTGTTATACCTCGCGGACGAGACGCACCGGCCCGTCGAGATCGAGGTCATCACCGACCTCGCGACCTTGCGACCGAGGAACGAAAACGGGGCGGGTTTGGTTCGGAACGTCACCCCGTCGCCGACCGGCCGTCGTGTAGTCCTCGAATCCCGCGGCGAACTGCTTTCCGCGCCGGCCCGACACGGCGCGGTCGTGAATCTCACCCGGTCGCCCGGAGTCGCCGAACGCTTCCCGGCATGGTCTCCCGATGGAAAGCACCTCGCCTATGTCACGGATCGCCCGGGAGAATATCAACTCGCCTTGCGTCCCGCGGACGGCGGGGAAGAGACGATTCTCACCACCTTTGCGGACGGTTATCGGTACCAGCCGTTCTGGTCGCCGGACAGCCGCAAGCTTGCGTTCGTGGATCACGCGTTCGAACTCCAGGTGTACGATCTCGATCGGAAGCAGGTCACCGTCGTCGACTCGTTGCGCTGGGTGTTCCATCAAGATCTCCTCGGCTTCCGTATCGCCTGGTCCCCGGATAGCCGATGGCTCGCCTACTCGCGGGCACTCGACCACTCCCAGACCGCGATTGTCCTGCATGATTCACAGACGCTGGAGCGCCACCAAGTGACTTCGGGATACTACCAGGACTCCCAACCCACGTTCGACCCGGAAGGCAAGTACCTGTTTTATCTCACCTCCCGCCATTTGAATCCCACTTACGACGACCTGCAGAACACTTGGATCTACGCCAATACGATGCGGATCGCCGCCGTCCCGCTCCGCCGTGACGTGCCCTCCCCGCTGAAGACCCGCGACGACGCCGAAGGAGACGATGCGGAGGAAAAGCCGAAGAAAGAACAGGACGGCAAATCCGAGTCCGCGAAGAATCCCACGACCGACGCCGCAGCCAAGACCGACCCGGCGTCCGCGACACCCGACACAACGCCGGCCGCCAAGCCAGCCAGCCCCGAGACTTCCGGTACAGACCCGCAAAAGGACAAGCCTGCCCCCGTCGAAATCCATCTGGCTGAGTTCGAGCGACGTTCCGTCCTTCTTCCGCCACGCGCCGGGCAATACGACAGCCTGACGGCCGCCAAGGGCCGGGTTCTCTACCTGCGCCGGCCGAACAAAGGTTCGCCCGAGGAGTCGAGCACCCTGGTGTTCTACGACCTGAAGGAGCGCGAGGAGAAGACGGTGCTCACCAACGCCTTCGCCTTCACCCTTACCGCCGACGGCAAGAAGATGCTCGTGCAGCGGAAGCGGGACTGGACCTTCGTCAACGTCGCGGCAGACCAGAAATTCGAAAACCCGATCGCCACTTCCGACCTCGAGATGACCGTCGATCCGGTCCAGGAATGGCGCCAGATCTTTGCCGATGCCTGGCGTTTCAACCGGGACTACTTCTACGACCCGTCGATGCACGGGCTCGATTGGAAGCGTGTCCGGGATCAGTACGCCGCCCTGCTTCCGCATGCCGTGACCCGATGGGACGTGAACTTTCTGATCGGCGAACTGATCGGTGAACTGAATGCGTCCCACACCTACCGCAGCGGGGGAGAT
>JAEUHG010000165.1 GCA_016795425.1 Verrucomicrobiales bacterium
CGGCTCCGAAATGCTGTTGTGCGCTCCCCAGGTGTGCTCGCTGTAGAGCAAGACGTTCTTCCAGGCGTCCTCGAAGCGCGCCGCCGGACGCCGCTGGCGGTCTCCCAGGGCGAAAAGAGCCTCGGCCTGGACCAAGCGCTCTGCCGATTCCCGATTCATCGCGGTTTCACGGGCCGTCGATCCCGCGCCATCTTCCCAGTAGGGCGTCAGATCGCCGGCGAATTCGGGCACCCGCGACCCGAATCGCTTCTCGAAATCCCTGAAGAACTCCCCGGCAGTGCCGATGCGCACGCGTGGACGCGCATACTTCGCGTTCCACGCCACCACCTTCTCCACCAGCTTCGCATCCGGCGGCGCGTTATCGACGCCGCCATCGGGCCACGATCCCACCCAATAGATGAACGAGGCATCGTAAGCAAACTTCGGGCCCGCCAATGACTCCGCGTGGGACAGGACGTGGGCTTCGAGATCTCCCAGGTGATGGTAGTTATCCACCACCCAGCAGAGCACCCGCTCGCGGCCGCTCTGGGACTTCCAGTAGAAAGGCCGGTTGTCCCACTGATGGATCGTTCCCACGCGGGCGCTATGGTTCGGACCAATCGCGAAATACTTCACACCTGCCTGCGCCATCACCGTCACCAATCCCCAGGTCCAGCCGGGAACATCGCAGATCGCCGCGGATTCCACCGGAACACCTGTGAGACCGGCCCACCGAGGACCGAACGAGAGGCACTGGACCAACTCCTCCGGGCGACACAGCCCGGTCAGCATATTGCCATAGAGAGCGTCCACTCCCACGTCGCCCCTCCGCACCGCCGTCAACAGGGCGTCGCGCTGCGCATCGGTTGCATGCCGGAGGTAATGATCCAATGACCAGATCGCTTCCGGGTTCCATCGAAACCGTTCCTCAGGCGGATTTCCCGCGCTCGCCGCGGACAGGCGCATCGCCTTCTCGAGGTTCTCGATCTGAATGCGAACGATCTCGGCCTGCCGGTGCGTGTAACCCACATCGACGTGGGAATGCGGCAATACCCAGATCTCGCGCATTTTTGGAGGCGTGAGCGAGATCTGCCCCGATGCCACTTCGACACCATTGGCAACCACCGTGAGACGGGCGTTCTTGGTGTCGTCCTGAGCCGGGACCCGAAGGATCAACGTCTGCAAGCCTGACTTCAGCTCCCACGGAACCGATTCGGCATCACCCAATCGAACCATGGCGGAGACGGCCGGACCCACATGCCGAAGGGTCACCGATACCGATTGCCATGCCGCGCCACTCTCCTTCAGCCAGACCGCCGGCACCTCGGTGCGCACCAGGGTCGTGCCAGGAGTTTCCTCCGCCAGTTGGACACCATCGGGCGTCTCCAATCGCAGGCTGTCGTAGAGCACCCAGCTTCCCGACCAGGAAGTGAGTTCCACCTGGTTGTTGCCGGCCCGAAGCCAGCCGCTGTCGAAGGGAATCATCCAGACATGCTCGCGCCCCTTGCCCGCTTCCCCATAGATCGAGGCATCGCCCGCCCCCGGTGGAAACTGGCGCTCCAATCGGTGCCCGTTCATCTCGACGTGAAACAGGGGCGGCGCCGATCCCTGGGTGTCCACGAGATCCACCACCAAACGACACTCCCCCGAAGTTGGCGGTGCCTTGAGTCCGAAAAGAATGGCGAACGTGTGGCGCCGGCTGCCGGCCCAGCCATCGGCAGGTCCGGGTTGCACGTAGGGCCAATCCACGCGCGGATCCGACCGACCCACGACGAAGAAACCGTCCTCCTTGAATCGCTGATAGCCCTGCGGCGCCAAGGCGAATTCGGTCCCGCGGTTGTCGGATTCGCCGATCTGCCACAACACCGCGCCTTGCGTGACGGGCGTTCCCCATGCTCCCACGACCATGGCGAATGCGACTGCTGCAAACCAGGAAGGCACCCGTCCGCCCATTCGATTTCGCCCCCGCACCGCGGCGTCGCATCGGTGGTTCAACATGTCGCCGACGCTAGGAGCCGAACCCGCGGCGTCAACGGATCGGGTGCCAATCGACTCAAAGCAGGGGTCATCGGGTGGCAGCCAGGGGAATGGGACAGGACGTCACCGGTCCCTTGTGCTACGGTGCGCCCCGCCCGATCCCATCAGGAACCTGAACCCAAACGGTCCATGATCTCACGCTACCTGACTGCCCGCACCGTCTGCCCTTGGCGCTGGGGCCTCGCCCTTCTCGCCATCGTCTTGCTTGGCCCGTCGTCCTCCGCAGCCGCCCCCGGCCGTCCGAATATCGTGTTCATCATGTCCGACGATCACGCCGCACACGCGATCAGCGCCTATGGCAGTGCGGTGAACCAGACGCCGCACCTGGACCGACTGGCGGCGCAGGGCCTGCGTCTCGACCGCTGCTTCGCGGTGAATTCCATCTGCACGCCGAGCCGGGCCACCATTCTCACCGGCCAGTACTCGCACCGAAACGGCAACCCGGTCTTCAATCACCTCGACCCCGCCAAGACTACGGTTGCCCATCGCCTGCGCGAGGCGGGTTACTACACCGCGATGATCGGCAAATGGCACCTCGGCTCCGATCCCCAGGGATTCGATTACTGGAACATCCTGCCCGGACAAGGCCGCTATCAGAACCCCATCCTCTACGACCGCGGCGGCCACCGGATCTACCGGGGTTACGTGACCGACGTCATCACCGATCTCACCATCGCCGCCATCGAGAATCGCCCCAAGGACAAGCCGTTCTTTGTCATGTGTCACCACAAGGCACCGCACCGGGAATGGAGCCCCAACGAGAAGTACCGCGCTGAATTCAGCCGGCGCGTCATCCCCGAACCCCCCACCCTGCGCGATGATTACGCCACCCGGAGCGATGCCCTCCGCGAACAGAGGCAGTCCGTCTTCGCCGACCTAACACGCAACGATCTGAAGCTCGTTCCTCCTTCCCACCTCTCCGGAGCCGAGCGCCAGGGATGGCTTGGCACCAAACCCGCCGAAGTGCAGATCGAGCGGAATGGAGAAACGGTGACGCTGACCGGCGAAGCCCTCGATCGATGGAAGTATCAACGCTACATGCAGGACTACCTGGGTTGCGTGCAGAGCGTGGATGACAACGTCGGGCGACTCATGGATTGGCTCGACACCCACGGCCTCAAGGACAACACGCTGATCATCTACACCAGCGACCAGGGTTTCTTCCTCGGCGACCATGGACTCTACGACAAACGGTTCATGTACGAGCCCTCGATCAAGATGCCTTTCCTGGCCCGATGGCCGGCGGGGATCAAAGCGGGCACGGTGTCCGAAGCGCTGGCCATCAACTGCGACTTCGCGCCCACGTTCCTTGCCCTCGCCGGCACCCCGATTCCGCCGGACATGCAAGGTCGGAGTCTCCTGCCGCTCTTCGAGGGGGGGCGTCCCGCCGGCTGGCGTGACGCGATCTACTATCGGTACTACCACGACCCCGGCCACCACGACACCCGCGCGCATTACGGCATTCGCACGGATACCCACAAATTGATTCACTTCTGGAAGAAGGATCAATGGGAGTGCTTCGACCTGATCCGCGATCCCAACGAACTTAGGAACATTGCGGACGACCCGGGACAGCGCACGATCGTGAACGACCTGAAGCAACGTCTCACCCGACTGAAGCAGGAGGTCGGCGACACCGATGCATTCACGTCCGAGCTTCCGCACGACGACGTCGACCAGCCACCCGTACAATTAAAGACGAAGCACGCCGATTCCCAACTCTGAACATCGATCACTTCAGTCGGCGAAAATTCAGCTCAATCCGCTGCACCACCACCATGTTGCCCTCCTGCCGCGGCGTGATGCGCAGGAACTTGATGCTGTCCGCGGTATACTGAAACCCACCGGAGCCCCGCTCCATAAACACACCACCGAAGGACTGGGACCCGCTTGGCGGTCCACTGCTGTTCTCGATATCACAACCATTGCCGTTCACGATCTTCCATTCCTGTTTGATCCAACCCGTGTTCTTCGCCTCCACATAAGGCAGGGAGAAGTTGAGGCGAGCGTTGATTCCCAACCCTCCGCTTCCCGGGGCCAGTAGGGTCGCCCGCACCTGGAAAGTCATGGGCGAGTTCGTCGACGCGCTGACGGTGGAATGGTACTCCAACGCTTCACCGCCATCATGAGGGCGCACCCGCGCCAGGGCCCTCTGCGAACCTCCGCACGGATCGAAAAGGTCCTTGTAGTATTTCTCACGCTGATAGGAACCGGTCAACGGTCCCACCACCGTGAACACCAGATTGGTGTGGGTGGGCGTGAGGAATCCCACGTCAACAATGGTCTCCTCAACCGCTGCCACGGTCCCGTCGAACAGCACCTTCCACTGCTCCCGATCCGTGTCGGAGGCCGAGTTCGATGAACGGTTGGTGGAATAGGATCCTTCCTCGGTGATCTTCAAGGTGCCCCACCACTTCGGGGCGCAATCATCGATCACACCCTCGACATCCAACGACGCACCGCACCCGCCGCCTTCGATACCTAACAACTGCCGCTGCCGCTCAATCCCCAACAAAAACGCGATCAACCGCGTGTCGCCACCCTTGGTCCGGCAGCATTCGATCGCCTGGTCCTGGCACTTCCGGAACCCCGTGCACATCGCCTGGTTGATCTGATCCATCCCCGAGCCATCATCAGAGGAAAAGCCGAGAAGTTGTTTCTGACGCTCCCATCCGAGCATCCAGATCAACAACTCGCGCGTGGTCGCGCAACGTTGGGTCGCCGTCGGCACCTTTGTCAGAACTTCATTCTGATAGAACGTCTCGCCCTCGCTCAGCATGTCGCCCAAGACGGAAAGCCCCTCCCCCTCGTCGTCCACACCCAACAATTGGCGCTGCCGCTCGATGCCGAGCTTGCTGGCGACCTCCTGCTGCAACGGACGAATCTTGTCCTCCAATTCCTTCCGCATCGCCTTCGCAGCCTCCTCGTCCTCGGGATAGCATTCCTCCATGGTCGCGTGCGGGGCCGGCTTTGATCGGGTCGAGGGCGGCGACGTGGAGGCCCAACCATGGACCTCGGCCTCCGTGAACAGGCCGCATCCGTAGCTTCTCAACTGGCTCACCAGGATGCGCACCCGGTTGGTCACCACCACATCCGGGATGAGATGCAGATTGGCGCCGTCGTTGTCGAAGGCGAAGGACGACACCCGCGCGGCCGGAATGTTGGTCGGAAAATCGATGGTCAGGAAAGTCGGGGACGCCAGGACCAGGCCCGCCGGTTCCAACCGCACCGCCGTCAACGCTCCCGCCGCCGTCGGCAGTCCGGTGACGTTGGTCACCAGCGTCATCTTGACGATCGTGGCATCGAAAATCGCGTTGGTTGAAAACTCGATGCCGTATTGCACCCCATCGGGCAAGCCCAGGAACACCGCACCACCCGCCTCGGGGGTCACCAATCCGGAGGAACCAAAACGATCGCTCAACGCGGCGGAAACCTTCGGATACGACTGCGCGGCACCCACGGCGATGCCACGGTAGAAGCGCGCCCGCCCGCTCTCCGACACCGCTACGGTCGCGGTCAGCGATCCGTCGACTGCCACCCCCGTGGTCAACGCGCTCCAGGATTTCAAATCCGCGGAGGACTCAATCCGGTAGGTCTGCCCAGCGTCTCCTCGCAGGGTCAGGGAGACCCGACCACCAGCAATGTCGGGTGAGTCAAACCTGGGGGCTGCCGCCAGGACGACGGTCCCGGCGCAAAACAACCAACCAAAAACCATCCAACCCGACGTGATTCGCCTGAAAAAGCGCGTTTTCATGACAAGTGCGCGGTTAAGGTAGCCGGCCGAGCGCGCATTGCCATCGTTAGTTCATGCCCCGTCCCGAAACGACGACGGGCGCTCCGCACCTGGCGGAGTTCGCCTTTCCCAATGAAATGCGCGGTTGGGATCGGGAGCGGGATGGCGAAGGAGACTCGATCCGCGACCTGAGCCTCATTTCACGGGAACGACCTCCCCGGTCGGCCCGGTTTCCGAAGCTTTCGGCGCCACTTGGAGGGTCCGCTTCGGAGAGATCAGGATATAGACCACTGGCACGATGAACAGGGTCAGGAAAGTCGACGTCATCATGCCTCCCACCACTGCCACACCCAGGGGCCGGCGTGAACCCGCCGCCTCTCCCAATCCCAATGCCACCGGAAGAATGCCGATGACGGTGGAGAATGCCGTCATCAGGATGGGCCGCAGTCGAATCCGACCCGCGTCCAGCATCGCCGTGGTGGGATCGGCGCCCTCGGCCATGCGTTGATTGGCGAATTCCACCAACAGGATGGAATTCTTGGTCACCAACCCCAGCAGCAGAACGATGCCGATCAGACTGTAGACGTTGAGCGTCATGGCCGGCACCTCCGGCAAAGTCGTGGTCAGCCATCTCAGGAATCCGGGCAGCTGATCCAACGGTGCATAGGCCTTGATCACGGCGATGCCGTTCACCATTCCCAGGATCCACAGTCCGCCGAACGCTCCCAATAATGCCAGTGGCAGGGCCAGCATGATCACGAAGGGATGACGCAGGCTCTCGAATTGGGCGGCCAGAATCATGTAGACCACCAGCACTGCGAGGATCAGGACTTGGACCGATTCCCGCGACCCTTCCTTGATCTCGTCCGCCTCACCGGTCCACCGATGGGTCACTCCGCTCGGCAGCAAGCTCGGCAACAGTGCTTCGGCCCGCTCCACTGCCGCACCAAGCGACATGCCCTGCGGCTGGCCAGCCACGGTCACCGACCGCTGGCGCCCAAAACGGTTGATCGCGTTCGGCGATCCCTGCTCCGTCGGCACCAATACGCTCGACGCCGGGATCAACTGCTGGTTCTTCCCCCTCAAATACACGTCCTCGAGGCTCAACGGGATCAACCGCGACTCGCGCTGCAACTGCGCGATCACTTTGTACTCTTTCCCCTTCACGTTGTAGCGCGCCAAGTCCAGCCCCCCCCACATCAACTGCAACGCCTCGGAGGCCCCCCTCACATCCACGCCGACACCCGCCGCAAGGTCGCGGTCCACACGGAAGGTCAACTGCGGTTGTTGAAAATTGAGGTTCACCCGCGATTGCGGAAGCACGCCGGCTTTCACCAACTCGGCGGCAACGGTGCGTCCCACGGACTCCAACTGCGACAGATCCGGTCCCTGCAACACCAATTGGAAGGCCTCCGTGAAATCCGTCGCCTTGGGAAGAATGGCAATGGCCTGCGCGCCTTGCACCTCGTTGATCAGACGCATGAACATCGAGGCCGGCGCCCCGGGACGCGCCAATTCCAGCGCGGACCGGCGATTCCCGTCCTTCAATTGAACGAACATGATGCCGAAGTCCGACTCTCCCGGGGCCCCCCTGGCGAGCGCCACCGCCGAGAACATCCCCGCGGTTTCCGGATACTCACTGGCGATTTGTTCGGCCTGGCGTACGTAACGGTCGGTATACTCGCTCGTCGCCCCCTCCGGCGCGAACAACAGCATCAGCACATAACCCTTATCCTCATCGGGCAGAAACTCCTTGGGCAGCCTGTTGTACAGCCCATAGGTCGCCGCCAGGGACAACATCCCCACAACGACGACCAGTCCCTTGTGGCGCACCGACCACGCCAAGGTCCGGGAATAGCGCCGTTCCAAGCCGGTGAACATCGCCTCCAACCATTGATACACCCTGCCGTGTTTCTCCGGGGTGTGCCTCAGCATCCGCGCACACAAGGTCGGTGTCAGCGTCAGCGCCACGAATGCCGAGATGATCACCGACCCGGCGGTCGCCACGGCGAACTCTCGAAACAGGATCCCGGTGGTCCCGGATTGAAAGGCGATCGGCAGGAAGACCGCCACCAATGCCACCGTGATCGCCAGGACCGCCGTGGTGATCTCCTTCACCCCGCGCACCGCCGCGGCCATGGGTTCCATGCCATCCTCGATGTGCCGAAAGATGTTCTCGAGCACCACGATCGCATCGTCGACCACCACTCCGACCGCCAGCACCATCGCCAGCAGGGTCAGGATGTTGATGCTGTAGCCGAAGAAGTTGAGGACCAGGAACGTGCCCACCAGCGACACCGGGACCGCGATCATCGGAATCAGGGTCGCCCGGAAGTTCCTCAGGAACGCCAGCATGATCAGCAGCACCAGCACGAACGCGATCAGAATGGTCTCCTGCACCTCGTTGATCGCCCGCCGCACGAAGATCGAGGAATCATAGGCCACCGCCACCTGGACATCGCCGGGCAGTGACGGTTTGATTTTTGCCACCTCCGCCTTCACCTGCTCGGCGACATCCAGCGCGTTGGCCTCGGATTGTTTCACGATGCCCAGCCCCACCGCGGGCCGGCGGTTGTATCGCGCCACCGAACGCTCATCCTCGACACCCAATTCGACCGTCGCGATCTCCCGCAATCGCACGGGCGCGTCGTTTCGATGGGCCACAATCAGGGCGTCAAACTGCTCGGGCCGACTCAGCTTGCCCAGGGTGCGAACGCTGATTTCCCGCTCGAGGTTCTCCAGCCTGCCCGATGGCAACTCGATGCTGTTGTTGCGGAACACCTGGATCAGGTCGCCTGCCGTGATCTGGTGCGCTGCCATCTTGGTCGCATCCAGACGAACCCGGATCGCCTGGCGCTTCTCGCCGCCGAAGTTAACACCGCCCACGCCGGGCAGGGTTTGCAGCCGATCCTTGAACTGGCGCTCCGCAATCTCCGACAGCTCCAGGGTGGACCGCCGGTCGCTGTACAGTGCCAACCACATCACCTCCTGCGCGTTGGCGTCCTGCTTGGCCACAATGGGTTCCTCGATGTCTTCCGGCATGAGGCTCCGGGCACGGGCCACCCGGTCCCGAACATCCTGCGCCGCCACGTCCGCGTCCCGGTCCAGGTTGAAGCGCACCGTGATCTGGCTGACCTCCTCCCGCGATTGCGACACCAGGGTCTTGATGCCCGGAATGGTGTTGATCTCCTGCTCCAGTCGCTCCGTGACCTCCGACTCCATGATCTCCGCGCTCGCGCCCTGGTACAGCGTCGTCACGGTCACGATCGGTGGATCGACGTCGGGCAGTTCGCGCACCGGCAGACGCAGGTACCCGACCACGCCGAACAACACGACCAGCAGGTTCAGCATGATCGCGAAGATCGGACGCCGCAGACAGACTTCAGGAAGCGACATGAGGATCTTGGTTGGGGCGTCCAGGGTTCATTGCACCGCCACGACACTGGCCACTGACTTGTCCGTGGCCGGCGTGACCTTGGTGCCATCCACCAACTTCTGGGTCCCGGAAATCACCACCACCGCAGTCGGTGTCACTCCCTCGCGCAGTTCCACCTTTCCAGGCAGGCGCACCCCCAGCTTCACCGGCCGCAACCGCGCCCTCCCGTCCTCGACGGCGAAGACGTTGAAGTCGTCCAGCGCCGGCACCAGCGCGCTTTCTGGGACCACCAATGCGTCCTCCCGCCGACCCACGATCAACTCAACCCGCGCGAACATTCCCGGACGCAACAACGCCTCTGGGTTGGGCACGACGAGCCGCGCCGCCACGGTGCGCGTCACTTCATCCACCTCGGGATTGACCATGTCCACCACACCCTCGAATCCGCGATCACCATAGGCACTCACGCGCACACGGCCGCGTTGTCCCTTCTTGAGCTGCGCGAACAGGCGCTCGGGAATCTGGAATCGGATCTTCACCCGCGCATCCTCCACCAGCGTCACCAGTGGCATCCCGGCGTTTACATACTGGCCCACGCTCACGTCGCGCGGTCCGACGACCCCGTCGAACGGCGCGAGAATGACGCGTTCCTCCAAGCGGCGACTCTCCAATTCGTACGTCGCCACTCGCGCCTCCAGGGTGCTCGCCATCTGGTCGAGTTCCTGTTGCGAGATCGCCTTCGAACCCGCCAGCGTCTGTGCCCGTTCGAGATTGGCTTTGGCCAAATCCTTGTCAGCCCGCGCCTGCGCCAACTGCGCTTCCTCCTTCCGCGATCGAAGCCGGAACAGGATCTCCCCCTTCGTCACCCTCTGCCCCTCGGTGAAGTGGATGGACTCCACCAACCCCGGCACCTCCGGCTGCAGGACCACCCGTTCATCGGCCTCGATGGTCCCTACGGCGGGCACGGTGTCTTCGACGGCGGTCACTTCCGGTTTCGTCACCGCCACTTCCACCGCGAAATCAGGAGGCGGCCCGCCGCTCTTGCCGCAACCGGCCACCAGAACCAGCACCGCCAGCGCGGCCAGTCCTCCCCATCGTGAACCGCTGATGTCTTGGAATCTCATAACGCATCCGACTCGTTCCAACCTCCGCCCAGCGCCTTCATTAAACGCACCGTCGCCAATTGCTGCTCCCGCAGCGCCCGCTCTTGTGCCACCAGGCTCAGGAGCCTCGCCTGCTCCGCATCGACGACATCCAGAAAATTCACCGCGCCCGCCTGATAGCGCGCGAAGGCCTGCCGGGCCGCCCCTGTCGCCGCCTCCGCCGCCACCCGCCGCGCGGCCACCTCGGCCTTGAAGAAATGCAGCGCCGACAGGCTGTCTTCCACCTCGCGAAATGCCACCAGGACCTGCTGGCGATAGTTGGCCACCGCTTCCTCGTACGCCGCCCGGGCCCGCTCCAACCCCGCCCGGTTTCGGCCCCCGGCAAAAATCGGCAGGTCAATGCGTGGCCCCAATGCCCAGGTATGACTGTCCCATTCGAAGAGATTCGACAATTCCCCGCTCATCAATCCGCCGGAGGCCGTGAGGCGCACCGACGGAAAGAACGCCGCCTTCGCCACCCCGATCTCCGCCATGCGCGACGCCAGCACGCGCTCCGCCTGCGCCACATCGGGCCGGCGTTCCAGCAGATCCGCCGGCAAACCCGCGGCGATCTCCGGCAACGCCACGGCTTGCGTCGATACCTGGAACTCGAAGACCGAAGGCGCCCGGCCGCACAATACCGCCATGCGGTTGAACTCGGCGGCACGCATTCGCCGCACCGCCTCGAGATCGGCCTCGGCCGAGGCCACCTCCACCTGCCCCCGCTGGACCTCGAACTCGGTCAACATGCCCGCCTTCAGGCGCTGCCGAAAGATATCCAACGCCTCGTTGCGAATGGCCACCGTGTGCCCCAGCAACTGCACCTCCCGATCCAGCGCCTGCAAGGCAAGGTAACTGGAAACCACGTCCGCCTGCAGCGCCAGCAGCACCGCCCTCCGCGCCGCCTCCGCGCTCATCGCCAAACCCCGCGCTGCCTCGAACGATCGGCTGACCCGGCCCCAGAGATCGATTTCGTAGCTGAGATCCAGCGGTGTCTCCCACTGCTCCATCGTAAAACTGGGAATCGGAAATCCCACCGGACTGGGCGCATTGGCCGAGGTGCGATAACGGGCATAACTCGCCGATCCTTGCACCGCCGGATAAAAGTCCGACTTGCTCACCCTCGCGGTCGCTCGGGCCTGTTCGACCCGCGCCAACGCCGCCTTCAATTCCAGATTGTCAGCGCCCGCCCGCTCCACCAACGCGTCCAAAGCCGGGTCGCCGAACAATGTCCACCATCGCCCCGTGGGTTCGTGGTCGCGAGGAACCGCCTCCTTCCATCGCCACTGGCCGGGCACCTCCACCGACGGCCGCTCGTAATCCGGTCCCAGCCGGCACCCGGCTCCCAGCAGCACCATCCCTAGGACCGCAGCCACGGCCACGGCCAACCACCCCTGCCATCCGAACTTCCGTATCGCACCTCTCATACGATCGAACCTGCCATCGACAGCATCTCCTCCATCAACTCCGCCTTGACCCCCCGGTCGAAGGCGGAGGTTCGGAGCAACTCGTTCAGCCAGAGTCCATCCATTGCCAACATCAGAACCAGCACCCTTAAGGGGTATTTCGTCCCGGCCGCAAACGCCTCAAAATGCCGCTGGTGCCATTCACGCACCGGCGTCAACAGTTTGGGATCCGACGCCCCCGCCGCCAGCAGCGCCGCGCTAATCCGCTCGTTGTCCTCGTCCTCGCGGAAGCCGAAGCGGACGAAATCCTTGAGCGCTTCCGCGCGCGCATTTCCTCCGCCGCGTCCTGTCCCCGCCTGTTGCAGGTCGCGGTCGAACCGCTCCAGGTGTCGCGACAACAGGGCGCGCAACAACGCCTCCTTGGTGGGAAAATGATGCAGCAACCCGCCTTTGCTGATGCCGGCGCGCTCCGCCACGGTGTCGAGGGTCAAATGGCCCGTGCCCCGCTCGCGCACCACCTGCTCGGCCGCCACGAGGATGTCCTCTCGAGAATTCGATTTCCGACTGCTCATCCGCCCTCCACTGGAAAACGACTGGGTTTCAACGTCATGATCCGGCTGGCATACCGACCGTCTGGACGGTCTGCTTAGAGACGAAAGGACGGCTTGTCAATGGAACGTTGGGGAAATCCAGCGCGCGACGGCGCTCAGCGCCACGCCTCAGCCGGCATCCATTCCTTGAGATCCAGACTGCCGGTTTTTTCCACGGTCAGGCTCTTCGACCGACCGCCCGCACGGCTGACGTACAGGGTGCTGACCAACCGATAGGTGGCCGCGGTGCCACGATCCCTGGCGAGTTCCCCAATCACCTTGGCCAGCGCGCCGTTGCGCAGGTGACACTCCACGTTCTGCCCGACCCCGCTGAGTCGGGGAAGGGTCAGCGCATCGGGACTCAATGCCCGTCCGATCTTAACGCCGTTGACGGAGAGCTTGTGCGATGAACCGGTCAACGACAGGTCGTCGGGAGAAAGATTTTCGATCCGCAATTCCACCTGCCCGACCGTCTCGAACACCGTGGCCCGGGTGAAACGAAGGTGCGTCACACTCACTTCCACCGGCGGTTCCTCCGGGGTCGTCGCACAACCGCCCGCCACGATCCACGTCAGGACAGCGAGAATCCCCACCGCCGCCCTGCGAGACGTCCCCTTCCGCCAAAGTTGGATGCTCATTCAAGCGTTTTGACGAACGCATCCGCCCGCGTAATCGATGCGTTCATCTCGTTGATCAGCCGCCCTATGTCGTTCTGAATGCTCACCGCTTCCCCCTTGAGCGAGGCAATCGCGTGCGCATTCAAATTGTGCTTGAGATACAGGGTATAGTCGCGGAACTGGGCGAGCACCGGGCTCATGCTGGATTCCGCTTTCTTCAAAGCCCCGCGCATTTCCTCGTACCGCGCCTGCGTCTCACGCAGCTTCTGGCGGCTGGAGGAGGCCATCGATGGCGTTTGAATCTGTCGGATCTCCTTCTCCCATTCCGCGAACAGATCCTCAGCCACCGTCTCCATCGAGCGGATCCGCTTCGATACCGCATCGGCGCGGGCCTGCGATTCGTCGAATTCACCCTGCAGTTGACGGTAGGTCTTTTCCAGGTTGCCACCGTCGAATCCCGTCACCTCCTTGAGTTTGGTCAGGGCGTCCTTGAACTGCTCGCTGGCGGCCTGCTGCTCATCCCGCGCCTCGATGACCCGCTCCTTGAGAATGTCCCGCTTGAAATACCCAAACTTCTCCCAAGCCCCATAGTATGCCGTCCTGCAACCGGCGAGCGCGCCGAGCAGCAACAGGCCCATGGCCATTCGGACCCAGCTTCCACCGATTGGACGAGACATCATGGCGAGAGACATACGCGTGGACGGATACTTTGGCAAAACGGACCCAGGGAAAACCCTGGGTCCGTCAACCTGAGATCCGCTCCCCGCCGAACTGTGGCGGAGTTATTGGAACTTATAATTGACGCCGGCCACCAGCTTGAGGTCGTTGGATTCCCGACCGGCCGCCGGTTCGCTGACATACCAGTCCTGGAGCACCAGGCGGAGTTCCAACTGCTTGGTAATGTCGGCGCCCACGCCGATTTCGCCGGTGAGGAAGTAGTTCGACCACTCGTCGATCTTCGGCTGGTACTCGAACGACTGCCAAATCCGCGCGCGGTCGCTGAACTTGTGGGTGAATTTCTCGCCGAATCGGATGGTCGCGTAATCGCGCGAGTCATTCCCGACCTTCTCCCAAACATATCCGGGGCCCGCTTCGGCGCTCAGCGTCGTCCGGTCGTTTTTGACGAAGTAATAACCGATACCGAGCGAGAGCGGCACGCGGTAGGCAATGTCCGCGATCGAATCGTGCAAACCAGCAGCACGCACAAACCCGTACCAACGCTCGGTCAACAGGTAGTTGTACTGGGCGAAACCCTTCACGTAACCGACGTTCTGCACGCTGTCGTTCTCGCCGTAGCCGCCATCGACACCGGCCGAGAACTCGCCGGAGTCCCATTTGCGCTGGGTCACCGCGGTGGCCGTAAACAAGAGCGTGTCGCTGTTGCCATCCGTGATGGTCACGCCCAGGCCGGCGGAACTCTCCCACTTCGGCTTCGGCTTGATGGCCGCGGCGGCGGCCGCAGCCGCAGCGTCGTTCGCGGGTTGCGGTGCCGGTGGCATCGTCACTTCTTCCGCCGCCATCACGCTGACGCTCGCACTCGCCAAGGCAACGGCGAAGGCGACTTTACTGTATCGGTTCTGCTTCATGTTTTGTGAATTCTCGGTCCTGCGCAGTCGGCGCCGCTCGGTTCGCTCACCGAGCCCCCGCGCCGCCACACCTCGTGCGGCCCCTCCGTTTCTGACGCCTGCCACGACGACAGGCTTCCTGGGAAGAGCCTCCAGCTATCCCGCAACCCCGACGTTCTTGCCGCCCGTTCACCACCAACTCCGGCCCCGTAAAGCCCGAGCGAATCGGCCGGAACGCTGCAAAAAGGCCCCGCACCATCAAGGCACGGAAGGCCGCGGAACAGTATGAGCCGGGGAAGATAGGAATCGAATGACGCGTGGCAAGCGGTAAAGCCGGCGATTTCCAACGTCGTCGTGTCCTCAAAACCGAACTTCCGCCGACCCAACGATGGCTCAGGATCTCTGCTGAATCAGGGAAGTGGAGGTCGGGAAGCGGGAAGTGTAGCCATAAAAACGAGCCCGACGGCCTGTCCACGCACCGTCAAACGAAGCGCGAAAGGCTGTCTGGTCCGCCCTTCCCACCTCCCCGCTCACCTTTCCCCTACGGCCGGAGCACGACTGGCTGGGCGCGGGTGGACAACGACGCCGCCGTCGTCCGAACCGCCGCCACGGGTGATCCACCAATTTCCTCATCCTGGGTGTCGACGGGCGAGGCGGCCCGCACTCGGCCCGGCGCCGAATCTTCCTGACCGACGATCGTCACCAACCGGTCCACGGCGCGCTTCAAGCCATCGGCTTGCGCCGTCAAATGGCGGGCAGCGCTGGCGGCTTCTTCAGCTCCCGCGGCGTTGGTCTGGGTGATTCGATCGAGGTTTCCCACCGATTCGTTGACCTGGGTGATGCCGCGTCCCTGTTCATTCGACGCCTCGGCGACCTGTCGCACCAACTGATCCAATTCGCTGAAGACGGAGACGATCTCCTTGAATTGAACCTCCACCCGGCCGCTGATCTCGACGCCAACGCGGGTCTTCGTCACCGCCTCGCCAATTTTCTCGGCGCTCTCTTTCGCCGCGCCGGCGGCCCTCTGGGCCAATCCGCGAACTTCGTCGGCAACTACGGCAAATCCCAATCCACTCTCGCCGGCGCGCGCCGCTTCGACCGCCGCATTCAGCGCCAGCAAATTGGTCTGGAAAGCGATTTCGTCGATGGTCTTCACGATCTTCGCCACCTCGTCGCTCGCCTCCTTGATCTGGCCAATGGCGACATTCATCCGCGCCATTTCCTCCAACCCAATTCCGCCGGTCTTCCGCGATGCCATGGCGATTTCATGGGCCTTGGCCGTGTCCGCCGCGTTGCGCTTCGCCATGCAGGCGATCTCCTCCAAGGCCGCGCCTGTCTGCTCGAGAGACGCCGCCTGGGAGCTGGCTCCGTCCGCGATCGCGTGGCTCCCTTGCGAGAGTTGGCTGGCCGCCGAAGCGGTTTCATCCGACGCTGCCGAAAGACTCGCCACCACCCCGCGCAACAATCGCACCAATCGACGCGCCGTGAAAATGGCGAAGCCGACTCCGCACAGGCTGCCAGTCGTCAATAGCACCAGGAAGATCCATTGGGTGCGGGTGAATTGAACCTCCGCTCGCGCATATTCCCCGGCCGCCACCCTCAATTGCAGATCCACCAACTCGGTGATCTTCGAGGTCAGGGGATCGATGACCGGATACAGAGGCCCGTCAAAGGCCCCCATCTGCCCGGCCACCTGTCCCTTCCGACCGGCCAGATCCTTCTCCAAACTCGCCACCATGGCGTCGGCCGCCACAAAAAGTCCCTTGGCCTCCTCCACCAATCGCTGTTCCTCGTCGGTCAACGTCGTGGCCAAATACTCGCCCCAGCGCTGCCGGATTCGCACCTTGGCGTCCTGGATCCCTTTCAGGGATTCCTCGGCGGTAAACACCCCGGCATTCGCCTTGTTCACGGCGTCGATGATGAACACGGCGTAGTCATCAGAAATGGACTTCAACTGCTGCAACGGAACCACACGATCCTCGTAGACGGTCTTCAGTCCGGCTTTGGACTGTCGAAGGCCGAACCATCCAAGGCCTCCGACGGCCAGGGCCACCGCCGTCAAAAGGACGCTAGGCACCAACAGTTTCGTGGTGAACGATAACGAAAGATTCTTGGCCATAGTATTCCCTTGTCCCAATTTGCACGCCCATCGTGGAGCCCAATGCAGCAGACAAAACCGCCGTGGATCGTCCACACCGGCTCCTTGTTCTGTTCACCCTATCGGATCGAGAGGGACCTTGATTAAGCCATGGGGCTTTCACAAATGACCTACACCGATTCGCTACGAAAATTCGAACCTTCAAACCCATGACCTGCGTCAAGGCGGACCGCACTCGTTCTACGCTTCGATTCCTCAGCCTCGACCCGAAGCCATGCCTCGCACGCGCCCCCATCCGCTTGACCTCTTGGACCACCTCACACCCATGAATGGCCCATCGTCACGGTCGCCGTCCGGCCGCCGAATCCTCTCGCTCGCCTTTGCCTCCATGGCCCTGCTTGCGGCCGCAAGCCCTGAAGCCCGCGCCCAGGGTACCCCGGACTACGAACTGCCGCCGATCGATTACAGCACCCGAGCCCCCACTAATCGGATTACCCGGCTGGAAGCCAGGCACGCCGCCGCCCGCCCCAATACCCTGACCGATGCGGCATTTCTCCGCTGGTTGCTCACCACCAACCAGGTGCCCGTGGAATCTCAAGTCCTGGTTTTTTCCAAAACCAGCCTGCAGCGGGACCTCATCCACCCCAAACAACCGCGGTCCATCTTCTTCAACGACGACCTCTACATCGGCTGGGTGCCGGGCGGCCTCATGGAAGTCACCGTCACCGATCCTCAACTGGGCATGGTCTTCTATAAACTGGACGCCCGGAACGTTGGCCAACCCTTGCGCTTCGAGCGCGACGGGGACTGCTTGTCGTGCCACGGCGGTTCCATGACTCGCAACTGGCCCGGTCTCATGGTGCGCTCGGTGTACCCGGACCTGCGCGGCGAACCCATCACCGCGGCTGGCGGGTTCCTCGTCACCCACGAAACCCCCATCGAAGACCGGTGGGGAGGGTGGTACGTGACCGGTCGCCATGGCCAGTCACGTCACCTCGGCAATGCCATCGCCGAGCCTGTCCCCCAAGGAGCCGAAATCGATCGCGAAGCGGGGGCCAACATCGACAATCTCCACCGCTTCTTCGACACACGTCCCTACCTGCGTGCGGAAAGCGACATCGTCGCCCTCATGATCCTCGAGCACCAGGTGATGGTCCACAATCGACTCTGCGAAGGCGCGCTCCGGGTCCGCAAATGGTCCCATTACCAACGCCAACTGCAGAAGGAAATGGGCGATCCTGTCACCACCGAACCCACCGGAACGGCTTTGCGCGTCATCCAAAGCGAAACCGAGCGGATCGTGGAAGCCTTGCTGTTCTGCGACGAGGCACCCCTTCCTCATGGCGGTATCCAGGGGAATCCCGACTTTCCCATCGCTTTCACCGCGAACCGCCGTCCCGATGCCCAGGGTCGCAGTCTCAAGGATCTCGACCTCCAAAGCCGACTCTTCCGCCACCGTTGCAGTTATCTCATCCACTCCGAGGCCTTCGCGGCCCTGCCGCCCGACCTCAAACGCAGCGTCCATCGTCGGCTGAACGAGATCCTCTCCGCCGACACCCCGCCTTCCCGCTACCGCCACCTTCCTGCCGAAGAACGCCGAGCGATCCACCAAATCCTGCTGGCCACCGACCTCGATTACGCTGCCACCGCCGAAACCCGCGATGCCCGGGTCTCGCGCTAACCTCCCAGGCTACACCACTTCCACCGGACATTTCGGCACGGCATCCAGAAAGGCCCGTCCGTATCGCTTGGTAAGGATTCGGTTATCCAGGACCACCACAATCCCGCGATCCGTCTTGGACCGGATCAATCGCCCGACTCCCTGTCGGAACTTCAGGATCGCTTCCGGCAGCGAATACTCGCTGAACGCGTTCCCTCCCCGAGCCTCGATCGCCTCGATCCGCGCCTCCACCAGCGGATGATCCGGCACCGCGAAGGGCAGCCGCGTGATAATGACGTTGCTCAAGGATTCTCCGGGCACGTCCACGCCCTGCCAGAAACTGTCGGTGCCGAACAGCACCGAGTCCACGTCCTGTTTGAATCGCTCCAGCATGGTCGAGCGCGGCACCCCCGTGCCCTGCACCAGGCAATTCAAGCCAAGGCGTTCGAAAAATCCCTCCATGCGCTCCCCCAACTCCTGCATCAACCGCGTGTTGGTGAAGAGCACAAAGGCCTTCCCGTGCGTCTCCCGCACAAAATGCTCGATCCAATGCACCAATGCGTCCCGGTACCCCTCCTCGCGCGGATCCGGTATCTTGCTGGTCACATACAGCTTCATCTGCCGCGCAAAATCGAATGGCGACCCCACTTGCAGCGGCCGCGCCGGCTCCGCCCCCACGCGTCGCACAAAATAGGACAGGGCTTTCGCGTCCCGGCGATCCTCACGAAACACCGCCGATCGCGGTTCCGCCGGCTCAGGATCCGCCGCCCCAGAGTCTGCGCGGGTCTCGAATTTGGCCGCTATACCCAGCGTGGCACTGGTCATGATCACCGAGGTGTCGCTCTCGAACAACCGGCGTCGCAGGTAGCCCGCCACATCCACCGGCGCGGCATTCAGGGTCAACACCCGTTGCGCCTTGCCCGAACGTTCCACCCAATAGACGTGGTCGTCCGCCATCTGCTTCAGAAACTCCGCCACCTGCTCTTTCACCTCCGAAATTCGCCGGTTGCACTCCAGCAGCTCCTGGCCGGTCTCCAAGTCCTCACTCGCCTTCACCATCGCGGAAATGGTTTCGCGCAACCGCTGCAACGGCAGGGTCACGGTGTCCGCCACCAGATCCGGACGACGAATCCTGAGCTCGGACCAAACCCGGCGACCCGCCCCTTCCGCACCGCCGGCGCCATCCTCGGACCGTCCTCCTGCTCCGCGGCCCGTGCGCATCTGGGAACGAGCCTCCGAAGCCATGGCGTCGCAGGCCTCCTCGACCGCGTGGAAGAAGGCGTCCCCTTCCCGCAGTGCGTCCGCCACCAACCGAACCGCATCTCCCTCGCGCAAGGTCGCAAACAGCCCCTTTTCGGTTCGCGGATTCCACAACCGGTTCAAGGCGAAGCGGAATTGACCGCTCGAGACGCTCAACCCGATGTGCCGGGAAGCCACCTGCTCCACCGTATGCGCCTCGTCGAACACCAGAAAATCATTCCGGAACAAAACCCCGCCCTCCTGATCCTCATCCACGCCTCCCAGCAACGTGAAGAACAAGGTGTGGTTCAGCACCACCACGTCGGCGCTGAGAATCTTCTGCCGCGCCCGTTGGAAGAAACAAATGCCGTGTTCCTTGCCGAAATCACTCGAGTACCCGCACTGCTTGGGGGAACACAGCCCGCGCTCCGAACAAACGTGCGACCAAACCCGTGGATCCGGTTCCACGTCAAAATCGGACAACGTGCCGTCCGCCGTCGTTTTGGACCATTCATGAATTCGCTTCAGTTCCTCGATTTCCGGGGAGGTAAAGAGGCTGTCCGCCTGGAGCATCGCTTTCCGCAGACGCCGGGTGCAGATGTAATTCGCGCGCCCCTTGAGCATCTGATACTCGAAGGGCAGCGGCAGCACCTGCGCCAGCATCGGGAGGTCCTTGTCGATCAACTGCTCCTGCAGGTTGATCGTGTGCGTGCACACCACCGCCTTCTTCTTGCGGGCGACCGCAAACAGGATGGATGGCACCAAGTAGGCCAGACTCTTGCCAACACCGGTCCCGGCCTCCACCACCAAATGCTCCCCCCGTTCCAAGGCGCGCGCCACCGCCACCGCCATCGCCTGCTGCTGCGGCCGATACTCGAAGTTCCTCGACTTCGACAACGGGCCGGCGGGCGAAAAGAAATGCGCCACCTGCTCTTCCAATCCCTTCTCGGGCGCCGCGGAGGCATGCTCGGCTAAACTGATCATCGTCCGTTCCGCGGAATCCTGGGACCCGGCCGCCCCAAAGCAAAGCGCCGACCGCCGTCAGATCGGGGTGTCAGGCGCGGGGACTGTCCCCCGCGGTGCCCGCCCATTGGCGGTCCACGAACGGCAATGGCACGATCTCCGCCTGCCACGGTCCTGCCGCGGTTCCCACCGTCAATACGGTCCCCGGCCCATGGCATTCCTTGCGCACATACCCGAGCGCGATCGGTCCGCCCACCGTCGGGGAGTCCGCCACGGACGTCAGATGGCCCACTTCCTTTTCACCGCGGTACAGACGTGCACCCAACGCCGGCAACGCCTCGCCGCCGCCGCCGCTCAGCTTCATTCCTCGCAACGATTTCGCCACCTGCCCGTAAGTGCGAATCCGCGCGATCACTTCCTGCCCGCTGTAACAACCTTTGGTGTAGCTGATGGCCCGGTCGGCAATGCCGGCTTCCGGAGGCAGGTTCGACTCGTTCATGTCGACCCCGAAGCGTGGGATACCGGCTTCGACCCTCGCCAGTTCCAGGGCGTGCCCACCCACCCATCGTCCCTGAATCAGCGCCGCCGCGTCCGCCAATGACTCTGCCAATATCGCCACCTTATCGTTGGGCACGTAGAGGTCGTACCCGGTCGTGCCGATCCGCGGGTGATTCGCCACATAGACCTCCCCCCACTCCGCGGTGGCCTGCTTGCCAATGCCGAGAGTCGCCGCCGGAATCGATCCGCCCAAGCCGAGTTGCCGCAGCACGTCAGCGGCCCGCGGACCCTCCAAAGCCAGCAAGGCGTAGTAAGGCGCCGCGTCGATGACCTGCACATCCTCGCCGATGATGAACTGCTCGAGCCGCTCCCGCACCACGGCCGCCCTGCCCGGCTCAACATCCAAAAGCAGTTCGCTCTCCAAAGCGTAGACCGTGAGATCGCTGATCATCTTCGCCTTGGCATTCACCAGCACCGCGTAACAGCCCTGTCCCGTCGCGAGATCCTTGATGTTGTTCGTCACCTGCCCGTTCAACAGCTTCTGGCGATCGGCCCCCAACATCACCAACCTCCCCCGGGCCGACAGATCCACGATCCCCACCGAACGCCGCAGGGCGCGATACTCGCCCGCCACGTCCCCGTAGGTCAGCACCCATTCTCCGCTCCCCGTGGCCTCGAAGCGGGCTCCGGCCTTCTCGTGCCATTCGTGCAACGCAAGCACTTCCATGCGCCGAAACTGGCACAGCACCGCTTCCGCGCAAAGACCCGACGCCTTCCAACCAAGCGAATTGCTTATCGGGTTTCACCTACGCGAATCCGCAGTTGCGCCGTCGAGGTTGCCCTCTAATCTCGGGGCACCGGCGATTGATTTGTCTCCGAAGCCCTGTTCGTGGGGTCCCGCGGAGGTGAGGAAGGTCGCCGGAAGAACCAAGACAACGTCATGACTGCGAACGCTTCTACTCATCGCTGGCGGTTTTTCCGTGCCGGCGGCCTGGATCAAGCCCGGTTTGATTCCGCCGACGACTACCGCAACCTCGAACACCTGGATCAAAAGCTCTGGGTGGCGCTCGCCTGCCCCGTCAAAGGCCTCGAGTTCGATGAGAAGACGCTGGCTATGATCGATGGCGACAAAGACTCCCGGGTCCGTGTCCCGGAAGTCGTCGCCGCCGTTCAATGGGCCGAGGATCATCTGAAGGACCTGGGCGTTCTCAAGAATTGCAGCGACTCCCTGCCACTGGATCAGATCAATGATCAAACCCCTTCGGGAAAGGCTCTGCTCGCCTCGGCCAAACAGATTCTCAAAAACCTCGGCAAGGCCGACGCCAAGACCATCACCTTGGCCGATGTCGCCGACACCGCGAAGATCTTCGCCCAAACCAAGTTCAACGGGGACGGTATCATTCCCGTTGAGTCCGCCGAAACACCCGCCCTGCAGCAGGTAATCAACGAGATCATCTCCACGCAAGGAGGTGAAACGGATCGCAGCGGGAAACCGGGAATCTCCCAGGGCAAGGTCGACGCCTTCTTCGCGCAACTCACCGCCTTTGATGCCTGGGCCAAACAAGCCGAAGCCACCGCCGCCACCGTCTCGCCCCTCGGTGATGGCACCGCCGCCGCCGCCGCCGCCGTGAAAGCGGTCCGAGCCAAGGTGGACGATTATTTCGGTCGCTGCCGCCTCGCCGCCTTCGATCCGCGCGCCATTGTCGCCGTGAATCGCAAGGAAGAGGAGTATCTCATCATCGCCTCCAAGGACCTCAATATCTCGGCGCAGGAAGTCGCCGGGTTCCCGTTGTCCAAAATCGAGGCCCATCGCCCATTGCCCCTCAAAGACGGCATCAACCCCGCCTGGGCCGACGCTATCGGCGCACTTCTCGACGCCGCCGTCGCACCACTACTCGGCAAAGACAAAACCACCCTGACCGAAGCCGATTGGGCCGCCCTCAAAGCCAAGGTCGCACCGTTCGATGCGTGGATCGCCGCCAAACCTGCCGTCACCATCGAACCCCTCGGCTTGGCCCGCATCCGTGCGATCCTCGCCACCACCGCACAGGCCGATATCGGCAAGCTCATCGCCCAGGACAAAGCTCTCGAAGCCGAGGCCAGCGCCATCATCAACGTCGAACGCCTCATCCGCTACCACCGCGATTTGCACCGGCTCCTGTGCAATTTCGTCAACTTCTCGGACTTCTACGACCCGGCCTTCCCGGCGACGTTCCAGGTCGGAACACTCTACCTCGATGGTCGGGCATGCGAACTCTGCGTGCGCGTCGACGACGGCGGAAAGCACGCCGCTCTCGCTGGCATGGCCAAGGCCTACCTCGCGTATTGCGATTGCACCCGTCCTTCGGGTGAGAAGATGACCATCGCCGCCGCCTTCACCGATGGCGATTCCGACAACCTGTTGGTCGGCCGCAATGGCGTGTTTTACGACCGCAAGGGACGCGACTGGGACGCGACGATCACCAAGATCATCGATAACCCGATCAGCATCCGTCAGGCGTTCTGGGCGCCCTACAAAAAATTGGTGCGCGCCATAGAGGAACAGGTCGCCAAACGCGCCGCCGCCGCGGAAGCCGCGTCCGATGCCAAGATCGCCGCCGCCGCCACCGCCACCGCCAACGTGGACAAAGCCAAGCCGGCCGAACCCAAGAAGGTCGACGTCGGAACCGTGGCCGCCATCAGCGTGGCCATCGCCGGCATCGGTTCCTTTATCACGGCTCTGCTCGGCTATATTACGGGCCTCTTCGCCATGCCGTTCTGGGTCCTGTGCCTGGTGCTGGCGTCGCTGCTGCTCATCATCTCCGGTCCGTCCATGCTCATCGCCTGGCTCAAACTGCGCCAACGCAACCTCGGTCCCATCCTCGACGCCAATGGCTGGGCGGTAAATGGACGCGTCAAAGTCCCGGTGTCACTGGGCCGTTCTCTTACCTCGGTCGCCAAGTTGCCCCCGGGAACCCTGCCTTCCATGGACGACAAATTCGCCGAGCCCCCGGTGTTCTGGCCGAAGCTCCTCTTGTTCGCCATCGTGGTGGGCTTCATCTACAGCCTGCTGAACAACTTCGGCCTGATCCATCGGTGGACGAACGGCACCCTCGGATCGACCCCGACCACACAAAGCATCTCCCTCGACGCACTGTTGAAGGGGTCGCCCACCAACCAGACTGCGGAACCCGCCAAGGCGCCTTGACCCGACTCGCCAGGATTCCCATTCCGCCTTGATACGAACGGCCGGTGGCATTGCCAACCGGCCGTTTCTTTTTCAGTCTACCGCCCCGACCCCCATCCCTATGTATCCTTTTCCGGGAATCGGTTTTCTTTCGCCTTCCAAACCCACACCCCTGACCTTCTCCACCGGCACGGACTCCGCCCGCCGCGGCACCAGTATCCCACGCGCCTTTCGGAGCCTGGCCTTTTGCCTCCTTGTCCCCGCCTGGATCGCGCTCTCGGGGTGCCGCACCTCGGCCCCTTCGGCCCCCCCAACCCACGCCGAGACCGCCAGCGTCAAACCCGGCATTAATGCGGAGTACCTCAAACCGAATCTCGACGTGTCGCAGTGGGTCGAGCGCTTCGAAAAGGAAGGTCGCGAAATCTACGATCACCGCGAGAGAATTGTCGACGCCGCCAGAATCCGTCCCGGCAGCGCGGTCGCCGACATTGGCTGTGGCACCGGACTCTTCACCCCGATGCTTGCTGCCACCACCGGGCCCAAAGGCAAAGTCTACGCCGTCGACATCGTTCCCGACTTTCTCCGCCTCGTGGGCCAACGCGCCGCCGAGGCCGGCCAACACCACGTGCAAACGGTGCTCTGCACGGACCGTTCCGTGGAACTTCCACCCGATTCCATTGACGTCGCCTTCATCTGCGACGTCTACCACCACTTTGAATTCCCCCAACATTCGCTCGCCTCGCTCCACCGTGCGCTCCGACGCCAGGGCGAAGTCCTCCTCATCGACTTCAAACGCGAACCTGGCGTGAGTTCCGATTGGATTCTCAATCACGTCCGCGCCGGCCAGGCCCAGGTCACCGCCGAGTTCGAAGCCGCCGGGTTCCGCAAGGTCGAGGAACTCCCCATGCTCAAAGACAACTACGTCCTCCGCTTCCGCAAGGTCGCCCACTGAAACCAAACTCCATGGACCCCACCGGCGCCGCGCCACGGGTCACGACGTCTCCGCCGGCCCGCGCCCTCGGATTCTGGAGCGCCACGGCACTGGTCGTGGCCAGCATGCTCGGCACCGGGGTCTTCACTACCACCGGCTTCCTCCTCGCCGACCTGCGTTCCCCCTGGCTCATCCTCGCCGCTTGGCTGGTCGGCGGCATCATCGCCTTGCTCGGCGCATTGAGCTACGGCGCCTTGGCGAAACACATCCCCGAGTCCGGCGGAGAATACCTCTTTCTCTCTCGAACCCTCCATCCGTCCGCCGGGTATGTCGCCGGCTGGATCTCCCTGCTCGTGGGATTCTCCGCCCCGCTCGCCGCCGCCGCCAACGCCTTCGGTGAATACACCAAGGATTGGCTCCCCTCAGTCCCACCACCGGTGACGGGCACGATCCTGCTTCTCGTCGTAACCACCCTTCACGCCTGGGACGTAAAGCGGGGTGCCTTCGCGCAGAACCTCGCGGTCCTGATCAAGGTGGCGCTCCTCTCCATCTTCATCGCCCTTGGTTCCACCCACATGGCTCTCGCACCTCCAACGTCCGCGAGTTCCGCTTCCATCCCCGATATCGCCATGTCCCTGGTGTGGATTTCATTCAGCTACTCAGGCTGGAACGCGGTGATCTACGTCGGCGGCGAGGTGGCGTGTCCCGAACGCAATCTTCCCAGATCTCTGCTCGCCGGGACCCTCTGCGTCACCGCACTTTACCTTGCCACCAACGCCGTCTTCCTGCTCGCCGTTCCGTCCGAGGTCCTCGCCGGACGCCTGGAAGTTGGCCGTCTCGCCGCCGCCCACCTGGGGGGTTCTCGATGGGCCGACGCCACCACCCTCCTCATCGCACTGGCGCTCCTGACCTCGGTTTCGTCGCTCATCATGGCGGGGCCGCGCGTCTATGCACGGGTCGCCGCCGACGGCTATCTCCCAGCCTGGCTGGCAACGAAGGGCGGCCCTCCGCGACCCGCCATCCTGCTCCAACTCGCCTTGGCTCTCACTCTGCTCTGGACCGCCACCTACCAAAGCCTGCTTTCCTTCATCGGTTTCACACTCGGTCTCAGCACGGCGCTGACGGTCTTCGGCCTGATCCTTCTCCGACGTCGCCTAGGCCCCGCATTGCCGGTTCCAGGATGGCCCTGGGTCCCTGTCGCTTTCGTCCTCGCCGTGCTCGCCATGACCGGTCTCTCCGTCGCTCGCGCTCCCCTGCCAAGTCTCGCCGGCATGGCGATTCTCGGCTTGGGATGGCTCCTTTGGCGCCTATCCAAGAACGCCGCGGCACCACGGTAGACCTCGCGCGATCGGACCGCTGTGTTGCCATCCCGCGCCATCTCAACCAACGTTCACCCACGTTCGATTCGCCCATGTCCCAACCGCATTCCACTCCACGTAGCGCCGTCGTCACCGGCGCCGGATCCGGCGTCGGCCGTGCCACCGCCCTGGCCCTGGCCCGGGAAGGCTGGCGCGTCGCCCTGGTCGGCCGCCGCCTCGAAACCCTGATCGAAACCGAGCGACACCTGCTCGCCGAGACATCCCCGTTCCTCCTCTGCCCCTGCGATCTCGCCGATGAATCCGCCGTGGCCACCATGGGGACCCAGGTCCTCGAAGCCTTTCACCAGGTCGACGTCCTCATCAACGCCGCCGGCACCAACACGCCCCGTCGCAGCCTGGAAGTACTCTCCTCCGCCGATTACCGGCGCCTCATCGACACCAATCTCAACGGCGCCTATTGGTGCGTTCAGGCCTTCCTACCCGCCATGCGGTCGCGAGGTGCGGGCACCATCATCAACGTCATTTCCGACGCCGCGCGCCAGGCCAGCCCCAAAGCCGGCCCCGCCTACTCCGCCAGCAAATTCGGCCTGCTCGGACTCACCCAGGCCATCAACGCCGAGGAACGTGCCCGGGGTATTCGCGCCTGCGCCCTTTTGCCCGGCGACATTGACACCCCGCTGCTCGATAAACGCCCCGCGCCTCCCAACGCCGAGGCCCGCGCCAGGATGCTGCAACCCGAAGACGTCGCGGCCTGCGCGCTCTTCGCCATCCACATGCCCCCGCGCGCCGTCATCGAGGAGATCCTCGTCCGCCCCGCGTGACAGCCCTTCCCTCTCTCCAAAGCCCTTCCCCACTCATGTCCGACGCGATTCAACGCTGGCAAAAGGTCGTCGCTGCGCAACCGACCAATGACCTCGCGCGATTCAGCCTCGCCAAGGCGCTGTTTGACGCCGAGCGACTTGCCGAAGCGAAGGAACACCTCATCGCGGCCCTGGACAAGAAGCCGGATTGGATGGTCGTACAGATCCTGCTCGGCAAATGCCACCTTCAACTCGGCGATCGGACCGCCGCCCGTGAGGCGTTCGCGAAGGCGCACCAACTCGCCATCGCTCAACACCACGAAGGCCCCCAGGCCGAGATGGAACAGGCGTTGGCGGAATTGGAATAGACCATCGCCCCTTCCCTCTTCCCCCCCACCCTTCCCCTTCCTCCCCCCTCCGCGCCAAGAAACGCCCCTAGTTCGACAATCCGGGTGGAGACTCGACCTGGCGTCGCCGGCACCTTCGGCGCCATCGATCCACCCGTTTTGTTCAGGGAGAAGCCCCGGGTAGATCGGCCGCATCCCACATGGAAACGCAGGCCGCAACCTCGCCGGAGACGGTTCCTTCAAAGACTGAAAAGCATCCCAGCGGCGATTCCCGATTCCGCATTCTGGAGGTGTTCGCCAAGCGGCATGGATGCCGCCAGGACGCTCTCATCGAAATCCTGCACAAAGCGCAGGAACTCTTCGGATTCCTCGACGAAGGTTTGCTCCTCTTCATCGCCCGCACCTTGAAGCTGCCACCGAGCCGGGTGTTTGGCGTCGCGACATTCTACCACCACTTCACTCTCACCCCCCAAGGTGAACACACGTGCGTGGTCTGCATGGGAACCGCCTGCTATGTGAAAGGCGCCGATCGCCTGCTCGCCACCGTTGAAAAGGCCTCCGGAATCAAAGCCGGCGAGACCACCTCGGACGCCAAACTTTCCCTGCTAACAGCCCGTTGTATCGGGGCCTGCGGAATCGCCCCCGCCGTCGTTTACGATGGCGAAGTCACCCCCCGCCAAACCCCTCAAGCGGTCACCGAACGCATCAAGGCCTGGCTGAATCATGGATCACATTGATCTTCTCGAAACCAAGAACCGGGAATTGCGCACCCGCAAACCCCTGTGTCTTCGGGTGTGCATGGCCGCCGGTTGCATGTCGTCCAATGGACAGGCGGTCAAGGACTCCCTGGAAAAGGAGATCCGCGCCGCCGGCCTCGCCGATCAGGTCGAAGTCCGCCGCGTCGGCTGCCTCCGACTCTGTTGCGAGGGCCCGCTCGTCGCCTCCGATCCCAAAGGCGAACTCTACCAAAAAGTCACGCCCGACGACGCCCACGCCGTCGTCGCCGCCCTCAAGAATGGCAACGGCGAACTGAAACGCGGCGACCTCCAACACCCGTTCTTCAGCCGGCAGATGTCCATCGTCCTGGAGAACAGTGGCGTCGTGGACCCCGAACGGATCGAATCCTACATCGCCGCCGACGGTTACCAGGCCCTCCATCATGCCTTGATGGAAATGGAGCCCAAGGACGTCGTCGACACCGTCTTCCGCAGCGGACTGCGCGGACGCGGCGGCGCCGGCTATCCCACCGGACTCAAATGGTCCACGGTCGCCAAGACCTCCGGGGACCGGAAATTTGTGGTCTGCAATGCCGATGAAGGGGACCCCGGCGCTTTCATGGACCGCAGTGTGCTTGAGAGCGACCCACAAAGGGTGCTCGAAGGCATGGCGATCGCCGCCTACGCCGTCGGCGCCACCCAGGGATACATCTACGTCCGAGCCGAATATCCGCTGGCCATCGCCCGACTCAACACGGCCATCCGCCAGGCCAAGCAACTGGGATTGCTCGGTGGCGGCATCTTCGAATCAGGATTCACCTTCAATGTCGAAATCCGTATCGGCGCCGGCGCCTTCGTCTGCGGCGAGGAAACCGCTCTCCTCGCTTCGGTCGAAGGTCGACGCGGCACCCCGCGACCACGGCCCCCCTTCCCCGCCGAAAGCGGTCTCTGGGGCATGCCAACGTTGATCAACAACGTCGAAACCTTTGCCAATGTGCCGCCCATCCTGCGGCGCGGCGCCGAGTGGTTCGCCGGCATCGGGACCCAGCAAAGCAAGGGCACCAAGGTCTTCGCCCTGGCCGGCAAAATCCAGCGCACGGGCCTCATCGAAGTCCCCATGGGCATGCCTCTCCGCACCATCGTCGAGGAAATCGGCGGCGGCGCTCCCGAAGGCAACCAAATCAAAGCCGTCCAAACGGGCGGACCCTCCGGCGGCTGCATTCCCGCCAACGAACTCGATACTCCCGTTGACTACGAATCCCTCGTCCGACTCGGTTCCATCATGGGTTCCGGGGGCATGATCGTCATGGACCAATCGACCGACATGGTCGACGTCGCGCGATTCTTCATGGGGTTCTGCATGGATGAATCATGCGGCAAATGCATCCCGTGCCGGGCCGGCACCGTGCAAATGCACGCGCTGCTGGAAAAGATCCTCAAAGGCCAGGCCACCCTCCGCGACCTGCAACGCCTCGAGGAGTTGTGCGACATGGTGAAGAACACCAGCCTTTGCGGCCTCGGACAAACCGCCCCCAACCCCGTCCTCAGCACCCTCCGCTTCTTCCGTGAGGAATACCTCCATCGCCTGCGCTCCCTCCCGATCTCGCCCGGAATCCCCATTCTTCCCAACGGCTCGCACCACGGTCCGCCGGTCGCCGAGGCCGCAAAAACCTGAACCCTTCCCTTCGACGCCATGGCAGCCAAGACGCTCACCATCGATGGACGCCTGATCAGCGCGGCGGAGGATCAGACCGTGCTGCAGGCCGCCAAGGACGCCGGCATTCAAATCCCCACCCTCTGCCATCTGGAAGGCCTCTCCGACATCGGCGCCTGCCGCCTCTGTGTCGTCGAGGTCGCCGGCTCCAACAAACTGCTCCCCGCCTGCGTCACCCGTATCGCGGAAGGCATGCAGGTGCGCACCGACACCGAACGCCTGCGCCACTATCGCCGCATGGTGCTCGAATTGCTCTTCGCCGAACGCAACCACGTCTGCGCGGTCTGCGTCGCCAACGGTCACTGCGAACTCCAGGCCCTCGCCCTCGCGCTCGGCATGGACCATGTCCGCTTCGAATACCGCTTTCCCAAGTATTCCGTCGACATCACCCACCATTCCTTCGGCATCGATCACAACCGCTGCATCCTCTGCACACGTTGCGTGCGGGTCTGCTGGTACATCGAAGGAGCCGGCACCAAGAACGTCGCCGGACGCGGCGCTGAATGCCGCATCATCACCGATCTCAACCAGTCGTGGGGCACGTCCGAGACGTGCACGTCCTGCGGCAAATGCGTCCAAGCCTGCCCGACCGGTGCCCTGTTCAAACGGGGATCCGCCGTCGCAGAAATGGAACGCGACCGCACCCGACTCGAGTTCATCGTCAACGCCCGGGAGAAGAAACAATGGATCGTCTGAAAATCGCCACGGCCTGGATGGGCGGTTGCAGCGGCTGCCACATGTCGTTCCTTGATCTCGATGAATGGCTCTTCGACCTGGCCGCCGCCGTCGATGTCGTCTACAGCCCGGTCATCGACGTCAAAGTCTACCCTCGCGGTGTTGATGTCTGCCTCATCGAAGGCGCCGTGGCCAACGAGGATAATCTCGAACTCCTGCTACAGATCCGCGAACGCACCCGCATCCTGGTCGCCTTCGGGGACTGCGCCGTCACCGGCAACGTGACCGCCATGCGCAATCCCCTCGGCAATGCCGATCCGGTCCTGAACCGCGCTTATCTGCGTCCCGAAGACCTCCACCCACGCCTGCCCGCGGAGCCCGGCATCCTCCCCGCGCTCCTCCCCCGAGTGCTCCCCATCCAGGAAGCGGTGCCCGTCGATTATTACATCCCTGGATGCCCGCCTCCGGCGGCCCGCATCCGCGCCATCCTCCAACAACTGGTAGCCGGTCAGGTTCCCACCCAGACCGGTGCCGATCTCACTTACGGCTGACCCACACCCCTATGGCCCGCTGGATCAAGATCGACCCGGTGACCCGCATCGAGGGTCACGCCAAAATCTCCCTCCTCCTCGATGACTCCGGCCAGGTGGCCGACGCGCGCTTCCATGTCACGGAGTTCCGCGGCTTCGAGAAATTCTGCGAGGGCCGGCCCTTCGCCGAAATGCCCGGCATCACGCCGCGAGTCTGTGGCATCTGCCCGGTGAGTCACCTCCTCGCCTCCGCCAAAGCCTGCGACCAGATCCTGGCCGTCGATATTCCCGTCGCCGCCGAAAAGCTCCGGCGCATGATGAACCTCGGGCAGATCATTCAGAGTCATGCCCTGAGCTTCTTCCACCTGAGCGCCCCGGATTTCCTCCTCGGTTGGGACACCCCCCCCGAACGCCGCAATGTCTTCGGCCTTATGGCGGCGAACCCCGATCTGGCCCGCGCCGGAATCCGGCTCCGCCAGTTCGGTCAGGAGATCATCGAACATCTCGGCGGACGCAAGATCCACCCTGCCTGGGCCGTCCCCGGCGGCGTGCGCGCCGGCCTGCCCGAAACCGGCCGCGACGCCATTCGCGCCAAACTTCCGGAAGCCCTCGCCACCACCCGCACCGCCATCGCCCTGTTCAAACAGGTCCTCAAATCCCACGAACAGGAGACCCAGGTCTTCGGCAATTTCCCCAGCCTCTTCCTCGGCCTCATCGCCCCGGACGACACGTGGGAGCACTACGACGGCAAACTCCGATTCGTCGACGGCGGGGGAAATGTCATCGCCGACCAGATCGATCCCGCCCGCTACAAGGAATTCATCGGCGAAGCCGTCGAACCCGCCTCCTATCTCAAGTCCCCTTACTACCGGTCCCTGGGTTATCCCGCCGGACTCTATCGCGTCGGACCGCTGGCCCGGCTCAACATCAGCAAGCGCATGGGAACTCCCCTTGCCGACGAGGAACTGCGGCACTTCAAGAGTCTGGGCTGGGGCGCGGTGACTTCTTCGTTCCTCTACCATTACGCGCGCCTCATCGAAATTCTGGCTTCCATCGAGCGCATTGATCACATGCTCGACGACCCCGACCTGCGTTCCACCCGCCTGCGATCGGATGCCGGCATTAATCGTCTCTCCGGGGTCGGGGTCAGCGAGGCGCCGCGGGGCACCCTGTTTCATGACTATCAGGTCGACCCCGACGGCATCATCACCGGCGTCAACCTGATCATCGCCACGGGCCACAACAACCTGGCGATGAACCGCACCATCGCCCAGATCGCGCGTCATTACATCCAGGGCAACACCATCCCCGAACCCATGCTCAATCGCGTCGAGGCAGGCATCCGCTGCTACGATCCTTGCCTCAGCTGTTCCACCCACGCCGACGGACACCTCGCCCTTCAGATCACCCTCCTCGATCACCGCGGTCAGGTCATCGACGAGGTCGTTCGATGAACCAACGACTCCCGGATCTGGACGGTCTCAACCCTTCATGTTCGACGCCCCGACGAACAGGATTTCTCCAGCGTCCATCGCGCCGGTTGTTTCGAGCCAATTTGACCTTCTCGTCGTCGGCTACGGAAGTCTCCTCCACGGCGACGACGGGGTCGGTCCTTGGATTGCGGACCTCGTCGAACGCCTTGAATGGCCCGGCGTTCGATGCCGCGCCCTGACCCAACTCACCCCGGACCTCGCATCGGATCTGGCCCAAGCCAAGGCCGTGGTGTTCGTCGACGCCTCCATCCGCGTGTCGGCCGGACACGTCCAGGTCGGCTCCTTGGACCCTGGCGCCCCGGAAACAGTGGATAGCCACCGCTGCACTCCGAAAACCCTCCTATTCCTGGCCCGTGAACTCTTCGGCCATGCCCCCCGAGGTTGGATGATCAGCGTCGGCGCCTCGGTATTTGAACTAGGGCAACCGATAAGTCCGGCCGTGGCCCACACACAGGATACGGTCCTTCGAGAGGTGAAGGTCCTGCTCGACTGGGCCTCCGATGAGGACTAACTCAATCAAAACGGCCGACTCCCATCGCGGGGGTCGGCCGATATGAGCTTCCAGGACTTCGAGCGCCTTGAATCAGGGCTGGTAGGTCGCGTCTTTGAACCGCTGCAAATCCCGGTGTCCCGTTCGCGCCGGCTTGTCCAGTCCCTTCAGTTTGCCCGTGTCGGCCTCGCGCCAACGCCAAATCTCGGCATGCCCGTCCGCAAAGGAAACCAGCCCCGCATTGCCGTGCCGACTGGCCGGTGCGTTCTGCCACAGCCAAACATTCGGCAAAGCTCGAACCGCGAAGAATCCGTCGTCGATGCTGTCCTTCTCCTCGTCGATGAACACGTTCGCCTGAGCCGGGCTTGGCTTGGTAATTTCCGATGACTTGCGGAAGAACGGCACACCCGGATTGACGAATTCCGCCGCGGGATCGCCAGCCATGCGGCCGTTCATCGACACCGAGCGCACCCGAACCACCGACCGTCCCCCTACCTTGAAAGGCAGAATGTCTCCCGGACACCGAAACACTTCGAGCGACTGCGTGTAAGGCCAAAGCCGGCCGTTCCGGATGTCATTGATATTGGTTGCTCCCGGCATCGAATTCACGTTCCCACCGATCCAGGCGTTGGTGTTGCCCAGAAGATTCGGAGCCAGCCGATCATCAAAATCATCGGCATACATCACCCACCCCAACGTGAGCTGTTTGAGGTTGTTGACGCACTTGATGCCGTGCGCCTTCAGCTTCGCTTTGCTCAGAGCCGGAAGCAGCATGCTCGCCAGAATCGCTATGATGGCGATCACCACCAGCAGCTCGATGAGCGTGAAGGCGCCCGATTTCCTAAGTTTCAGTGACCTGTTCACAACAATGGCAGTGGGTCGCATGGTGGTCGCGGTCTCGTTGGATGCCCCAGCTTAGGAGGGCGCCTCGGCGATGCAATGCGCTTTTGTCGCGCACACCCAATTTGCTGGGTTCCCTTCAACCCCAGGACTCTGCAAATCCGGCGGCGCAATGCGACGAAGGCCGCCGGAAAGGACCCAACTCCAATCCAGGTCGACCTTGTCGCGCAGCGACAGGACATCGCCGCCTCCCCCCTCACCGACTCGCCCACCAACTTTCGAAGGTTTCCGCCGACCGCACCACCTCCACCCGTTTTCGTCCACACCACACCACCGGGGCCAGTCCGTGCGAAAACCGGGTCTCCCAACAAATCTGATATGCCCCCGCATCCCGCCAAATCAGCACCTCCCCAGGCCGCAACGTCCTCGGAAGCCGGTGTTCGCCCAGATTATCAAAGGACATGCAGGTCGGCCCGCAAATGAGTGTCCGCACTCGTCGCCCCTTCTTTGCCTCCAGGCTCTCCACCGTGTGGCCCTCCCAAGTCGCCACCATCGCATGCAATGTCCGTCCTCCGTCACAGATCAGCGTCCGCATTCCCCGGCCCTCTTTCACATCGCAAATTCGCACGGCCAAAACGCCGCTCGGGGCTGTCAACCAACGACCGTTCTCCATCCACACCTCCCGCACGCCCTGGGCGTGGCCCAGCACCGCCGTCACCTCCCGCCGCAGCGCTGACCAGGAAAACTGGGCGTCCAACCGCGCCCGCCCCCGATCGAGCACCGACTGCGCCGGTGCCCCGCCGCCGATATCCAGGACATCGGGTTGCCAACGCTGTTCCCCGCACAACCGCAACGCCTCCTCCATGGCGTCGCGGTATTCGGCCGCCGCGCTCACCTGCGTTCGCAGGTGAAAATGAACTACCTCGACCCTCAGCCCAGCGGCCCTCAACCAGCGTGATGCCCAGTTCAACTCGGAACCCATCAAGCCAAATTGCGTCCGGACGCCCGGGAACTCCGCATGGCTCTCGGACCGAGTGTTCAACCGCACGCCGATGCGCCAGCGATGCCTCTTCGCCAGCGGCGCCAGCGCCCGGATCTCCTCCACTGAATCGAAATTCACGCGCATCCCGTCCTGCGCGCAGTTCGGCAACCAGGTATGCTTGGCCGGCCCATTCACCAGGATTCGGTCCGGCTCAAACCCCAGCGCCCGGGCTCCCCGCCATTCGAACTCCGAAACCACCTCCACTCCTTGCCCTTGCTCCCGCCACCATTGAATCGCCGGACGCAACGGAAGGGTCTTGAACGACCACCAATGCCGCACCGGCAAACCGTCGAAGCGGCCCCTCAACCGATTCCACTGCCCCGCCAACGCGGACTCCGAGAAGACAAAGCACGGGGTGTCGACCTGGCGCAATGCCGCGCGAACCCACGCTCGCCATGGATCCGACCTCGCCCTCCTCCCTGCTCGGTTCACCGGCCTGCGTCTCTTCGTTGGCGTCGCCATGTCCGAGGACACGCTACGATTGCCGCGTCGGCCACTCAACCGTCACCCGCCGAGACCACGCCTTTTCAATCCCGCATTCCAACTCCACAATGAGCCCCAACAGCACCTCGCTCCAACCCTAAGCCCACCGTCGACCACGCCACGCCTGAGCCACACCTCGAACCCCTCTTTCGAATGCCACGCACCGCCCGTCCAAGCCCCGCCGCCCCCGACACCGTGCTCCCAGGCCCCAACCCACCCCCACCCGCCTGGCCCGAGACTTGTAACAATTGTTACAAGTCTCGGGCCAGGCGCGCGGTGGCAGTTTGCGTCGGGCTGGCCAGTGTCGCGGGGATTGGAGGTGCCTGGGCTGGGGATCGCGGGCAGCTCGGAGAGCGTTGGACGCGCAACATGGTGTCCGCGGAACGCCCGCTGCCGTCGCAGTTTGATGCGGCCACGGGCAGCAATGTGGTCTGGTCGGCCGCCCTCGGTACCGAAACCCATTCGTCGCCCGTCATCGGCAGCGGCCGTGTTCTCATTGGCACCAACAATGGCAACCCGCGCGATGCCAAATACGAAGGTGACCGCGGTGTGCTGATGTGCTTCGACGAACGCGACGGCCGGTTCCTGTGGCAACTGGTCGTGCCCAAACGTGAGGAAGACATCTACTTCGACTGGCCCAAAAGCGGCATGTCCTCGACGGCGACCATCGAAGGGGACCGCGCCTACTTGGTCGACAATCGCGGGGTGGCGCTCTGCCTGGATCTCCACGGCATGTCGAACGGCAATGACGGCCCATTCCAACTCGAAGCCATCTATTACGCCAGGCAGTCCACCAACGACCTGAACCAGGGAGCCCCGGCGGCCTTCCGTCCGGACGGCACTCTGAAACCCGAGGTTCCCGCCCCGCAACGGATCGAGCCCGGTCCGTCGGACGCGGATATTCTCTGGATGTTCGACTTGAGCAGCGGCGCAGGGATTTGGTCACACGACGCCGCGCACAGTTCGATGCTGATCCACGGGGACCACCTTTACCTCAATAGCGGGACGGGGGTGGACAACACGCATAAGAAGATCCGGCGTCCGGACGCGCCGAGTCTCATCGTCCTGGACAAACGCACCGGTCGATTCCTGGCGCGCGAAAACGAAAAGATCGGCCCCGACATCTTCCATTCCACCTGGGCGCCGCCTTCGCTGGCGACCGTGGGAGGCCAGGCGACGCTCTTCTTTGCCGCAGGCAACGGGATGGTTTACGGATTCGAACCACTGACACCCGGGGAACCGTCGTCGGCACCCGCGACGCTTCGGAAGCTGTGGCAGTTCGATTTCGATCCCCAGGCGCCGAAGACCGAGGTCCATCGGTACAATCTCAACAAGAGCGAGGGCCCGAGCAATTTCTACGGGGCCCCGGTGCCGAACGGGGACCGACTCTTCGTGGCGGGCGGCGGCGATTTATGGTGGGGCAAGAATCAAGCCTGGTTGAAGTGCCTGGATCTTGCGGTGACGCCTCCGACGCTGCGGTGGGAATACTCGTTGGTGCGGCACACTTTCTCGACCCCCGCCGTGCAGGACGGCCTCGTCTTCGTCTCCGATTGCAGTCAGAACCTGCATTGCGTGGAGGCCGAGTCGGGAAAGGGACTTTGGATGCACGAGTTGAAGGGAGAAACGTGGGCATCGCCGTTCGTCGCCGACGGCAAGGTTTACATCGGCACCCGGCGCGGCTGGTTCCATGTCCTGGCTGCATCGCCCCAAAAGGAGGTGCTTTTTGAAGCGAACCTCGGGGCTCCCATCAGCGCGACCACCGTTGCCGCCAACGGCCGGCTCTATGTTGCCACCATGAGTCGTCTCTTCTCCATTCGGTAGGTTTCCATGCACCTGGTGTTGAGCGATGAAATGGACGCACCGCACTTGCGTGCGGAAGTGGAACGCGCGGTCCCTGGCGCGCGTGTCGAGAATTCCGGTCCTGGCCTTCTGGCCGTCCATGGCCTGTCGACCGAATCTACCCTGCGAACGCCGCTGGTTTTTGCGCGGCAGCTGCTGCTCGACGCCACCTTTGAATCCGCGACCTCGATCCGAGCCTGGGCGGAACTCCTCTTCAACCGGGTCTCGGCCGTTGTTACGGGGACCGGCCCGTGGCGTCTGCATGTGACGCCCCGTTACGGCCAGGGTTCCGCCGGTGCGAACCGCTGCGGCCTCATCCGCCAGACACTTCTCGAGGAACTCGGACGCCGTCGCCGTTCGTTGAAGCGGAGTCTGCATGCGGAGCCCAGTCTCTTTCGACCCGACGAATCGTTCGTCCAACTGCTGCTCACCTCCCCCGAAACAGGGTTCCTTTCGATCCTCACGGCGCCACGCCCCTATGAACTCCGGCACCGGATCGCAGGTGATCCGATGGGTGAGATTCCGTTGGCATCGGACAAATCGGCGCCATCTCGAGCGTTTGCAAAGCTGGTCGAGGCCGAGCGCCGGTTGGGAGTGCCCATCACGGCGGACGACTTCTGCGTGGATCTCGGAGCGAGCCCCGGCAGTTGGAGCTACGTCGCCCTCCAGCGGGGCGCCCGAGTCACGGCTGTTGACCGATCCCCTTTGAGGGACGACCTCATGGTGAATCCACGACTGACCTTCGTGCGCGGCGATGCGTTTCGGTTCGAACCTGATCGACGGGCGGACTGGCTGCTTTGTGATGTTATTGCGGCGCCGGAGCGCAACATGGGTTTGGTCCTGGAGTGGCTGCGGCGGGGCCTGTGTCGGCGGTTTGTCGTGTCGATCAAATTCAAGGGTGCCGACGACTATCGCAAACTCGACCAACTCAAGGAGGAACTCCCAGGTTTGACCGAGAGCTTCCTGCTCACCCGACTTTGCGCCAACCGCAACGAGGCCTGTGCCGCCGGTACCGCGCGCGCTCCATGAATCATTGGACCCTGCACACTTCGTCGCAGCGCGACGAGAGCCACCCGACTGGATCCATTTCCCATCCAGGCAGGCCCGAGTTCATGGTCCAATGTCGGAGGTCTCCCGTACGAACCACGAAACGCCTGTTTCAACTCCTTGTCGTCCTGTTTGGGATGTCGATGGCCGCGTCGCACGCGACGACGCTCCCCAACATCGTGGTGATACTCGCGGACGACCTGGGTTGGGGGGATCTGGGGTGTTACAACCGTGAGAGCAAGATTCCCACGCCGCACCTGGACCGACTGGCGACCGAGGGGACCCGTTTCACCGACGCTCATTCGCCGTCGGCGGTGTGCAGCCCAACCCGGTACGGGCTCCTTACGGGTCGCTACGCCTGGCGGACGCGTCTCCAATCCGGAGTGCTTTGGGGGTACTCGCCGCCGTTGATCGAGGAGGATCGCCCCACCTTGGCGACGCTCCTGAAATCGCGCGGATACGTCACGGCCGCGGTGGGAAAATGGCATTTGGGTCTCGGATGGCCGACGCGGGAACCCGTGGCTTTTGGCGACTCCTCGACGCCGGCAGCGGATGTCCGTCTCATCGACTGGACTCGCGCATTGGCGGCAGGTCCGTGCACCGTCGGATTTGATACCTTCTATGGAATACCGGCATCGCTCGACATGGTGCCCTACGTTTTCATCAGAAACGACCGTGTCACGGCAGCGCCCACCGCGGTGATTCATGGAAGTCGAAGTCAACGCCAAGGCGGCGCCGGCTTCTGGCGGGAAGGCCCCATCAGCCCCGACTTTCGCATCGAGGATTGTCATCCGAGACTGGTTGCCGACGCGGTCGATTTCATTCGCCGCCAGCGACCCGACACCCCGTTCTTCCTCTATTTCGCTCTGACGTCACCCCACGATCCGTGGGTTCCCACCGCCTCCTTTCGAGGGCGCAGTCCGTGCGGCCCCCGCGGCGATTTCGTGGCAGAAGTCGACGCCGCCGCCGGTCAGATTTCCCAAGCTTTGTCCGACGCTGACCTTGCCCGAAACACACTCCTGCTCTTCACCAGCGACAACGGCGCCCATTGGCTTCCTTCGGAAGTGGCCGACACCGGCCATGCCGCCAATGGCCCGTGGCGGGGAATGAAGTCCGACGCCTTTGAAGGAGGGCACCGCGTCCCACTGATCGCCCGCTGGCCCGGCTACGTCCCCGCGGACCGAGTTTGCCCCGCGCTGATCGGGCTGAACGATCTCTTCGCCACCTTGGCTGAGATCACCCGATCGCGAATTCCCCAGGGTGCGGCGGAGGACAGCATCAGTTTTGCGAAGGCTCTGCTGGGTCGTCGCGCCGCGCCACGACCACCCCTGATTTTACACTCGATCCAGGGCACCTTCGTCGTGCGCGATGGGCCATGGAAGCTCATTGCGGGGGCGGATAGCGGCGGCTGGACCCAGAGCCACTCCAACGCGCCCGCCCAACTTTACCACCTGGATTCCGACCCGACGGAATCCCACAATCTCTGGTCCGTGAATCGCCGTCGGGCCGAGAAGATGGCGCGCTTGCTGTCCCAAATCCGCGGTCGATCCACTGCTCGCTGATTCCATGTTGCCTGCATTGCCAATGAGGTTCTGTTCGGCGTGCCTTCTTCTCCTGCTGCTCCTGCTGCCGCCAATGGTTCACGCAACGAGAACCGCGCGGCCTCCCAACCTGATCCTGATGGTCGCCGACGACCTGGGGTACGGGGACCTTGGAAGCTATGGCCAGACCCGGATTCGCACGCCGCACCTCGACCGCGTGGCCGCCGAGGGCGTTCGCTTCACGCGGCATTACTCGGGGAACGCCGTCTGCGCGCCATCACGTTGCGTCCTGATGACGGGACGCCATCCCGGGCATGCCCAGATTCGCAACAACAAGGAGCTACAACCCGAAGGTCAATGGCCCCTGGCCGCCGGAACCATCACGCTACCGAAGCAATTGAAGAAACTCGGCTACGCCACCGGCGCCTTTGGAAAGTGGGGCCTCGGAGGTCCGGGATCGGACGGAGATCCGCTCCGCCAGGGATTCGACCGTTTTTTCGGATTCAACTGCCAGCGCCACGCTCACAACCATTATCCCACCTACCTGTGGAGTGACACCAACCGGGTTCCGCTCGGCAACCCGGCATTCTCGCCGCACCAGCGCCTGCCTTCCGACCGTTCTTCCGACCAACCGGCGAGCTACACAGACTACCAAGGCAAGGAATACGCGCCCGACCGCATCGCCGACGCGGCGTTGGAGTTCGTTCGACAGCATCGCGACCAGCCCTTCTTCCTCTTTCTGCCGACCACCCTTCCGCATCTCGCACTTCAAGTCCCGGACGATTCCCTGCGCGCGTACACCAACTCCTTTCCCGAAACGCCCTATCTTGGCACGGCATCATACCTGCCCCACCGCACCCCTCGCGCCGCCTACGCCGCGATGATTTCGCGCATGGACCGCGAAGTGGGTCGATTGCTGTCGTTGGTCAAGGAACTCGGTCTCGACACCGACACCTTATTCATATTCACGTCGGACAACGGTCCCCTCTACGATCGCCTGGGAGGTACTGACACTGACTTCTTCCAATCCGCCGCCGGATTGCGTGGACGCAAAGGCTCGCTCCATGAAGGCGGCGTGCGGGTGCCTTGTCTGGTTCGATGGCCGGGGCACCTCCGAAGCGGCACGACCGAAACCCGCCTCACCGGTTTCGAGGATTGGCTGCCGACCTTGCTGGAGATAGCCGGCGGCCGCGATCTGATCCCTGCCGACAGCGACGGCATCAGCTTTGCCCCGACCCTGCTGGGTCGCCGCCAGGCGCCGCGACCACTGCTCTATCGGGAGTTCAGTGGTTACGGCGGCTGGCAAGCAGCCTGGATCGGTGACTGGAAGATCGTCCGCCACGGCCTTAACCCAGCGGGATCGGCACCGTCGTCGACGCCCGCCACCGTCGCGCTGTATCGACTCAGCGAGGATCCGGGTGAAACACGGGATCTCGCCCTGCGTCACCCGCGACGCGTGTCACGATTCCTTCGGCAACTTGAGCAGGAGCACACGGACTCCGCTGATTTTCCGATGCCTGGCCTCGACCATGCGCACCCTTAATCCTGTCCTGCTCGGATGGATCCTGCTGGGACTCCACTGGGCCAGCCCTCCCTCCGTCGTGGCCCGGCCCGGCCCGCGCCCCAATGTCGTCTTCATCCTCACCGACGACCTGGGGGTGCACGATCTCGGTTGCTATGGACGCGAGGATCATCGAACGCCGCGTCTGGATCGGCTGGCCTGGGAAGGCACCCGATTCACCAGCGCCTATTGCGCCCAGCCGATTTGCTCTGCGTCGCGCGCCGCCCTCATGACCGGCAAATCCCCGGCCCGACTTCACCTCACAACCTATCTGCCCGGACGTGCCGATGCCCCGTCCCAATTGGTGATCCATCCGCGAATCGAACCCCAACTGCCGCTTGCGGAAACGACGTTGGCCGAATCCCTGCGCGCCGCAGGCTATGCCACCGCCTGCATTGGAAAATGGCACCTCGGGGGCGCCGGGTTTGGTCCCGCCGATCAAGGGTTTGACTTCGTGTACGCCGGAATCGCCAACACCACCCCAACGGCATCGGAAGGTGGCAAAGGGGAGTGGGACCTCACGCGCGCTGCCGAACGTTTCATCGGGGAGAACCGCGACCGCCCCTTCTTCCTCTTCCTTTCTCACAACACCCCGCACATCCCTTACACCGCGCGGCAGGATCGGATCGATGCCTTTCAAGCAGCCTTTGAACCGACCTACGCAGCGGTCATTGAATCGTTGGACGCCACCGTGGGCCACCTGCTGGAAACCCTGGACAACCTGGGACTCAGGGACCGAACCCTGGTGATCTTCACCAGCGACAACGGAGGCCTCCACGTGCCCGAACTCCGGCACGCCCGCGTGACGCACAACGGGCCGTTCCGGGCGGGAAAAGGTTATCTGTACGAGGGCGGCTTGCGCATCCCTCTTCTGGTTCGATGGCCGGGACACGTTCCGGCGCGCCGCGTCAGCGACGCCCCATTCCTCAACACCGACTGGCTGCCAACCTTGCAGGAGCTTTGCGGTGTCCGACCGCAGCACCGACTCGACGGTCGCAGCGCTGCGCAAAATTTGCTCGGCGATCCTCGGGCGATAAGATCCACCCTCTACTGGCACTTTCCCCATTACACCAACCAGGGAGGGCGACCGTCGGGTGCGATCCGGGATGGGCGCTGGAAATACATTGAGTTTTACGACACCCGGCAAGTGGAACTCTATGATTTGGCGACGGATCCTGGCGAGATGCGCGATCGATCCAGCGAGGAACCACGCCGCGTCCGGCGATACCGGGACGCCTTGGCCCGTTGGCGGACCGACGCAGGGGCCCAAGCGAACCGTCCGAACGCGGCGGCGGACCTGGAAGCATTTCGGAGTCTCTACGTGGATTTTGACCCATCGCAATTTCGGCCCACCGTAGCGGCAGCCGAGGACTGGCAGCGCATGGCCGCGTGGAGGACCGCGATGGATGCCGCTGTAGCCGGACGGCGCGCGAATTGAATGAACCCGCTCCTTGTGGATCGACTGGACTGCGTTCAAGAGTACGGCGTGATCAGAAACGGCGCCGCCCACACGCAACGCTGGACCGGGATTTCCCGGGATGTTGTCGCGAGGAGGGGAGTCAACCGTGGTTTTCTGGCCCACTCTTCGATGCGCCTCCTGGCGACCCTGACGGTGCTCCTGGGAATTGCGGGCACGACCTTCGCCGTACCGACGGCTGAGGAAGGTCGCCGGGAATTTCTCCGCGGCGAGTATGACAAAGTCGTTCGCATGTCCGCGGAAGCGCTGGACGATCGACCGCGTGACGAAGCGTGGCACCGGCTGCGCACCGAAGCGTTGATGGCGGTGGGAAAATATCGCGAGGCCCATGCCGCGTTGACCAACGGGCTGGGGCAAATGCCGCGTAGCATTGTTCTTCGATGGCTCGGTCGGGAGGTCTACGCCTTGAATGGGCAACCGGAGAAAGCGTCCGAAGCGGTGGCGGAAATTCCCCGTCTCGTGTCGCGCAGTCCCTGGGCCTATCGCGAGCCGCTGGATTTGATCACCGTCGGCCGGTCCCTGCTGGCGGCCGGAGTGGATCCCAAAGAGGTGCTTGATCGTCTCTACACCACCGTTCGCAAATCCGCCCCCGACCTCCGTGACATCTATTTGGCGATCGGTGACCTGGCCCTGGAGAAGGGCGACTCGGCCCTTGCCGCCAAACATTTTGATGAAGGCCTGCGGAAATTCCCCGAGGACCCCGACCTGCACTATGGCCGCGCCCGGGCTTTCTCGGATTCGGATCGCAAGGTGATGGGCACCGCTTTGGAGGCGGCGCTGAAGGCGAACCCCCGTCATCTCGCGAGTCTTCTGCAACTCGCCGACTACCGGATTGACGCGGAGGACTACGAGGGCGCGACCGAGACGCTGGACGAGATTCGAAAGACCAATCCGCACCTACCCGAGGCCTGGGCTTATACTGCGGTGATCGCCCACCTGCGCAATGACACGACGTCGGAAACCCGGGCTCGCACCGAAGCAACCAAGTTTTGGGATAGCAATCCGAAGGTTCCCCATCTCATTGGCCGCAAACTCTCCCAGAAGTATCGCTTCGCGGAAGGCGCCGCCCTGCAGCGGGAGGCGCTTCGCGCGCAACCGGATTTTCTTCCTGCCAAGGCGCAGCTCGCCAACGACCTCCTTCGACTCGGCGAGGACGAGGCCGGGTGGGAATTGATCCAGGAGGTTCACGAGAAGGACGGCTACGATGTCACGGCCTACAACCTGGTGACCTTGAAGGACACCATGGCGTCGTACACCACCTTGACCAACGAGCATTTCATCGTACGGATGCACGAAAAAGAGGCGGCCATCTACGGCCCCCGGGTCATGAACCTTCTCGAGCGCGCCCGGTCCACGCTAGCGGCCAAGTTCGACCTCACCCTGGTGGAGCCCACCACGGTCGAAATTTTCAGTGAGGCGAAAGACTTCGGGGTTCGCACCTTTGGCATGCCGGACAATCCGGGTTACCTCGGGGTCTGCTTCGGGCGCGTGATCACAGCCAACAGTCCGGCGGCGACCCGTTCCAAGACCGTCAACTGGGAAGCCGTTTTGTGGCACGAATTCTGCCATGTGGTGACCTTGCAACTCACCGCGAACAAAATGCCCCGTTGGTTGAGCGAAGGCATTTCGGTCTATGAAGAGCGCCTGGCGAACCCGGCGTGGGGCGAGGCCCTCAACCCGAAATATCGCGAGATGATCCTCGAGGGCGAACTGACTCCCATCGGCAAGCTCAGCGCCGCGTTTCTCATCCCCAAGACCGATCTCCATCTGCAGTTCGCCTACTACCAGGCCTCGATCGTGGTCGAATTCCTGGTCGCACGATTCGGCACCGAGTCGTTGCGTAAAATTCTCGCCGACCTTCGCCAGGGCGTGTTCATCAACACGGCCATCGAGCGTCACGCCCAGCCTCTCGATGCCTTGGAAAAGGAATTCGCCGAATACGCCCGCAAGAAGGCCGAAGGACTCGCCCCGGACCTGGACTGGGAGAAGCCGGCCCGCCGCGGCCGGGGTGAAACAGGCATCGACCTCGCGTCTCGCGCCTTGTCCACCATCACGGGGCCCGCGACGAACAACTATTACCGCCTGATGGAAACGGCGGACCGCCTGCTGAGCGACGAGAAGTTCGACGAGGCTCAACCCAAACTCGAACTGCTCATCGAGCGGTACCCGAGCCAAACCGGGACCGATTCGGCCTACGCGATGCTGGCCCGACTCCACCGAGCCCGGGGCGACACCGACGCGGAAAGCCGGGTGCTGGAGCAATGGGCGTCGGTCGATGGGGAAGCCATCGCAGCCTACCTGCGCCTGATGGAACTCTCCGAAGCCCGCAAGGACTGGAAATCCGTCGCCAGGAACGCGGATCGCTATTTGGCCGTCGACCCTCTGGTCCCTGACCCCTATCGCCATCTCGCCAGGGCCCAGGAGAATCTCGCCCTTGGCAGCGACGCCATTGCCACCTACCGCACCCTTCTCCGGCTCGACTCGCCCAACCCGTCCGAAGTTCATTTCGAACTCGCACGGTTGCTGGAGCCGATCGAACCCCAGGCAGCGCGGCGTCATTTGGTGCAATCCCTCGAGGAAGCCCCCCGCAATCGAGCCGCTCTGCGCCAGTTGCTGGGGACCAATGCCGCTCCCGAAATGCCGCCACCCCCGTCCCCGGGAGTGCAACGGAGACCTTGAGACATGAAACGCGCTGTCAGCGTCGCGATCACCCTCGCCATGCTCGGGACGCTGGCGATGGCACAGCGACGTTTTGGCAGTCGGTGGTATCGAGAGAGCGCCATCTCCGACGAGGCGCGCACCGCGCGAGAGGTGGAATCGCACAGTACCGGCACTCCGACCTGGACCAATACCGCAGGATTCGAGAAGGACGTCTTCACCTTTGCCCGCGTTCGGTACGTCCAGGGCGGACGCGGCGGGCGCGGAGGATGGTCCACCGACCTTCCGGATTCCGACCTCAACCTGTCCTTTCGACTTCAACAAATGACGTCGGTCCGCGTTGATCCCGACGGACGTTTATTGCACCTCACCGATCCGGAATTATCGAACTACCCGTTCCTTTACATCGTGGAACCGGGCGGCTTGTGGCTTTCCGAGGAGGAAGTCGCGGCGTTGCGAAAGTACCTCCTGAACGGGGGATTCCTGATGCTCGACGACTTTTGGGGCGTGGACGAGTGGGAGAATGCCGAGGAGGTGATGCGGCAAGTCTTCCCGGATCTGGCGTTCCAGGAATTGCCGCTGGATCACGACCTCTACCAGCGCCCGTTCAAAATCGAAGCCAAAGGCCAGGTCCCGAATGTCGGGCGCGGCATTCAAAGTCAGGACGATGGCATCACCTGGGAACGCCGCGACGCGCAAGTCGTGCATCACAAGGCGATCCTCGATGCCCGGGGACGCATCATGGTATTGGCGACGCACAACACCGACAATGGGGACGGGTGGGAGCGCGAGGGCGAAAACGATTATTATTTCCGGCAGTTCTCCGAGAAGATCGCGTATCCGCTCGGCATTAATATCATCTTCCACATCATGACCCACTGAAACCCGATGAGCTTTCCATCGACCCCAGACGTCCCGCCTCCCCTGAGTCCAGCCCCCGCCGCCCCGGGCGACCTCCCGCAACCCGTTCCTCCCACACCGGAGGAAACCGATCGCCAAACCGTTGAACGCCTGGCGACATCGCGCGCGCGCATCGAAGGGGAACTCGGCAAGGTGATCGTCGGCCAGCGTGAGGTGATCGAACAAATCCTTATCGCGCTGTTGGGCGGCGGGCACTGCCTGATCACCGGCGCGCCGGGTCTCGCGAAGACACTGCTGGTGAAATCCATCGCCCAGATCTTCCATCTCCGGTTCCAGCGCATCCAATTCACCCCGGATTTGATGCCCGCGGACATCACCGGCACCGAGATTCTCCAGGACCACGGCAGTGAACGGCGCATGGTCTTCGTTCCTGGGCCAATCTTCGCCAACATGATCCTGGCGGATGAAATCAACCGAACGCCTCCCAAAACCCAGGCGGCGTTGCTCGAGGCGATGCAGGAGCACCAAGTGACCGCGGCAGGGGTGCGGCACCCGCTGCACCCGCCCTTTTTCGTGCTCGCCACTCAGAACCCCATCGAGATGGAAGGCACTTACCCCCTTCCGGAAGCGCAACTCGACCGGTTCATGTTCAACGTGGTCATGGACTACCTGCCCGAGACCGATGAAGTGGAGGTCATCCAACGGACCACTGGCAAACCTGCCGCCGCCATCGAAGCCCTCTTCCATGGCGAAGACGTCCTGCGCTTCCATGCCCTCGTCCGCCAGGTCCCGATCGCCGAGGAAATGGTGCGGTACGCCGTTCGCCTGGCCGCCGCATCGCGACCCCAGGGAGCGCAGGCTCCGGAGTTCGTGAAGCACTGGGTCACCTGGGGGGCAGGAACCCGCGCGGCTCAGTTCCTGGTGCTCGGGGCCAAAGCCCGAGCCCTGCTTCAGGGCCGGGCCCACGTGACCGTCGAGGATATCCGCGCCCTGGCCGGCCCAGTCCTCCGCCACCGCATTCTGCTGAACTACCGCGCCGAAGCCGAAAACGCGGGGGTGGAAACCATTATCCGGCGATTGCTGGAAACCGTCCCACCTCCCATTCCGTCCTGATCACCATGTCCGGGTTTCCCAACCCGCCAACGGATCGATTCATCGATCCGACGGTGTTGATGACCATCCGCAACCTCGAGTGGCGAGCGCGCACGGTCGTCGAAGGGTTTTGGACTGGCCTTCACCGGAGTCCGTACCATGGATTCTCCGTCGAGTTTACCGAGTATCGCCAATACACACCCGGCGACGACACCCGGTACCTGGATTGGCGGCTTCTGGGACGGAGCGACCGCTATTTCATCAAGCGGTTCGAGGACGAAACCAATCTTCGGTGCCATCTCATCCTGGATCGCAGCCGGTCCATGGACTTCGGGTCCCTGGCCCACACGAAAGCGGAGTACGCCGCGACGCTGGCCGCCTGCCTGGCTTATTTTCTTCAGCGGCAGGGTGACGCGGCGGGTTTGCTCACCTTTGATGAAGCGGTGCGCGATTACCTTCCCGCCCGGCATCGCCCCGGCCATTTGCGACGCCTCCTGATGACGCTGGAAAAGGAAGCTGCGGGGAAGGACACGGACCTCATCGCTCCTCTACGGCAGGCCGCGGAGATCATTCGCAAGCGCGGTCTCGTCGTGCTGGTTTCCGACCTTCTGGCGTCGGCCGACCAACTCGAATCCAGCCTGACGGTACTGGCGGCGGCCGGGCAGGAAATCTCGCTCTTCCAGATCCTCGATCCGGTGGAACTGAGCCTGGACCTGGGCGAACCGGCCTGGTTCGAAGATGTCGAGTCCGGGAGACAATTGTTTGTGGATCCGGCCGGCATTCGAAAGCGGTATCAGGAGCGGATGGAGGAGCATTCGAACAAGATCCAGGAAATATGCCAGCGACTGGGAATCGGGTTTCACCGTCTGGTCACGGATCAACCACTGGAGACCGCGTTGTTTGAATTTCTTCGCGACCGATCCAAGGCGCGACGCACGGTGCGTCGCTACACGCCGTCGGGTGGATGGCGAGCGAGTTCATGAGCTTTCTCGCGCCATTATTCCTGCTGGGTGCCGCCGCGGTGGCCTTGCCGGTGGTCTTTCACCTGATCCGACGAACCACCAAGGTTCGCACTCGGTTCAGTTCCCTGCTCTTTCTTTCTCCGACGCCTCCTCGCGTCACACGGCGCAGCCGGCTCGAGGACCTGCTCCTGCTCCTGCTCCGTTGCCTCGCTTTGGTTCTGCTGGCCTTCGGTTTCGCCCGGCCGTTCCTCAAGGACGCCACTTCCATCGACAACACGGCCGCCGCACCGAAACGCGTGCTGCACTTGGTCGATACCAGCGCCAGCATGCGGCGACAGGGGCTTTGGGACAACGCGCTGGCCCAAGTCACGCGGTCGCTGCGCTCCGCCAATCCCACCGATGAGATGGCGGTATGGGCCTTTGATCGCCAAGCCCGACCGGTCTTCTCGTTTGCCGAATGGAATGCCGCTTCGGCGGGCGAACGCTCCGCCCTGGCCGAATCGAGACTCCGTGCGCTCAGCCCGGGCTGGGGGGCCACTCGGCTCGACGAAGCCCTGACGACCGCCGCGGAGGCCCTGGCGGATCGTTCCACCCAATCGTTCTCCGGGATTCAGCGCATCGTTGTCGTCAGCGACCTCCAGGAAGGCAGTCACCTGGAAGGATTGCAGGCCTTCGACTGGCCGAAGGGAATCGACGTCGCGGTGGAGCCGGTGAAACCCGCGCGCCCCGGCAACGCCGGCATCCAATTGGTGGCCGACTCCAACCAACTGCCGACCACCACCCAAACCGTGGTCCGAGTCCGGGTCGTCAACGCCCCCGATTCCACCCGCGGACGTTTCGAGGTCGGGTGGGCCAACCCCTCCGGCAATGGATTTCTCGGCACGGCCGAGGAGGTCCAACTCCCGGCCGGCATGACCAAGGTCGTGGCCCTCAACGTGCCGACCCATGCCCAGGTCAGCCAGGTGCTGTTGACGGGCGATGACGAGGACTTCGACAACCGCGCCTACCTGGTGCCGCCTCGCATGGCTGCAATCTCCGCCGTCTATTTCGGTAATGACCGCCGTGAAGAGGCGGGCAGCGCCTATTATTTCCTGGCCCGCGCCCTGCCGCCGACCGGCCGTCTGGCGGTCAAACTGGCGGCCCAGAAGCCGACCGACCCGGTGGATACCAAGACGCTGGCCGATGCCCGGATCTATTTCGTCGCCGATGCGCTGCCTGCCAGCCTGGCCACCGCACTTCGACTTCAAGTCGCCACCGGCAAGACCGTGGTCGTTGCCCCTCGCAACACGGCGGCCCTGGCGTCGATCGCCCCCTTGCTTCAGGCCTCGACGGTGCCGGTCGAAGAGGCTGCCCCGAAGTCCTACGCCCTGCTGGGCACCCTGGATTTTCAGCACCCCATCCTCGCACCCTTCGCCGACCCGCGCTTCAGCGACTTCGCGCGCATCCATTTTTGGAAGTACCGGAGATGGGATGTCTCGGGTCAGCCTGGAGCCAATGTGGTGGCACGCTTCGACAATCAGGATCCGGCCTTGGTCGAGATTCCCATCGAGCGCGGGCGCGTCCTGGTGCTGACCAGTGGCTGGCACCCGGACGACAGTCAGTTGGCGTTGTCGACGAAGTTCGTGCCGTTGATCTGTTCCATCTGCGAGTTCACCGCCGAAGAACCTGTGGTGACCACGGCGTGGCGGGTGGGAGATCCCTTGCCGGTTCCTCCCGCGACGGGCGGTTCGGTGCGGACCCTGAAAGTGCCCGACCAACCCGATCAGCCCTTCGCAACCGGGCAAACCCAGATCGCTGACACACCGCGACCTGGCATCTACGAAGTGACTTCGTCCGAAACCACCCTACGATACGCCGTGAATCTGGACGGATCGGAAAGCCGGACGGCGGTGTTACCCGTCGAATCGCTGGAAGCCCTCGGGACCCCACTGCGATCGCCGGGTGCCGGCCCGCAACCCGACCCGGTCCGCAAACAACAACTGGCCGCTGCCGACGCGGAAAACCGACAGAAATTGTGGCGTTGGTTAATGATCGCCACACTGACGGTGCTCCTCGTCGAGTCGGCGGTCGCCGGTTGGAAAAGCCGCCGAATAACGGCAACGGGAGAGGCCACCGCATGACCCCTGAGACTCAACTCGGCCTACTAATGGACCCCCTGGTCCGGCGGCGTCGACGGACCCGATTGGCATGGCGTTTGGCGGCGGGTTGGGCGGTCGCAGCCGCGCTCGCCGCCGCGGTGTGGTTGGTGACTGGACTGGTGGGACGCACCCTTCCCGGGCTGGTTGCCGTGGTCGGTTTGGCCGGAGTCGCGGCGGCATGGTTTCTGGGCCGCCTTCCGAAGACGGGTGAACCGGACGCCCGAGTCATCGCGTCCGAGATTGAGGCGCGGCACCCCGAACTGCGGGGTCTGCTGCTCACCGCCGTCCAGCAGCATGAACGTGCAGGCGATCGTCTCAACGTGCTGCAACAGCGAGTCGTCAGCGAAGCCCTCGCCCACGGGCGCACTCATGATTGGGCCAAAAGTGTGCCGACGGCACGGCTGGGACTGGCGATGCTCACCCAATGCGCCGCGTTGGTCCTGTTCCTGGTCGTCTTGGGCCAATTGCTGCGTGCTCCCAAAGGAAATCTCGGCAGCCGACTCCTGGCCCAGGCTTTTGGAGTCACGGTCTCGCCCGGCGACATTTCCCTCGAACGCGGCGAGAGCCTGGTCGTCCTGGCGCGTTTCGGCAGCGAGGTGCCCAATGAAGTCGACCTCATCCTGGGCGACACCCCCACCACCGAACGGCGCATCCCCCTGACCCGCAGTCTGTCAGATCCGGTCTTCGGCGGCACCGTTCCGGAAGTGGGCCAGAGCCTGAGCTACCGCATCGAATACGGTGGCAAGCGTTCCCGCGATTACCAGGTCACCGTGTTCGAGCATCCCCGACTCGAACGCGCCGATGCCGGGCTCACCTTTCCGTCGTACACCGGACAGGAACCGCGGCGCATCGAAGACACCAAGCGAATCACCGCCGTGGAGGGCACCTCTCTCGACCTCGCACTGCAGCTGAACAAACCGGTCACTTCGGCGGTACTGGTTCCGCGCGACACCAATGAGCTCCGACTGACGCTCACCCTCGCCACCAACCAAGCCCGGGCGGAACTGACCAACCACCTGATGCTCGCCAAGGGGACCTACGATCTCAAACTGGTCGACGCCGACGGACGAACCAACAAAGGGATCACCACCTTTGTTTTCGACGTCGTCCCCAACCGAACGCCGGAACTCAAATTGGCGCATCCCCGAGGCGATATTCGTCCGTCACCCCTCGAGGAAATCCGCTTCGAAGGCACGGTATGGGACGACTTCGGAGTGCTCGCGCACGGTCTCGCCTTCAGCCTTGTCGAACAGGAACCGCGCATCGTTGAGCTTGGGACCAACGTCGCCCGCGGCGAACGCCGGTCGTTTCAAACCTCCCTGCGCCTCGAGGAATTCGGCGTGCTGCCCGACCAATTGGTCTCGTATCACTTATGGGCCGATGACATCGGGCCGGACGGGAAAGTCCGTCGCACCACCAGCGATCTGCTCTTCGCCGAAGTGCGCCCCTTCGAAGAGATCTTCCGCGAAGGTTCGGGTGGCGAAGGGGAATCCCAGGACTCGCAGTCCGGCAACTCCCGCAATCCCACCGGCGAACTGATCAAGCTGCAAAAGCAGATCATCAGCGCCACCTTCAACCTGCGCCGCGACGCCAAGGGAGCCGATGCAAAATTCAAAGCGGACTTGGAGACGATCCAGGAATCCCAACAGCACGCTCTGGAACAGGCGGAAGGCCGGGCGGAAGCCGCGGGGGGTCCACGCACCCAGGAGCTTTGGGATAAAGTGACCGAACAAATGAGCACCGCCATCGTCCGCCTCAAGGACGCGGCGTCCGGTCCCGCACAATTGAGTCCCGCTTTGGCGTCCGAGCAGGCGGCGCATCAAGCTTTGCTCAAACTCCAGGCCCGCGAGACCGAAGTCACACGTTCGCGCAGCCGGGGCCAGGGCGGTGAAGGTGGCGGAAACCAACGCCAGATCGACGAACTCGAATTGACCCAATCCGAGAATCGCTACGAGACCCAACGACAAGCCCAGGCGGATGTGACCCCGGAACGCCGCGAACAACTCCAGGTTCTCAACCGTCTTCAGGAACTCGCCCGCCGCCAGCAGGACATCAATCAACGCCTCAAGGAACTCCAGACCGCCCTCCAGGAAGCTGACACCGAGCGGGAGCGCGAGGAGGTCCGGCGCCAACTCAAGCGCCTTCAGGAAGAGCAACAGCGCATGCTCGCCGACATGGACGAACTGGAACAGCGCACCCAGCGCCCGGAGAACCAGGCCCGCATGTCGGAGATGCGCCAGCGCCTCGAACAAACCCGTCAGGACATGGAACGCGCCAGCCAGGCCACCGGCGATGGCTCCGTCTCCCAGGCAGTGGCCGCCGGCACCCGGGCCCAGGAGCGCCTTCAGTCGATGCGCGATGAACTGCGGCAACAGAACTCGAGCCAGTTCGCCGAGGACCTTCGCAACCTGCGCGCCGACGCCCGTGACATCGAGAAGCGGCAGGAGGAAATCAACCGGCAGCTCAACGCCCAGCCCCAGTCCAGGACCGCCCCATCCCAGCGACGCCTCTCCGACGACTCCAGCAATGCCGCCACTGAGAACCTCACTCAGCTCGGGCAACAACGGGAACGACTGACCAATCTGGTCGACCGCGCCACCCGGCTCTCGCAGGCCGCCGAATCCACCGAACCGCTCGTCTCTCAACACCTCTACGATTCCCTGCGTCAATTGAGCCAACAGGAAGCCAGCACGCTCAAGCAGGCCCAGCAGGACCTGATCGATCGCGGGCAAATGACCCAAAGCCTCTACGAACGCCTCAAGGCCGCGGAACAGGGCGAAGGCAGCGCCAAGGCCCTCGAACTCGCTTCGGAACTCCTCCGCCAGGGCATGCCGGCAGAGGCCAGTCAGGCGGGCGAACGCGCCGAGGCAGGCATGGATATTCTCCGCCGAGGTGTCGAGCGCGCAGCAGAAAGTGTGCTCGGCGACGATACCTCGGCATTGCGAATGGCCCGCGACGAATTGCAGATCCTCTCCCAACAATTGGAGCAGGAGATCCGACAATCTTCGGCACAGAACGGCGCTTCCGCCGGATCCTCCGATGAACCGCGCGAGAACCCGAACGCCGCCGGCCAGAACGAAGGCCGGCAACCCGGTCCAGGCCAGGCGGGCAACGAGAACCGGGACTTAGCCCAAAATGATCGAGCCAATGCCGGCGGCCAGAACGGATCCGACTCCCAGCCGCCGGGCTCGCAACCCGGTCCAAACCCGGGCCAGGAAGGCTCGGGCAGTGCTCCCGACGCCGAAGGCCAACAGCAAGCCGGCACGCAACCCGGCGGCCGGGAGGGTCAACCACAGCGACAAGCCCAAGCCCAAGGTCAGGGTCAGGGTGAGGGTCAGGGTCAAGGTCAAGGTCAAGGTGAACCCCAAGCAGGCCAAAACGACGCCCAAGCCCAAGCCCAAGCCCAAGCCCAATCACAAAACGGGCGCGGTCGGGGCGAAGGTCAGGCTCAAAGGGCCGGCAACGACGCACGCGGCCAGCGGGGAGCGGCAAATCGATCGGGACGCGCCGACGGCGGCGGCGGCAATGGAGGTTCCGGACGCACCGGTGGGGTGGACTTCGAGCAACTAGTCGGAGGCGACGCATCTCGGAGCGGCACGGGAGGTTCCGGCCCCATCACGACCGAAGGATTCACCGAATGGTCGGATCGCCTACGCGAGGTCGAAGAAATGATCGACGTTCCCGATCTTCGCAATGACGTTGCCACGGCGCGGGATCGCGCGCGACGGACGCGCCAGGAACTGCGGCGCGACCTGAAGAAGCCCGATTGGGCGGTCGTACGGCTGGAAATCCTGGGGCCGCTCATCGAGGTGGGACGGCAATTGGACGACGAATTGGCAAGGCGGACGACGAAGAACCCGATGCTTCCGATTGATCGCGACCCGGTTCCGAATCGCTATTCGGAGTTGGTGCGTCGTTATTACGAGGAATTGGGGCGGGACCGCTGACTTCACGATGCCCGCCTTCTTTGCTTTCATGCAGTTGACGTTCGCCGGTTGGTCCTGGCTGGCACCCGCCATGGCCATTTCCCTGGTGGCGCTGGCGATACTCGCGTGGAGTTACCGCAGCCGCGGACCGGTCGGCCTGCGGCTGGCCTGTCTGGTGCTCAAACTCCTCGGCATTGCCGCCCTGGCCGTCTGCCTTCTTGAACCCTTGCGCACCGGCCAGCGGGCACGCCCGGGCGCGAATCTTTTCGCGGTGGTTGCCGACAACAGCCAGGGCCTTCAGATCAAGGACGCAGGACAGTCCGCTCACCGCGGCGACCGATTGAAGGGCTGGTTGGAGCCGGTTCCCGGTGGATGGCAGAACGAGCTTTCGGAGAGTTTCGAGATTCGGCGGTACCTCTTCGACTCCCGCTTGCAGGGACTGACTGATTTCGCCGACCTCAATTTCGACGGCCGTTATTCCTCCATCCTGACCTCGCTCCGCACCCTGGCGGACCGGATGAAGGGCCGACCGTTGGCGGGTGTTTTGCTCTTCACCGACGGCAACGCCACGGATCTGCCTCCGGGTGGACCCGATCTTTCCGGACTTCCACCGATCTATCCGGTTGTCGTCGGCGAAAAACTCGCGGTCCAGGACATCTCTATTGCGCAGGTGGCCGTCAGTCAGTCGGCCTTCGAGGACCAGCCAATCGCCATTCAGGGTGAAATCCAGGCCCCGGGGTTTCGCGGGCAACGCATCACCGCCCGGCTGCGCGATCCTTCGGGCCGGGTGGTCACCGAGGAGACCCAGGTCGCGCGCAATGCCGATGGCACCGTGCCGTTTCGGTTCAATCCGAAACCCGATGAACCCGGGGTCGTCTTTTACGAACTCTCCACCTCCCTTTCCGGCGATGCCTCGGCAGCGGGAGCCGGTGCGACGAATTCGTCGCAGGAGGCCACTCTGATCAACAACACCAAAGTTCTCGCGGTGGATCGCGGCCGGGGGCCCTATCGGATTCTGTATGTCTCCGGCCGACCCAACTGGGAATTCAAGTTCCTGCGCCGCGCCATCGACGAGGATCCTCAACTGCGGCTCTCGGCCCTGATTCGCGTCGCGCGGCGCGAGCCGAAGTTCGAGTTTCGCGGGCGCGCCGGCGAGACCAGCAATCCGCTCTTCCGCGGCTTCGGCAATCAGACCACCGAGGAGGTCGAGCGTTATGACCGCCCCGTCCTGGTTCGGCTGAACGCGCCGGGCGAAGCCGAGCGGAGCCATGAGTTTCCGAACTCCGAAGAGGAACTGTACCGCTACCAGGCGATCATCCTCGACGACATCGAAGCCGGGTTCTTCAGTCCCGACCAGGCAGCCTTGGTGCAGCGATTCGTCTCCGAACGCGGCGGTGGCCTTCTCATGCTCGGCGGCATGGAATGCTACTGCGAGGGCGGGTACCATCGCACACCGATCGGTGATCTCCTGCCCGTCTACCTGGACCGCGCAGAGACGCCGGCAACGCAACCTCCAGTTCATTTCGAACTGGCGCGCGAAGGATGGTTACAGCCCTGGGCCCGGTTGCGGGACACCGAAGCGGACGAACGCCTCCGCATCGAGGGCATGCCGGCGTTTGCCGTAGCCAATCGGGTTCGCGGCATCAAACCCGGCGCCAGCGTCATTGCCACCGGCCGCGACGACGCCGGCCAAACGCTTCCCGCCCTTGCCATTCAACGCTTCGGACGCGGACGCACCGGCGCACTGCTCATCGGCGACCTTTGGCGCTGGGGCATGCGTGATCCGCAGTCGAGGGCGGACATGGAAAAGGCGTGGCGCCAATTGGCCCGCTGGTTCGTGGCCGAAGTCCCGACCCGCGTCGACCTCACCGTCGAACCCATCCCCGGCGACGCCCTTGGTTCCGTCCAACTTCAGGTTCGCGTGCGGGACGCCAAATTCGCGCCGCTCGATACTGCGGCGGTCACGGTGGATGTCACTCCGGTGGTATTCGGCACCAACGCGGTGGCCGACGCCGGCACCTCCACCAATACCACCATCCGCCTTCGCGCGGAACCGTCGACGGCCGAGGCCGGGATGTACCAGGCCACCTTTCTGCCGCGTGGTGCGGGAGGTTTTTCGGCACTGGCGGTGGTGACGAACGATCTGGGTGCCGAGATTGGCCGCGACCAGGCAGGCTGGGCGAGCGATCCAGCGGCCGAGGAATTCCGTTCGTTGCAGCCCAATCTATCACTACTGCAACTCCTTGCCTCCAAGACCGGCGGCAAGGTCCTGACGATCGACGAACTACCCGACCTGGTCCGGCGACTTCCCACCGAGCGCGCGCCCATCATGGAATCCTGGTCCTATCCGGTCTGGCACACCACTGCCGTCTTCGGTTTCGCCCTGGCTTGTTTCGTCGCCGAGTGGGGCTTGCGCCGCTGGAAAGGACTCCCGTGAACCCAGCTGCCCCCGGGCGTTTCATCAGGTTGCCTCGACCTCGACCCCTTCCCTGGGAAACGCGGCTGGGGAGCGACGCGCTCCCGGAAGCCCGGCGTTCGCATCATCCCGCGTGCTGTCCGGCGCGAAGCGTCGTGGAGTGCGGCAGTCCCCTGCCGCTTTCCTCTCCAACGCAATTCCATTGGGGGCCCTGGCTGATTCTGTCGTTGCTCGTCGGCCTCCTGGCCTTCACCGCGTCCGCCGAGACCCACTCCCCCGGCGTGCGCGTCATCGCGGTCGTCGGTGCGCCGGGCGAACCGGAGTTCGGCACCAATTTCCTCGCTCAATACCAAGCCTGGCGCGACGCCTGCGCGAAAGCCGGTGTGCCGATCACCGGCATCGGCGCCGAAACCGATTCCTCGACCAACGACCTCGACCGCCTTCAGGCGCTAATCGACGCGGAACCCAAGACCGGTTCCGATGAACTGTGGCTGGTGCTGATCGGGCATGGCACGTTCGATGGCAAGGAAGCGAAATTCAATCTGCGCGGCCCGGACTTGTCCGCCACCAACCTCGCCATCCAGTTGCGACCGTTCACTCGGCCCATCGCCGTGATCAACACGGCCTCCAGCAGCGGTCCCTTTCTCCCGGCACTCGCCGCCTCCAACCGTATCGTCATCACCGCCACGCGCAGCGGCAACGAACAGAATTTCGCGCGCTTTGGACAATACTTCGCCGGCGCCGTGGTTGATCCGAAATCGGACATCGACAAAGACGGGCAGACCTCGTTGCTCGAGGCGTTCCTGAGTGCCTCGGCCCGCGTGGCGGAGTTTTACAAACGCGAGGGACGACTGGCATCGGAACATTCCCTCATCGATGACAACGGGGATGGACTCGGGACGCCGGCGAATTGGTTTCGCGGGCTGCGCGCGACCAAGAAGCCGCGTGAGAATGCCGCGGTGGATGGCCTGCGCGCCCACCAATCCCATCTGCTGCGCAGTCCGGAGGAGATCCAACTCGATCCGGCACGCCGAGTCCGGCGCGATCAATTGGAGCGCGAACTGGCCAAACTTCGGGACACCAAGAAGGACACGCCGGAGGACGAGTACTTCCAGAAACTCGAGGCGCTCCTTCTGGATTTGGCGCGGGTGTATGAGCCCTCCCCCGCGCCGAGCCGTTGAGTTGCGGATCCAGGTTCTTTAGGTCCCCAGGTCCGCAGGTTGCCTTCAATATTTCGGCACGCTGGAATCCACCTCGTCCGCCCAGGCGAGGATCCCGCCTTTGACGCTCTTCACGTACTTGAAGCCCTGTTCACGAAGGAATCTCAGCGCTTTCAAGGAGCGAACGCCGCTCTTGCAGTGGATGTAAATCTGCTGGTTGGGATCGAGTTCGGTGAAGCGCTGGGGAAGCAGGCTCAGCGGAATGAGCGGCACACCGGCGACGTGGGCGATCTGGTATTCGTCCGGCTCGCGCACATCGATGACTTTGATGCCCGATTTCGAATCACCCAGGGCCTTCTTCATGTCCTGCACCGTCACTTCGTCGGAATTGTGATCCGGGGCCGGAGGCTCGGACGTCACGCCGCAGAACTGCTCGTAGTCGATGAGTTGATGAATGCTCGGGTGCTCGCCGCACAGCGGACATTGCGGATCGCGGCGCAACTTCAGTTCCTTGAACTTCATGTCCAAGGCGTTGAACAACAGCAGCCGTCCGATCAGTGAACTTCCCTTGCCGAGCGCGAGCTTAAGGATCTCGGTGGCCTGGATGCACCCAACGATGCCCGGCAACACGCCCAGGACCCCGCCTTCGGCACAACTCGGGACCATGCCCGGCGGGGGCGGCTCGGGATAGAGGCAACGGTAGCAAGGACCGCCCAGGTGCGGTGCAAACACACTCGCCTGGCCGTCGAAGCGGAAGATCGATCCGTAGACGTTGGGCTTCCGCAGAAGAACGCACGCGTCGTTGGTCAGATAGCGGGTGGGGAAATTGTCGGTGCCATCCACCACGATGTCGTACTGGCCGATGATATCGAGGGCGTTCTCGCTCGAGAGCCGAGTCGTGTGCAGGACCACTTCGACGTTGGGATTAAGGCTCTGGATGGTTTCCTTGGCGGATTCGGCCTTGGGTTTGCCGACATCCTCGGTGCCGTGCAGAAGCTGGCGTTGGAGGTTGGAAAAATCGACGGTGTCAAAATCGACGATACCCAATTTGCCGATGCCAGCGGCAGCCAAGTACATCGCGATGGGCGATCCCAAACCGCCCGCTCCGATGCACAAAACAGTGGTCGAGCAGATCTTCTTCTGCCCGGCCATCCCCACCTCGGGCAGGATGAGATGGCGTGAATAGCGGCGAATCTCGTCGTTCGACAGTTGCATAGCGCTCTAAAGGGGGGCCAGCCTACGTCCGGAACGCCTCATTGCAAGCCGCCGAAGGCCCATGCCCAACCCATTGGTCCAAGAGTGCATCGCGCGAATCCGCCAACGCTGCCCCCAGGTTCCCGACCTCGGCATCGTCCTGGGCAGCGGATTCGCCGAGGTCTCCTCCCAAGTCGACGTGGCGGCCGACTGGTCCTATGGGGATTTGCCCGGGTTCGCCAAGGCATCGGTGCCGGGCCACGCTGGCCGTCTGCTGCTGGGCCGGCTGGCAGGCGTGGCGGTGGCGGTGTTCGCCGGCCGCGCCCACTACTACGAGGGTCACGGTTTTGACCTCATCACGCATCCCGTCCGAGTGTTGTCCGAACTGGGCGCCCGTAGCCTTCTGCTGACCAATGCCGCGGGTGGCATTCGGTCCGGACTGAAGCCCGGCGACCTGGTGGTCATTCAGGATCACCTGAATTGGATGGGGACCAACCCGCTGCGCGGCGGCGCGTTGCCTGAAGGGTTCGTCGACCTAACGGAAGTCTACGACGCCGGTCTTCGGCAGATGCTGCACGCGGCCGCTGCGACCCTGGGATGCGTCCTACCGGAGGGAGTCTATGCGGCGGTGAGCGGGCCGAGCTATGAGACACCCGCCGAAATCCGGGCGCTCGCTCGCCTCGGTGCGGACCTGGTGGGCATGAGCACGGTTCCCGAAGCCATCGTGGCGCGGCAATGCGGTCTGAAAGTGGCCGCGCTCTCGTGCGTGACGAACCTGGCTGCCGGTCTGGGAGGACGCATCTCTCACACGGAGGTACTCGCTCACGGGCGGCGGCTGGGCCCGTTGGCGGCGAGCCTGCTGAACGCCTTCTGCCAACAGTATTCCCGGACGGTGTTGTCGGGTCAGCCTTGATCCACTCACGCCTCCCATCAGGCGTCCAGATCTTCGCGGACGATCTTCAGATCCACGGTCATCTGCTGGGACGCGCGCCCTTTGAAATTGCCGCGGATCGGCGCGGCATCGGCGTAGTCGCGACCCACCGCCATTTTGACATGGTGCTGATCCACGGGGCAGTTGTTGGTGGGATCCAGGCCCAGCCATCCATGTCCGGGCAGGTACACCTCGACCCAAGCGTGCGAGGCGAGTTCGCCGCGAAGATTCTCACCGGGCTTCACATAAAGGTACCCGCTGACATATCGGGCCGGGATGCCGGAAATGCGGCACAACCCGATCATGATATGGGCAAAGTCCTGGCAGACCCCGCGTTTGAGGGCCAGCACCTCAAGCAGCCGGGTGTGGACCGTGGTGGCGGCAGGATCATAAGTGAACTCGCGGTAGACATGGTGCAGCATCGCAAGCGCCAAGCCCCAGGCATCGTCGTGCCCCATTCCGACATCCTGCGCCATGCGCCAGACCTCGACGTCCTGGGCCACATACTCGCTGCGCTGCAGAAAATCGTAACACCGCTCCAACCGCAGGCATTCACCCAGCCGCGACCTGGGAAAAGACACGCCCTCCAGGCGTCGCGGGTCGCGCAGCGTGGTGACCACGGAGCGCGCCTCGATCTCGAGGGATTCGTGCGGTTCCCCGATATAGAAGTGGTCCACCAGGTTCAAGTGGAAGTCGTGATAGCGCCGCAGGGAAGCCACCGGGCTGGTCTTCAATTCGTAATGGTGGCATTCCTGGCCGTCGTCCGAAACGGGCTGAAGCCGCACTTCGTTGAAGTTCTCCGAGACCGGCGATGAGTACCGGTAGCGAGTGCGATGGACGATGTTCAGTCGCATGATCCCCCCCAGGGGCAGCAAAGGTTGCCGCACTCGGCCGCTGGACCGCATCCGAAATCCGCACGAAAATTCCCGTCCACCCACCGCTCGTCAGTCGGTCATAGCGGGGTGACCTCGACGGCGACATTCACGCGGTGTTTGCCGCCACCGACAATGATGCCGCTCACCGGGCTCACTTCGGAGAAATCCCGACCGTAGGCCACCGTGATATGCTCGAACTCGGGCATCAGGTTGTTGGTCGGATCGAAGTCCACCCAGCCGTAGCCCGGACAATAGACCGAGAGCCAGGCGTGCGAGGCGTCCGCGCCCACGAGCTGTTTGGCTTCCTCGGAACGATAGGTGCGCAAATAGCCGCTGACATACCGCGCCGCGAGACCGATGGACCGCAGGCAGCCCAGGGCCAGGTGGGTAAAATCCTGGCAAACACCGCGGCGCCGCTCGAGCACTTCCTCCAGCGGCGTCGCCACCGTCGTGGCTTCGGCGTCGAAGGTGAACTCCTCGTGGATCCGCCGGTTCAAATCGAGCATCGCCTCCAATAACGGACGGCCCGCGGTAAAACTTGTGGCGGCATAGGCGGCGAGTTCCGGGGAGGGGCGCACGTGCGGCGATTCGAACACGAATTGGTGCGCCTCGAGCGTTTCGGAACTCACCGGTTCCCGGAGCATCGTCACCACCTCGCTCCAGGGAGGACTCTGTTCCGGCGAGGGCGGCAAACCCGGCATGAGCCGCACGACGCTCTCCGCTTCGATTTCCAGACTCGCATGGAGTTCCTGGACACTGAAGAAGCAGACCCGATTGCCGAAGTAATCGGACCGCATCTTGCGGACCGCCGGCTTGGGTGAGATCCGCAGATCCCAGCCTTCGCGATGCTGCACCGGCGTCGTCCTGGGCTTCACCCGGGCCGCATGGTGCGACACCGTCACCGGCTCGCTGTACTCGTAGATCGTCCGATGGCGGATCCGGTAGTTCATGCAACCCCTTCGCCGGTGCGCGACGTGGTCGAGTGCGCAAAATAACTTACGGCAATCGCGTCGGACAGGCGCGGCAAGTCCCGCAAGGTCTGCTCAATCGCGACCCCGATCTCGCTTTCCCGCCACCGACCGCCCATGCCCGCCAAGGGCCGCGGATCCGCGAGCCGAACCCGCGTCGAGCATTCGATCAGGCATCGGTAGGCCGGACTGGGCAGCGCGGACTGCTTCTCGCGCGGCAGGCGCTCGAAGTGCTTCACCAACTGGTTCAACTGGAACAGCAGGGACCTCGGATTGGTGTCGTCCAGAACCACCAGGTCGTAGACCGCCGCGATGTTCGGCAGAAGGTTGTAGCGCGAGCGATAGGTGATGGTGCTGTCAGCGACATCCAGAACCGACTCGAGAACACTCGGATTATCCGCTTCCGCGGAACGCAGCGCGCAATCGAGAAAGGTGGAGAGGTAGATGCAACGTTCGATGCGCACCCCCATGTCCAGGAAGCGCCAGCCTTGGGCGCGGGTCATGTTCTCACGCGCCATGCCATGGAACGACGCCAACCCGAGGATGGTCTGGTTCAACACCCCGACGGCATCCCCGGCGAGGATGACCTTTCCGGTCGCGGGAATCGTCACGCGATCGTCGATCGTGCTCAGGACCCGCCAGAGATCGTTGGAGGTCCGATCCCGCACGAGCGTCGCCAGATGCTGCAATTGCCCCGCGAGATGCCGCAGGCTGCCCCGGCGATCCGGGCTGAAGATCGCCGCCAACAACTCGGCTTCGAGTGCTTCGGGATTCGCGCGCAGGTCGGGGCGTTCAGCCAATCCCTCCAACTGCCCTTGCGCCGACAGCGCGCTCAGCAACGGATCGAGCAACGGCGCCGAACTGCCGGTGCTTTCCGGACTGAAACGAACCAGCGTCGCCCGCAACAGCCGCGCGGTGGCGTCCGCTCGTTCGCAGTAGCGTCCCAGCCAATAGTAATTGTCGGCGAGGCGGCTCGGCAGATTGTTGCCGACGCGGCGCAGTTCGACGGACTGGGCGCCGGCCTGGAGCAGGCTGACCTCCTCGATGGGGCCATCCGCCAGAACCCACGTGTCCTTGCTGGACCCACCCAACTGCATGGAGATGAATCGCGCTCCTGGCTCGGGCGTCACCCGCGTCAATCCGCCCGGCATGACGCGATACGAGTCGCCGCTGGCCACCAGGTAGCAACGCACCGCGACGGGATGGGGCACCACCCGGCCGCCATCCCAACTGGGCGCCGTCGCCAGTTCGACACGCTCCTGGGCGATGAAGGCATGGGGCTGAAAGGCGACCAAACGCCGCACTTGGTCGCGTTGGGCCTCGGTGGGTTTGCCGGCGAATTCAGGAAGGCGCGGTCCGGAGCGCAAAGCCGGCCGAACCACGAGGCGATCCAGGTGATCCAGCACGTGCGCCAGTTCTCCCGGCTGGCCGCACCACCAGGTGGCCACGGACGGCAGCTTCAACTCCTCGCCCAGCAGGTCACGGCAAAGTCCGGGCAGGAACGCCATCAGCGCCGGGCTCTGCACCAGGCCGGTGCCCAATGAGTTCGCCACCGCCACGTTACCCGCCCGCAACGCTTCGACCAGGCCGGGAACGCCCAGCGACGAATCATTGCGCAATTCCAGCGGATCGCACCAATCGTCGTCCACACGACGCAGAATCACATCGACTGGCTCCAGGCCGCTCAGGGTTTTCAGCCAGACCCGGTCATCGCGCACCGTGAGATCCTGGCCCTCGACCAAGGAATAGCCGAGGTACCGCGCCAGCCACGCCTGTTCGAAGTAGGTCTCATTGTAAGGACCGGGCGTCAGCAGCACCACCCGCGGATCCTCCACACGCCGGGGTGACAAGGCCGCGAGGGTGGATCGCAATTCCCGAAAATACGGCGCCAATCGCTGGACCTGGCAGGCGCGAAAGGCCTCGGGCAGAACGCGCGAGGTCACCAGGCGGTTGGCCAGAGCATAGCCGGAGCCCGTGGGAATCTGGGTGCGATCCGAAATCACCCACCACCGGCCATCGGGGGAGCGCCCCAGGTCGGCGGCGTAGAAATGCAACAGCCGCCCGTCCGACGGCGTGATGCCGTGGCAAGGCCGGAGAAAATCCGGTTGGGCGAAGACCAGGGCCGGCGGCAACCCGGAATTCCGGATCAGCAACTGGTCGCCGTAACAATCCGCCAGAATGCGATTCAACAACTGGGCCCGCTGGATGAGGCCGGCTTCGAGCCGTCGCCATTCCTCGGCGGCGATGACAAACGGCAACGGATCCAGCCCCCACGGACGCTCCATGCCCCGGGGATCGCCGTAGACATTATACGTGATGCCCTGTTCGTGGATGATCCGTTGCGCGGTTTCCGCCCGGCGGCGCATCTCCGAGGTATCCAACTCGTTCAATTCACGGAACAACGAGCGATACGCGGCGCGTTCTTCGCCATCCGCGGTCATGGCCTCGTCAAAGACCCCTCGAAGCGGCCGGTAGCCAGCCAACCAGGTCTCCGGCGGGGCTTCGACCGTCGTCGCGGGATCGACCTTCGGGGCGGCCGGACTTTTTGCGTTGGCTTGGGTCATCAGCGCAGACGAAGTCTAACGCCAGCCGAGGCCCGGTTGGAAGAGGCGTATCCAGAAACGGCGTATCCAGAAATCCGATCGGACAGGGACCCGGGAAAACCAATCTCGGTGGATTAGGTTTTTCGTCGGCCTGCCGATACTCAAGATGACGAGGCGAGCGCTTCGATCCCCGATGAGAACCCGGTTCGACAGACCCAAACCCTACGCCGGTTGGCGTTTTCTGGGACACCCTTGTGGCGATTCCCTCGTGGGCCTACTGCCGACCACTCAGAACCCGGATCGAACGCTCGCCATCGATCTTCTACGTCGTTGGCCATCATGGGCAGTCGTTTCATAACACCCTTCTCCCACCTTTCCCGGAATCTCTGTTCATTGCTGGCCGGCTCGCTGACCGCAACCGCGGATCTTCCCAGTCCACCGCCACAAGCGCCGCTGACGATTCATCCTGGCGGCGGCAATCCTGTCGCCGAGGCCGAGGTCAATCCACACCTCCTGCCGGACTCCATCACCTTTCATTCGTCGCTGAACCAGCACGGCATCGACTACTCGGTAGGTTACGCCGTTGAGGTATTGGGAAATACCTCGGGCGGATTCGATCGCGGGGCGGTAGCCGAGGGGCTGCTCAAACTGCAACTGGATCTCGATACGGAAGGCCTGGAGCTCTGGACCGGCGGTCAGTTCCATGCCTCGGCCCTCTATTCGCACGGCGACAGTCTGAGCCAGCGCTTTACCGGCGATCTGTTCACGTTCAGCAACATCGATGCGCCCGACGCCCTGCGCCTCTTCGAATTCTGGTACGAGCATGCGGTGGTTCCCGATCGACTGTCGCTGCGGATCGGACAGTTGGCCGCCGATGAGGAATTCGCCGGCACTGAGCACGGATGCCTGTTCATCAATGGCACCTGCGGTTGGCCAGGATTGCTGGCACTCAACGTCCCCTCTCCGGCCTACCCGGTCGGAACCTTGGGCGCCCGGCTCCAACTCTCCCTCGACCAGGGCTGGATTCTTCGCGGCGCGGTCTACAACGGGGATCCCTATCCGATCGGCGACGATGGCCGTCCGGAGAACGGGCACGGAACCCACTTCAGCTGGCGCGACACTCTTTCCCTCGTCGAGGTGCAGAAGCTCTGGAATGACGGACCCGAGGCGACCGGCCTTCCGGGCGGGGCCAAAGTCGGTGGCTGGTACCATTCCGGCCTCTTCGAACACCCGCGCTATGATTCCCAAGGCTTGTCCTTGGCAGACCCGGGTTCCAGCGGTGATCCCCAATGGAATCGTGGACACTGGGGGGCCTATGTCGCCGTCGACCAGCAAGTGTGGCGCGAGAGTGCGGAAAGCCCGGATCAGGGCCTGGGACTCTTTTCGCGCCTTGGAATCGCTCCCGCCGATCGCAGCGTTCTCGAGTACTACCTGGAAGGTGGCCTCACCTACACCGGACTGATTCCCGGGCGAGACGCCGACGGCCTTGGGGTCGCGGTGGTTTATGGCCGCATGAGCCGCCACGCTCGCGCGCTCGCCGCCGATGCCAACGCCTTCGCCGGAACCGACGATCCATTGCCCGACTTCGAAATGGTGGTGGAGTCAACCTACGCGATCCAAATCAGTCCGGCGCTGACGGTTCAGCCGGTTCTCTCCTACTTGATCCACCCGGGTGGATTTCCCGGGAATGACGCGTTGGTCCTTGGTCTCCGAGCGACCATGGACTTCTGACCGGCCGCTTCCGGTCAGGCTCGGCGCAGGTCGAGAGTGAACGGATAGTCCGGATCGTCCTCCAGTTTGGCCGGCTTCAGCGTTCCGATCGAATGCCCGTGGCGGAAGAACCGCGCCAAGCGGCGACTCTCGGCCTCGTAGGCATTGACTGGAAACGTGGTATAGTTGCGTCCGCCGGGATGCATGACGTGATAAGTGCATCCGCCGATGCTGCGTCCGTTCCATTGATCCACCACATCGAACACCAACGGGGTGTGGACGCCGATGGTGGGATGGAGGCAGTTCGGCGGTTGCCAAGCCCGATACCGGACTCCCGCGACCGCCTCACCGTTGGTGCCGGTAGGATGCAACGGCAGCAGCACTCCGTTCACCGCCACCGCATGCCGCGAATCGACCATGCCGCGCACCTTGACCTGGATACGCTCGAGGGATGAGTCGACATATCGCACGGTGCCTCCTGCCGCCCCTTCCTCGCCCAGCACATGCCACGGCTCGAGAGCCTGGCGCAACTCCAGGTGCACATTCCTCACATCCAGATCACCGAATTGAGGAAACCGGAACTCGAGGTGTGGGGCGAACCACTCCTCCTTGAACGGATACCCATTCGCGTTCAGGTCCGCGACCACGTCCTTAATATCGTCCCAAACGAAGTGCGGCAGCATCCACCGGTCGTGAATGTCGGTTCCCCACCGCACGAGGCGGTTCTCATAGGGACGCTTCCAGAACCGTGAAATCAAGGTCCGCAACAGAAGCTGTTGGGCCAGGCTCATCCGTGCATGAGGCGGCATCTCAAACGCCCGCAACTCCAACAGACCCAGCCGTCCACTCGAACCGTCGGGTGAATACAGCTTGTCGATGCAAAACTCCGCGCGGTGCGTGTTGCCACTCGAATCCACCAGAAGATTCCGGAACAAGCGGTCCACCAGCCAAGGCTGGGCGAACCCGTACTCGGGCACCTGTCGAAAGGCGATCTCCAACTCGCGCAACGAATCATTGCGCGCCTCGTCAACCCGCGGGTTCTGGCTGGTGGGGCCGATGAAAAGACTGCTGAACAGGAAAGATAGCGACGGATGATTCTGCCAGTAGGCCAGCAGGCTGCGCAGGAGATCCGGTCGTTTGAGGAGCGGGGACTCCTGTGGTGTCGCTCCTCCCAGCACGATGTGATTGCCGCCGCCCGTGCCGGTATGCCGGCCATCGAGCATGAATTTCTCCGTCCCCAGACGCGCCAACCGTGCCTCCTCGTAGAGCACCTCCGTGTTGCGCACCATCTCGGACCAGGATCGCGCCGGGTGGATGTTCACTTCCAGCACTCCCGGATCCGGCGTCACTTTCAACACGCTCAAACGCGGATCGTGCGGTGGGGGGTATCCCTCCAGGACGATCGGACGATCAAGTTCCGCCGCGGTCGTCTCCACCGCCGCCAGACAGTCCAGGTAGTCCTCCAAGGTCGCCACGGGGGGCATGAAGACATAGAGACGCCCGTTTCGGGGCTCCACGCACAGGGCTGTCCGGACAATCCAGGGCGCGGACTCGTGCCGGACCGGGAACCGCAGCGCTTCTCCCGGGAGGATGGGACGTGCCGGGCCCGCGCCGGGTGATCCCTGCGGTCGCCAGCCGATGTGTGCCTCCGGGCTCGCCGGGATCGCTGCCTGACCTCGGCCCACGAGGAACGCCTGGCGTGGCGGGAGGGCGGGACGCGGTTCCAATGGGTCCTGCGGCGTTAAGTGAGGATAATCCGCCTGCCGCACCCAGGGGACGGAGTCCAGCGGCAACCGGAATCCGATGGGTGAATCCCCGGGAAGCAGATACAGCCGTTCGGGCCGGAGGAACCACGGTCCGCTGGTCCAGGAATCCCATTGCCGCTGCAACGGAAGGATGTGGCCGATGGTCTTCTCCAATCCTTGTTCGAAGATCCGCGCTAGGCGCTTGCGGTCCTCCTCGTTCTTCAACTTGGAGTCGAACGGATCCACGTTGGTCGGGAGACGGCGTTCCTTCCAGAGATAGTACCAAGTGTCCTCAAACGCGGGCATCACCCACTTGGCGCCACAGCCGAGGTGATCCGCCAGCCGATGAATGAAGCGCTCGGAGTCGCGTTCATTGAAGCCATAATCCCGCCCGACATCGGCAAAGAGTTCCGGCCGTTCCCACGTGGGCTCGCCGTCGCCTCGCCAGTAACACGCGTAGGCCCAGCGCGGCAGCGACTCCCCGGGGTACCATTTACCCTGGCCGTAATGAAGGAACGCTCCCTCGGAAAAACGCCCCTTCAACCGTCGGATCAGGTCGTCCGCCAGTTTGGGCTTCGTGGGCCCGAGGGCGGCGGTATTCCACTCCTCGCCGTCCATGTCGTCGATGGACACGAAAGTGGGTTCACCCCCCATGGTCAGCCGGCAGTCATAGCGGCGCAGGTCATCGTCGACCTGGTGACCGAGCCGGTCGATCTCCTGCCATTGCTCCTCGGTGTAGGGAAGCGTGACGCGGGGCGACTCGTGAATCCGCTTCACCGACATCTCGAACTTGAACTCGCACTCGCATTCGTCGACGAGTCCGGTGATCGGTGCGGCGCTCTGGGGATCCGGCGTCGCCGCCAAGGGAATATGCCCCTCCCCCGCCAGCAACCCCGAGGTGGGATCCAATCCGATCCACCCGGCGCCGGGCAGGTAGACCTCGCACCAGGCATGCAAGTCCGTGAAATCCTGTTCGGGCCCGCTGGGGCCATCGAGCGACTTCACGTCGGCGGTCAATTGGATGAGGTATCCACTGACAAATCGAGCGGCCAATCCGTAACTGCGGAGCAACTGACAAAGCAACCACGCCGAGTCGCGACAGGAACCGCTGCCCTTCTCCAGGGTCTCCTCAGGAGACTGAACGCCTGGCTCGAGGCGGATGAGATAGCGAATGTCACGCCAGAGCCTCTGATTGAGGCCGACCAGAAAATCGATCGTCCGGGGCCGGTCGTCCACCTTCTCTTCGACAGGCAATTGGCCGCTGGCCGGCAGTTGCCCGCCGCCATGGTGGGTGTCGATGTGACTCGCCGCCTGAATGTGCGGCACACCATGCCCGGCAAGGATGGGCTGAAAATGGCCGCCGATCAGTTCCTTCCCGACCGCTGCCGCGTAGGCCTCGAACTTCGGAGTCCCCGGCAACGTGAGAAGATACGGCGCGATTTCGTGCGCCAGTTCGGGCGCGTACCGGAAGGGGAACCGTTCGGCGTCAGGTTCGAGGAAGAAATCGAAGGGATTGAAGACCGACATCTCGGCCACCACGTCGACTTCGACGAGAAACTCGCGGGTGGGTTCGGGGAAAGCGAGGCGCGCCAGGTAGTTCGATTGCGGATCCTGCTGCCAATTGATGAAGTGTTTTTCGGGCAGGATGCGCAGCGAATAACTCAGAATGCGGGTGCGCGAATGCGGCGCCGGTCGCAGTCGGACGATCTGCGGCCCGAGTTGAACCAGTCGGTCGTACTGGTAGTGGGTGCGATGATGAAGAGCGACGTGGATGGCCATGGGAAAATGCTTACGAACCGGGCTCTGGCAGGTAGCGGATGCGCTTGTTGATGTCGGTGTTGATCGAGTGGTACGGCTGCGTGAGGTTGCCCGCAGCGAATAAGGTCTGCCGCAAATGCTCCATGTCATCCTCGCCGATCGCATCGGTGAAGATCGACGTCAGATAGGCGATCCCCATGCGGGAGGGTTTCATGAGACGCGCATCGTACATTTCCGGATGCATGAAGCGGGCATGGATTTTTCCCCATCGGTCACGGAACCGGTTGGCATCGAATCCTTCCACGTGGAAACCCGCCGAGGTGCTGTACTGCAGAATCGACACCGCGTTGTTTCGTCCTTCGAGCAACAATTCCACCGCCCGCGCCCCCAATTGGGCCGCATAAAAGCGGTCGAAAAGAATCGGGCGCCCACCCCGTTGGGTGTGTCCGACTTTACGAGTGAAGATGGCTTCCTTGGCCGACTCGCCCCGCCGGTAAAGCTGGAAGTACCGGTCGCCGATCATCTGGATCAGCTTGGATCGAAGCGCTTCCGCCGCCCCGGTGAGCTGCACGTTGCCCGCGGGATCGGTGGTCCGGCTTTCGGCGCCGAGATCCCGGCCCTGCTCATCCACGATGCCTTCACCGCAAACAATCACCACATTCTTCTGCAGATCGTAGATATGCTTCACCCGCTCGACCAATCGCTCGAGATCCAACGAGCACTCGGGAACGAGAATGATGTCCGGGCGACCATAGGCGGAGCCGAGGGCGATGTAGCCGGAGTGACGACCCATCACTTCGATGATGGCAATGCGGCGATGGCTCTCGGCGGTGGTACGGATGCGTTCGACGCCTGACGCGGAGACATACACCGCGGTGGCGTAGCCTGGCGTCACATAATTCACCATCTGGTCCAGCTGATACTCGGCCCTCGACTCGACCCTCTTGTACCGGAAGCCGCCCTTTACGGTCGAATCCGCGACGCGCACCCATTCATCAGGTTCACTCGGATAATTCAACCCGAGATCATTATCGATCGTCTTGGGGGCCAGAACGGTGGGCAGGCGCTCGGCGAGCGGCTGGAGCCCGTTCAGGGTGCCATCACCCCCGACGCAGATCAGCCCTTCGATCCCCAGGCGATGCAGCCGGTCGGCGATCTGGTTGAGGTCGCCCGTCTTGTCGGGATCCACGTAATCCCGGGAAGACCCGATCAAGGTGCCGCCCTTGGTGGGGTCGATTTCGGGAATCTCCTGGTAGAGCGGATTGAGGTGCACATGAGGCACCCGCGGATTGAACAGGCTGTTGAAGCCCTTGATGAGGCCGATGATCTCGACCTTCAACTGATTGGCGCGCACGACGGCGCCTTGGATGGTCGCGTTTAAGGCAGGGGTATCTCCCCCGGCCGTCAGGATGCCGATGCGTTTCATCTCGACGTCAGGTCCGACACCACCCGCGAGTGGGGGTGGGTTATTGCTGTTGGCGTTCGACGCCTGGATCCAGATCCAGGTACGGCAGGAAGATATAGGCCTGGAACAACGCGTCCCCGATGGCGTTCAACTTCACTTGGACCTGGTCCAGGTAGTCATGGAGCCCGGGCGCGAAGATCTCCTCGACGGTGCTGAACTGCAGCTCGGCCAGGAGGCGGCCCGACAATTTTTCAGCCTCGTTCGTGAAACGGTGCGACGGCGTTCCCGCGATGCTGCGCAGCCCGACATCGAGCTGAGCCACGCAGGCTCGCACAGATCGGGGAAAGTCATTGGACAGGACCAGCAATTCGGCGATGCGGGAGGGTTGGATGTCGGCACCGTAGGACTGCCGGTAGGCGTCGAGGGCGCTGCAGGATCGCAGGACGGCGACCCATTCGAGGGCATCGGTCTCGTTGATCGGACCGGGCATGCCCTTGGGCGGCAGCGTCTGGTAACGGACGTCGAGGATGCGGGTGGTCTTATCGCCGCGTTCGAGAAACCGGCCGACCTCCATGAAGTGGCAGCCTTCGTTTTCGAGCAGGGTTCCGCTCACCAATCCCTGGAGATAAAGGGATGAACGCTTGACCTCATTGCAGAACTCGTCCGGCGCCGAGGCCCAGGTCTGACGGGCCTGCGGCGATCGCATGAACAGGTACAGGCGGTTGATCTCCTCCCACATCTCCTGGGTGATCTGGTCCCGCACCATCCGGGCGTTCTCACGAGCCTGTGTGACCGCGCTGGCGATCGAGTTCGGGTTGTCGGAACGGAACACCAGAAAATCCGTGACCGTCTGCCCATTCGCCGCCTGGTAGAGTTGAAAGAAAAGCTTCTCGTCGCCGGTGCTTTGGACAATGGGAACCCAGTGCTCGGCCAGGCGGCGGTCATCCAGGTTTCGAAAGTCGAGCAGCAGCTGAAGATTGACATCGACGATGCGCGCGGTGTTTTCCGCCCGCTCGATGTAGCGGCTCATCCAGTACAGAGAATTCGCGACTCGGCTCAGCATGGAAGTTCCAACTTACTCTTCGCCATACAGCACCCAGGTGTCTTTGCTGCCGCCGCCCTGGGAGGAGTTCACCACCAGCGACCCCTTCCGCAGCGCCACCCGCGTCAATCCACCCGGCAGCACGAAGATCTTTTCGCCATTCAGAATGAAGGGCCTCAGATCGATGTGCCGCCCCTCGAACGACTCCCCGCAAAAGGTCGGGTGCCGGGAGAGGCTAATCATCGGCTGGGCGATGTAATTCCGCGGATCGGCGATAATCCGTTCCCGAAACGCTTCAATCTCCACCTTGCTCGCCTTGGGACCCATCAGCATCCCGTAACCGCCGGACTCGTTCGCCGCCTTCACCACCAACTCGCCGAGGTGATCCAGGATGTACTTCCGATCCTCATCCTCGCTCGCCAAATAGGTGGGTACGTTGTCCAGAATCGGGTCTTCCCCCAGGTAAAACCGGATCATCCGGGGGACGAAGTAGTACATCACCTTGTCGTCAGCGATGCCGGTCCCCACAGAATTGGCCAGACTGACATTGCCGGCGCGATAGGCATGCACCAATCCGGGCACACCCAGCATGGAATCCTTCCGAAACACCGTGGGGTCCAGAAAATCGTCATCGATGCGGCGGTAAATCACGTGGACCGGCTGCAGGCCGATCGTGGTCCGCATGTAGACACGCTCATTGCGCACCACCAAGTCCCGTCCCTCGACGATTTCGATGCCCATCTGGCGAGCCAGGTAGGTGTGCTCAAAATAGGCGCTGTTGTACGGCCCCGGCGAAAGCAGAACCACGGTGGGTTCGGCCACTCCCGGCGGTGCCAGGTACAGCAGCGTCTTCAAAAGCACATCCGGGTAATTGGCCACAGGCCGGACACCCGTCGATTCGAACAGGCCCGCGAAGGTCCGCCGCATGGCTCGGCGGTTTTCCAGGACGTACGAAACCCCTGACGGACAACGCCCATTATCCTCCAAGACCAGGTACTTTCCGTCCCGATCCCGGATCAGGTCCGTCCCACAAATGTGCATGTAGATGTCCTTGGGGACCTGGAAATTGACGAACTCCCGCCGGAAATGCCTGGCTGAGAGGACGTAAAATGGGGGGATCACTCCTTCCTTGAGGATCCGCTGCTCATGGTAGATGTCGTGGAGGAAGTGGTTGAGGGCGGTGATTCGCTGCACCAGACCAGCCTCCACCCTTTGCCATTCGCTGGCCGGGATGATGCGTGGGATCAGGTCGAACGGGAAAATGCGTTCGGCGCCCTGCTGGTCTCCGTAGACATTGAAGGTGATCCCCTGGCGCAGAAAGGCGAGGTCGACGGCCTGCCGTTTCTGGTCGAACTCGTCCCGTTTCAGGGAATTAAATCGCTCCCAGAAACGTCGGTAGTGAGGCCTGACCTCACCGCCCGCCGTCATCATCTCGTCGTAAAACTCGCCCGCCTCGTATCGATCCAAAAGCACGCCGGGCCAGAGAATGCTCGGGCCGGGAATCGACACAAGTCCGGTATTTCAACCGCGTCTGAATTTCGTTCATGGTCCTGATGAGCGAACCCGTGATTCCCACTGGCCGAACGCCTTGGCATGGCTCACGCTTGCAATGACCCAGCCCGTCCGGCCTCACTTTTGCCGGTTGGGAAAAGAATGCGTCGAAACAAAACGAAACCGAGGCGCGTCTTGTCCAATGACTCAACCTGCCACCGACTTGGGAGCCAATCCGGCAGCCAATCGGGGTCGGGAGACGGAATGACCATGAAATCCACGGAACGGGTACGGCACCATGCAGGCAAGGGGTTCACCTTGATCGAACTTCTCGTTGTTATCGCCATCATCGCCATTCTGGCTTCCTTGCTTCTGCCGGCCCTGGCAGGCGCCAAACGCAAGGCCAAGGCGATTCAATGCCTTAACAACGAACGGCAATTGAATCTCGCGGGTGGTCTCTATGCCGATGATCACGACGACTATTATCCTCCGCGACGGGAACCTCCTGGCGCCTGGCCGTGGAGCCTGCTGGGCTACTACAAGGATCCCACCGTGGTCACGTGTCCTTCGGACAAATTCATGATCTTTTCGGGATTCATGGATCCCACCAATCGCCTCCAAATCCGCCGAAGCTTCCTCATCAACGGATTCAATGACTACTTCCGGACGGCCCTTCCCGCCGAGGATTATCAACTCCATCGGGAGTGGAAATGGCCAGTAGGGATGCGCCGCGGCAGTATTCCCATGGCTTCGGAAACCATCATCTTCGGTGAAAAGAAGGCCGGGTCACCGCACATTCACATGGATTTCGATCAAGGCTCCCAAGGCAATGATATCGAACAGGTTTCCCAAAACCGGCATACCGCCAACGAATCCGGACGATCGGGCGGGTCGAACTTCGCCTTCGCCGACGGCAGCGTTCGGTTCCTCAAATTCGGTATGTCCATGACCCCGCAGAACCTTTGGGCAGTGACCGAGGAATGGCGCAACGCAGCCGTCAAACCCGAGGATATTCCGAACAAATAACCGTTCAGCCCCCTTGACCGCGTGAACACCCACCTGCCCGCCGGCCCTACCCCCGCGGGCCACCCCTCCTTGACCCCTCGACGTGCGGTGGCCCGGCTCCTGGTCGGCTCCTCCCTGATTCTGCTGGCGCACCTTCCGTGGGTCGCCACAGCACAGGTCGTCATCAATGAAATCATGTACCATCCCCCGGACGACCGGGATGAGATGCAGTGGGTCGAGGTGCACAACGCCGGCTCGACACCCGTGAGTATTGGCGGTTGGTCCTTTACCAAGGGAGTGAAGTTCACCTTTGCCAAGGATCTGACCCTTCCCGCGGGCGGTTTTAGCGTCATTTGCCGCGACCGCGGCGGATTCCGCATCCAATACGGAACCAACATCCCGGTCGCCGGCGAATTCACGGGAAAGCTAAGTCACGGCGGCGAGACTTTGGAACTCTCGGATGCCAAGGGGCAGAAGGTCGACTCGGTCAAATTCGACGACAAAGAGCCCTGGCCGGTTTCTCCCGACGGCATGTCGGCGTCGCTCGAACGCATCGTGGCGTCCGCACCCAGCGATCTTCCGCAGAACTGGGCGCCTTCCGTGTTGCCACTGTCTCCTGCTCCGGCGGGTACCCCAGGCCAGCGCAACGCTGCCGCTGCCACCAACCTTCCGCCGATCCTTTCCAACGTGCAGTTCGCGCCCCCCCTTCCAGGCAAAGCAACGCCGGTTCAGGTCGATATCGCCGATCCCGACGGACTTCGTTCTGCCACGCTTCTTTTCCAGGCGATCGACACCGCGACTGCCGGCCAGCGCACGGCGGCACCCAGTACCGCGCCGGCGTGGAAGGAGATCGCGCTGCAGCGGAAGGCGGGCGATGCCAAAAAAGGGACGTTCAGTGGTGACATTCCTGCCCTCCCGGAACGGCAGATCCTTCGTTTCCGACTGGCCGCCGTCGATGAGACCGGGGCGACCCGTCAACTCCCGCATCCTTCCGACGCTCGGCCGACGTTCTCGGCTTACGTTGGAGGCAATACCAACAAGGCCCTGATTCCGATGGTGTCCTTGTTCGAATTCGGCCCCAAAGAAATGCCGGGTCGTTCCCTTCGCAATTCTTTCGGGGGACCACGACCCAACCGGCGTGGCCCGCAAGTTCTCGAGCCCGTGCGCGGGGCCGCTTGTCTCGTTTATATGCCGCCCGGGGGCGGGCCCGTCCAGACTCTGGACCACATCCGCATCACCCCGCGCCAAGGCGGCTGGAAGCTTCGACTCCAAAAGGACCAACCCCTGCAGGAGATGACGACGGTGAACGTCATGTTCGAAAACCAACCTCGGTTTGTGCTGGCCGAACACCTGGCTTACGAACTCTACCGCAAATCCGGCACCACCGCGCCGCTGAGCGGGCATTGGCGCATATTTCACAACGGACGACCGACCGGGTATCACCTCTATGTCGAGCAACCCAACAACAGCTTCTTCCGGAGGGTCGGCCGCGACCCCGAAGGGGATGTTTACAAACTGCTTTGGTACGGCCACGACATCGTTTCGCAGCACGAGAAGAAGAACAACCCCGAGACCGGCCACGCGGAACTTGTTCAATTGATCGAGGCCCTCCAGCGATCCAATGGGGATAAGCAGTGGCAACTCATCCAGCAGCGGTTTCACCTCGACAGCTTCATCAACTACTACGCCGTCAACATGTGCATTCAGAACTGGGACGGCTTCTTCAACAATTACTTCCTCTACCGAGCCCCAGGGCCGACCGGAAAATGGGAGATCATCCCTTGGGACGAAGATAAGACGTGGGGCGACTACGACGGCTGCTCCCCCCGTTACGATTGGTACACCATGCCGTTAACCATGGGCATGACTGGCGATCGCCCGAAGTCGGGAATCCTGGGCGGCTTCGAAATGGGTGGCATCCACGGAGGTCCCTCCTGGTGGCGTCACCCGGGCTGGTTCTCCGGACCGCTCCTGGCGAACCCGTCGTTTCGAGCGAAGTTCCGGACCCGGCTCCGAGAGATCTGCAACACCATCTTCACCCCTGACCAATGGGAACCGATTCTGGCCCGGATGGAACAGGAACTCGAAGCCGAGGTTCGCTACCGGTCCGGCTTATTTCATGGCGATGCCTCCGCCTCCAGCCAAACCGTCGCGGAATTCAAGCTCCACATGGACTCCTTCCGACGCCAGGTCACGCATCGCCGCCAATTCCTGCTCAAGGAACTCGACAAGGAAGAGTAATCGCCGCACCCCTTCGAAGAGCCGCTCCACCGCGTTCTGGACCTTCCTCCACGAATCGCAAATCGTTACGCAATGCCCTCGCCATTCCGGTCCGTGCCACATTGCCTTTGGTTGGCGCTCAGCTGTCTGACCGCGCCGTACGCCTCGCCCGGAGCCAACGACTACCCGCTGACGGCGGATTCCCTGCCCCAGCCCGGGGTACCCCAGGGGAAGATCGTCGACGGCACCTACACCTCGACGGGAACTCTCTTTCCCGGCACGGTGCGTCCCTACTCCGTTTACATTCCCAGCCAATACGACCCCTCAGCACCGGCTTGCGTGATGGTTTTCCAGGATGGAAAAGGCCGGGCCAACGAATGGAAGGTCCCGATCGTTTTCGACAATCTCATCCACAAGAAGGAGATGCCCGTCACCGTCGGGATCTTTGTCAGCCCGGGTGTCGTGCCGACGCCCGACAACAACACCAACGCCCAACCCAGGTTCAATCGCAGTTTCGAATACGATGGCCTGGGGGATCGCTACGCGCGGTTTCTCATCGAGGAGTTCCTGCCCTGGGTCACTTCGCAGCATGCGCTGAATCTCACCACCAACGCGACGGGACGTGCCATCGCCGGGGCCAGCTCCGGTGCCATCGCCGCCTTCACCGCGGCATGGGAAAGGCCCGACTCCTTCAGTCGTGTCTTTTCCACCATCGGTACCTACGTGGGACTTCGCGGCGGCAATGATTATCCCACGCTGATCCGCAAGACCGAACCCAAACCCATCCGCGTGTTCCTCCAGGATGGCAGCAACGACCTCAACATCTACGGCGGCAATTGGTGGGTAGCCAATTTGGACATGCTTTCGGCCCTGGAATTCTCCGGATACGAAGTGAGCCACGCCTGGGGAGACGGCGGTCACGACGGCAAACAAGGCGCCGCCGTGTTCCCTGACGCCATGCGCTGGCTTTGGAAGGGCTACCCCGCCCCGATCGCCAAACCCATGGGCAACTCGCACCCCCTCAGCAAAATTCTCATACCGGGCGAGGACTGGACGGTTGTGAGCTCGGGCCACGGATTCACCGAAGGTCCGGCCGTGAATGAACGAGGCGAGGTCTTCTTCTCGGACATTCCCAAGGGTCGGATTCACCAGGTGGCGCTCGATGGCAAAGTCACGGTTTTCGTCGAAAAAAGCCCGGGCGTGAACGGACTGGGATTCGGTTTGGACGGTCGTCTTTACGCCTGCCAGAACGGCACGCAACGGCTGGTCCGCTACGACTCACAGGGCACCGAGGAATCCATCATCGAGAACGCCCCGGCCAACGATCTCATCGCCCTGGCCGACCGCGGCTACTACACCGATCCCGAGAACAAGAAGGTATGGCACGTCGACGCGTCCGGAGCTCGCACCGTGGCCGACGAAGGCATTCCCTTTCCCAACGGTGTCGTCGCCTCACCCGACCAGACCCTGCTTTACGTTTCCGACACGCGCGGGTGGTTCGTGTATTCGTTCCAGATCCAAACCGATGGATCACTTCGTTACCGACAGCCGTTCTTTCACCTGCACGTTCCCGACGCGGCGACCGAAAGCGGTGCCGACGGCATGACGGTCGACACGGAAGGCCGCCTTTACGTGGCGACCTCGCTGGGCCTCCAAATCTGCGACCAACCAGGCCGGGTCAACGCCATCGTACCCAAACCCCAACGAGCCTGGCTTTCCAACGTTGTATTCGGTGGCGCGAATTTCGACGAACTCTACGTCACGTGTGGGGACAAAGTCTTTAAGCGCAAGACCCGCGCCAAAGGTGTCCTCCCTTTTCAACCTCCCTTACGGCCCCCCACTCCCCGACTGTAGTTTTGCCACCGCCGCCGCCGCCGCCGACTCTCGCAGTGCCCCTCCCAGCCTGCGTTCCGTGGTTTCAACAGCCAAGCCGCGTCGAGTTCGATCCCATAGGAACCGCCACAGCGGGACACGTCGACCTCGATACAGTGTCTCATCCACGCGCACCACTTCCGCCGCACCGAGCACGCCGCAGAGTTCGACTTCCGATCGCGTCCCGAACGGCGGCATTGCGGCGGCGCGCCAGTCCTTCGACCGCGCCTCCCGCGTCACCACACGAGTCGGGTACGGTGCCAGGAATGACCCTTGCCAAAGATCAATATGGCCTTCTGCCACGGTGACCTCCTCATTCGCACCAACGCCTCGCACCGCGACCGAAACCACATTGTTGAATCCAGGTACTCTTTCCCAGGTCCTGCCCTCATTGGGACTGAACCACAGCCCTCCTGAACTCAGGCCGTCCCAGCCTTGGAGCCCGATCCATATCGACCCCCCATTGCCGCAGGCGATGGCCAGGCCGTGAGACGGGCTGGTCGGGTCTCCCGACGGCGAGGTGTCCCGCCAAACAGGCGACAAATCCGGCACCTCGACAGCATGGACGGCGGATCCCGTGTCGACCGCCACCACGGAACCGACGACGGCCGGGACCGGCAAAGCGAAACCGAAATCAGCCGCGCGATCTTCATACTCCTGGCGTTCGTCGTCCGTCGGCGCCAACGGCACCACGGACACCACCCAGCCTGGACGCGGTTCGCCAATGAGCGGCGCCTGGTTCTTCGCGGATTCCCGCCAGGTGACGGCGGGTAGTGAAAATCCAGGCGCACGCGAGCGCAGCGGATGTGCCGCCAGCGGAACCGGCAGCAGGCGAGTCCGGAAGGAGTAAGGACCGTTCAATTGGAAGGGTGAATTGGTACTCAACGCGTTTTCGGCGACTCGAAGGTAGTTGCGAAATCCTTGGGGTCCCGGAGCACGATAACGGGAGACCGCCTTGAGTGCGCCGCCGTCCACTTCGGCCGCGATGGCATAGAGGGGTGCCCCACGGCTGCGCAGATCGATCGTCTCCCAATCCTTCATGGGAATCGAGAAAACCAAGGCAAACAAAGCCAGCATCGCGAACGTCACCATCGCGGCGTGGGCCAACTGTCGGCGCCGGTGCCAATTCCTCAGCACCCGCAGATCGACGTCCGTGACGAAGGCCAAAAGCCGGAGCAGTTCCAGTCTGGCTCGCGGCTTGAGAACGAAGAACCACCAGCCTTTTCGAAGGTCGTGCCGCCGGTACTCAAGCCCCTTCAATGCCAAAAATGGCGCCGCGTCGACATCCCCGCCCAACTCCACCAAGGCAATGTTTGGGCTGTTGGCCGCGGCAATGCCGTATTCGATCTCCCGGGCAACCCACATCGACTCCGCTGCAGCCGGAGAGTAGCAAACAATCAAGGTGCGCGAGTCCTGGATGGCGCCGGAGATCTCACCGCCCAATTCCCCACCTCGAATGTCGGTGTGATCCAGAAAGACCCGGACGCGGCGCCTTGGATTGCCGAATCGATAACTCTCCAGAAAGGCCTGAACGCGCTTCACCCGCTGACGATCCGCACTGCTATACGACAGGAAGGCGTCGTAGCCCCCGTTCGACGGGTTAACCAGGCCTGCTGGACTCATTGGCTTCGTCGTCATGCCACTACTGAATTCGGACCAGCGAGATCCGTTCTTTCGGGCTCTTGAGGTCGCGAAGCTTGAAGGCTCCGGGCTTCAGCGGGAACCTCAACTCCCATTCCATCTTCTCGAACAGTATCAGGACATCCTTCTCGACCCTCCACGAACGAAACTCATCGGCGTATTCGTAGGGCTCACCCACCTCCTCGTAACTCCCTTCCCTGGAATAAACCTTTCCCGCATCGGTGAGCAGGATTTGCGTGTCGACCCCCCAATTCACAATCTCCCATTGCGTTCCGGTCAGCACCTCACGCCAATCGCCACTCGGAGGTCGCTGGGGTACCGGTCGAAGTTCGTCCTGATAGGTAATATTCATGTCGGCACCCCTAGGAGGGGACTTCCGACGGGATGCCGAGCAGCCCGCTAGGGCCAGCATCAGTAGACAGACGCCTACCCTGGCCCATGAACCACGAACGGCCCAGGCTCGCCCACGCGGAATCCGCAAACGCCTCATGAAATTGCCCTTCACAAGCACTGAGATGGCCAATGTTGGGAAGATTCAGGACTGAGTCGAACCTGGAAAATGAAAACTAAGGCAACGGCCGCCCTATCTGCATTCCCCTTGCGTTGACGCTTCCTCGGCCAGCCTCCAACACCCCGTCATCGACCGGTCCCGAACGCCGCGATCGCCTTGGCGCGAATCGTCGCGTCCGGATCGGCCACGAGCGATCGATACCGTTCCGGACCCAAGCTCTGGGCCGAGATCGTCTGGCGTTGAACCTCATCCAACAATGCAAGTTTGCGGTCGGAGGTTCTCATTAGGCCATCGATGGCGAGTTGCTGATGGCGTCCCGGCAAATGGCCCAGACCACGGATCAAGGCGGCGGTCGCATCCGGACCCGGAACATCGACCAAACCGCTGACGGCACCCAGTTGCAGTTCTTCCGGTGTGCCGTGGGCAAGGTAACGACTCAATTGATCGCCGCGCTTCGACCATGGCTCACAGCCCAACATGCGCAAGGCGTCATAGCGGGTGCCCTGCGGCACCTTGCTGTCATCGGCCATGGCCGACGCGAGGTCCAACGCCCGTGACCACCGTGTGGCCAAGTCAGGATCCGTGCCGACGATCCCGGCCAGTCGCTCGCCCGGCCACGGCTGTCGTTCGCTGATGCCGTTGATCAATCCGCCGCCGATTACCACGGCCTGCCAATCGGCCAGCGGTTGGTTGGTGCGAGGCAGACTCGCCGCGAGCATCGCGGCGATCTGAGGGGCGTCGTTGCGTCGACCGCACCCAATGGCAACACGCCACAGCCAAGGGATGCGCTCATACTCCGCAGGGGTCCCTGGCGAAAGGTCGCGGGTCATCTCCACGATCAACGCGGCGGCAAATTGAGGATTCGCCCGAACCGCGGTCTCACGCGCCTCCGTCGATTGCCGGCCATCCAGAATCAGGCGAGCTACCGAAGCCGGGTCCCTAAGAACTGCCTCAGGGTCAGAGGTCGGCATGGATCCGCCTCGCACAAAAGCCAGAAGATCCGCCATGCCCTTCATGTCGATGCCTTGCTCCAGACCTTCCGGCATCAGGGAAAGGGAAGAGGCACGCAACTCGCGGACCTTGTTCCGGAGGACCGAGGTCTGGACCCCGCCGCCGGCGACGAGCGTCAGACCTGTGGCCGTTTCCGCCGGGATCAAACCGCTCAGGTTGCTCCCATCCTCCAGTTCCAATTCATAGGCGACAAACCGCGGTTCGACGATCGCGTTCGGATCCAGGAGGTTTTTCAACCAGTACTCGGCGTCCTTGCCGCGCAATAGGCTCAGGTCCGGTCCGACGGCGAATCCGACACCCCCCAGGGAATGGCAGTTGGCGCATTGTTTCTCGAAGATACCCCGCCCGGCGTCGGCGTTTCCATCGATCTGCAGGGCGGGACGATACCGTTCGATCACGGCATTCCGCGACCCACCTTCAGGCAACGGAAGGACTTCCTGCGCCAGGACTCGCGTCGCCGTCGGCCCCGTACTTCGAAGGCGCTGCCGATCGACCAGCGGGATCTCGATCGCAGGAATGCGATTCGCCTTCACCGCCCGCAGAAGATCCTGGGCCCAGCCGTCGCGGCTCATCAGTACATCCAACATCCCCGCGCGCGCGCCCGGAAGACTCTCCGGCCAGATGCCCACGAGGCGTGTGGCGATCCGTTCCGAGGACGATGCGCGCAACCGATCCTGCGCCAGGCGGCGCACGGTTTCCGAGGAGTCCTTCGCCGCCAGCTCCGCCAGGCGGTCCAGATCATCCGCCCCATCACCGAGACGCGCCAGGACTTCGATTCCAGCCCGGCGGATGGTCGATCCGACCACCGGATCCATCGCCCGGTGCCGGGCCAGCGCGATGACTGAACCGAGCGTCGACCTCGTCGGGGTCGTTCCGTGGCGCGCCCGCAACGCCGACAAAGAGGCATCCGGCAGCCCTTCGAGAAAGCCAGCCAAGTCGGTTAGATCGGCCTCGGTCGCCTCCTCGCCCGCAGGAGGTAGCACGGCGGCCAGCACGCGGTCCCGCGCCGACTCAGGTCCCGCCGCGGCAAGTGTGGTCGCCAGGCGCGGGACCCACGATTGGCGTGTGGCATGCCCTCGAGGCAAGGCCAGCATCACCTCGAGAATCGCGCTTCCGTGGCGCGCCGCTGCCGTGAGAACGGCTTGTTGAATTTCTGCGTCGTAGGCGTTCTCAACGGCCAACCGTCCCAGGATCTTGCCAACCTCCGGATTCACCAACTCTCCCAGACTGTAGGCCAGTTGACGCCGAACCAACGGAACGGGATCGGTCGCCAGGGACCGAACGGCCTGGAAAAGTCCGGCCTCGCCCCGCTCGCCAGCGTCGCGAAGCCATTCTTCGGAGAGCCGCAGGGCGTGCGCGCGCACCCACGGATCCGGGTCGTGAAGGGCCTTCCCCAAAGTGTCCCAATCCAAGGCGGAGAGACCTGCCAACACGGATAATGCCTGCACTCGAACCTGCGGCGGCGCCGAGCTCGCCATCCGCACCAGGACCGGTGCCGAGGCGGAAGTCCCGCGAAGCAACAATTCCAGGTGAACCCGGTCGCGTTCCGTGCCGTTCGGCGACACCAAGGCCTCCGCCAACGCGGTCGCGTCCATGCCCCGCAGGTTCCGGACCGGCCGGGGGACCGCGCCTGCCTTGGGAACAATGCGATAGATCCGGCCGCGGTCGGCGCCGGCGCGAACCTCGATCTTCGACAAGCGCGCCGCCGGGATCCAACGCGGGTGTTCGATCAGGAATCGGTAGATGTCCACCACGTACAGTGCGCCGTCGGGTCCGGTGCGCACCTGTGCCGGACGAAACCAATGATCGGTGGACGCAAGGAACTCCGATGCCGCTTCCGACGGAGCACGACTGCTGGTGAGACCGGCGTCGGACTCGTTGAGCACTTCCCGATGCACCAGGTTGTGAACCGGCTCGCAGATGAAGAGATTGCCCGCGTACTCAGTGCCCAACCAGACGTCTCGATAGACCGTCAAACCGCACGCAGAAGTCACCCGGTTGGCGTTGTCCGGGTCGTTGTATCGCTCCAGCAATCGGCTGGCCGGATACACGTCGCGCCCGCCCGGGCGGCCGTCCAGATGCCGAATCGGATCCGGAAAGGACACATGCGGATTTCGGCGCAGGTAACGTTCGTCGACCGAATAATGCAGCAGCAGGCGGCTGTTGTCGCAACCGAACCATCGCCCCCAATCATCGCGCATCCGCCCGTACTGGGTGAGACCCGTGGTGGTTTCCAGTGCTCCCGTGCGAGGATGAAAGCGGAAGTCGCGATTGCGGATATCAACCGGAGGGGCCAGGGACTTCGTGCGAAAGAAGGAGTTGGTGACCGCAGCGATGGTGCCTCCCAAGAGGCCGTTGGCTCCATGGATCCAGTTATCGAGACCCAGCGACAGACTGTTGACTCGCGCCTGATAGTTCTCGGTGTTGAACCCGGTGAACAACCGCTCCACCCGATCCGCGCGCCCATCGCCATTCGTGTCTTCGGCGTAGAGAATGTCGGGTGCGGCGCTGATCAAGGCACCGTTTCCCCAGGCGGTGATCCCGGTCGGAAACGGAATGCCATCCAGGAAAAGCGTCGCCCGGTCGTAGACGCCGTCCCCATCGGAGTCCGACAGGATCTTAACCCGTCCACCGGGCTGCCATTGTTCATCCAATCCCGTGGGATAATCGTTCATCTCGCAGACCCACAGTAAACCGTCCGCACCCCAATCAATGGCGACGGGATCCACCACCAACGGTTCGGTCACCACGACTTCAACTTTCAGATTCGACGGCAGTCGAAACGCCGCCTGCGCCTCGGTCGGCGGGAGCGGATCGATTCCTTCCGTACCTCGGGTTGCCGCGCCAACCGCCGACCCGCTGATCATCACCAAAAGGAAGGCAAGAACCCTGCCCACGAATCGATGGATCCTGCCCACCACCTCGCGGCGCGAGGAGGGCCACCTGACTGGACCCAATTCCGCCGCGACAGGAAAACTGTCCGAGACCCGGCCGGTACCACCAGGCGCGGCGTACTCGGCCTTCGGACCCTTCCCCCTTCCCCACCCACCCTTCCCTGAAGCAACAAGCGACAAATTCATAGGGAGCACTGATGCCCAGCGTCGACGGGCTCCGGATCAAAATCAAATCCTCGCTGTGATTCCGCGCTGGAAACGAAACCGAGTCTGGCTACCCTGCTCACGCTCCCTTATGCCGACGATGAACACTTCACGTCCACTCGCGCCTCTGTTGCTAACCCTCGCCGTGGGCGTCCTAACCCTGACCTCACGCGCAGGCACCTTCAGCTTCATCAACCTGACCGCAGACGAAGAAACCGGCATCGATCCGTCCAAGACCTATACGCATCTGGTCGACTTCGGTTCGGATGCCGCGGCGGCCACCATCAACGGTGTCCGTTTCACCTCCAAAGCTCTCACCGGCCCCACTTACACCCTGTCAGGTCCGGGCGGCGATTTCGTCAACAACGGTCAAGGTGCCTTCGAAGGCTCTGGCCTCGGAGACCTCTTCACGGATTTCTATTATGGAGGCGCCGCGGGCGGTGTCCAAACGCTCACGCTCCTTGGACTCAAGGAAGCGCACACCTACCGGCTGAGCTTTTTCGTCAGCGGCTGGGGCACGCCGGCCGTGGACATCTCGGCCAGCGATGCCCCCGGGGTTACCAATCGCCTGGCGCGCGACGGCACCAGTTGGGGACCGGACGGCGACAATCAATCCTCGACCGACGCCGGCCACCCGGGCGCGGCGATTCAATACGAGTTCGTGGCCGGGCCCGACGGCACCCTGGTCATGACCCTCGACGCCATCAGCCAGGGGGACACGTTTCATCATTACGGTTTCGTCAATGAACTGGTAGGCCTTCCCGACGACAGCGACGGTGATGGCATTCCAAACATCTACGAGCAGGCGAATGGCTTGAACCCTTCGGTGAACGACGCCGCCCTCGATCTTGATAGCGACGGACTCAACAACCTCGACGAATACAAGATCGGCACCGCAGCGAACCAAGCCGACACCGACAATGACGGATTGAAGGACGGGACCGAAACCCGAACCGGAACCTGGGTCAGCGACGCCAATACGGGAACCGATCCTTTGCTCGCCGACACCGACAACGATGGATTGAAGGATGGCGTCGAGAACAACTCCGGCACCTTTGCCAGCCCGACCCAAACCGGCACCCACCCGCTCAAGCCGGACTCGGATACCGACGGATTCGATGATGGGGTCGAGGTGACAACGGGTCACATCCCGACCAACGCCGCCAATTCCCCGGAGTCGGATGTCAGCATTCGAACGGCCGTTGAATTCCGTTTCAACGCCGCACGCGGCATCAGTTATCGCATTGAAGGTTCCTCGGATCTCCAGAATTGGACGAGCGTCGAAGCCGCCGTCAACGGCAACGGCACCACCGTCACACGGTTTTACTCCATCGAAAATCAACCGTATCGCTTCTTCCGCGCCCGAAGGAACTGACTTGAATCCGATGCCTTCTCGCAGGCGCTCCGCCGAAACCCCAGCCAGTTCCCGGCTTCGGTGGTGGATCGGTTGGGCCATGATCGTTCTGGGCGGGCCCATTTGCGTCCCGGCGGCCACGCCCCGTAATGAGGCCGCCGTCGCCGCCGTCGAGCGCGGCGAAACCACACGCGCCTATGCCGATGCGTGGGGATTCGACCCCGAGGACGCCACGGAAGCCGTCCAGAGCGCCATCCGATCCCGCGCCGGGACGGTGGTGATCCCCTACACCGGGACCCCCTGGATTCTGCGGCCGGTGACGCTGCGAAGTGACCTGGAACTCATCCTTGAACCCGGGGTTGTCGTTCTCGCCAAGGCCGGGGAGTTCCGCGGTGGCGGCGATTCGCTGTTCCGCGCCACCGATGTCACCAACCTCAGCGTCCGCGGATCCGGGGCCGTAGTCCGCATGCGCAAGGCCGACTACCAGCAGCCCCCCTATCCCAAAGCCGAATGGCGCATGGGTCTCTCGCTGGTCGGATGTCGCAATGTCCTGGTGGATGGACTCCGGATTGAATCGACGGGCGGCGACGGCATTTACATCGGGTCGAGCCGATCCAATCGCTGGTGCGAAAACATCGTGATCCGCAACGTGACCTGCCACGACAACCATCGCCAGGGCATCAGCGTCATCAGTGCCGTCCACCTGCTCATCGAGAATTGCACCCTCTCCGGTACACGCGGTACGCCGCCGGAGGCGGGCATCGATTTTGAACCAGACGAACCGGACGAACGCCTGGTCGACTGCGTGGTCCGCAACTGCGTCATCGCCAATAACGCCGGCAACGGCGTTCTGGTCTGGCTCAAGCCCCTGACCGCCGCCAGTCATCCGGTTTCCCTTCGCTTCGAGAACTGCCATGTGCAAATGGGAGAACCGGGCAATCCCCATTCGTCGATCGCCCCCGACCTGGATCTAGGATGGTCGGGCTACGCAGTCGGTGAGGTTGCCGACCAAGGACCCGCCGGCACCGTGGAGTTCGTGCGTTGCACCTCGGAGAACACCGGTCGCGAGGCGGTGCGATTGGTGAACAAATCCGCTCGGGGCGCCCACGTCCGCTTCGTCGATTGCCGTTGGAAAGGCTCCTGGCGAGCCCGCCACCGGAATTACGGAGGTCCCCGATCACCCATCCTTATTCGCTCCCACGCTCCGGACCGTTGCCGCGAACCCGGCGGCGTCGAGTTCGTCGAGTGCACTCTTGTCGACGATATCGACGCACCGGTGGTCCGGTGGGAGGACGACGACGATTCCGCCACCCTGAGACAGGTCTCCGGAAGGCTGCACGTGGTCGGTATCGACAAGCCTCGGCTGCGCCTGGGCAAAGCATCGATCGACATCACCCTTCAACTCGCCGAACCCGTCGGGAAACGCTGACCGAAGGCCACGTGCTTCCGAAACGCGGATCGCCTGCGCCCCGGCGACGGTCGTCATCGCGCGTGTCCGGCCGATTGGCAGGTCGACATGTAAGCCGCGGCCGGGTCTTCGCATTCCGACACACCGATTAGGAGGGACTTGGCAGGCGCGGCTGAATCGTACTCAGGCCGCCGTCCACCGCCAGGACTTGTCCCGTCACCCAACCCTGGTCGGGCGAGAGCAGCCAAAGAATGGCGCGCGCGACCTCGTCGGGTTCGCCGATCCGCCCCAGTGGATGCAAAGCCACCGACGCCTTGAGCGCGGATTCGCTTCGGGTGAGAGGCAGGGTCATGGGAGTGCGCGTCAGTCCTGGCGCCACACAGTTCACCCGGATCTGGTGTCGGGCATAGGTCGCTGCGGCTGACTTCGCCAAGCCCACGACTCCCGCTTTGGCTGCGGCGATAGCCTCGTGGTGTATCATGCCCCGCTCCGCCACCGCCGAAGACGAGAGGACGATGGACCCTCCCGGGCCCCGCATCATCCAGCGCGCCGCCGCACGCAGAATATAAAACGAAGTCGTCAGATTGGTGGACAACGTCGTGCCCCAATCGTCGTCCGTGGTGGTGTGGGCCGGCTTCAGCAACAGCGATCCGATGCAACAGACCACGCCATCGAGGCGGCCGGATTCCTCATGGGCCGACGCCAGACATCGCTCCACGTCCTCCGATCGCGTGGCGTCAGCCGATTGCCCCTTCGCGGCGAGCTCCGCCGCCAATGCCTTCAATCGATCCGAATCGCGCGCCACCAAGGTCAACCGGCACCCAGTCGGCGCGAGGAATCGGGCGAGCGCAGAGCCTATACCGCCCGTCGCTCCGAAAATGACAATGGTTCGACCTTCAAAATTCATGCTCACAACTCCCAGTTGGCAGACGGCGCTGCGGACGTTTCGCCCGCGACCAACGTGCGGGGACGCCACCTCCTGTCAAATTTCTGTCTAATGCAGTAGGTCGCCTACAGATTCCCATGAGAAAAGTCCGCCACACTTCTCATCCCGCTTCTGTGTTATTTCGCCACCACGCCATCGACAGAAATCGATGCGCTCACACATCCTCACGTAGAACTCTTGTAGAAGAATGGTGGAAGCGCACTACCCCATCCAGCTAGTCGCCCATCTCACGGGACTCAGCGCCCACGTGATTCGCATCTGGGAGCACCGTTACCAGGCCGTCGATCCGCGCCGTACCCGAGGCAATCGCCGGGTGTATTCGGAACGGCATGTCGAGCGCCTCAACCTGCTCCGGGATGCCACCTCCATCGGACACCGGATCAGCCAGGTCGCGCATCTCCCCACCGCCGAACTTCGACGCTTGGCGGGCGGTCCGGCATTGGCCTCAGGCCCAGGCCTTCGGCTCTCCCGCCCCGTGTCCACGGTGTCACGACTGATCGACGAGAGTCTGTCGGCGGTCCACCGACTGGCCGACGACGAGCTTCGTGAATGCCTGCGTCGGGCGGTGGTTGAGCTGGGGATCCTGGCTTCGCTGCATCGTGTCGCCGCGCCTCTGGCCCAGGCCATTGGAGACCAATGGCGAGAGGGGACGATCACCGCCGCCCACGAGCACTTCGCCACCGCCGTGATTCGGGACTTCTTGGCCACAACCGCCCGCCCCCTCGGTTCGCTGGCGGGAGCGCCGGTCCTTCTGGTGGCCACGCCTGCGGGCCAGATCCATGAAATTGGCGCGCTTCTGGCCGCCTCCACGGCGTTGAACCTGGGATGGCAGGTCACCTATCTCGGAGCCAGTCTGCCGGCGGAGGAAATCGCCGGAGCCGCCCGCCAATGCGGGGCCAAAGTTGTCGCCCTGAGCCTGGTCTATCCGGAGGATGATCCATTCCTGGATGGCGAATTGACACGCCTCCGCCAATCGCTGCCGGATGGGGTGGCTTTGCTGGCGGGCGGCCGAGCCATGCCGTCTTTTGCCCGAGCGCTCAGGCGCATCGGGGCGATCCCCGTAGACGGGTTGGCGGCACTTGGCGCCACCCTCGAACGGTTGCGTCGCATGCAGCAACGGAATCGGTGCTAGACATCCTTCTTCATTGGACGCCGCGATGGAATACACACTCCAAACCGAACTTTGGCTGCCGCGACCTCGATCCGAGGTCTTTCCCTTTTTCGCAGAAGCGCGCAACTTGGAGGCCCTCACCCCGCCGTGGCTTCAGTTTGAAGTCCTGACCCCGTCCCCGATTGCCATGCGCCCCGGCACCCTCATCGATTACCGGATCCGAGTTCACGGCTTCCCGATCCGGTGGCGGACCGAAATCACCGAGTGGCGCCCGCCTCATCGCTTTGTCGATGTCCAGCTTCGTGGGCCCTACACCCTCTGGCACCACACCCATCGATTTGAGGAAAAGGACGGCGGCACCCTGTGTCATGATCTGGTCCGGTACCGCCCTCGCGGTGGTGCCTTGGTCTACTGGCTGTTTGTTCGCCGGGATGTTCAACGCATTTTCGAGTTCCGCTCCCGAAAGCTGGTGGAGCTCTTCCCGCCCAGGAGTCCCTCGAATCCGACCGTACCCGACTAGCCGGCCGCCCTGTGGCCTGAGGCCTCATGACTCACCACTTCATTCATCACATCGGAACGCTGGCGATTGCCTTCCTTCTCTTCCTGGGTGCCGAACACGTGGCGGAAGCGACCCACGTTACGGGCCGACGCCGCCATGCGTTCCTCATTGCGCTGGCTATAGGCATCATCGTGATCGGGGAATACCTGCACAGCCCCGACCTCGTATGGCAGATGCTCGACGGGCAGGAAGTGGTGTTTGATATTCATGCCGGGTTGATTGCCGCGGCAACCGCCAGTTGCGGTCCTCTCGTGGGCGCCACACTCACCGTGATCAAGGTGGCGGCCGGCTTCGCGACCGGCGCCGCGACGTACCCCACGTTGATCGCCGTTCTTATCTTCCTGGTCGTCGCCACCCTGGTCTGGGGGCTCCGCCGATGGCCTCACCCGCAATTCCATCCGCTTCTCCCTCTCCTCCTGGCGGGAATAGTGGCAGGCATGATTTCAGCCACATTTATGCGACCTGCGGAGAGCTTCCGGACCTTTTCAGACCGGGTGCCGGTCTTTGCCACCGAATTCCTGGGAACCCTGTTCCTCGGAGGAATGATCCTCTTCCACCAAGCCCGCCGCCGATCCGACTCCCTGCTCAAGGATGCGCTCGTTGATGCGCTCGATGCGTTCTGCCGCATCGACCCCGACGGCCGAATCCGGGAAGCCAACAAGTCCGCGGAATCATTGCTTGGATTCAGCCGCGACGAACTCCTGCGGATGTCCATCGCCGACCTCGGGCTGACTGCCGATGGGAATGTCTCCGCATTTTCACCCGGGAAGGTGGCAACCGAGGCACGTCAGCGCTGGGAAGTGCAGTGCCGCCGCAAAGGGGGCTCCGTGGTGGACCTGGAAATCTCCACCAACCCAGCCCGGGGACCGGACGGAGGCTGGAACCTGTTCGCTCGCGACATCACCGCACGGAAAGCCGCTGAGGCTCGGTCCCATGCCGACCAAACCCGACTCCGGCTCGCCCTGGACGCGGCGGAAATGGTCGTTTGGGAACTCGATATCGATACCCGCGCGATTCGGTACTCCGACAATCTCTCCGCCATCTCCGGCCGGGAGGACCTGGCGCCGTACCAGGCGCTCGACTCGTTCATCAGCCAGGTCCATCCGTCCGACCGTCCCCACACCGCTGCGGCCATCGAACAGACCCTGTCGTCGGGCGCCCCGTTTGAGTGCGATTACCGCGTCCAAGTTGGTCCCGACCTCTGGCGCTGGCTGTTCGGCAAGGGCCGATGCATCCAAGCGGCGGACGGTCGCACTCGAAAGGTTCTGGGTGTGGCGGTGGACATCACACGCCGTCGGGAGGCCGAGGAGCATGCGCGACGCTGGCAGCAGGTCTTCGAGAATGCGGAGTCGGGCTTCGCCGACATCAACATCGCGAACGACACTTTCATTGAAGTCAACCGAGCCTTCGCCGAGCAACGAGGTTACACACCCGCCGAACTTGCCGGCCGCCCCATTCGAGAGATCGTGGCACCGGAGCATCACCATCGAAACGCCACTGCTGGTCCGGAGGAATCCACTCACGAGCACCGCGTTTTCGAGTCCTTGCACTTGCGCCGGGATGGTTCCCGATTTCCGGTGATGGTGGAATTGACCACGATCCGCGATCCGCAGGGCCGACCGTCGTCGCGCATCGCCTGCGTCATCGATCTTACGGAACATCACCGGGTCCATTCCGTCCTCGAAGAAGAGCGTCGCCGACTCACCGCCATCGTCGAAGGCAGCCGCGTCGGCACTTGGGAATGGGACATCGCGTCGGGCGCCTGCATCATCAATGAGCGCTGGGCGGAAATCGTCGGATACACGGTTGCCGAATTGGCACCCATCACTCTCGAGACCTGGAACCGCCTCGCACATCCCGAAGATCTGGCGGCCAGCCACGCCATCGTGGAGCGCCATTTCGCCGGGGAATTGCCCTACTACGAGTGCGAGGTTCGCATGCGCCACAAGGATGGACGGTGGATCTGGATCCTGGATCGCGGACGCGTCGCCACGTGGGATTCGGCCGGCAAACCGCGCCTGATGATGGGTACCCACACGGACATTACCCAGCTCAAGCAGGCCGAGGCAGACCTTCACGAGGGGCTCCTCTTCCGGCGCGAGGCCGAGAAAATCGGACGCATCGGCGCCTGGAAAGTGAGTCCACAAACGGATTTCCTGTACTGGACCGAAGGCATCTACGAAATCGTCGAGGCCCCGCCGGACTTCCGACCGGGGCTCAAGGAGGGACTCACGCTTTACGATGCCGACGCCATCCCCGTCCTGCAGGAGGCCCTGGCAAAGGCGCTCGCCGATGGCACCGGATTTGTCCTGGAAATCGGTCTGACCACCCTGAAGGGACGCCACATCTGGACCGAAGTCCGCGGTTTGGGCCGAATCCAGGAGGGTGGTGAATCGTTCGTGATGGGAACCTTCCAGGACATCACGGAACGCAAGAAAGCGGAGGCCCGGTTGCGACTGCTGAGGGATCTGGGTCTCACGGTCGCCCGCACTGCCGATCGCGACGACGCTCTGCGACGATGCCTGAAGGCCGCCATTGAGATTGCCGGAGTGGAGGCCGGAGGCGTCTACGTGGTCGAACCGGCCACAGGCGATTTGGACCTTGTGTGCCACGACGGGCTCTCCACGCCCTTCATCCAGGCGGTCAGGCACTATGCCGCCGATGCACCGAACACGCGCTGGGCCGCCGAAGGCCGGATCTTTCACGGCAGTGTCGATGATCTTCCCCTGCCCAGCGATGCCGTCGAGCGACGCGAAGGCCTGCGCGCGCTGTCGCTCATCCCCGTCCTGGAAGGTGGACGATTGGTCGCTCTCATCAACATTGCCTCGCATCAATCCGACGAAATACCCCAAGCCGCGCGCACGGCCCTGGAATCGGTCGGAGGTGTCGTCGTGGGAGTCCTCCAGCGCGCGAACTACGAGCGCCACCTCCGGGAGGCCAACGCCGACCTCGAACGCCGCGTCAGCGAGCGCACCCAGGAACTGGCGAGCAGCGAACTCCGCTATCGTTCGCTCTTCGAGTCCAGCCGGGATGCCATTCTCATCGTCAGCGCCGACGGACCGACCCTCGACTGCAATCCGGCTGCCATCGCCTTGTTCGGATTCAAGACCAAGACCGAACTCCTCTCTCGGAGCATTCCCGAACTCTCGGCCGAGCTTCAGCCCGATGGCCGTCCATCAGAGGAGGCCTATCCTGAGCGAAATGCCGTCATCATGGAAAAGGGAAGTCACTTCTTCGAGTGGACCCATCGGCGCGCGGACGGCACCGAGTTTCCCTGTGAAGTCGCCGTCAGCGTGGCGCGGATCGACGGCAAGCCGCTCATCCAAGGCATGATCCGCGACATCTCGAGTCGGCGCGCCGCGGAGATCGAATTGCGTAGGAGCGAGACGCGGTTCCGGAGATTTCTCGAAATGGCACCCATTCCCATGGGCCTGGCCAATGACCAGGGGGAGCTCACCTTCCTCAATGCGCGCTTCGTTCAAACTTTCGGGTACAACCTCCAGGACCTTCCCAACCTCGATGCCTGGAGAAACAAGGCCTATCCCGATCCCGCCTACCGGGAACAAGTCTGGATCGAATGGCAATCGGCCATCGCCGAGGCCGCCCACCGGCAGACGGATATTCAACCCAACGAATACCGTGTGACCTGCCGCGATGGCACCGTTCGGGACGTCATCATCGGCGGCATCAAGCTCGGCGCCGATGTATTGGCAACGTTTCTGGATGTCACCGGACTCCGCAAAGCCGATGCTGACCTGCGCAAGCTCCGGAGTGCTGTCGAGCAAAGCCCCACCGTGGTCGTTATCACCGACATCCGTGGCGACATTGAGTACGTCAACCCGGCCTTCGAAACACAAACTGGGTATCGTTCGGCCGAGGTGATCGGCGGCAAGACCTCGCTGCTCAAATCGGGATTCCATGATCGAGAATTCTACCGCGATTTGTGGCAGACCTTGCGGGCCAAACACATCTGGCGCGGCGACTTCTGCAATCGCCGGAAGGATGGATCGTTGTTCTGGGAATCGGCGACCATCGCCCCCGTTCTCGATTCGGAAGGCCGCCTCACCCATTTCGTGGCCATCAAGGAAGACATCACCCAGCGCCGCCAAGCGGCCGAGGATCTCCGCCGTGCCAAAGAAGCCGCGGAAACCGCCAACCAGGCCAAGAGCCGGTTCCTGGCCAACATGTCCCACGAGATCCGGACCCCGATGAATGTCATCCTCGGGTTCTCCCAGATTCTTCGCCGGGATCCCGAACTCCCGCCTCGTCATCGGCAACACCTCGATACCATCAACCGCAGCGGGGAACACTTGCTCCGCCTCATCAACGACATTCTCGACATGTCCAAGATCGAGGCGGGCCGCATGCGCGCCGTTCCCGTCGATTTCGATTTCGATGCACTGCTCGACGACCTGGCCACCATGTTCCGTCTGCGGGCGGAGGACAAAGGTCTCCAATTCGAACTGGTGCGCGACCCCGGTGTACCGGTCCGGCTCCACACCGACCCTGGCCGCGTGCGTCAGGTTCTTTTGAATCTGCTCGGCAATGCGGTCAAATTCACCGCGACCGGCAGCATCCAGTTACGCGTCACCACCCAGCCCCACGGGATCGGACCATCCGTTCACATCCTCGTCGAGGTGGCCGACACGGGGCCGGGAATCTCCCCGCGTGATTTGAAGCAGATCTTTGAGCCGTTCGAACAGGCCAGCGCCGGGCCAACACAAGGGGGTACCGGCCTTGGTCTTGCCATCAGCCGGCAACTGGCGCGTGTTCTCGGCGGCGAAGTCACTGCCACCAGCGAACCCGGTGTTGGCAGTGTTTTCCGTTTTACTTTTGCCGCCCTTCGCCGCGACCAGAACAGTCTCTCCCACGCCATTCCTTGGAGCCCGGGCCGGTCCTTCAAGCTCAAACCGGGTTCCCCGACCCCTTCCGTTCTCGTGGTCGACGACTCGATCAGCAATCGGGAATTGCTGAGCACCATGCTCGAGAGCTCGGGCTTCGTGGTGTACGAGGCGACCCACGGCATGGAGGCGGTGGCGTTTTGTGCCGCGGCCAGCCCGTCTCTCGTCCTCATGGATCGGCGGATGCCGGGGATTGACGGATTGGAGGCGACTTCGCAGATCCGTCGCGGCCCCCACGGGTCGAAGGTTCGAATTCTGATCGTCAGTGCCAGCGTTCTCGATGGCTCAAACGATTGGCAGGAATCGGGCGCCGACGGGTTCGTCGCCAAACCTTTTTCCTATCCGGAGTTCATGGCCCGTCTTGGCAGCCTGCTGGCGGTCGAATTCGACCTGCCGCCGGGGGATCCCGGGACGCGTTCCCTTCCATCGGACGCTGCCAATACGCAGGAATTGCCCCAGACACTACGCGACGAGATCGTCGCCGCCACAGAATCGGGCGACGTCGCCCGCCTGCGCTGTCTGATCGAAGAAAGCGTCATGCCGTCCGCGCCGGGCCTGGGTCAGAACCTGCGCCAGTGGGTCACCAACTTCGATTACCTCGCCATCCTCGAGTATTTTCGTCAGGAAAAATCATGAACCCACCCACTGTCCCGACGCCCCGCATCATGATCGTCGACGACACGGCGGAGAATCTCCAGCTCCTGGAGGCCTTTCTCCGCAATCTACAGTACCAGGTGTTTGCCCTGCCCAGCGGCGAGATGGCCTTGCGCGCGGCGGCGAAGGAGAAGCCGGATCTCATCCTTCTCGACATCGTCATGCCCGGCTTGTCCGGGTATGAGGTGTGCCAGCGTCTCAAGGCGGATCCTGTGCTGGCCGAAATACCGATCATCTTTCTCAGTGCCTTGGATGAAGCATGGGACAAGGTGCGCGCCTTCGAAGTGGGCGGTGTGGATTACGTCACGAAACCCATCCAAGTCGAGGAAGTGCGAATGCGCATCCTGACGCACCTCGAACTGAGCCGGCAACGCAATGAACTGCGCGCGCATGTGGAGAAACTGCAGGAGCTCGAGCGACTTCGCGAAGATCTCACTCACATGATCATCCATGACCTCCGATCTCCCCTGGCTGTCGTGGAACTCAACCTGGAGTTGATCAAGTCCGTTCTGGACACTCGGGATCCGGAGATTCTCGAACCGCTGGCCGATGCGACGTCCCACGCCCGACGGCTCGCCGAAATGATCTCTCAATTGCTCGACGTCGGCCGACTGGAGAGCGGACGGATGCCGCTGACCTTCGCCGAGTGCGACCTGCTGGATGTGGTGCAGTCGGTGCAGAAATCAGTGGCCGGCCTTGGCGGGGGGCGCCCGATCAACCTCACCCAATCCGGCAGCACCACCAGCCAATGCGATAGCGAGCTGGTCAGCCGCGTGCTTGGGAACCTGCTGATCAATGCCTTTAAGTTCACTCCGGAGGGCGGCACCGTGGACCTCTCCGTGGAAGGTTCGGAGGATGCCGTGCGGGTTCGTGTCAGCGACCGCGGCAAGGGTGTGCCGGCGGAGCTGCAGCGAGCCATCTTTGAGAAGTTCGGACAGGCCAGTCGCCGCGCCGGCCGCCCTGGCTTCGGCGTCGGACTGGCATTCTGCCGCCTGGCCATCGAAGCCCACGGCGGACAAATTGGGGTCCAAAGTGAAGTCGGCAAGGGCAGCACCTTCTGGTTTTCCATCCCTCGAAAGTGCCTGCCTTCCACCGCCACCCCCACCCCCGTTGGGCAGACAGGCACTGCTGGGTAGTGGTCGGCGGCAACTCCCTTTCGACATTCGGCAGGGACCATGGCAGGCTCCGCCCGCATTCTTCCCATGGCCCAGCGAACCCTCCTCCTCGGCATTGATTCAGGAACTCAGTCCACCAAGGCGCTCGTAGTGGAGGCCCGAACGGGCAAAGTCGTCGGATCCGGCTCCGCCGCCTATGATCTCATTCCAGGATTGCCGGCGGGCCACAAGGAACAGGATCCCGCCACTTGGATCGACGCCCTGAAGAAATCGGTACGGAGCGCCCTCAAGGCGGCCCAGGCCTCGCCCAGCGAGGTGGTGGCCCTGGGGGTCAGCGGCCAGCAGCACGGCTTCGTGCCTTTGGATCGCGAGGGTAAAGTCATTCGTCCCGCCAAGCTTTGGTGCGACACCAGTACGTCGGCGGAATGCGCCGAGATCACCGCCGCATTGGGCGGACCCCGAGCCACCTTGCGCACCCTCGGCAACGCCGTGCTGCCCGGGTTCACCGCCGGCAAAATCCTGTGGCTGAAACACCATGAGCCCCAGAACTTCGCCCGACTCGCCACCGTCCTGCTCCCCCACGACTACCTGAACTGGTGGCTCACCGGTACGGCGTCAATGGAGTATGGCGACGCGTCGGGAACTGCGCTGATGGATGTCCGCCGCCGCCGGTGGAGTGACGCCGCGGCGAAAGCCATCGATCCCGAACTACTCGGCAAACTGCCGACACTGAGTCCGAGTGATCAACCCGCCGGCAAACTGACGGAAGCCAGCGCCAAGGCCTTGGGCCTGAATCCGGGCGTGCTGGTCAGCGCCGGTGGTGGCGATAACATGATGGGCGCGATCGGAACCGGAAACACCCGCCCCGGAGTGGTCACGGCGAGCTTCGGGACCAGTGGCACCATCTACGCCTGCGCCGAACGCCCCGTGGTCGATGCCAATGGGGAGATTGCCGCGTTCTGCGACTCCACCAACCGCTGGCTTCCGTTGTTGTGCACAATGAACGTGACGGTGGCCACCGAAATGGTGCGCCGGGATTTCGAATTGGACCATGCCGGGTTTGAAAAGACGGCGGCGAAGGCTCCCGCCGGGTCGGACGGTCTCCTGCTCCTGCCCTACCTTGAGGGCGAACGCACGCCCAATGTCCCGGACGGCACCGGAGTGTTCTTCGGCGTGCGACCCAAGACCTTCACGGCGGCTCATTTTGCGCGCGCCACCATGGAGGGGGTGACGTTGGGCATGAACTACGGCCTGTTGCGCCTGGCGGAACTCGGTGTTCACGCGAAACAAGTGCGCGCCACCGGAGGCGGGGCCCATTCGAAGCTGTGGCGTCAGATCATGGCCGATGTCTTCCAGGCGGAAGTGGTCACACTCAAAGTCGGGGAAGGCGCCGCCTTCGGCGCGGCCCTGCAGGCACTGTGGTCGTGGCGGCTGGCGAAAGGCGACAGAGTCAGCATCGAACACATCACGGATGCCTTCGTCACGCTCAACACGTCGGAAGCCACCGCGCCGAATCCGAAGCACGCCTCGATCTACCGCGAACTGCAGGGCCTGCAATCCACCCTCAGCCGCTCGCTGCGAGGTGCATTCGCCGCGCACCGCGCGATCGTCGGCTAGCCGGGGCCCCTGCCCGATGGGTCACATCATCTTGAGCAGCGTTTCCGCCATGTCCGAGGGCGTGGCTGCCACGCCGATGCCGGCGGCCTGAAACGCCTCAATCTTTGCCGACGCCGTCCCTTTGCCCCCGGAGATAATGGCCCCGGCATGACCCATGCGGCGGCCCGCTGGCGCCGTGGCGCCGGCAATGAAGCCGGCCACCGGCTTCGTGCCATGCACCTTGATCCACTCAGCGGCCTCTTCCTCGGCCGAACCGCCGATTTCGCCAATCATGATAATGCCGTGAGTCTCGGGATCGGACATGAACATCTTGATGATGTCCAAATGCGACGTTCCATTGACAGGGTCGCCACCGATGCCAACGCAGGTGCTCTGCCCAACGCCTCGGCAGGTCAACTGCCACACGGCTTCATACGTCAGGGTTCCGGATCGCGAAACCACTCCGATGTTTCCCTTTTTGTGGATGTACCCAGGCGAGATCCCGATCCGACAGCCCCCAGTCGAATCCGCCCCTTCGCCGGGAGTCACCACTCCAGGACAATTCGGCCCGATGAGCCGCGTCTTCAGTCCGCGCATCGCCCGTTTGACGCGAATCATGTCGACTACAGGAATACCTTCGGTGATCGCCACCACGAGTTCCAACCCGGCGTCCGCGCCTTCGAGAATGGCGTCGGCCGCCACCGGGGGAGGCACGAACACGGCGCTGGCGGTGGCGCCAGTCTGGCGAACCGCCTCGCTCACGGTGTCAAAGATGGGAACGGAATGCCCATTGTAGGTAAAGCTCTGCCCGCCCTTGCCCGGGGTGACGCCGGCCACCACCTGGGTGCCGTAGTTGAGCGACAACTGGGCGTGCCGGGCCCCGAAGCTGCCCGTGATGCCCTGGATGAGGACCTTGGTCTGCGGTGTGACAAGAATAGCCATGAGGTGAAATCGATGGAGTCTGGTGTCGAGGGGTGCGTGTCTCAGGCGGCGACAGCCCGAACCACCTTGCGGGCCGCATCCGCCATGGAATCGCCACTGATGATCGTCAGTCCCGATTCCGCGAGTGTCTTCTTGCCCGCGGCAACGTTGTTCCCTTCCAACCGAACCACGAGGGGAAGCTTGAGATGCGTCTCGCGAACGGCCTCGACAATGCCGGCCGCGATCACATTGCAGTCCATGATCCCGCCGAAGATGTTCACCAGGATCCCGCGCACATTCGGATCATCCAGGATGATGCGAAATGCCGCCGTCACCTGTTCCCGAGTGGCCCCGCCGCCGACATCGAGGAAATTCGCCGGTTCGCCGCCGAAATGCTTGATGATGTCCATGGTGGCCATCGCCAAACCGGCGCCGTTGACCAGGCAGGCGATATTGCCGTCGAGCTTGATGTAATTGAGCGCGTGCTTGCTGGCTTCGATCTCCAGCGGCGCTTCCTCACCCAGGTCGCGCATCGCCTGGATGTCGGGATGGCGATAGAGCGCGTTGTCGTCGAGGCCCATCTTCGCGTCCACGGCGACCAGGGCCGGTTTGCCGTCTTTTCCTTCGATGACGCAGAGCGGATTGATCTCCACCAGTGAGGCGTCGCAGTTCCACCAGGTTTCGTAGACACCGCGGAGGAGCTTGGCCGCCTGGCTCATGAGTTCGCCTCGCAGGCCGAGTCCGGCCGCGATCTTGCGGGCTTGCCACGCCTGGAATCCAACCGCTGGATCGACCAACTCCTTCACGATCTTCTCCGGCGTCTTGGCCGCCACCTCCTCGATATCCACGCCGCCCTCGGTGCTCGCCATGATCACGGGCTTCCCCGCGCCCCGGTCGAGAAGCACCGCCAGGTACAGCTCCTTTTTGATCTCGGGAGCCGCCGCGACGAGCAGTTTTCGGACGAGGCGACCATCGGCGCCGGTTTGTTTGGTCACCAGGACCTGGCCGAGCATGTGACCGGCCTTTTCGAAGACGTCCGTGGCCGTCTTGCAGAGCTTTACTCCACCCTGGAAACCGCTTTTGAAGGTGCCCTTGCCACGGCCGCCGGCGTGGATTTGGGACTTCACCACCACCAACTTCTCACCGGAATCGAACAACCGTTGCGCGGCGTCGCGGGCGGCCTCCGGAGTGTCGCAGACCTCTCCCCGGGGCACATTCACCCCATGACGTTCCAACAGTTGCTTGGCTTGGTACTCGTGAATATTCATTCGGCGAAAACTCCTTGTTATAATGCGTGGACCGGGCGAGAACGCAGCCGAAGCCGCACTTCTCCAATGCCATGAAATCTCATCGGGGCACTCTCATCCTGGTCCTGGGTATCTTGGGTCTTGTGATCTGTTTTCCTTGCGGGATAGCCGCTTGGATCATGGGCAGTGGTGACCTCAAGGAAATGGACGCCGGCCAGATGGATCCGGAGGGCCGGAGCCTGACGCAGGCGGGGAAAATAGTTGGAATCATCGCCACGGTCCTGGCGCTGCTCAGCGTCGTTGTCGCCGTGGTGTTCTTCATGTTCTTCGCCGCCGCCGGAGCCATTGGCGTGGGTCGATAGAACCCAGCCCTTGGCATAGCCCGCGGGAGTGGCCGCTGAGTCATCTCTCCTCGATGGGAACCACCGTGAGGCCCACCGGACCGGTGTAAAGGCTCTGAGGGCGAATCAATCGGTTGTCGGTCAACTGTTCCAGCACGTGGGCCGTCCAACCGGCGGTCCGTGCGATGGCGAAAATCGGGGTGAAGAGGTCGGTCGGGATACCGAGCGAATAGTAGACCGTGGCCGAATAGAAATCGACGTTGGCGTGGAGATTCTTCCTCTGGAGCATCACTTCGGCGATGCGCTCGCTCATCTGGATCCATTTCGGCTCGCCGATCTTGGCGCTGAGAATTTGAGCCATCCGCTTGAGATGGGGCGCCCGAGGATCGAGCACCTTATAAACCCGGTGCCCAATACCCATGATCTTCTTCTTCTGCGCCAGCGCGTCCTCCAGATAGGCATCCACGGTGTCGAGGCTTCCGATCTCGAGCAGCATCTTGATGACACCCTCGTTGGCGCCGCCGTGGAGCGGGCCCTTGAGGGCCCCGATCGCCGAAGTGATCGCCGAATACATGTCACTCAGCGTCGCGCTCGTCACCCGTGCCGCAAAGGTGGAGGCGTTCATCCCGTGCTCGGCATGGAGGACATAACACATGTCCATCGTGCTCTCCGTCTCCGCCGCCGGCTTCTGACCGGTCAGCATGTGCAGGAAATTCGCGGCTTCCCCCAGATTGAAGTCGGGATCGATCAGCGGAAGGTTCTGACGGTGCCGGTGAAAATAAGCGGTAATGACGGGAATCTGCGCCACCAAGCGCAGGGCCTTGCGCCGCTGGGCGTGCATGGAATCGTCGTCCGCCGTCGTGTCAAAACAACCCAGGCTCGAGATCGCCGACCGGAGCACGTGCATGGGCGGGGCGTTCCTGGGAAACTTCTGGATGATCTGCTTGATCGCCCTGGGCAGATCGCGAAAGCCGGCGAGGGTGGCCTTTAGCTCCGCCAATTCCCCGGCGTTTGGCAGCCGATCGTGGTGCAGAAGATGCACCACCTCCTCATAGGTGACCCTGCCCGCCAACTCATCGATGTCGTAGCCGCAATAGATCAGTTTGCCGATGTCACCGCGCACATCGCTCAGTCGGGTGCTCGCCGCCACGACGCCCTCGAGACCACGCGCTGGAGAATTAGGATTACTCATGCCACCGAACTCATTTGACCGCTGGACGGCCAATCTAGGAAGCCGACCCGGGACGGCGCAATGGTTTTCCCCGAAATCCCTGGCCCGTCGACGTGTCTCCGACCTATCGAGCCGGTGGCACTACCCTTTCTATAAGGCATAGCATACGGGATTGCGCCGATCCCCGGGCGCTTTGGGCACCGAAAGCGGTAGAGGACTACCGCAATCCACGACGCTTCGCGACGAACCAAGCGTGGCAGTCCGCCAGGTCTTGGACGGCGCCAGTCCCCTGGCGCTTTTCCCAAGGAAGTCGCCGGTTTCCGACGCCGATCCCGACGCTTCCTTGGAGACTCCCGGCCTAAACTCTTCCGGGCAGCCATCTTGCCACCGGCGCCATCCCGGGCGATCATCGCCCCCTGTTGGGCAATTAATTGTCATGGTGTACTGGCGTTGTTTCTCGAACTGGCTGGAGCGGCGAGGACCCGGAAGGCGCATCGTTTTTCTCGGCATTCTGCTGGCAGTCGGCGCTGGAGAAGTCTGGGCGGCCACCCACACCGGCACGGCCGCAACTTCCCGGCCGACGGATGTTTGCCGGATCCAGGACCTCCGCCTCTACACCGGCGGCGCCGTGCTCACCTTCGAGACGCCAACGAACCATTACCTGATCGTTCAATTCAGCGAACGCATCACCAGCGCGTTCCGTCCGGTGTGGGCGGGATGGCCGAGTGTCCACGGCACGGTCGCGGTTCCGTTGCCCCGCGCGGGCGCTCGGACCGCGGGATTTTTCTGTGGCCAGGCCATCGATGGCGCAAGCCCGGCGGATTCCGATAGCGACGGCATCGATGATGTCTACGAGATGTTGCGATCCGACGTCATGGATCCATTGGATCCCTTCGATGCTCTCGAGGACGCGGATTTCGACGGTCTGCTGAACCTCGACGAGTACCTCAGCGGCACGGAATCGGCGTTCCCGAAGTCGGCGGCGGCCCAGGGGTTCTCGACCCTGAGCGACTTGCGCCAGCAACCCGACGCACCGCTGCCAGGGCTGATCCATTTGGGGGGGTACGAGTCGGACGGCGACGGATGGGGCGGCTGGTTCACCTGGGATCCGGACGATGGGCGCCCCTTCGATGATGCCATTCGTATCCAATTGCGGCCGAATCGTCCCGGCCGACTCGAGCGGTTGCTCCAGCCCGACAGCGAGATCAACGTGGCGTGGTGGCGTCCCGCCTCCGATGGTTCGAAGGACGTCACCGAGTCCTTGCAAGCGGCATTTGATTTTCTGTCCACGCGCGAAACCAAGCGCCTGCTCATCCCGCCGGGCCGCTATCGCACTGACGCCCAGGTGACATTGGAGGACAGCAAAAGGGCGCGGCTGCGGTTGGATGGCGTGGCGGATTTCACCATCGACGGCACGGGCGCGACGCTGTTCAGCCCGACGGACGGGGACATCCTGTTATTGAAGGATTGCGTTCGGGGCACGGTGCGCGGTCTCGCCTTCGAAGGGAGCGGCAGCGATCGCGGCATCGCCGATTTCAACTACGCCGCCGTCCAATTGGCAGGCATCTGCCAGGATCTGCTGTTCAACCGATGCCGGGTGACCCAGTTCATGCATGGCATTAGCCATCTTCATGGGGAGAAGACATCGACGCGGATCACGGTTCGCGAGTGCTATTTCGAGGACGGTGGTGACACGCGGCATGGATTTCAGGGAGTCGATGGTTCGGCGATCAGTGGCGTCGGCAACGATTGGGTGATCGAAAACAACGTAATCCACGAGTGCGCCCGCGGCATCGAACTCGAGAATACCACCAAGACCAACACCATCACCCGCGCCATCGTTCGCGGCAACCGTCTGACCAACGTACGCAGCACCGGCATCATGGCGTTCATGGGAGACATCGTTATCGCCGAGCCCCAGCAGTCCGACATTCTCGTCCGCGACAACATCGTCATCGGCAAGTCACCCCGCCATCCGAGCGCGAACCAGCCGTTCCTGCCCATCATGGGCATCAACCTGTCGGGTGGCAGCCGCTGGCTGGTCCAAGGCAACATTTGCGACATCGGCGATTACGCGGGTATCTCGTTGTATGCCACCCAGGCGAACATCAACGACTCGGTGGTCTCCGATAACGTCGTCACCCGCATGACCGGTCGCGGCATTCAGATCCTCGCCTCGACGAACCATCTCACGGAAGGCCTGATTGTCTCGGGAAACCGGATCCGTTCCTGCGGCGATCGCGGACTCCTGATCACGGGCGTGCGCATGAATGCCTTTGGGAACCTCATCGAGGACACTGGCGTCGCCGGCATTTCCATCGGGAGCGCGGATCAGCCGACCGTTGCGACTTCGGACGTCCTCTTGCGCGGGAACGTGCTGCGCTCGATGCGCGGACAGTCCCCGGCCATTCTCATTCTCAGTTCCGCCTCCGGCGTGGTGGTGACGGGCAACGACATTGCCGACGCCCTGGTGGGCATCCGCCGCATTGCCCTGGATACCGTCATCACCAACAATTTCTTCACGCGCGTGGCGCGGCCGGTGGTCACGGATACCTCGACGGAATCCGACACCAACTCCGCTAAGGGCGCGGCGAAGGGACCCGTTCCTTAAGCCGCCGAAGGACTGACAGTGACTCCCGGTGAATGACCTGGGCCACGTCCGGCCCACCGGAATTCTCTTCTCCGTAAGGCGCGTCCTTCCGGCCATAGGTGAACGGCGGTTGGGTGTCCCATTGCGTTCGCGGCACGATGTAACCGATCTCATCGTTGGCCAGGTTCAGCACGAGGTTCAACGCTCCCGGCATTTCCTGACGCAGCGGCGGAACCTCCACTGCGGGCCCTGGAAAATCCCCGCCTTCCGGCGTTTCGACACCGCCATCGACGATCTCCGGATAGATTTCTCCAGGTATCGTCAGCAGGACGATCTCGCCCACACGGAGCACGCCAACTTCGGTCCGAGCCTTGCCGTCGTACCACCCGGGATGAATGAGCCCGAGCATAATGGGAACCTTGAAAGTGCCTTCAATGGGCGCGAAAACGGATTTGGCGATCACCGCCAGTCGATGATCTTTCATGGGTCGCGCGGCGGGGCTGCGAAGGAGGTTGGCGCATCGCAGAGCCAGGTTTTCACCCAAGGCCCGGGTTTTGCCGACGCCATTGGTGCGATGCACGTCACGACCATTGCGATCCGGAACCTCCAATCCGAGGGGTGTCATCAAACCGCCAACCGGTCCCTGCAGGAAAACGCAGGTGCCCCCAAATCCCTTCATCCCGGCCTCGCCTTCCAGGCCCCGCTCCATGGCTTCGCGGAGATAATGCGGGAAATCCGAACTCACCAAAGGATTGTCGCCCCCCATGGCCTCCGGGTGATTACCCCAGGATACCAACGTCGCAATCGTCTCCTCGGTGCCGGCCGCCGTGAACCGCGCCGTCGACAGCACGCGGTCGGTGACGATGGGTTGACGCGAATCGCGCACGAATCCTGCCGGCGGAAGGTCGGCCGTCGCGAGAGTGGCTTCCGCCGGTCGCAGGCCGCGGATCGCTTCGGCCACCGCTTCCTTGGCTTGCCGGACCACGAATTGGACGTACTCGTGATTGAACTTCGAAGGGATGGGCCGATAGCTCCAGATGCCCATGGTGTCGGGGGCGTTGTGGGTATGCGTCGACGTGAACACCACATGCTTCAGCTGCGGAAACTCGCGGGCGAGTTCCTGTCGCGGCTCAATAAACCGCTCGTGGGTCAAACCGATGGAGTCCACCGAAACCACGGCCACCACCGCGCCGCCCTGTCGGAAGGCCAATGCCCGCGCCCAGAGCGGATCATTCACTCCCTGGGCGGGACGATTTATGTTGAAGCCGCCCAACCAGACGAAGTCGAAATCGCCATTCCCGTTCCGGTCCTCGTAGGTGTCGCCCTTGTCCGGCCGAAACCGGCTGTCACGGTCGACATCCTTCCATGAATCGAACTTCGAGAGATCCGGGGTGATGTCACGCGCCGACACCCCCACCTCGAACCCTTCCGGGGTTGGCTCGGAGACGAATTCGATATCGGCGCGGTACTCGCGATGCGGGCCCTGCATACGCCCACGCACCCAAACGGCCGCCACCACGGCGACCAGCACGACCACGGCAACCAAGCCTTTGAGGAAGGTGCGCCAACGCCGGGGTCGGGACCTGTCTTGCGGCGCCATCACCAAGATTTCTCCGGTTTTCCGAACAGGAGGATGCTCATGGGTTGGAGACCCGGTAATAGCGCGTGCCCGACTCCGGAATGGCCACTTCGAAAACGATCGCACCCTGGGCCCCGGCAATGGTGGAGGCTTCGTCTGACCAAGCTCCAAGATCCGGGCTACCCTCGAGCCGATAGGTCACACCGGGCTCGCCTTCCCCAGTCACGATTCCGCGCCGTGTCTCGCGGTTGACGGCGATGGAAAGTGTCGGCGCCTGAACCAGGAAAACCAGGTCGGTGACGTCGGCGGTCAGGGCGATCTGATGCAGTCGCGGGACGTACCCGACGCCTCCGTTGGGCAAGGTGACGGTGTAAAAGCCCTGGAGTAGAGGGCCGAACTCGAAGGTCCCGTTCGCGTCGGTAAGATCTGTCAGTTCGCCGATGGACACCGTAATCCCGGCCACACCCACGTTGCCCCTCATCACCCTGCCGCGGACCAGGTAACCGGATGCCGAGGTTTCGAGTGCTCCGATGTCGGGACCCAATCCCCCCGATTTCCGTTCCACCCCGCGTTGGTCGTAGATTGGCGCAGCCACGGGATCGGCGGCATCCACGGCAGGGCTTCCGGCATTGGGGAGCAGCCCCGGAGGACGCTGATCCCAGACCTTGTACTCCCCAAGGTCCGGTTGGGTGCTCAGGATGGATCCTGGTCCTTTGGTACCCGTGCCCGTGTCGGTGAAGAGATTGTGCCCGGCATCGACGACAGCGCCAAAGAGGGTGGGAATCGTGCGGGCGGCGAGAACACAGTTCACCAGGATCGGCGCCGGTCCGGAATCGGTGGCCAGCGCGCTCCCCGCCGCCCGTCCGGGCGAACCATCCTCGGCGAAACCCGAATTGCCCGCCGTGCCCGGGACGCCGTTGGTGGCTGAGTTCCAGGCGAACGTCACGTTGGTGACACCGAGGCCGCCGCGAGCGTGAATGGCCGCGCCCAGCGCGTCGCCGCCATCGCCACCGTCGCCGGCGACAAAGGTCCCGACAGCGCCATTGGCTCCATTCCCGCCAATCAGGAGGTTGGTGAAAAACGTGCTGTTGATGATGCCGCCGCCGCCCCAGGAAGCGATCGCACCTCCATAGGCGCCGCCCCCCCGATCACCATCGCGGCCGATGTTTTCGAAGGTCGCTCCCGGCAGGGCGGAATTCCCACCAGTGGCCAGGTTGGTGGCGAAAGAGGAGCGCAGGATCAACAGCGTGCCGGTGCTCTGAATCGCCCCGCCCGCACCGAAAGCGCCCACGCCGCCGCGACCGGCTCCAATGACGTCCGCTTCGGATCCCCCCGAGCCGCCGTTGCCGCCATCCGCGCTGTTGTTCGTAAATTCCGAGGCCTCAATCACCAGGGTGCCCGTGCTCGCGATTGCGCCTCCGTGGGCCGGTGCCCCTTGCCCGCCACTCCCGCCGCGCCCCAAGCGGAACGCCCCATTGCCACGTGCGCCGCCTGCCCCGCCGTCCCCGCCGGTGGCGACGTTGGCGTTGAACGTGCACTGGGTGATGGAGAGGTGGCCGGTGCTGTAGATCGCGCCTCCGGCAGCGGGTGTGCCGCTGGTGCCGTCTTCACCGTCCCCGCCCACTCCGAAGTTGTCCTCGCCATCGGCACCGGCGGTTCCAGCCGGCCCTGTCGCTTTGCACGACTGGATGGTGACCCCCTGCAGCACCAGAACCCCTTCATTGAAGATCGCGCCGCCGTTGGTGGACAATCCGTCGCGCAGAATGCAGTTGCGCATCTCGAACGAGATCCCAGGGAGCACTTGAAACAGGCGCAACTTCGACCCGCCAGACAAGGTGACCGCCCGCCCGTTGGTGGAAGCCCCGATCAAGGTGGTGTCGGCCGCGATGAGGATGGGGGTTTCGAGGGTCAGAGTATCGGTGAAGGTCAAGCGAACCTCACCGCCGCCGCGCAGTCCCTGGAGCAGGGCGGCAGTGGACGCATTGGTCACCGTGCCCTCGGCAAACAGGGGATTCGCGCGAAAGGCAACCAGGCCAATGACCAGGGCCCAAAAAGAGAACGCCTTCATAAAGCAATGTACGAACCCTCCGCCAAATCCCGCCCCCCGTCGATTCGATGACCGCTTGCCGTCATGCTGGCACGTCGTCGGATTCGCGCACCAAGGATCTCGGCCGTCCTTCACTCAAAACTGGCGATGACTTCGATTTCAACGGCTGCACCGCGCGGCAGGGCGGCGACCTGGACGGTGGACCGCGCCGGGAAATCACCGGTAAAATAGCGCGCGTACACCTCGTTCATGCTGGCGAAGTCGCCGAGGTTGGTCATGAACACGGTGCTCTTGATGATCGCGCCAAAGGTCAGCCCCTGATCATCGAGAATCACGCGGATATTCTCCAAAACCCGTTCGGTTTGCGCCTTGATGTCGCCCGCCACTAATTGACCCGTCGCCGGATCCAGCGGGATCTGACCCGAGCAATAGAGGAAATTGCCGACCCTGACGGCATGGCTGTAGGGGCCGACCGGCGCGGCGGCTTTCGCGGGGCGTATGATTTTCTTCATGGAATTGCGAGATTGAGCTTGGGTGCGTCGCGTCGCTCCGGCGGTGGCGGTGGCGGTGGCAACGGCCAGACCGGCCACGAACGTACGTCGGGAGAGCCGCGGCGATGGATCCGCCCGTTTCACTTTTTCTCCTCGTACCACGCCATTTGGATGTTCTCGAGGACCTTCTCATTGGAGGCGCCGGGGTTGTCGGCGAACCCCTCCAATTCGCACACCATCTTATGCAGTTTGGGAAAACTCAGCTTGAGCGGATCCTGATCCGGAAACTTGTCGATCAGAGCCCAGGCGATTTCCTCGTGGTCCTTCCAGGTGAGTTTCATCGAAAGAAACGGGTTGAAGCTCAGTCCTTGCGACTCTTGCGACGCTTGGATTTCTCGGTCTTCTCAGGTTCGGCCACCGGCGCGTTGGTACTGCCCGGCACGACCCCCAGGCGCTCCGCCATCTCGGCCTCGTCACGCTGAAACTCGCGCACCGTCGCCGCCGCATTGGGAAGAGACCGTTGTTCGAGCTCCGCGAGCTTGGAAGCTTCCTGGGGCGTATTGAGAATGGTGGGCCGGATGAGCACGATCAGTTCGGATCGCTGCTTGAAGTCGTTCTTGCTGCGAAAGGCCCAGCCCAGAAGCGGGATATCCTTGAGCCACGGTACGCCACTGGTGGATTCCGTCCGTCGATCCGTGATGAATCCGCCGAGAATCACCGGTTCGCGGTCGTGCACCGACAGCACCGCACTGGCGGAACGGGTGCGGATCGTCGGGATCTCGTCGTTGCCGACCTTGGTGGTCGGCCCGAGTTGATCGATGACCTGCGACACCTCGAGCGTGACCAGGCCGTCGGGAGTGATGTAGGGGACCACATCGAGCCGGGTCGTGACGCGTTTTTCCTGGTAGGTGGTGTACGGAGCATAGCCGCCGCCGCCGATGCCGCCGTAGTAGGGAGAACTGCTCTGCGGATAGGGGACGGTATCGCCGATCTCGAACTGGGCCGGCTGCGCATGGGTCGTCTGGATGCGCGGACGCGCCAGCACCTTGGCGTTGCTGTCATTGGCGATGGCCGTAATCGCCACCGCGAAGTCATCCTTGTATTGTCCGAAATAACTGAACCCGCCGCCGAACAGGTTTCCCAGGAGGTTGGTGGCAATGGAGGCATCGTTGATCGACCCGGCGGCCGAACTCCAGTTCCCGAACTGCTGCGGACGCTGGACCATGCTAACGCCGAAGTCCTTCCCCTTCTCCAACCCGACCTCGAGGATGATTGACTCGATGAGGACCTGAGCCAGCAGCGTGTCGATCTTGGCCACGATGTTGGTGAGCATCTTGAAGTCCTCCTTGCCGGCGTAGACGATGAGCGAATTGGATCGCTCATCAGGGATGATGCGAGCATCGCCGAGCAGGTTGTATTGCGAGCCCCCGCCGCCAGTCGCTGAGGAAGTCACCTGCCGGAGGCGATCGGCAAACGAACTCCGCGCCGCCCCGGGCGAGGTCATGCCTGTGCGGTTGGCGGCGTTCTGCTGAGGCGTGAATTGGGAGCCGGCGGTGTTGCCCGTGCCGAGTCCGCCGGCGCCTGTCGTGGCTCCGGAACGAAACCCGCCGAGACGCGAAGAGGAGCGCGAACCGCCGCTGGATGGCGAACCGGTGATGACGCTGTTCAGCGTGTCGTAGATTTCGTCGACCTTGCCGTAGCGAATGGGAATGACCTCCAGTTTGTAGTCCAACTCCGGCGTGACATCGAGTTCCTTGATCAGTTCGGACATGCGCTTGACGTTGGCGGCCATGTCACGCAGGACGAAGAAGTTCTGATCATCGAAAACCAGAACCGGATTCTGCACCTTTCCCGATGCGAACTGCTGGACCGCCTGGGCGATGTCGCCGGGCTTGATCTTGGTGACCTTGATCAGCTTGGTGACGAACTGTCCCAATTCCGAAAGTTCTTCCGTCGCCAAATCGCTGGATTTGGCCCCTTCCTGCACCGCCTGTTGGCTCGGCACGACCTTCACGAACTTGGTGCCGACCGGAATCACGGAGATCGAATTGAGAGCGAAGACGGCGTTCATCGCCTCGATGGCCTCGTCGCGCGTCAGATTCTCGAACTTCAGATTGATGGGGCCGCCGGCCAATTGCGGTGGGCGCAGCAGCACCCGATGGATCAGGCCGGCGTAGAGGTCCAACGCCGATTCCAGGGGTGCATTCGGCAGATTCAGCGTCACCAAATCGTCCTCGCCAATCTGCGCCGCCTCCTCGGGCGTCATGCTTGGCTCACCCGTCGCCTCAGCGGCGTTGGTGGACGCACCCCCGGCGCCTGGCGCCGGGGGGACCGCCGGCAGGGTCGTCGGGCCTCCGGGACGTGTCCGGGTCGGGAACTGCCGCACAATGGGAGGCGTGGTGCCGGCTGGGGGCGGAGTATTGGGCGGAGGCTGCTGGGCGGGCGCGATATCGGACCCAGCAAAGGCCCCCGCAAGCAGCGCCGCCGCGAGCCAGCGCCGAATGCCGGAGGTAGGAGACGGGTTCATGGATGCTTCGGGTGGGGAAAGGAGTTCAGGGTGCGTTGGGGCGCGGCACCGTCTGGTTGGTGCTCACACGCGGAGTGGACCGCGGCGGCACGGTGGCCGACGGTACCGAGGTATTGGTGGATTTTGTCGACGCCGCTGCCGCGGCGCTGGTGTTGGCCTTGGGGGCCACCGCGGCTGAGATCGAGGCCGGCGCGTTGGTGCGCGGTGCTGGCGCGGTTGCGGCAGGAGAGGGAGCCGCGACCTTGGGAGCTGCTTTCTGCACGCTGGCGACGAGCTTCAATGTCCCGACCAGATTGGTCTTCCCCTGCGCGCGCGGGTCGAAGTTTCCCGGCATCAACGTGAGTTCCTTCACCCGAATCGTCGAGTTGCTGGCGCCGACACGGTACAGGAAATCGACGAACTGATCCTCCGTTCCCGAGACCTGATTCATGGCGAGACTGATGGCCTCGAAAAAGGCGTTGCTCGACGAACCGGTGCTGCGTTCCTGGAGCACCTCACCCCAGCGGGGCACGGCCAACCCAACCTCGCGCGCCACACGCTCCATATCCGTGCGGAATTGAATGCGCTCCTCGCCGACGGGCAGGACCGAGCCAGCGGCCTGCAGTTTCCGCAGCATGACCTCGTAGGTCGGTCGACGATCGATCTCCGCCTGGTACAGCCGCCGCTTTCGTTCGATGGCCTCGAGATCATCGCTCAGGGTTCGGAAGTCGCTGAATCGCGGCCAGACGAGCCAGTAATTCAGGACCACAAAAACCACCGCCAGGATGATCATCACCAGACGGCGCTCGGCGGGCGTCAGCTTGAGTCGGTCAAACAGGCGCAGCATGGCTCAAATCTCCGGGCGCTGAATACGGCAATTGAAGCTCCATTGGATCTGGGGCACGCCTTGCAGGGTCTTGAGCGAGGTCGGGCGCAATTGCACTTCGCTAAACAGGTTGGTGTTGCCCACCACCTTGCGCTTCAAGGCCTGCCAGAATTCCGTGATTTTGGATTCGCGGTCGGCGGGTGCGGTGCCGCTAATCACCAGGGATTGGCCGCCGGAGAAAGTGAGGTTCTCCAAGCTGAGATCCTCCGGCATGGCCTCCACCGTGGCCAGCCAGCAATCGAGGGCCGCGTAACGCAAGTTGACGGTCTCCTGCAGCACTTGGGCCTGGGCTTTCAGTCGCAGGGTGTTGGTGTACTGCTGGTTCACCGCCGCCAGTTGGTCGGCCATCCGACCCTGGCGAAACTTCTGCACTTCCACCGCCCCGAGATAAATCAGCACGCACACCAGGTAGGCGGCAGCCAGGGCCAGCAGTCCACCCATCCACAGGCGGTCGGTGAATTCCTGCCGATACCGCGCGGCCTGCTCCGCCGGGAGCAGGTTGCCGGCGTTCAAATCCCGGAAGGCACGACGCACGCTCGCGGCTGCCAGTTCGGCATCCGCCGGCCGTTCCTCAACCTCGATGCTTCGTCCCAAGGCCTGCTCCAACGGCTCTCGCCAGGTCGCCAACACCGCAGCATCCGCAATCAGACGGACGGACGGCGTGCCCTTGGACCACCCCTCCAATTCGCCCGCCCAGGCCAGGCGGGTCAACTCGTCGACCAACTGCCGCGGCCAGCGATCGTCCTCCGCCAGGTTCACCCGGTTCAAAACCCGGAGCACGCCGTCCGCCACCCAAGCCACCAGGCAAATCTGACGTGTCCCCGACTGATAAACGAAGATCGTCGCGCCGTCGTCGTTGAAGTCTGTGCCGGTCACCAACGTCACCAAGGGCGATTCCAGGCGGTCGGTGCAAAAGCCGCGTCGTTCCAAATCCGACAACTGTCGTTCCAGACCATTGCGCTCGGCCAGGGTCAGGAGGACCGGCAATCCGGCGTTGGAGCGCTGGCCCACGATCTCGTAGCTCCATACCACCTGCCCCACGGGAACCGGCGACAACTTTTCCAGCTGCAGCTCCAGCATGGCCGGGACTTCGGCGGGATCATCGGTGGGGAGTAGCACCAGTTGCAGGAACACGGGCTGATCCCCGATCCACGCGAGGTTCAAGCGGGGCCGGAGCAACTGCCCCCAGCCTTTGCCGGCCCATTTCACCGGCAACGCCTCCTCCACTCCGGCCTCCTGTTCCCCGATCGGACGTGCGTCCTGGCCAGCGAAAGCCCGGAGATGGGAGCGTCCGGCGGCCTCGGCAAGGACGGTACAACTGCTGAATCTTGGTTTGCGCGGTGCTCGGGCCATGGCGGCGAAGTCTCTGCGGAACGTTCGTCAAGCGCGGCTGTCATCCATCAGCGCCCCGAGGTGTTCCTCGGTCTGCGTGACACGCAGCACCTCTTCGATGGTGGTCAATCCGGACCGCACCTTGTTCCAGCCGTCGGTACGCAGCGTGCGCATGCCGCATTCCATGGCGCGCTGAGCCAGGGTGGTGGCCGGCGACCGGCTCATGATCAACGGGCGGATGGCCTCCGTCACCACCAGCAACTCATAGATGCCCATGCGCCCCTGGTACCCGAGATCCCGGCACTCCTCGCAGCCGGCGCCCTTCCAGAATCGGGCGGTGCCAATTTCTTCCTCCGGAAATCCGATGCGTCGAAGGTAGGCGTGATCCACCTGCTGCTCGACTTTGCAGTGCTTGCAGATGGTTCGCACGAGGCGTTGAGCGAGGACGGCCTCGACGGATGACGCCACCAGGAACGGTTCGATACCCATGTCGATCAAGCGCGTGAAGGCGCTGGGGGCGTCGTTGGTGTGAAGGGTGCTGAAGACCAGGTGACCCGTGAGCGCGGCGCGGATCGCGATCTCGGCGGTTTCCAGGTCGCGGATCTCACCCACCATCACCACATTGGGGTCCTGGCGGAGAATGTGCCGCAATCCCACGGCGAAGGTCAGCCCGATCTCCGGTCGAACCGCGATCTGGTTGATGCCCTTCAACTCGTACTCGACGGGTTCCTCGATGGTGATGATCCGCTTGTGTACCGAGTTGATCGTCGAAAGAAAGGCGTAGAGAGAAGTGGATTTTCCGGAGCCGGTGGGGCCGGTGACCAGCACGATGCCGTGCGGCTTGATGATCAATTCGCGCAACGCCGCCTCGTCCTGCGGGGCATACCCCAGTTTCTCCAGCGTCAGGAAGATCTTGCCGCGGGTGAGCAAGCGCAACGACACGCTCTCCCCCCAGACCGTCGGGACCGTCGACACGCGGATGTCCAGTTCCTCACCCTTGATCCGGACGTTGATGCGTCCGTCCTGGGGCAGGCGCTTCTCGGAAATGTTCATCCCGCTCATCACTTTGATGCGGGAGATAATCGCCGCCTGGAACCGCTTCAACTGCGGCGGCATCGGGGTCTGGTGCAGAATGCCGTCGATGCGATACCGGATGCGCAACTCGTCCTCCGCCGGCTCGAAGTGAATATCGGTGGCCCGGTCCTTGAAAGCCTCCCAGATGATCTGGTTGACGAACTTGATGACGCTGGCGTCCTGGTCGCTCTCCGTGATCTCCCGGTCCCCGCTGACGTCGAGTTCGATGGGTTCGTCCTCGGCCATCTCGTCCAGGGTCTCCGCGCCCACGCCATAGAAGCGTTTGAGTGCCTTCTCGATCTCCAACCGGGGGGCCAAGGCGAACTCAATCGGGCACTGAGCGTCGAACTGGACGGCATTCAGCATCGAGGCATCGAACGGATCGCTCACCGCCAGCTGCAAGCTCCCATTCTCGAACTTCGTCGGCATCACCGTGTATTGGAACGCGACCTTGGTCGAGACCCGCTTCTGGGCCTCCGCGCTGGGCGGATTCCGGGCAAGATCGAGATAGGGCCAGCCCACCACGGAAGACAGCTTCTGCAGCGTCTGATCCTCCGAAAAACCCGCCTCGCGCCCCAGAAAGGCCAGCAGCGTCTCGAGGTTCCCGTTGTCGCGGGAGGTGCGCCAATTCCGGACCTGGTTTTCAAATGGCGCGGCCGCCACCACGCCGGCGGCGGACAAAACTTCGGTGACGGAACGGATGGACATGCCAAGGCGACCCAGATTGCCATAGGCTTCAACAAGCGCACAGGCTTAAAGTTGCGCAGCCCTCCCCAAAGGGGGTGGAGGCCAATTTGGGACTTCACGGACCGCCCATGGCGGGCAGCATGACGGCGCCAACATGCCGCGCTTGTACCTTTCGATCCTGGCCCTCGTCCCCCTGGCGATGGCCTGCCTGCAGCTTGCCACTGTCGGCGCTCCCCTGCCGACGTCCGGCATCTTTTCCCCGACCAACCTGGTCGCCTGGTGCATCGTGCCCTTCGATGCCAAGAAACGAGGCCCCGAAGAACGCGCCGCGATGCTCGCCAAGCTCGGCATTCGCCGCCTGGCCTACGATTGGCGCGCCGAGCATATTCCCACGTTCGACGCAGAAATTGCCGCCCTTCAACGACGCGGGATCGAATTGACCGCCTGGTGGTTTCCCGCCGCGCTCAACGACGAGGCGCGTGCCATCCTCGACTGCCTGCGCCGCCACCAACTCCATCCGCAGCTCTGGGTCACCATGGGAACGGAACCCGAGCCTGATCCTCGGCGGCTGGGGGAGAAGCTGGCGGGAGCCGTTGAGGCGCTCCGACCGATCTGCGTCGCGGCAGGTTCCCTGGGAAGCACGGTCGGACTTTACAACCACCTCGGGTGGTTCGGCGAACCCGCCAACCAGATCGCCATCATCCAACGCCTCCGTTCCGCCGGACATACCAACGTCGGAATGGTCTACAACTTCCATCACGGCCATGCCCATATCGATCGCTTTCCGGAACTCCTGTGGCTCATGAAGCCCTACCTACTCGCCATCAACCTCAACGGAATGATCTTCGAAGGCGATCAGCAGGGCAAAAAAATCATCCCGGTCGGCACGGGCGACGAGGAATTGGCCATGATCCGCACCCTCCGCGACAGCGGCTGGCAGGGGCCTGTCGGCATTCTCGGCCACACCGAGGACGACGCCGAATGGAAGCTGAGCCAGGAGTTGAAGGGTCTCGAGAACCTGCTGCCGCGGCTGGATGAACCCGGCCCTCCACGTTTCCTGCCGCGAAATGAACGATCGAATCGCTCTGGCGCCTCGCGACCCAACGCCATCCCGTCGGACGACCAACCGCGCTCCCTGCTCCCCGCGGCCTCGGAAGCCATCGTGGTGGGCCAATTGGGGAAGGCTCTGGACACCCGGGTGCGTCCGGTGCTGACCGCCGGCACGTTCGAACTGCGAACGCCACCCATCACGATCGAGGCACGGGTCCGGTCCGGCAGCGGACAGGACTTCCAGATCATCGCCGCGAGTGAAGCCAAGTCCTCCCCCACCCATTGGGAACTCTATACCTACGCGGATTCCGGGCACCTCAGCTTCTTCGTCCCCGGCGCCGAACCTTCCGAGATCCGTAGTCGCACCTCCATCGCCGATGGCGCCTGGCATCACGTCGCCGCCCAATTCGGAGTCGATCACGTCGCCCTGTTCGTCGACGGCCTGGAGGTCGCCCGACAATCTGTCCGGCGCCGGGTCGAGGCCTCCCGAGGCAATGCGCAATTCGCCATCGGCCGACTGGTCGAAGGCGGCCTCGCCTTCGAGGGCTACATTGAATCCGTCCGCATTCGGCGCGGAATCCAACCCGTCGCCGACCTGGTCAGACAACCGCTCACCGCCGATGAAACCACCGTTGGCGTGTGGGCATTCGAAACGCATGAGGACCTCGAAAGTTGGGGTGCGTTGGCCGCGACGGTTCCACCCACCGCCGCCGTCCGCCCCCTCAACACCCTCCCCGCCATGGTCGCGTCCGCAACCCCTTCCATCGACGCCTCCGGTTTGAATGTGAATGCGGCGCCGACTTCTCCGGCAGCGGGTGCGAAGACCGTCAATCGGGATGAGCCGTGGAAGCAAACGGAGGGCGATTGGGTGGATGATCGTTGGAACCTGACCACCCAGGGGCGCTGGCAAGCCTATTACTTTCCGTCACCCGAAGGCGCGGTGCGCAAAGGTCTGGCCGTCCGTCTGGGTCAACCCGGCCATGCCGCCGTCGTTTACGATACTGCCACCGGACAATGGCGCATGGCATGGACGGGAGGATTCCTGAAGTTCGATCCGGCGAGGTTCGGCCTGCTGAATGCCCCGAAACCCGCCGGCGAGATTCAACTCACCCTCCCGGCCCAAGCGGGCTGGCGCGGTGGTGACTTCCACTGGAACGGCTTCGCCACTCACGGGGATCGCCTGGTTCTCGAATACAGTCTGGGTGACCGCCTCATCCGTGAATCTCCCTGGGCGACGCCGGTCGAGGGCGGAACCCTGTTCACCCGAGACTTCGAATTTGCGGCTTCGGACCGAGTGATCGCCGAGGCCACCTTACTCAAGGGGCCACCGGCCCAGGTTGTCCGCGGGCAGTCCGGCTCCCTGACCTACCTGGCTCACCCCGACGGCCCGGTCATTCGCGCTATTGCGGTTCAACCCAAGGATGGCGCGGAACTCATCGACCTCGGCCCCGAAGGCATCGGGGTCCGCGTGCCACCGCGTTCCGAGACGTTGCGTCTTCGCCTGTACTGTTACGTGGGCACCGCGGCGGGCCTCGCCTCCTGGGGAACCACTCCCGCAGCCGCCGCCGAACCGCTTAACCTCGCCAACCTTGTCATCAACGCGCGGGGTGAATCGCCGTCGCCGATTCCTGTCAAAGGCCAGCTCGGCACGGGCCGCGATGCCTACGCCATCGACACCATTCCCGTACCCTACGACAACCCATGGAAGGCCCTCCTTTTCTGCTCAGGCGTCGGATTCTTCGACAACGGGGATGCCGCCATCGGAACCATCCATGGTGATGTCTGGCGGGTCAGCGGACTCGACGATGCGCTGGAAAAGGTGGAGTGGCGGCGCATTGCCACCGGGCTGTTTCAACCCCTCGGATTGGTCACCGTCAGCAACCAGGTCGTGGTCCTGTGCCGCGATCATCTCACCCGGCTCGTCGATCTCGATGGGGATCAAGCCACCGATTACTATGAATCATTGAGCAGTCAGATCGACACCTCCGCCGGCGGCCACGACTACGTCACCAGCCTTTGCCGCGACGCCGCTGGCAACTTCTACTACGTCGATCCGCGCGGGGCGCATCGCCTCTCGCCCGACGGCCGGCGCAAAGACACCCTGGCCGGCGGATTCCGCAACCCCAACGGCATGGGAGTCAGCGCCGATGGCAAGATCATCACGGTTGCCCCTCAACAAGGCGACTGGACACCCTCCTCGGTCATTCAGGAGATCAAAACCGGCGGCTGGTATGGCTACGGTGGCCCCAAGGTCACTGAATCGCGACCGCTCGGATATGACCTGCCCCTCTGCTGGATCCCGCACCCGGTCGACAACTCGAGCGGCAGCCAGGTTTGGGCCAATTCCGACCGGTTTGGACCGCTCTCGGGCCAGCTCATCCACCTTTCCTGGGGACGCTGCACCTTGCTTCTCACTCTTCGCGATGTGGTTCAGGGCACCCCCCAAGGCGCCGTCGTTCCCTTGAAAGGCCGCCTGCTGTCCGGTCCCATGCGCGGTGAATTCAGTCCGCGCGACGGTCAGTTGTACGTGGTGGGTTGCCAAGGCTGGCAGACGGCCGCCGCCCGGGACGGAAGTTTCCAGCGGGTGCGTTGGACGGGGAAGAAGCTGCCTCTCCCCACGGGTTGGGAAGCCCACACCCAGCAACTTGTCCTGCGATTTAACGAAGCGCTCGATCGCACCACCGTCGAAGATACCGGCAGCTACGCCATGGAGGCGTGGAATTACCGGTACGCGGGGCAGTACGGATCGAAGGATTGGTCGGTGCGCGATCCTCAACGTGAGGGCCGAGACGTCTGGGACGTGAAATCGGCCAAACTGGACGCAGATGGACGGACCGTGCGATTGGAAATCCCCGACCTGCGTCCGGTGATGCAGTTTGGTTTGAAGTTCAATCTGGATGCCGCGGATGGCACGCCGGCAGCCGGCGAGCTCTACGGCACGATTCACCAATTGCACCATCCGTGAGAGTTGGTTGGCCGAGATTTCCGCGGGGAAATTCGTCGCGCCATGCGCTGCCGGATGCGGAACGTGTGGGCCACCAGGAACCGTCGGGCAGTAGAACCCGCCGCCACTTCACGGCCGGATCAGCACCAGATCCCGCACCGCCACCCAGCCTCGTCGGTCGGCCAGATCGCGGACCTCGACCCATCCCCCTTTGGTGTCGGTCACGGTCACCTCGGCTCCATCCGGCAGGGTGAACGCCGATTGGGCATCGTCCAAGGGCCCAAATCGCGCCACCGCGTCGGGCCGAATAACCACCGCCTGCGCCGCGGTGGCCTGAACAGCAACGGTGCCTAGCGGCACCAGTGCCAGCACCGCCAGCAGCGTGGCGTAGCGGGCCGGGGCGCGCATTGACTCCTTGAGCTTGGGAAAGAGGAGTCGCGTGGCGTGCAATCCACCGCTCAACCAGAGAATCAGCAGGGCGAGAACCGCCCATTCGTTGGGGGTGAACCAATGAAGACCACGCGACCAGAACGGCTCCACGTGCACCAAACCACCCCTCACTTTGCTGCGCGCGAACTGCAGATTGGCCATCATCTCCCGATCACGCGGTGCCATCAGGCGTGCCACCCGGTAGGAGGCAATCGCGAGTCCGGTCTTGCCCTGCTTCAAATAGGCATTGCCGCGATTGAAATAGACGGCGGCGGTGGTCACGCCATTGGTCAGCAGCCGGTCGTAGGCTTCCGTGGCCTCCTGGTACTGGCCGCGCTCATAGAGCTTGGCCGCCTCGTCGAAGGCCGCGGCTGGATCCCAGCGCGTGTCGGCGGCGGAAGCGTCCCCGAATCCAGCCAGGAGTAGCACGGCAATGACCACCCACCGACCGCGATCCAACGCCGCCGTCACGCCGATGCGCCATCCACCATTGAGCATCTCCCGAGCCATCGCGGTCATCCCTTCGCCAGATCACGCCGCGGAAACAAGGCTTCCGGTGTGCCGACCGTGTGTCCCTCCGCGAGGCCACCCCAGGCCGCCTCGGCAAAGCGGTCCGGCGCCCCGCTCAGTCCCAATTGGGAATAGATCCTGGAGGCTGTCGTCGGAATCACCGGATACAAAAGCACCGCCAGGATTCGGCACGCCTCCACCAGGGAGTACAACACGCTATCCAGCCGTGCCGCTTGGGTTGGGTCCTTGGCCAACTTGAAGGGCGCCGTCTCCTCGACGAACCGGTTGGCGCGGGTCACCAGTTCCCAAGTTTCCACCAACGCCCGCTGCGTGCCGAACTCGCGATACGCCTGCACCGCCGCCGCCGCCGCCCGGGTCGCATCCGGCTCGAGATCCCTCGAGACAGCAGGCACCCGTCCTGCCCGATAGCTCACCAGCATTTTGAGTGAGCGATTCACCAGGTTGCCCAGGCCGTTGGCCAACTCCGCCTGGTACCGCGCTTGAAAGCCGGCATTGGTCCAATTGCCGTCCGGTCCAATATCCAATTCCCGGGTGACATAATACCGAAAGGCGTCCAGGCCCCACTCATCGATCACGGCGATGGGATCGACCACATTGCCCGTGGTCTTGCTCAATTTTTCGCCGTCCTTCTGCCACCACCCGTGCGCCAGGATCTGCCGCGGCACCGCCAGTCCCGAAGCCTTCAGCATGATCGGCCAGAAGACGGCATGAAATTTGAGGATGTCCTTGCCGAGAACGTGGACCGCCGGCCACAGCAACGGCGCTTCCGCGCGCACCGGGAGATTCAGCGGTCCGGCGGCCGCCTTGTCCCCCAACGACGCGGGCACGCTGACATAATTGGTCAAGGCATCGAACCAGACATAGGTCACGTAGTCCGGGTCGAACGGGAGCGGGATACCCCAGGACAACCGCGCTTTGGGCCGGGAGATACAGAGATCCTCCAACACCTCGTTCTTGAGGAATCCGAGGACCTCGTTGCGCCGGTACTCCGGGTAAATCCTGAGTTCACCGGTCGTCTCGATCGCATCGATTAACCAGGCCTGGTACGGCTTGAGCGGGAAGAAATAGTTGGTCTCCGACAACCGCGTGACCTCGCCGTAGTGGGCGGGGAACGTTCCATCGGGCAGCCGGTCCTTGTCGGTCAGAAAGGTCTCTTCCTTGGTCGAATACCAACCCTCGTAGGTGCTCCGGTAGATGCGCCCCTCGCCGTAGAGCTTGGCGAGCATGGCCTGCACCACCTGGCGATGTCGTGATTCGGTGGTGCGAATGAAATCGTCATTGCTCAATCCCAATCGTCCCGCCGCCGCACGCCAGACGGCCGACAATTCGTCGCAGTAAGCCTGAGGCTCCTTGCCCTCGGCCGCCGCCGCCTGTTGCACCTTCTGCCCATGCTCGTCCAGTCCGGTAAGGTAAAACACCGACTCACCCATCGCCCGACGACTCCGGGCGATCACGTCGGTGATCACCTTCTCATAGGCATGCCCCAGGTGGGGAAGGCCGTTCAGGTAGTCGATGGCCGTCGTGATGTAAAACCGTTCGGACATTGGACGGCGAGTGTGTGGGACCGCGCGGGACCTTGGCAACTGCGAGGGCGCACGTGGCCCGCAGGGGACGCGATGCCGTTCGGCGAAGGCACCCCCGCAAGTTCGCGCCTTGCTCCATAGATGACGATGGCGTACTTCTGGAGAAGCCGATCCCTCAACACCACGAACATGTTGCACTACGCTGTTGTCTTCCTGGTCATCGCCTTGATCGCGGGCGTGCTCGGCTTCGGAGTCATTGCCGGCACCGCGGCGTGGATTGCCAAGGTCTGCTTTGTCGTGTTCCTCATTTTCGCACTGCTCTCCTTTCTCAAGAGATCCCGATGAATCGAGCGATGGACATCGACGCTCGCGTCGAGTGTCGGACCCCCACCCCAGGAAAGAAACCGACACGCATCGAGGCCTGGAAATATGCGACGGTGCGTCGAGCCATTCTCGCGCTCGTGCCGCGGCGCGGCGACGGCATCCCGTTCGCCCGCCTGCCGGACTTGGTTCGTCGCAAGTTGAGCCGGCAGGACCTGAAGCGCCTCGGTTCGGTGCCTTGGTACACCACCACCGTCAAACTCGACCTCGAGGTGCGCGGGGAGCTGATGCGGGTACCCAACCTGAAACCGCAGCACTTGCGTCGGTCTTGAAGCACCGGATTTGCCGAGAGCAGAGCGATGTCGACCTTGGATCGATTCCAACTCGAGGTGGTTGACACCGTGCCCGCCGAGGCCCTGGCGCTTATCGACGCCGGTCTGTCCGCCCACAATGCCGCCGCGGCGCCGCTCGAGGACGTTCAGCCCCTTGGTTGCCTGGCTCGGTCGGATAGCGGTGAAGTGATGGGAGGCGCTCTTGGACGACGCTGGGGGGAATGCTGCGAAATCCAGATGCTTTGGGTGCACGAAGCGCACCGAGGTCGCGGCGTGGGGCGGCGGTTGGTTCGCGCCTTTGAATCGGCGGCGCGACACCGGGGATGCACCCTCTGTTATTTGGAAACACTCAGCTTCCAGGCCCCGCAATTTTATCTGCGCCTCGGCTACGAAATCGGACTGCGCCTCGCCGGGTTTCCCCGCGGCATCGAGAAGTTTGTCATGACTCGGCGTCTTTGAACTTGTCACACCGCCGACAGAAGCGTAACGGCTGAGTGTGTTCTTTGAACGGCCGGAAAGGAGTTGTCTCCGTTCCAGCCAATACAGCCTGCAGATGTTCGGGAACCCCGTGAGAATCGGGGACGGTAGCGCCACTGTATCGGGCGACAGACCCCCACGTTAGCCACTGGCCTTCAAGCAAGGCTGGGAAGGCGGGGGCGAGGTTCGAAGCCCGGAGTCAGGAGACCGGTCTGCGGGTGCTCGTCGGTTCCGGGGGAAGTCGTGTCCCGCCGGAACACTTCTCCGCCCAAGAGAAGGATGAGGCCAGGTGCGCCGGTTCATCTACCGGCCATCATCGCTGAATGCCTTTATTCTCCGAGGAGCGGAAATGAAGGCTTTTTTTTTGAGCCTCCGTCTCCGCACTGGTCTCCCCGTCGAACCCGCCACGCCTGGGCGCGCGGCCTTGTTTGCGATGACCAGTCCATGAACCAACCGTCCATCCGTCCCACCGCCACCCGCACTCTCCTACGCCCCGTCGCTGTGGCACTCTCGTCGCCACCCTTCCCCGCGCTCCCACTGACCGCCGCTGTCACCGCCCTCCTCCTACCGGCCGCTGTCGCCGAGAATTACGCGTCGTCCGTCGTTCAATACCTTCCCGGGGTCGGCGCCGCCGTCGGCTACGATCAACCCGCGTCCGTCCTCGGCGAACCCTCCCGCATCACCCCCGGCGATTTCGGCGGACCGGTCGATCCGTTCAGCGGCCCGTGGCAGTCCGGACAACTGGTCTCACTCGGTGCCGGAGGTTCCTTGACCATCCGTTTTGCCAGCCCTGTCTTCAACTCACCCGGCAACCCGTACGGTCTCGATTTCTCCATCTTTGGCAGCGCCGCGTTCATGATCACCAACGGCGATTTCACCGGCGGCGGCATCACCGACGGTTCGATGTTTGGATCGGCCGCAGGGGAGACCCGCGTCTCGGTCAGCGCGGATGGTTCCACCTTCTACCTACTCGATCCCGCTCGAGCCCCGATCGTCGATGGGCTCTTCCCCACCGACGGTGGTGGTGACTTCACCCGCCCCGTCAACCCGAGTCTGACCGCCGCCGATTTCTCGGCGCGCGGTCTCGCTGGTATCCGCGAGCTATACGCCGGATCCGGTGGCGGCACGGGGTACGATCTCGCCTGGGCGCGCGACGGCTCGGGTCAGGCGGTCCCCCTGGACCACATTGAGTATGTCCGCATCGATGTGCTATCGGATCGCGCCGAGATTGATGCGCTTGTCGCCGTACCGGAACCCGGGGCCGGATGGCTTTTGGGGCTGGGTGCCGGCCTTTGGCTGCTCACGCGTGCGCAAAGTCGCCGACCCTAAGGTTTCCTTGCCATTCTCAAAGTGCGCACGGATTTACCACCGGATGCAGCGATAGGGCGCGCGTTTCGGGGCGCGCCAGTCCGGCATGGCCAGCGTGAAACGGTGGCGACCCTGGAGACGCCACCCTTCTCCGAACGCCATGCAGGCTAGAAAACACCTCGACCGCAGGTCTTGCGCGATCCTCGGGAGGCCGTGGCGCCTGAGCGGATGCGGACGATGGGCGACGGCGACCGTTGCTTGCTGGGTGACGATGGTCTCGGTGACCCGTGCCGAGGGCTTCCGTGACGATTTCGCCACCGATCCCCTGGCTCGGGAGTGGACCCATCACGGGCATGCGCCGATGGGGGTTTGGGATGCCTCCCGACAACGCCTGGCCGTGGCGTGGGATTCCAACACTCCCAATCGTTACTGTCTGCGGGCACTTCCGCGCGAACTTACTCGCGCCGACGACATTCGGCTTCGCTTCCGGTTCGGTCTCGACAGCATCGCCACGGCGGATCCCGACACGACCTTTCCGATTTCGATCGGTTTCATCCGCCGCGAGCAGGCGTTCGCCACCAACTTCTTCCGCGGCGCCGGTGTCAATCCGGCCTGGGGCCCGCGGAATGTGATGGAATTCGCTTATTTTCCAGCCAGCCGATCCATCTCCCCGACCCTGTCGGCCACCGCCATTGCCAGCCATAATCTGCGGTGGGCCATGGTCAATCTGTTTCCCTTCGAAATCGCTGCCGGCTCGGAATTGGAAGTCGACCTTCGATTCACCAGCGCCAACCAAACCCTCGCCATGTCGGTGGCGCGCGACGGTGTTCCCTTGGCCCAGGGCACGACCGTCCTTCCGGTGTCCTTTGGCGAATTCCGGTTGGACGCCATATCCATCAACAGCTACAGCGGCGATCATCAACCGGTGGGTTACGGAGGGCAGGTCACCGCACGGGGGTGGATCGACGACCTCCAGGTCGAGTTCAGCGATGCGCCTGCCGTTCCATTGGGCATCGTCTTCACCGCTGGCGTTGCGCGCCTGGGCGTCGAAGCACCGCCGCAATGGATTCCCACGCTGGAATTCACTGAAGATCTGCAGGCATGGCTGCCTCTTGCCGACGCGCCTGTCCTGGAAAGCGGCCACTGGCACTGGCAACCGCCAACAGCCAGCCTTCCGTCGGCCTTCTTCCGCCTCCGCTGGAGCCGCCCATGAAGGCCTCGACGCCACATTCTCTCGTCCAAACGGGACGGGCTCCCGCGTCCATCGTCGCTGCGGTTCGGCGCGCAACGCCCTCGATGGGCTTCACCTTGGTGGAACTGCTGGTGGTGATGGCCATCCTGGCGATTCTGGCGGGCCTGCTCCTTCCGGCACTGACGGCCGCGAAAGAACGTGCTCGAGCCGCCCACTGCGTTTCCAACCTCCGACAATTCGGGATCGCCGCCCAATGCTATTGGGATGATCACGACGGCATGACGTTTCGGTACCGCGAAGGCGCCACCAACCAGGGGGACTTGTATTGGTTCGGCTGGCTCGAACGTGGTGCCGAGGGAGAGCGCGCCTTCGACCCGAGTTTCGGGGCTCTCTGGCCCTACGTTGGAGCGCGAGGGATCGAAACCTGTCCGTCCCTGCGGACCCACGGTCCACGATTCAAACCCAAAGCCAAGGGCGGCGCCTGCGGTTACGGTTACAACCTCTCCTTATCCGCCCCTCTCGACCGCCCCTACCTGCGGATCGCCGAGGTGACTCGCCCCTCCGAAATCATCACCTTCGCCGATGCGGCCCAAGTCAACGACTTCCAACCGCCCGCCAGCCCGGATGATCCGCGATTGGAGGAGTTCTATTACGTGAACACCAATGAACCCACAGCCCATTTCCGCCATGCGCGAACCGCCGCCGGAGTCGCCATCGACGGTCATGTCGGGCATCACCACGCGTTGCCTGGAACGTGGGACGCTCGACTTCCTGAAGCCCAAGTGGGGCGGCTGAAGGTGGAGGTCCTGGAATGGCGCTGACGGTCATTTCGACGTTGTCGAAGCCGGTGCCGGACCGCTATAGCCCACTGATGCAATCCACCGCCCTTTGGCGCTTCCTTCTTTTCTCGTCCGCCCTCCTGATCTCCGCACCGCTGCAAGCCCAGACCCCGGTCGTGGAAGGCACGCCCGTTCCGCATGTCCCGGGTGCCAATGGCTGGATCCAGCTCTTCGACGGCAAGACCTTGAGCGGTTGGCAGACATTCGATACGGGCCGGTGGTCCATCGATGCCGAGGGGCAGTTGGTCGGACGCGGCGAACGCAGCCATTTGTTCAGTCCCAAGACCTATAAAAACCTCCAGTTCCGGGCCGAGGTGAAGCTCAACCACCGTGGCAATTCCGGAATGTACTTCCGGGCCAAGCTCATGCCCGGTTGGCCGAACGGCTACGAGGCGCAAGTCGAGAACACCAGCCCCGACCCCCAGAAGACCGGAAGTTTGTACAATCGCGCCAAAATGCTCGACCAACTGATCCAGGACGACACTTGGTGGACGCAACACATTGTCGCCATCGGCAATCGCGTGATCATCCAAGTCAACGACAAGATCGTCGTCGACTTCGTCGATGAGAAGAACTCGTTCGTCGAGGGTCACCTCGCACTGCAACAACATGACGGGGGCAGCGTCGTCACCTATCGGAAGGTCGAGGTGAAACCGTTGCCCGATGACCCCACCGCCGCCCTCGAGATCGCCAAGAAGGATATGCCGAAGATCGGAACCGATCCGTTGGTCAAAACCCGCAAGTAAGCGAGTCAGGGCCCGTCGCGATCCGTCAGATCGTCACGCAAAAGGACTCCTTCCATACCACGAGGCCGCGGCACACCGGGAGGGTGCCGCTGGACCTCGATTCCCCTGGAAAAGGACGTCTTCCAGCTAGAGGCGCCGGAACTGAATACCCGTCGGCTTCGGCACCTCATCCGCGCACGGTTGGTTGATGGGTGCCTCGGGCTGGCGGTCATTGGCTTGGACCAGTCCCTGCTTGAGCATCCAAGCCTCGACTTCCTCGCCACTGACGTCGGCCAGCATGTGGCCGTTGACCTCCACGCAGGGGCTGAGTGTTTGGCCGCTCTTTTCGATCATCTCCGCCCGATGGGACGCGACATTGATGATGTCACGGTCTTCGAACGGCAGGTCGTACTTCTTCATGACGGCTCGAACACCGTTGCTCCAGCCGCACCAAGGTTTCAGATAAGCTACAATCTTCGGTTTCTCCATAAGCCAAGTGGCGGGGCTCATCATGGCATGATTCCCGCCCATGGCAACCAGCGCTACTCTTCAGGGCGTTGATCCCGCTTCCAACAACGCGGAACGACCCCACACAGCGGCTCGTCCTTCATGTACCTGCTTTCACCCCAGTGGCGCCGAGGCACCGAACGGGGAGGCCTCTTCTTACCCCCTCTGTGTCTCAGTGCTTTAGTGGTGAACACCTTCTGCAGTTCATGTCCCCACTGCTCGGGCTCGGGTACGGCCACGCTTCGCATGAACCTGCCAACCCAGCCCACCTCGTCGCAGCGCGACGAGGGCCACCTGACCGGACCCGACTCCCATCCAGGTGGACCCTGTCGTGCTGCGACAGGGCAATCCCGCCCTGGTTCATGTTCCTAAGACGCGAGAGAACCCGGGGGCCAAAGAAGTGCGGGTCCCTGGTCTCCCGCGTTTCTTCTCGCCGCCACCGGCCTCCCACGTCTGGATTTGGTCGACGCGTATCATGACTCCGCCTCAGAATCTAAACCGTCCGCTCCGAGTGCTTGTGGTGCCCGACAAGTTCAAGGGCACCCTCGCCGCCGACGCCGTTGCCCGTGCCATGGCCGCTGGCTGGCAAAAGGCGCGGCCGCAGGACCAACTGGAACTGCTTCCCATGAGCGATGGCGGCGACGGTTTCGGCCCCGTTCTTGGCAGACTACTGAGTGCCAAAGCCCGGGTCGTCAGCACCGTCGATGCCGCCGGCCGCCTTCGTCGCGCCCGCTGGTGGTGGGCCGCTGACCGCCGTATCGCCGTCATCGAAACCGCCCAATCCAATGGATTGGCCCTGTTGCCACGCGGCCGCTATCACCCCTTTGATTTGGACACCTTCGGGGTCGGCCGCCTGATCCACGCTGCGCGCCGCGCGGGCGCCGCCACCTGCATCCTGGGCGTTGGAGGCAGCGCGACCAACGACGGTGGATTCGGGCTGGCCCGGGCTCTGGGCTGGGAATTCCTCGATTCCCGGGGCCGCCCCCTCCGTCGCTGGCGCGAACTTGAACGACTGGCGCAAATCCATCCTCCTGCCCAACCGGCGTTGGACGGGGATTCCGTGGTCGCCACCGATGTGAGCAATCCCCTGCTCGGTCGGACCGGTGCGACGCGAGTGTATGGTCCACAGAAAGGACTCCGTCGCGCCGATCTGCCAAAAGCCGAGGCTTGCCTCTCCCGCCTGGCTCAAGTGGTCCAACGGCAGATCGGGTTCGATAGCCGCCAACCCGGTTGCGGCGCCGCAGGTGGCCTTGGCTACGGACTTCAGGCGTTCTTGGGTGCCCGACGCCGGCTCGGGTTTGACGTGTTTGCTGACGCCGCCGACCTCGAACGCCGACTGGCGGCGGCCGATTTCGTCATCACCGGTGAAGGCGCGGTGGATGCGCAGACGCTCATGGGCAAGGGCGTCGGCCAGATTCTCGCGGCCTGCCATCGACACGGGAAACCGGTCATTGTGCTCGGAGGCCGGGTCGACTTCAAAGGGTCGGCGCCAAGCGGGGTCGCGCTGATGGCCAGTCTTCTCAGCTTGGCTGGCGAAAAAGAAGCCATGCGAAAACCGGGTCCACTGTTGCGTCTGCTGGCGGAATCTGCCGCAGCCCAGCTTTGCCTGAAGTAAAAGAATCGAGAGCCGCCTGACCTTTCGGGTTTACCCGGGACACGGGCGCTGCCTAACGTCGCAAGTCCCCATGCCGCCGAATTCGACGCCAGCCAGCGTTTCCGAGAAACCCCAGTCCCTGCGGGATCTGACGCCGACTCAATGGAAATCGGGCATCGCGGCGTGGTTGGGCTGGTTGTTCGACGGTCTGGACATGCATTTGTACACGCTCGTCGCCGCAACCTTTGCCGCGCAGCTTCTGCAAGTCGCAAGCACCGCGGACGACGCGGTGAAGCAAAAGAGTTCCTGGATCCAGGCGGCGTTCCTGGTGGGCTGGGCTCTGGGTGGAGCGTTCTTTGGTCGGGTTGGCGACCGCCTGGGCCGGAGCCGGGCCTTGAGCCTTACCGTACTGACCTATGCACTCTTCACGGGCCTATCCTTTTTTGCCCAGACGTGGTGGCACCTCCTGATCTTTCGTTTCGTTGCGGCCCTCGGCATTGGCGGCGAGTGGGCGGTGGGCTCGACGTTGCTGGCGGAGACGTGGCCGAAGCGATGGCGTCCCTGGATCGCGGCGGTACTGCAAACCGGCGTGAACCTTGGCGTGCTCCTCGCGTGTCTCACCGGGTATCTGCTCAGCGGCACAGAACCACGCTATGTCTTCCTGGTTGGGATCATCCCGGCGGTCCTGGTCTTCTGGATTCGGCGCCACGTACCGGAGCCCGCGGAGTGGCATGCCGCCAAGGCCAGTGGACGCCAGGACGCGACATCGATCACCGACCTCTTCCGCGGTTCCATTGCCCGCACGACCCTGCTCACCATCGTGGTTTGCGCATGTTCACTGTCGGGCTGGTGGGCCTTCATGTTCTGGCACCCCCAGCACCTGCGTCACCTTCCTGAAGTCGCCGCCATGGAGCCGGCCGCCATCAACCGGCTGGTGTCGATCACCTTCGCCGCGGTCATCGCCGCGTCGATCGCCGGGAACTTCTTCGCCGGCTGGATGGCGCGGTTGTGCGGGTTTCGAATCGCGCTGGTTTCGCTGTTTCTCGGTTTCGCTCTGACGATGTGGGTCGCCTTCAGCGTCGACCGCAGTGCGGCGTCCCTTTCGCAGTTCTGGCTGCCAGCGGTTGGATTTTGGTCGGGGGTATTCGGCCTATTCACGATGTTCCTACCGCCACTCTTCCCGACCCTGTTGCGGACCACGGGCGCCGGATTCTGTTATAATGTCGGACGCATCGCCGCAGCCGCAGGCACGGTCTATTCCGGGGTGCTGACACGCGGTGGCAACTTCCGCGAGACCTTGTTCCTGATCGGTTTCCTCTTCCTCGTCGCCGCGGTGGTATCGATGGTGATGCCCAGCCCGGAACAACGCTCCGAAGCGGACGCCTGACCGCCACCGGCCACAATTTCGGGGTCGGACTGGAAATTTGCCGTTGCCGCCCTATTTTGCCGAGGTCAAGAAACTGGACCTTTCCGCCTCAAGACCCATGAACCAAGTCCGCCCCGTCATCGCCGCCTCCGCCCTCCTTCTCGCCGGCCTCGCCCCGGCAACCGCCGCGAGTTGGCCCAACTATCGCGGGCCTGCCCACAACGGTGCGTCGACAGAAAAACTGCCGGCCACCTCCTGGCCCGCGTCGGGTCCGCATCGCGTTTGGAAATCCCCGACCGCCAGCGGCTTCAGCTCGATCACCGTCGCCGAAAACCGTGCGTTCACGCTGATCAGCCGCGATATCGACGGCGTGAAACGGGAGCTGCTCCTGGCGATGGACGCCACCACCGGCCGCGAACTCTGGGCGCAACCGCTCGCGCCGGCGAAGTATGACGGCGGAGGCGACTCGGGTTCGGACAACAACAAGGGGGGCGACGGACCGCGTTCGACCCCGACGGTCGACGGGGATCTTGTCTTCACGCTCGACGCCAGGTTTCAGCTGGCGGCATTCGAAGCCGCCACCGGCAACCAGGTCTGGCGTCGTGATCTCGCGACCGACCACAGCGCCCCAAAACTGGCTTGGCAGAACGCGGCGTCGCCGGTCATTGACGGCAACTTGATCTTCGTGGCGTGTGGCGGTGAAGGCCAGGCCTTGCTGGGTATCGACAAGCGCTCCGGCACGACCGTGTGGAAGACCCAGGACGACAAGATGACCCACGCCACACCCGTGGTAACCACGATTCTCGGACAACGCCAGGTCCTCTTCTTCACCCAAACGGGCCTGGTCGCCGTCAAGCCGCAGGACGGCGCTGTTCTCTGGAGACAACCCTTCCCGTACAAGGTTTCGACGGCCGCCTCGCCCATCGTCGCGGGCGACATCGTTTACTGCTCCGCCGGCTACGGGGTCGGTGCGGGCGCGTATCGCATTGCCAAGGAGGGGTCGTCCTTCAAATCGACGGAACTGTGGCGCAAGCCGAACGCGCTCCAAAACCACTGGAGCACTCCGGTCGTTCACGACGGGCACCTGTACGGTCTTTTTGGATTCAAGGAGTACGGCGACTGCCCGCTCCAATGCGTCGAACTCGCCACCGGCGAGATCAAGTGGTCGCAGCGCGGTTTCGGTCCGGGCAACGTGACGTGGGTGGACGGGCATCTCCTGGTTCTCGGCGACGCCGGTCAACTGGTCCTCGCCGAAGCCACGCCTGCCGCCTACAAAGAAAAGGCCAAGGCCGATGTTCTTGACGGCAAATGTTGGAGCACTCCCACGTTCACCGGCGGGCGTGTGTTTGCGCGCAGCACCACCGAGAGCGTCTGCCTCGATCTGAACCCTCGAGTGGCCGCTCGCTGAGCGGCGAAGGTCCCGCTGGCGGTGCTCTCACGCTCTCACTGGTCCCCTCGCCCTTCGTGCTGCGACGCTGGGTGAGGTGGCGTCGGTGGGGACTCGTGCTGGCGTCTCGCGTCCTCTTCGCACCCGAAGGGCAACGCGTCCGTACCTTGCCACCCACCATTTGCTGCTATCGAGCGGGTGCAGCAAGCTCTAGTCTTCGGGCGACGCAATCACGCTCATGAGCGCTCCCACCACCAGTTCGACCATGGCAGTGTTTCTTGATCTGGAGAACATTGCTCTCGGCGCCAGGGATGCCCACTTCCCATCCTTCGACATTCAGAAGGTCCTCGAACGACTGCTGCTCAAAGGCCAGATCGTGGTAAAGAAGGCCTATTGCGACTTCGAACGCTACAAGGAGTTCAAACGCGGCCTGCACGAGGCTGCGTTCGAACTCATCGAAATCCCGCATGTCCGGCAGTCCGGCAAGAATTCCGCCGATATCCGCATGGTGGTCGACGCCCTGGACCTCTGTTACACCAAGGGCCACGTTGACACGTTCGTCATCGTCTCGGGTGACTCCGACTTCTCCCCACTCGTCAGCAAGCTTCGCGAAAACGCCAAGCGAGTCATCGGCGTCGGGGTTAAGAACTCGACCTCCGACCTCTTCCTGAAGAACTGCGACGAGTTCCATTATTACGACGACCTGCTCGGCGCAGAGCGCAACCGCCGACCGTCGCGCGCCTCCTCCGCCAGCGCCGCATCGAGTTCGGGGCGGGAACGACAGAAGCCCTCCGACCGGGACAAGAATGCGCCGCCGCCGCCGGACCCTACTCCAGGCTTCGAATTAGTGACCTCGACGCTCGACGACTTAGTGGAGGAACGGCGCGAGGGCGACCGGATCTGGGCCTCCATGATCAAAGAAGCCATCAAACGCCGCGACCCCAGCTTCACCGAGCGTGCCTATGGCTTTCGATCGTTCAATGCCCTGCTGCTCGAGGCCCAAAATCGCGGCCTGCTCAACCTTGAGGCGGATGCTAAATCGGGCAGTTACACCGTTCAGCCCGTTGATTGACGCCTCCGACGCCGCGTTCAACGGAACAGTTTCGGCGTAAACTCCACCAGGTACCGGCGCCAGACCGGCCAGGAATGGTCGCCTTCCGTCTCGATGTAGTCATGGCGGATGCCCCGCTCGGTGAGAAGGGAGTGAAACTCGCCATTCCTTTGGTAGAGGAAGTCCTTCGTTCCGCAGGCGACCCAGAACAAGCGGAGATGGCGGTTCACCTCGGTCGCCTTGGCCAATCCCGCTGCCACGGTGTTCGTGGGCGGCGGTGCCGAGCTGAAGGCGCCGATCCACTGAAACGTGTCATGATGATTCAAAGCCAGGGTCAGGGCATGGTGTCCCCCCATCGAAAGTCCTGCAAAGGCTCGCGATTTTGGCTGAGTCGCCACCCGGTATTGGGACTCCACCAACGGCAGAACATCCATCAACAATTCCTTCGCCAACGCCGCGGAATTGGCCGGTCCATAATCCTCAAAACCCGAAGCCCCCGGGGGAATCGCGTGGCCATCCGGCATGACCACGATCATCGGGACAGCCTTCTTCTGCGCGATGAGTGCATCCAGGATCCAATGCGCCTTGCCATGCACCACCCAGGTCGCCTCGTTGTCGCTGTAACCATGGGATAGGTAGAGCACGGGCAACCGACCCAACTTCGCCACCCCCGGTGGCGTGTAGACCACCACCCGCCGCCATCGATCCAGCGCCTGGGAACGATACGTGTGCTCATGAATCGTTCCGTGCGGGATATCCTGGAGATCCCAAGGCGCCGGCGGATTTGCCGGCACGTGGAGAATGCTAACCCCCGGCCAACGCTGCGGCTTCACCATCGAGTTCTGCGGATCAATGACACTCAGGCCATCCACCAGGAAGCGGTACTCATAGATGCCGGGGGCGACGTTGGGAATCGTCGCCGTCCACAGACCCTGGTCGTCCTTGGATAAGGCTGTCTCCGCTCCGAACTGTCCGGCGACCTTCACCTCGGTGGCCTTGGAGGCTCGAAACCGGAAGGTGACTCCCCCCTCACTCAGCAGCTCGGGCGAAACCAAAGGCGCATTCGAACGACGCGGTGGCGCATTGGTGGCGGGGCGCGCCGATTGCGCGACAGCCGAGGTCGCCCACACACAAAGCACGGCCGCAACCAAACCAACAGGCGTGGATGTCATAGAAGGCACCCCTTTTGCGGTCCGTACCACCCATCGGTCAAGCCGTGGTTCGCCTTCCACGAACCCCTGGACGCTGCACACCTCGTCGCAGCGCGACGAAGGCCACCGGACTGGGCCCAAATCCCTGTCGCCAGGACCTCGCCAACTTTTCGTGCCGTCCGATGTCCTCAACTCTCCCGCTCGTTCGTCATGTTTGGCATGAGCACAGCAACCCTGCCGAAGCGGCGTCGATTTCGACGGATCTCTCCCTTTCTTTGGTACGTAAGCCAAGCTGAAGAAGCGGCAAACCACTACGTGTCCATCTTCGAAAATTCGCGGGTACTGAGCAAAACCCACTACGAAGAACAAGGTGCCAAGTTCACCGGCCGCACCCCAGGATCGGTGATGACCGTCAATTTTGAACTCGACGGACAAGCCTTCGTCGCGCTCAACGGCGGACCCCATGATCCCTTCAACGACGCCATTTCCCTCAGCGTGAGTTGCCGGACCCAAGCGGAGATCGACCACTATTGGGACCGCCTGTCCGAAGGCGGACGCATCGTTCAATGCGGATGGCTCAAGGACCGTTTCGGAGTGTCTTGGCAGATTGTGCCCGCCGAATTGGACCGACTCCTGTCGCTGCCGGATCCATCCGCTTCCGTCCGGGTCATGAAGGCGCTGTACGGAATGGTGAAGCTGGACCTCGCCGAATTGCGACGTGCCGCGAAAGGCTGAATCGCCAATTGCGAATCACGATTCATGAGTTCCAAAGCATATCTTGCCCGAACCTCCCTTCGACGCTTGGATATTTCCTGCCCCTTGCCCTTAATTTCCATCAACCCGCATTCCTCCACTGCCCCAGCCCCATGAGCCAAATCCGAGTCCTCGTCGGCACCCGCAAGGGTGCCTTTATCCTCACCTCCGACGGCCAACGCCAGAACTGGAAGGTCCAAGGACCGTTGTTCGCCGGATGGGAGATCTACCACATGAAGGGATCCGCAGCGGACCCCAACCGCATCTTCGCGTCCCAAACCAGTGGTTGGTTCGGCCAGATCATCCAACGTTCGGATGACGGGGGCCAGACCTGGAACACCCCAGGTGGCGAAGCCCTGCCCGCCCCGGGAGAATTTCCCAAGGGCGAGAGCAACAAGTTTCTCTATGAAGGCACCGTGGGCACCCACAAGTGGTACGACGGCAGCCAGCATCCCTGGGAATTCAAACGGATCTGGCACATTGAACCGTCCCTCACCGACCCGGAAACCGCCTACGCCGGCGCCGAGGACGCCGCGCTCTTCAAGACCGTCGATGGCGGGAAGTCGTGGAAGGAACTGCCCGGTCTGCGCCACACCAAAGGTCACCTTTGGCAACCGGGAGCAGGAGGCATGGGGTTGCACACCATCGTGCTCGATCCCTCCAACCCAAAACGCCTCTACGTGGCCATTTCAGCCGCCGGCGCCTTCCGCACCGACGATGGCGGTGAATCCTGGCGTCCCATCAATCGAGGCCTCAAATCCGGCTACGAGCTTCCGGATCCCGACGCTGAAGTGGGCCACTGTGTCCACCGTATCGCCATGCACCCGTCCCGCCCCGGCGTGCTCTTCATGCAGAAGCATTGGGATATCATGCGGACCGACAACGCGGGTGATGAGTGGCGCGAAGTTAGCGGCAATCTCCCCAGCGATTTCGGATTTCCTATCGACGTCCACGCTCACGAACCCGAGACCATCTTCGTCGTCCCCATCAAGAGCGATTCAGAGCATTACCCGCCGGACGGCAAATTGCGGGTGTACCGCAGCAAGTCCGGCGGCAACGAATGGGAAGCGCTGACCCAGGGTCTGCCCCAGCAGGATTGTTACGTCAACGTCCTGCGCGATGCCATGGCCGTCGATCGACTCGATCCCTGTGGGATCTATTTCGGAACCACCGGCGGACAGGTCTACGTGTCGGCGAACAGCGGGGATTCCTGGCAACCTATCGTGCGCGACCTGCCGGCGGTCCTGTCGGTCGAGGTTCAGACGCTGCCATGATTCGCGTCGCACTCCCCTATCACCTGCGCAATCTGGCGCGGATCCAGGGCGACGTGCACCTCGAGGTGCCGCCGCCCGTCACTATCGGGGCCATTCTCGACGCCCTCGAACATCGCTATCCGATGCTCTGCGGCACGATTCGCGACCACGGCACCCGCAAGCGGCGCCCCTTCATTCGCTTCTATGTCTGCCGGGAAGACTACTCCCTGGAATCACCGGAGACGGTCGTCCCGGAATCCGTGATACAAGGCTCGGAGCCGTTCCTCATCGTCGGCGCCATGGCCGGCGGTTGATTCGTCCCCCGGATCCGCCGCCCCGGCCGGCTGAAGGCGTTCGGTCAGCCTGGACAGGGACGACGAATGAATGGCGGGAGCGGCACCCTGCTCCTCACCCCATCGCGTTCAACGCGATTGCTACCGAACAGAAGTCTCGCTTAAGGTTTGAAAAACCAAGGGCGGACTCGAGTGGATCCCCTCCTCGGGCGGGAATCGGGTGGTTTTATTTCGAGCAGTTCCCCTGGGCGAACCCGTTGGTCATGTCGACCTCTTCGAGCCAAGGCATTCCCATGCCTGATATCCCAATGCACCTTCTTCCCACCGACCCGGTCCGTGCCTGCTCCACAATCACGGGCACCCGGCGCCTTCGACTTTTGATCCTCGGTCTCTTGGCCTTCCGAGTGCTAACCTGTGTCGCCCAGTCACGACTGGAAATCGCGCAACCCGTCGGGGGGACCGTGGTCTTGTCGTGGGCGGTTACCACGCCGCCCGATGTGTTGGAAACCGCTGAATCGATCGGCCCCGGCTCCGCTTGGCAGGCGGTGTCCGAAACTCCCGCGCTTGCGAACGGCCGCTTCTTGATGAACCTCAATCCGGCCGCTACCCCGCGCTATTTCCGCCTCCGCCGTGACACCATCGTCTTCACCACCGTTGCCCAAACCTCCCCCGCCGAAGGCGAGACCGGTGTTTCCGTGACGCGCGAATCGGTGTTCCGATTCTCCACCCCCTTGGCCTCCGACCTGATCCTGGCCAGCGACGAAGTCTCCGCCGAGGCCCGTGGTCGACGGCTTCTGACCCGCGCGGAACTGGCTTCCGACCGGCAGTCAATCACCCTGTTCTACCTCGAAAACCTGCCCGGAGGCACGCGGGTCCAAGCTTTTCTCGATGGCTCCAAGCTGCGCGACGCCACCCACAAAGCCATTGATGGAGACGCCGACGGCACCGAGGGCGGCATCTTCTCACTCAGTTTCGAAACCATGCCGCTCCTGGCCGCGACCAACACCGCCGTCATCGGCAAGGTGTACGCCTCGGTCCCCAACCCCGACGGCTCCAATCGCCCGCTGGAAAACGTCACCATCACCGTCGATGGCGCCGAAGAATCGCAGCGGACCGTCACCGACCGCACCGGCTCCTTCACGTTGTCACCCGCGCCCGCCGGGCGTTTCTTCGTTCATGTCGACGGCCGAACCGCGATCGGATCGCGATGGCCCGGCGGCGCCTATTATCCGTTCGTCGGCAAGGCCTGGGAGACGATCCCCGGCAAGACCAACAACCTCGCCTCCGGCACCGGCGAAATCTTCCTGCCCCTGATTGATGCCGAAGCCCTGCAACCGGTCAGCGCCACCGCCGAAACGCGCGTCACCTTTGCCCCCTCGATCCTCGCGTCCAACCCCGCCCTTGCCGGCGTGGAGATCCGCGTGCCGGCCAACGCGCTGTTCGCCGATAGCGGCGTTCGCGGGGGCAAGATCGGCATGGCCCCGGTGCCCCCCGATCGCCTGCCCGAACCGCTGCCTCCCGGTCTCGAGTTCCCCATCGTCATCACCGTCCAGACCGACGGCCCCCAGAACTTCGATGGCCCGATCCCGGTCCGGTTCCCCAACCTCCCCGATCCCGTGACGGGCATCACCGCCACACCGGGTTCGAAAACGCTGCTGTGGAGTTTCAATCACGACACCGGCCGCTGGGAACCCCAAGGCACCATGACCATCACGGCCGACGGCAGGTTCGCGGAAACCGACCCGGGCGTGGGCATGCGACAACCCGGTTGGCACGGAGTACAGAGAGGAAAGCGCGGACATGGACCTCAGCATTACTACCGCAAGAAGGGCAATCCGCCCGACGACAGCAACAACCCGCCCGACGATGATGACGAGTGCCGGGGTGACGACTGCGAGTGCGTCCAGGAAATCACCTGCACGACCCCCAAAGAAGGCCGCAACTACGCCCTCTGCGCCCTCTCCTGCCTGGGCGACACCGTTGACCGCCTGTTCGGTGACGCGAAAACCGATCAATCCCCCATCGAAGCCGGCCTCACCTGCATCGGCGGCCCCGAGAAATGCCGGGCAAGGCCGGATGACATCCTGACCCAGGCCCAGAAGGATTGCATCGACGCCTGTCGCTTTCCCGAGCCCGACGTCAAAACCTATGTCGTGCCCTGCGAAGGGTTCATCAATCCGTGCACCGCGCCCGCCCTTCATGGACTGCCCCGGCCATCGGCGGTGGACGCGGGGACGCCGGTGACCGATCGCCTGGCCGAGCAGAAGTTCTTCTGGGAGGCCCAGGTGGACCTCATGGTGCGCTTCGCCGGCACCCCGCGCATCACCGAGATCAGCTTCGAGGAACTCGATTTGATGCATGCGTTCTACGATGCCTACGGCAATGCCACTCAAGCGGCGTCGCCCAACGGCATTCACCTGAGCGCCGCCGAGCGCACCACCCTGGTGAATCTCCCGCGGCCCTCGGTCTTCTCCGTCACCGAATGGACCGCCATGATCGACCGGTTCGACGCGCTCGAAGGCAACCCACTTCCTCCCGACGTTCTCGCCGCCCAAAAGCGTGTGGAAGATGCCGTCACCCTGCTCAAAACGCGCGGCTGGAAAAATCGTCTCGATGGTCTCTCCCATGGCCTGGTCCGCTTGTCCCGGGCCCTCGCCCCGGGAGTGGGTGGCGAAGCTTTCCCCCGCCGTGCCCACTACTATTACCTCAAGGATCATCGCACGGGCTTCGTCCAACGCGGGCGTCTCAACCAGAACTGCCAATTCGAAAACCTGATTATCGCTCCCAATGGCTACTTCACCGTCGCCTACCTGGACCCGGTGACCCTTCGCATCGGCGCGGCTTTCTTCACCGACAAAACCGAAACCGGGGCTCCCTCCGCGCCGCCTGCGGATTTCTTTGCCTCCCAAACCGCCAGCACCGAAATCTACATTCCCTCGGCACCGCTCACGGATCTTCCCGAAACGACGACCGACTCCGACGGCGATGGCCTCCCCGACGTTTCCGAGTTGATCGTCGGGACCAACCCGAACTCGGCCGACACCGACGGCGACGGGATCAAGGACGCGGCGGAACTTCAGAACGGCACCAATCCAAATGACGGCACCCCGGCCCTCACCGGCGTGATCGCCACCACCGGCACCCCGGGCTCGGCGCTCGGCGTCTACACCCAGGACGGCTTCGCATTCATCGCGGACGACGCGGCCGGCCTCTCGGTGCTGCGATTGAACGGCGCCAATGCCCCGACTCTGGTTGCCAATCTCCCTCTTGGCGCTCCGGCCACCGCCATCGCCGGCAATAGCACCACCGCCGCGTTGGCCACCCCATCCAGCGTCAAGCTGGTCGACGTCAGCAATCCGTTGCAGCCCAAACTCCGCACGACTGTTGACCTGGATGCTGAAGTCAACGCGCTCTCCTTTTACGGCGACGAACTCGCCGTCGCCACCGCCAAGGCCTTCGTCATACTGGACGCGCGCACGGGTTCCATCCGTCAGAGTTTCACCGAATTCGGAATTAACCTTCAGGATGTCCTCATCGACGGCAATCGCTTGTTCGGATTGTCCACCCTGGACCTCCTGGCCTTCACCAAGGTCGACGACGCCTGGCAATTCGTTTCCAGTATCAGGGCGATCGACGTCGGGCAATCCATCACCCCTGGCAGGAAACTACTCGCCATCGGAGACCTGGTTCACGTTGGCCTGACTCGCGGTCCCTTGACTGGCATGCGGTCCTTTGACGTCTCGAACCTGAGCGCGCTCACCGAAGTGACCCCCACGCGCACTCGGTCGCCACAGTTCATGGACCTCGCCGCTACTGGGTCGAAGCTGGTCTCGGTGGTGACCACCACCGGGGCCCTGGGTTCCGAGACAGTTTCACTCTATGATCCATCCAATATCTCTTCGCCGCCGAAACTACTCACGGCCTACCGCACGCCGGGTGTCCCTCAGCAAACCGTCGTCGAAGGCGGTTTGATCGTGGTGGCGGACGCCGACGCGGGAGTCTCCCTGATCAACTTCCTCCAGCCCGACCGCGGCACCAACGCGCCGACCGTCCAAGTCCGTCTCGATACCCCCAATGCGACGGGCCAGGCGCAGTTCGGCGGAACCGTGATCGTTGCCGTGAATGCCACCGACGATGTCGGCGTGCGCCGGGTGGCGTTAGAGGTTGACGGCCAGGAGGTGTCCGCCAGCGGCACCGCCGCCCTCCGGTTCCGGATCACTTTGCCGAAACGCGACAGCGGCCGAACGAGCCTCACGTTGCGCGCGCGCGCCACCGATCTGGCCGGGCACGTCGGCGTCAGCCCGATCGTCACCGTCAACTTGGTGGACGACGCCCAGGTCCCGCGCATCACCCATCTGGTCCCCTCCCAACACTCCGTCTATTTGCCGATCTGCAGCCCGGAGGTTTCGGTCCAGTTCGACGAACCGGTGACCACGCCCATCACGGCCGACACTCTCAAGGTCGTTCGGGCCGGCGCCGACCAGGCCTTGGGAACTGCTGATGACGAACCCCTCGCTGGTGCCGTTACCTATGACACCGCGGATCGCCGGATCACCTTTACCATCAATGGCGCCCTGGGAACCGGCCCTTACCAGGCCATCCTCGCTCCCGGCATTGGGGACGCCGCGGGCAACCGGCGCGCCTCCGCCATCACATGGAATTTCCAGGCCACACCACTGGCTAAAGTGGTCGCCTTTCCCCCAGCCGACCAATTCGCCTTCGGCGTGCCGCTCACCTCGTTCGTGATCGGCCTGGACCTCCCCCTCTGCGCGGCGGCACAAGACACGATCCAATGGAGGTTCAGCGAGGACGCATCAAACTTCGGTCCCCAGCGGGATCTGAATCCCGTGCAAGTGAGCCCAAGCGCCGACGGAAGATTGTTCACTCTCCGGCCACCAACACCGCTCGGTTCGGGCAGCTACCGCCTCGAGATTTCAGGCGCCGGACTCCAGACCCGGACCGTGCTCTTCAAATACCGCAACACCCCGAACGAAGTCTCCAACGTCGGCAACAACCAGATCGCCGTCTGGAAATTCAACCCGGGCCTGGTGCCGGGCGACGTCGGCATCGTCAACTTTCCCAGCCAAAGCGTGACAATTCAGTTCCCGGGCTACGCCATTCGGTCATTTCACGCGATCTCCGCCGTCGCCTTCACCGGCTCGCAGATCTCGGTCAATGAACCAATCGTTTGCGAACGCGAGCTCGAATTCTTTGACGCGCGCTTTCTGGGAGGCGTCACGCACGCGCGCGGTCCGCTGATGCTGACCCAGGGCGCCACCCTCAGCAGCCACGTCTTGAATGCCTACGGCGGCGGTTATCTCGCAGGCAACTTGAAGTTCGGCAACGCCGACGGCGCCTTCATCAACCATCCAGGGAGTCTGATGCTCGTCACCAACACATTCTCTGACGCCAATACCACCGCAGGAACCGGGAGCATCATCAACCGCGGCACCTTCCGCGGGGTCGGCACCACCAACTTCAATTTTCCGCTGTCTCTCCAATCCGCCCGACTGCGAAACGACGGACTCATCGAAGTCACCCAAGGCATGTGGTCGATCGTGAACTTGGAAAACCAGGGCACCCTCGATACCGCACCCAACACCCGATTCGTCTTCGCCCAGCGCCTCCGCGCCGGCCCCACCTCCCGCATCAACGCGTCAGGAGACATTATCTTCGGTCTCTACAATCCCATCTCCCGGCAGGTTGTCCGCGCCGCCGACGCCGACCTTCAGGGTGAGCTCAATTGCACGGGCACAATGAGCGTCGACGGCGGCACCGTCACCCTTCACCGCGCGTTCACCTACGCCGGTCCCTCGCTCGAAGTCCAACACGGCGCCACGCTGGAGATGACGGCACCGTCCCAACTTTCCAGCGCCTTCCTTTCCAGCGGCACCCTTCGCTTCACCAGCGACGGATCCATCCGCTCCCTGAACATCGGTGACTTCGGCGCCATCAGCTCGGCGACGCGTGTCACCATAACTTCCGACGCCACCATCGATTACGGATTCACCGCCCAGGGACGCGGCATCATCGAATTCCAAGGGAACACCATCACCACCAACGGCGCCCAGGCCGGCGGGCTCTCCTTCGAGGACGCTGTCATTCGCAATACCGGCACCTGGCTTTGGTCCTCGGCATCCCCCGCCGCCAGTGCGATGGAACTCCGCCGCGTCTCCGGTCGATGGGGTCAGGGATTCTTCGAGAACCGCGGCGTTTTCGAACAGACCAAGACACGGCCCATCACCCTCAAGGTGCCATTCCGAAACTACGGCCGCGCCGTGTGGGCCCAGGCGCCGATCGAATTTGATGGCCGCAAATCCCTGACTTCGGAGTCCCAAGGACGGTTGGAGCCGCAGATCGGCAGCGAACTGGTCCTCAACAGTACCACCCTGACCTACAACGAAGCCGGCCCCATGACTCTCGCCGCCGGCGTCCTCCGCGGCGACGGCATCCTGCGCACCATCGGCACTTCCAACAACGTCGGCTACGCGGTCGTTAACGGCGGAGAAATCCGCCTGGACGGCACTTCCGGCATCACCATCAACGCCGCCGGTGGCTTCCAACAAACCACCACCGGCTTTCTGACCATCCTCCTTTCCCCCAACGGAAATCCGGCACTCTCCCTCGTCGGGAGCAAGCCCCATCAAATCGACGGAACGCTCCGCATTCAGAAAACCGAAGGTTTCGATCCCGCCATTGGCCAGACCTTCGTGCTGTTGACCCACAACACCGACACCCGGTCGGGCGCCTTCGCCAGATTGGAACTGCCCGATCTCGGCCCCACCAAAAAGCTCGAGATCCGCTACGAACCCGCCGCCGTCCGCGCCGAAGTCGTGGCGCGATGATACCTTCCCTCTCCCCGCGGGAAGGGGGTTTGGGCGAGGCCGTTGGGATTTCAATTCTCCTTCGGCACGCCAACGGTGTGCCGGCCAACCAACCCGGGGTAGTACCCAGGAACATTCGGCCCCATTTACCGCTGGCACTCCGACGGAGTGCCCGGAAGGGGCCGATCCCTTGCCTTGGGGTCAAACATTGAGGGCGTGTTGCCCAAAGGGTGATTCCGACGGAGCAGTTGAGCGGAATTTAGCGGATCGGCTTCGGTAGAGACTCTTTAGGTCATTACTATTCCGCTCCCATGTGGATGACATCGGGAACTGGGATCCCGGTAGGGACGAAATGGTTCCACCGCCACCCTATCCTAGGTGGCGCGGGATATCGCCGAAGGCGAGCGTCAAAGGGGTCACATCTCTGGGGCGTGTTGCCCAAATGAATGAACATGAAGTGAGTTGGTGAGGTCTATTTTCCGTCGCCATGATGGGAATACACCTGCCGCAGAAGGAACTGTTCTCCTACGAGGTTGATTTGGATCGGCGAGTTCGTGCGGACCATCCGTTGAGACGTTTGGATTCGATTTTGGATCTGTCCTTTGTCCGTGCAGAGGTTGC
>JAEUHG010000173.1 GCA_016795425.1 Verrucomicrobiales bacterium
CGAGGCAGTGAATCTGTTCGGGTCGTCCTACGTGCCAAGCCGTGCGTGAGCGAATCATCGTGAAGAGCCCGGTGCGGGAATACCGCTCGCCGGGATCTGTGGGGGGGGCGCCGGGCAACCGGCGTCCCTACCCCGATCGCCACTCCAATCGGAGCTGCCGCGCGAGAAACTCCCGGGTAAGAGCCGGCACCTCGGGGTCTTGGCGGCTTTGCAGTCTTCGATCTGTGCGGGGAAAACGGCGTGCTGGCTAAGGCGATAGTTGATCGAGGCGATGGCGTAGCCGCGGGTGAGATATGCGACCGGCGGATCGACCAGTGGCCCTCCTTGCGCTGCGAGGAGGTGTGCTGGGTAGGCAGTTCATGGGAAGAAGCGGCACCGTCCGACCGAATATGAATCGCTGATCTGCGGGCGCCTCATGGCGCGGGCAGCACAAAGAGCCGGCCTTCGCCGGCGTCGAGGGAGAGTTGCAGGCCGGGCATGTCCGGACTGTCGTCGACCACGGGCTCCTCTTTGCCGGTCCGCCGATTCACTTCGTGGACCTTGTCGGTGGGGAGATTGAATTCCACCGTCGGCCAGGCGCTGTAGGCAAAATGGTAATTGTTCAGGAGCAGCGCACGACGTCCGTCCTGGTGTCGATAGACGCCCAGCAGATAATCGCCATCGCTGATGGATCGCAAGGGGCTGATGGCGGGCAGGTCGCTGGGAGGATTCCTGGGTTTGATGCGGATGACGGCTTCACTGGTGAGTCGCATCAAAGTTGGCCCAAGATTCCTGAGGCCGGCATTGATGCGTTTGGCTTCGTCGTAGTGACGGGTTCGGCGACCGTCCGCGGTGAGAATGGCACCGCCTTTGGGAAACTCGTCGCCGCGCGGGGTCCAGTAACAGAAGTACATGACGCCTTTGGCGCCGTAGGCGAGCGAGGTGTAGATCTGCCAGCGGAGCTGCGCCTCGGTCGGGTCCGTATGAGGGCCGTAAGGCATGGTGTTGAAGAAATTCCAGAACGGAATGTCCGCCGCCAGGGAGTCGCGCCTCATGACTTCCAGGTTGCGACAGTAGTTGTCGCGGCCATCCACTTCCGGACCGAACCGCGGGTAATGGTCCATGCTCAGGACATCGGGTTGGACCTGGTCGATGAACCGGCGCACGTGTTCGTCGTAGGTCGGCGTGCCGAGTTGGGTTGCTGTGGCGTAGTTGGGAAACAGGTTGATGTAGGCGAGTTTTCCGGGGCGAAGCTCGCGCAGGCGGTCGACCGTTTTGCGCAATTCAGGGAACTGGCTGGCGTTGGGTTCGTCGGTGACCCCGTAGCCCCACACCGCCGGGCCGTCAGGTAGGTCGTGGGACGGCGGGCCGCTCAGGGTGACGAGGGCTTTCAGGTCGTACTTTTCGCAGAGACGGAGTTGTTCTTGGGCAGGCATGGGAGACGGCCCGCCGCATAGTCCGATGACAAAGGTGAAATTGGCCTCGGCGATTTCGGCGTAGCGCCCCTCCACGTCAACATTGGTCTGTGGAGCCACCCAGAAGCCAATGCCGAAGCGGTCCTGGACGAAGCGGTGGGTGGCGGCCGCGGTTGAAGAGGCGGAGAGAAGGGCGACGCAACAAGCCGTCAGCAGCATGGCGATGCCTGCGGTGTTTGTCTTGGTCGATGGAGTCCTGGAGTTCATGAGGAATAGGGGCACTGTGGGTTTTAGGTTCGGCTACTTTTGCACCACGAACCCGGCGTTGGCCCAATCCGCGAAATCTTCACGCGAACCATCCCCGGCGTCGGTGACCGCGAGGCTGATGATCTTGGATCCAGGAGGAATCGCGACGTCGAAGCGCCAGGCCGGTGAGAGGACCCGCATCACCGGGCTGGAGGCGGCTTCCTTCCCGTCGATGTACACCTTGAAAATCACGCTCGGATAGCGGGCGAGGTTGGAACCGTTGCTGATCGACACCAGGTTTTCGTCGGCGCCGGCGAGAGCGACAAAGCGGCGAAACTCGGGCCTTAGGGCGTACATCAAGGCACAGGGTGCGTGCACGCCAAGACCTTTGGGATAAGTGCCACGGTTGATACGCAATTCCTGGCCGAGATTGGATCGGTCCTTCTGCGGGGCGCGGGTCAGGCCGGAATACCGCACCACGCCGCCGTAGGTGTGGCCGAAGCCGACATTCCGAACAGGTTCAAGGTCGCCGAGATAGACGTCGGGGACCGGCGGCAGGCTGCCGAGTCGAGCAAAGGCTCCCTCCGATTCCGTGCTGACCTTTCGGCCGTCCCGGAATGCCGCGGCGCGAAGTCGCGAGGTGTCGTGGAGGAGGATCGGCTCGCGATAGAGCGTGGCATCGGGTCCGGGCGGGGAACCGTCGAGGGTGTATCGGATCTGGGCATCGGGTTGAAGCGGTGTTGCGAGGGTGACCGTGATGGGTTGTTCAAAGAGGTGCGGACGCGAGGGCGTGCCCCATGGGGCGATGCGCACCGGGTCGATCGGCGTGGAGGCATCCCATCGACCGATCCGGGTCAGCTCGAATTCGAGATGAAGAGTGGGGGCGAGGTGCTTTTCGAAGTGTTCCACGACCTGCTGGGTGTTGAGATCCGGCGTGAATCCGCGTTCGGGTTGGTAGCCGGGATGGGCATCGGTCATGTCGCGCGCGAGGATGCACTGAAGCCCGGCGGACTTCATGGCTTTGAGGCCCATGGGTTTTCCAAGCAGGCAGACCTGGGTATGGAAGCCGAGGTAAAGGAGATGGGTTAATCCACGCTGCTGACAGATGGCGTAGACTTCCGCCTGGGTGTCCGGCATCAGATCCGCGCCGCCGATGCGCAAGGAAGGATGCATGCCATCCCAACCGTAGTTGACCGCGCAACGTTCGCGTCCGCAGGCGCAACCACCGGCGTCCGGAACGGGGGGGCAGGTGACTTCCATGACCTTGGGAACGGAGACCGGGGGCAGCGCAAAGATCGCTTCGCGCTGCGGAAGTCCGACGTAGTTGTCCACCACGTCGCTGGGGCAGAGCATCACGGTCATGCCCAGCTCCCGCAGGACCTCCAGTGCGCGGTTCATGCGGGGCACGATCGCATCCACCCGCATGGTGGCGGTTTTGCACCAATGGAAGTTCCAGACATCGACGACGACCACGCCGACCCTTTTGGGATCGATGGATTCCCTCGTCTCGCGGATCTGGCCAGTGGCTGGGTCACGAGTTTGGAGGGTCCAGGCGAGATCCGCGGCGGCGGCCGAAGGAACCAGGAGAGCCAGGAAGCCGGGCAGAAGGGGAATGCGCATCGCGACTTCCTAAATACCGAAGCCCCTGGCAGGATAAACGCGAAAAGCTCGGATGACCCGCTCAACGATCATCGCCACCCTCACGCTTCTGGGGGTCCGTCTCGTCGCTGCTGACGCGGAGTCGAATCGACATTGGGCCTTCCAGCCCGTTCAGGATCCGCCATTGCCCAAGGTCAAACGCCTGGATTGGTGCCAGACGAGTGTGGACCGGTTCATCCTGGCGCGCTTGGAGGCGGCGAACCGGGCGCCTGCATCCGAGGCCGACCGCCGCACCTTGATCCGGCGAGCTTCGTTTGATCTGACCGGGCTACCGCCGACCACTCAGGAAGTCGAGGCGTTTGCTGCCGACAACGGCCCAGACGCCTGGGCGAAGGTGGTCGATCGGCTGCTCGATTCACCTCGGTACGGCGAGCATTGGGGGCGTCATTGGTTGGATGTGGTGCGCTATGCCGACACGGCGGGGGAAACGGCGGACTACCCGGTGCCGGTGGCGTGGCGCTATCGGGATTATGTGATCGCTTCGTTCAACGCCGACAAACCCTATGATGTGTTCCTGCGTGAACAGGTCGCCGGAGACATCCTGGCGCGCCAGGAACCGGCGTCGGATTACGCCGAGAAGGTGACGGCGACCGGTTATCTCGCGATTTCACGCCGGTTCGGGTTCGATTCGGAGAACTACCATCACCTTACCATCCAGGACACGATCGATACCCTGGGTCAGAGCATACTGGGGTTGACCCTGGGATGCGCCCGTTGTCACGCCCACAAGTATGATCCGGTGTCGATGCGCGACTACTACGCGCTCTACGGCATCTTCGAGAGCACGCGTTATGCGTTCCCAGGCTCCGAGCAGAAACAGAAGTACCGCGCCCTGGTTCCGCTCGTGCCGCCGGACGAGGCGCGAACCCGTTGGCGGTCCTATGAGTCGGAGGTGGCTGGAATGGCAGCGATGCTGGACAAGGCAAAGAAGCCCGGGCCCAGCGGGGTGTTGCGGTCGTTGGATGATTTGGATGGGGACTTCGAAATGCAGGCGCCGGCGGCGGGGGGCAGCAAGGGGGTCCTGGTGCCTCCGTGGGTGTATGACGGTCCGATTGCCGTCACGTCCGAGGCCCAAAGTCCGTTCAAGAACCTCTACGCGTTTGGCAAGGTGGGAGCCAGCGTGGCGTCCACGACCAACGCCTATCGCCTCCACCAGGCCTTGTACCCGGATCGCAACGGTCGGTTCTCCGGGGTGCTTTACGTCAACCTCGACTTCCGCATTCCGACCCATGGCACGACTGCGGCCCGGGGGGGACACCGATTTTGGCTGGGGAGCGGATCGGGTCGTCCGCTGTTCGAAGTACGGATCACGCCGAGTGAGATTCTTTTGCAGGCGGGAGGGAGGATGGAGACCGTGCGGAAAGTGGATCCGGATCGGTGGCATAATCTACAGCTGGCACTTGATCTCGAGAGGCACCGGCTGACCGGTTCGGCGGGTAACCCGGGCGCGGTCACGGCGATCGGCGAGTTCGAAATTGCCGCCGAGGTGTCGCGACAACGGCTGATGGTGGGGCTGGACTCAATGGCATCGGTGGGCGACGAATTGCCGCCGATACTGGTCGATAATCTGGGTGTGCAAGCGGCGCCGTTGGCGCCGGTATCAACTTCGCCGACCGCGTTCGCATCGCATGCCGATGGAGACGTGGATCCTGGCGAAATCCGTCGACGGATGGAGTCCCTGTTGGCGGAGGGGCCCTTTGCCATGGCCTATGCAGTGAGCGAGGGGACCCCTCGCGATGCGCGCCTGCAATGGCGCGGCGATCCGGATCGGCCGACCGACGAAGTTCCCCGTGGATTTCTCGAGGTGCTGGGCGGGGATCGCCTCTCCGATGGGGATTCGGGCAGCGGACGGCGTGAGCTGGCCGAATGGCTGACGCGTTCCAGCAACCCGCTGACGGCACGAGTGATGGTGAATCGCATTTGGCTTTACCACTTCGGTCGAGGTTTGGTGACCACTCCCAACGATTTCGGCACGAGGGGGCAGCTGCCGTCGCATCCCGAACTGCTCGATCATCTGGCCACGACATTCGTTCGAGGCGGATGGTCCGTTAAGTCGATGCATCGGCTGATCCTTTTGAGCGCGGTCTACCGGCAGCGCAGTCAGGAGATCGCCGGCAGCAATGCCGGTGAGTCAATGTCGCCGGCCGGTGATTGTCCCATCGTGCCGTCTGAAGGCACGGTCGCCAGACCGCCTGAGACCGCGGTCGTCGGTTCGGAACTGTTCTCCCCCTTTCCGCGGCGGCGACTCCGAGCGGAGGAGATTCGGGATTCCATCCTTGCTGTCAGCGGGGGCTTGGATGCGGGCCGGGCAGGCGGCCATCCGTTCCCGGCTCCTACCAGCTGGGGGTACACCCAGCATGGCCCGTTTAGCGCGACCTATGATCATCGGCGGCGGAGCGTCTATCTGATGACCCAACGATTGAAGCGGCACCCGTTTCTGGCGTTGTTCGACGGCGCGGATCCGAATGCGAGCACCGCGGAGCGCCGCACGACGACGGTCCCGACACAGGCACTCTTCTTTCTCAATGATCCATTTGTGCATGAGATGTCAGCGCTCTTTGCGAGTCGGGTTCGAGCGTCGGCACCGAACCCAATCAATCGCATTGATGCGGCGTTCCGATACACATTGGCTCGACCTCCCGAGGCGGAAGAGTGGCAGGAGGCGGAGCGCTTTCTCACCCATTACCGTGAGGCCTGGTCGCGTTCCCAAATGGAGTCCGCCGAGGCGGAGGACGCGTCGTATGCCGCCTTGGCGCGGGTCTTGTTTGCCGGCAACGAATTCCTCACCGTCGACTGATACCCACTCGACCCCATGAATTCCCACCGAGCATTCGATCCGGCACGCCGCGGCTTTCTTCGGTCGCTGGTGGGTGGTTCAATGCTCTTTCCGGGCATCGTCTCGCGGCTTTTGGCGGAGGATCAGGCAGGCGTGGGTACCGATCCGCTGGCCCCGCGCGCGCCGCATTTTTCGGCCAGGGCGAAGCGCGTCATTTTCCTCTACATGAGCGGAGGCGTCTCGCACGTCGATTCATGGGATCCCAAGCCGCGGTTGTTTGCCGATGCGGGAAAGACGGTGGAGGTCGATGAATTCCAGGGCAGGAAGGGCGCCTTCAAGATGTTCGCCAAGCGGCCTCAGTGGGAATTCAGCCGCCATGGCCAGTGTGGAACCGAAGTCAGTTCTTTGTTTCCGCGCATGGCCGAATGCGTGGATGACCTGTGCGTGATTCGGTCCATGACCTCGGACCACACCAACCATTACGAGGCGACGCTGGGAATCCACACCGGTTCGTTCACGTTCGCCCGGCCGAGCATCGGATCGTGGGTGAGTTACGGACTGGGGACCGAGAATCGCAATTTGCCTTCATTCGTGGTGATCGCCCCCAAGACGCCCTACGCCGGAAGCCAGGTGTGGTCGGGTGATTTCCTTCCCGGCGAACATCAGGGAACGCTGGTCGTCCCGGGTACTGAGCCGGTGGCGAATCTGCGTCGACGCGTGGCCACCACGGAGTTGCAGGCGCTGGAACTGGATGCCATTGGCCGGATGAACCGGCGCCATTTGCTGACTCGCGCCGAGGATCCGCTGCTCCGCGCACGACTGCGATCGTTCGAGACGGCATTCGGCATGCAAATGGAGATGCCGGAGATCTTCGACCTGTCCGGGGAAAGTGATGCGACGCTCGCGCTCTACGGATTGGAGCGGGGCAGCACTCAGGGGTTCGCCTGGCAGTGCCTGATGGCGCGGCGTTTGGCGGAACGCGGGGTTCGATTCGTGGAACTCATCGACGTGGGATCCTCGGACAACTGGGACGCGCACGGTGACATGCTCACCCACGCGCCTTTGGCAAAGAATGTCGACCTCGCGATTGCGGGCCTCCTGCGGGACCTGAAGGCGCGGGGCATGTTGGAGGACACGCTGGTGGTGTGGACCACGGAGTTTGGGCGCACCCCGTTCAATGCCGCCGCGGACGCCAAAGGTCGGGAACATCATCATTGGGCGTTTTCGTCGTGGCTGGCTGGGGCGGGAGTGCGGGCAGGGACCGTGTATGGAGAATCGGACGAGCACGGCATCCGGGTCGCACGCAATCCCGTTCATGTGCACGACTTTCATGCGACAATTCTGCATTTGCTTGGATTCGACCACGAACGGCTGACCTTTCGGCACACGGGACGGGACTACCGACTGACCGATGTGGCGGGCGAGGTGGTTCGGGGAATCATGGCCTGAGCCGTGCCTGGCAGCGCTCCGCCTTGACCTTTCTCACTCGGCACGGCGCACTATGCGGGTCCGATTCCCAATGAAGCACATAGCCTGGATGCTGGGATTGTTGGTCGCACTGAAAGCCGCCGCTCCGGCGGCGACCGGTGTTGAAGGGGGATCCTTGAATCCGTCCTCATCCGCGGATCACTGGGCTTTTCAACCGGTTCGATATCCCCAAGTGCCGGATCAGGCAGGCGGGCGGTCGGGATCGCAGTCTGCCGGTGCCTCGGTGAATCACTCACCGATTGACGCCTTCGTGTTGCAGCGTTTGACCGAAAAGGGCCTCACCCTGGCGCCGGAAGCCGATCGCGCGACCCTCCTTCGGCGCTTGAGTTTCGATCTGACCGGTCTGCCGCCGACTCCAGAGGAAGTGGCGTCCTTCGTGCGCGACCCTTCGCCTGCCGCGTATGAGCGATGGGTCGAGCGATTGCTGGCGTCGCCGGCTTACGGGGAACGATGGGGGCGTCATTGGCTCGACGTGGTGCGGTACACCGAGAGCCAGGGGTTCGAGTACGATCGGCTCCGGGACAACGCCTGGCACTATCGGGACTACGTCATTCGCAGCTTCAACGAGGACAAGCCCTACGACCTCTTCATTCGGGAGCAAATCGCGGGAGATGTACTGGAGCCGATAACAAGGGATGGCATCATAGGCGCCAGCCTCCTGGTATGTGGGCCGTACGATGAGGCGGGCAATAACCAGGCCAACATGACCCAGCGCGCCATCACTCGCGAGGAGGAGATGGAAGACCTGGTTAGCGTGGTCGGTCAGACCTTCCTCGGGCTCACCCTCAATTGCGCGCGGTGTCATTCCCACAAGTTCGATCCCATTTCTCTGGCCGACTACTACCGGATCAAGGCGGTCTTTGATGGCGTGAAACACGGGGAACGCCCCCTGGCAACCCCTGCGGAATCGAAGGCCCGCGAGGATCGTTTGGCGGAATGGCAACGTATGTCGGGGGAAGCGAAGGGGGTGGTGGACCGGTTGGAACACGAGGGTAGGTTCCGCGCAGCCGCACGGCGCCAACCTCAGGCCGCAGTCGTTCCCGGGCCCGCGCCGTATCGGTCGTGGAATTTCGGAAAGTCTGACACGACTCCCATGGGCGGCCGCCTCCACGGAGGTGCCCAGGCGACGGACATGGGTCTGCGTTTGGCCGGTTCGGGTGCGTTTTTTGAGTCGGATCCTTTGGACCAGGAGATCCGCGAGAAGACGTTGGAAGCATGGGTCGATTTGCAGGGATTGGATCAACGTGGCGGGGCGGCGATTTCGATCGAATCAACCGATGGTTCGGTCTTTGATGCCGTGGTCTTCGGCGAGCGGGAGCCCCGGCGTTGGACGGCCGGAAGCAATGGCTTCGAGCGGACCCGCGATCTGGGGGCGGACGCGGAGGACTCGGGCGCGGGGACCTGGATTCATGTGGCGGCGGTCTATCGCGCCGACCACTCCATCGCCGTCTTTCGAAATGGCGCGCCCTATGGCCGGCCCTACACCCCCGATGGACGCCTGCGGACATTCCCGGCTGGGAAATCGAGAATACTGCTGGGCAAACGGCACACCGGCGGTGGGAATCCTTATTTGACGGGCGCCATCCGACACGCGGCGTTGTATGATCGCGCTTTGAGCGCCGAAGAGGTAGCGGCGTCCTTTCGCGGCGGTGACCTCAGGGTCCCGTTGGAGGAGGCATTGGCCGAATTGAGCGCGAGCCAGCGCGCGGAACGCGAGGCGGCGTTGGAAAGGGCGCGACGGGCCAGGGAGGGGCTCGCGGCGGAGGAACCAGTCCCGGTGAGTTATGCCGGAACGCGTTTTCAACCCGCGCCGACGCGGCAGCTTCGCCGCGGAGATGTGCGGACACCGGGCGACGTGGTGACTCCGGCGGCACTTCCGGCGATCCAAGGATTGGCCTTCGAGTTCGGACTCGGTCCCGAGGCGCCCGAGGCTCAACGACGCCTGCGATTTGCTGAGTGGTTGACGGATCCGCGGAATCCGCTGCCGGCGCGGGTGATGATGAACCGTCTCTGGCAGTTTCATTTCGGCCAGGGTTTGGTCGCAACGCCGAACGATTTCGGCCGGAGTGGTTCGCGCCCCACCCATCCCGAGCTGCTCGACTGGCTGGCGAGCGCCTTCGTGAATTCAGGTTGGAGTATCAAGTCGATGCACCGATGGATCGTGCTTTCAGCGACGTATCGCCAAGCCTCGAATCCTCCCGGTGCGGGACCGGACACGGCTGCGACCGCGAGCGCATTTGCGAAGGCCATGGCGATGGATGCAGAGAACACACTTTGGTGGCGGTTTCCGCCGCGCCGACTGGAAGCCGAGGCGGTTCGCGACGCCGTGTTGGCCGTGAGCGGTCAGTTGAATCGAACCGCCGGCGGCCCCAGTTTTCGTCCGTTCGAAATTCTAAGATTTCCCGCCAACGCGTATCAGCCCGTCGACAAGGTGGGCGCGGAATTCGATCGTCGAAGCGTCTACCGGATGAACGTGAATTCCGGGAAAGAGCCCCTATTGGATGCGTTCGATTGTCCGGATCCGGCGGTGAAGACGCCACGGCGGGGGGTGACGACCACGCCATTGCAGGCGTTGAGCCTGATGAATCACCCGTTTGTCCAGCGGCACGCGGCGCTGCTGGCAGAGCGCGCCCTGGACGAGGCATCGGGAGAGATTCCGGAAGCGATCAATGTCGCGTATCGGCGGGCGCTTGGGCGTCCGCCGAATGTGAAGGAAGCGGCGCAAGCCCTGGCAGTGGCGCGCGAGCGAGGGTTGGTGCCGGTGTGTTGGGCCCTCTTGAACACCACGGAATTCGTCTATGTCCGCTGACCCAAGCCCGTCGAACCCATGGATTCACGGACCCGCGCCGGTGCTGTCGCGCCGGCATTTTCTATCGAACACGGCGGGTGGCCTGGGGGGCGTCGCGCTGGCCTGGTTGTTGCACCGCGACCAGGCGCGGGCGGGAACGGGGGGGGAGCCCGGTGTCCTGCAGAGGTCGGCGCGAGCGCCGCATTTTGCGCCCAAGGCCAAGAGGGTGGTGCAGGTCTTTTGCTGCGGCGGCGTCAGTCACATCGACAGCTTCGACTACAAGCCGGCCCTCGAGCGGCTGGACGGGAAGACCCTCGAGGGCAAGGGCGAGAATCTGGGGTTCTTTGGACAGCCCGGCCGGGTGATGAAGAGCCCCTATGAGTTTCGTCAGCATGGCCAGAGCGGCGCTTGGGTGAGCAGCCTGTTGCCGCATCTCGCGGGCTGTGTGGATGACCTGTGCTTCATCCACTCCATGTTCGCGAAGAGCAATAACCACACACCGGCGACGTTCCAGATGAACAGCGGGTTCACGCTGAACGGATTTCCCTGCATGGGTGCCTGGCTCAGCTACGGGCTGGGTACCGAGAACGAGAACCTCCCGGCCTTTGTCGTATTGCCGGACCCTCGGGGCCTCATCGCCGGCGGCTCGATCAATTGGACTTCAGGCTTTTTGCCTGCCAATCACCAGGGGGTACCTTTTCGCACCCAGGGCCGCGAGCCGATCGCGGATCTGAATACACCGGAGTCGGTTCCCGCTGCGGCGCGGTCCGCGGACCTGCATTTCCTGGACACGATGAACCGCGAGTTCGCCGAGGCGCATCCGGGGGACAGCGCCTTCGCGGCTCGCCTGCGCTCCTACGAGCTGGCCGCGCGAATGCAGGTCAGCATTCCCGAAGCCACCAACCTGGACGCCGAGTCCGAGGCGACACGACGGCTGTATGGGGTGGATAAGGAGGCGAACAAGGGCTTCGCGCGCAATTGTCTGATGGCCCGGCGACTGCTCGAACGCGGCGTGCGGTTCGTTCAAATCTTCAACGGGGGTGCTTTTGGGAGTCCACGCATCAACTGGGACGGCCACGAGAATCTCAAAGAGAACCATGACACCCAGGCGGCGACCATGGATCAACCCGTCGCCGCGCTGGTCCAGGACCTTAAGCAGCGTGGAATGCTCGAGGATACGCTGTTCGTGTGGTCGACCGAATTCGGACGCGGTCCGGCTACGCAGGGGATTGGGTCGACGGGCCGGGATCATCATCCGACGGCATTCACCTGTTTTCTGGCCGGAGCCGGGATTCGAAAGGGATTCAGGTACGGAAGTTCGGACGAGGTGGGTTACTTCGTGGCGGAGAATCAGGTGACCATCCCGGATTTTCACGCGACGATCCTCCACTTGCTCGGGATCGATCACGAGAAACTCACGTTCTACCACAACGGCATCAATCGCCGTCTGACGGACGTTCATGGTGAGGTCCTCCACGGGATCCTGACCTGAACCTGGGGGAAGCCGTCCCTTGCAGTCGGGTTCTCATTGAACGAAGTTCGCGCCGCATGAGGTCGCGAGTTCATCCGGGCACCCTGGTGCTTCCGTGGGTTATGGCGGGCGCTGCCTTGGCGGCGGAGCCCGAATTCTACGATGTCTTTGTCGCGGGCCGGGACGGCCACCCGTCGATTCGGATTCCTTCGGTCGTGGTGGCGAGGGACGGGACGGTGCTGGCGTTTGCGGAGGGACGTGAGGTGCATGAGGATCAGGCGTCGAACGACATCATTCTCAAACGCAGCAAGGATGGCGGCCGGACCTGGGGACCGCTTCAGCTGGTGGCTGAGGACGGGGCGCATTCCTTGAACAATCCGACGGCGGTGGTGGAACACGACACGGGTCGCGTGTTCCTCATGTATCAGCGGATTCCTTCGCATCTCAAGGAGCAGGACGCCGCCACTGCCACCGGCTACGAGGGTACGAATGTGTATCGGAATTTCCTGGTGTGGTCGGATGACCATGGTGCGACGTGGACGCCACCGCAGGACGTCACCCGCTCGACGAAGCGCCCGGCGCGCGCGACCACCGTCGCCAGTGGCCCGGGCATCGGCATACAACTGACGCGCGGGCCGCACCGCGGTCGTCTCATCCTTCCCTTTAACGAGGGGCCGTTCTGGCAATGGAACAACTTTGCGGTGTTCAGCGATGATCGCGGCGCGACGTGGGGTTACGGCGACGATGTGCCCGGAGCGCTGGTAGCGGACCCCAAGCTGGGGCAACGGAGTCAGATCAACGAGGTGCAGATGGTGGAGCTGAGCGATGGGTCGGTGCGCCTGAACAGTCGCCAGTTCGCGGGCGCCAAGGTGCGCAAGACCGCGGTGAGCCGCGACGGCGGCAGGACTTGGTCGCCGGTGGAAGATGTTCCGCAACTGCGCGACCCCAGCTGCAACGCCAGCATCCTGCGCTACTCGTTCGACGATGCAAACGGCGCCGGCATGGTGTTGTACAGCGGTCCCGACAGCACCAAGCGCGATACTGGCACCATCCATTTGAGCTTTGATGACGGCAGGACCTGGCCGTTGAAACGTGTGCTCTGGCCGGGGAGTTTTGCCTATAGCGTCCTCACGCGGCTCGCCGATGGTCGGGTGGGTTGCCTGTTTGAAACCGATGGCGCCAACCGAATTGTGTTTGGCCGGTTTCCGATTCAATGGATCCAACAGGGAGCCCGCGACGCCGCGGGCGGAGGAACGACGGGCGGGTGACAAAGCGGGTGGACGGCGCAATGCTGCCGGCGTGAGCTATCGAGGATTTCGGGAATTTGCCGTGGAATGCGCGCGGGAGGCGGGGGAGATTCTGACCCGTTACCGAGGTCGGATCGGGGAGCCGACCATCAAGGAGAGTGCCAGCAGCGTGGTAACGGAGGCGGATCTCGCCGCGGAACGCCGGGTGGTGGAGAGGATTCTCCGTGAGTATCCCGCGCATGGCATCATCGCGGAGGAGAGCGGTGTTCAGGTCGGATCCGGGGAGTACGTCTGGGTGATCGATCCGTTGGATGGCACCTCGAACTTTGTCGCCGGTCTTCCGTGGTTTGGGTTTCAAATGGGATTGCTGGAGCGCGGTCGGGTGGTTGCCTCCGTCATGCACTTGCCGGTCGAAGGCCTCACCTACTGGGCGGAGCTCGGCGGGGGTGCGTTTCGGGACGGGCAACGGCTCGCGCTGACCGAGGAACGCCGACTTAGTCATGTGCTGTGCGCGTTTGGCTTGGATCCGTCTCAAGGCCCTGAAGATCTGGCCCGAGATGCGGCTTTGCTCTGCCGGGTGGGATCCGCGGTGCGGAATCTCCGCATGACCAACTCTTTGGTGGACTTCTGTTTGACTCTGGATGGGCACCTAGGCGGGTTTGTGAATCTGTCACCGAAGATCTGGGACATCGTCCCGATTTGCCTGATGATGCCGGAGGCGGGAGGGGTAATATCCGATCCTGCGGGTCAGCCCATAAGTTTCGAGGCTGACGCGATGGACATCACCCGGACTTTTCCGTTGGTTGGCGCTTCCAGGGCATTGCATTCCCAGTTGATTGCCCAAACCCGGGAATGGCTGCGTTGAGACTGTCAGTGACCAGCACGGTTTGATCCGTTCCAGGAGAACTCACGCTGACCTGGGACCCCAACGGCGAAGGGATTCTGGAGTCGGCGCCTACCGTGAAGGGACCATGGACGCGTGTGCCCGGATCAGCCGCCGATTCCGGCATATACTTGGTGGACATCACTTCCGGCGCCCAGGCCTTCTTCCGCCTCCAGAAGTAGGGTGTGCATCCCGTGATGCCGCTCGCGATCGGTCGCGCGTCGCCCGGGACGGAAGGCTTGGCACTGTCGGGGAAGCAATAGGCGGCCAGGAGGTTGCGCGGGATCTGGTGTGTGGTGGGGCCGGCCGATGCATCGACGCGACCTCCATTTGATCCTTCCGGGCCTTGGCTTCGTCACACCTTTCAGGCGATTCGTCAGATCTGATGCAACAGTTGCGGTCTCTGTTGCGTCTTACCCCGCAGATTCGAGAAAAGGATCACCATGCCTGTCATCGCCAACTTCTGCGGAATAATCATCCGGCTTTTGAACCTCCGGCCGCTGGGTCACCGAATTCATGCCTTCCTGGGTGAGGAGGAACTTGTCGTCGACCTTTATGATCTCCGCGTTCTCTCAGGGCACTTCCCCGAGCCGATGGCCCGGCTGGTGCTCGACTGGGTGCGTAGCCACCGTTACGAGATCCTGGTCGGGCTCCACCGACTGGAGGGTCGGGTGCGGCCCGCCCTCGTTTGAGTGAAGGAAATGCGAGCCGGGGCGTGGGTGGTCGATCCGGCTCGACCGAGAAGGCTGTGGATTACGGCGTTCCGGTGTTCGCCCCGGGTACTCGGAAGGACACGTAGTAGAAGCCTTTGACCGCTTTTTGGTCGAGGTAGAGATCCAGAGAGCCGTCCGCGGTGGCGGTATGTTTGTGGCGATCGACAGAACCGCTGGCGCTGACGGAGAAGGGAATACTGGCCCAGGCGAGGTCGGCCAAGGTCGGGTTGGCGTAGACTTCGTAGGTGTAGCCTGAGTAGGCGGGGACACGGATGCGGAATCGGTCCGAGGCGCCCGTTGTCGATGGCACGGGACTTCCTGAAACGATCAGGCTCCCGCCATTGGGATACGTGGGTTCGCTGGGACTGAAGCCGCTGACGTAATCCCAAGTGGCCTGAACCTCCCCCGTGGTCGTGCCTGGAACCGCAACATAATCCAGCAGAACGGAAGCCCTTTGCGCCGCATCCGGGATCGTGCTGAAGACGTTGTCATTGGAATTCTGGGTCGACCAGGTGCGACCGCTGGTATCAATGGCGGTTTCATTCCAGAACGTCTGTGTCGTGGCACGCGTGGTCCGACCGGGCAGCGTTACGCCCCAGTGAAAATGTCGAGTCCGCCCAACGTAGAGACCGGCTTTGATCGTCCGAAAGAGAAACGCTCCGCGGTTGCCGGTCAGGAATTGTCCGAATCCAGCGAAGGCCGAATCGCATGCTGGATTCCGCGTCGCCGAGGCGGAGTAGAGGTAGTCGCCCTGGTGATCCGCATGCCACAGTTCGACCAGCGCGCCGCGCACGGGATTTCCGCTGGCATCCAGGACGCGACCCGACACGTAAGTGATCACACCCGAGGCCAACGTGAGCTGGTCGTTCAACTGGACGAGATCATTGTCCTTATCCAGGGGAATGTTGCTGGCCAGGGGGTAGTACGGACCTTGAGTGACCGTGGGGGATAGGGTGAGGGCTTCGGCGAGATAACCCGGCAAGGTGAAGCCGGCCGAGGCCACGAACATGCTTTTGAAGAACCGGCGACGATCGACCGGGATGTGGAACGTGTCTGACTTGGATTTCATCGAGGTTTTTGGCTAGGGCTTCCTGAGTTGATGCCAGGGAGAAACAAGGGGCGCACCCGGCTCGAAGCACCCTAAAGCAGGAGGCGTTAAGGGATCATTAAGCGAATCCGATCGTTGGGTAGACCCGCGTGGACGTCGGGTGTTTTCTCCCCGGGTGTCCGAGGTTTCCGAGATCTCAGGCGTGACGAATGCCGGGCCGACGTGTCCAACCTAGCAAAACCCATGTCGAAGAGCGCGTGCGAGCATTGCTCCCAAACCTTGGAGTTCCCTGACGAGATAGCGGGCCAGCAGGCGGTGTGCCCATCCTGCGGCAAGACCACGCAACTGGCCCCGCGGACAACCCCGACGATTCGTATTCCGAAGATGGTTCCGTCCACTGTCACGGCGGCGACGCGCGAGGCGGGGACTTCACCTGTTGCGCCGCTGGCGAACCGGATCATCACCAACATCGAGGGTGTATTGATTGGCAAACGACGCGAGATACAACTGACGTTGGTCGCCTATTTGGCCGAGGGCCATGTCCTTTTGGAGGATGTGCCGGGAGTGGCCAAAACGATGCTGGCCCGAGCATTGGCCCAAAGCGTCGGGTGCACCTTCAAGCGATTGCAGTGCACACCCGACCTGCTGCCCACCGACATCACCGGAGCCTCGATCTTCAATCCGAGGACTGCGGAGTTCGAATTCCGTCCCGGGCCGTTGTTTGCGCAGACGATATTGGCCGACGAGATCAACCGGGCGACGCCGCGGGCGCAATCGGCCCTCTTGGAGGCGATGGCGGAACGGCAGGTCACGGCGGATGGCGCGAACTACGAACTGAAGCGGCCGTTCTTCCTGATCGCCACGCAGAATCCGGTGGATCATGAGGGCACGTTTCCGTTGCCGGAGGCGCAATTGGACCGGTTTTTGGTGCGACTGAGTCTTGGCTATCCGGGATTGGAGGAGGAGAGCCGCATGCTCGAGCGGTTCCAGGTCCGGCACTCCATCGAGACCGTGGTGGCCGTGTCGAACGCCGAGGAGATTCTGGAGGCGCAGGATGCTGTCCGCCGGGTTCACGTGGATCCCAAAGTTCGGGAGTACATCGCCAAGATTGTGCGAGCCACCCGCGAACATGATTCCGTTCGCTTGGGAGGGAGTCCGCGCGCGAGCCTCGCCTTGTTCCGCGCCAGCCAGGCGTACGCCGCGGTGCAGGGATTTGATTTCGTCCTGCCGGATGACGTTCAGGAAATGGCTCCGCCGGTGTTGGCGCATCGCCTGGTTCTCAAACCGGAAAGCCGATTGAGGAAGGCGACGGCCGCCGCGGTCGTGACGCAGGTTCTGAATACGGTGCCGGTACCGACGGTGCCGGCCGGAGGCACGCGACGATGAGATGGGGATGGATGGCCGCTGGCGTGCTCGGAATCTGTCTGGCCTTGCGGATGGAGTACGCCGTTTTCGCGGCGTATGTCTTCCTGGGAATCCTTCTGGTTGGCCGATGGACCGCAGGCAGGTGGGCGGAGTCGGTGCGGGTGGAACGCTGGTGTTCGCGGGCGGCGGCGGAGATCGGGGACCGGGCGTCGGTGAGGGTCACCTTGTGGAATGTCAGTGAGCGCCGGGTGCCGTGGCTCCTGGTGGAGGAAGCGCTCCCGATCGAGGCGTTGATGGAGCATCCTCCGCGGATGCAGTGCCAGGGAGGGCGATTGACGGTGGCATCGTTGAGGCGCGGGGAGTCGCGAGCGATGACGTATGAGGTCACGTTTCTCATGCGTGGCTATTACCAGATCGGTCCCGTCCTGTTGGAAACCGGAGACCTGTTCGGGCTGCATCGGCACTACCGGGTTTGTTCGGAACCGTGCTACGTCCTGGTACGCCCCAAAGTGGTGCCGTTGCTGGGTTACGATCTGGCGTCGCGTCGGCCGATCGGGGAGGTCCGTCTTCGGCATCGGCAGGATGAGGATCCGACGAGGATTGTGGGCGTTCGCCCGTACCAGCAAGGGGATCCCTTGAATCGGGTGCATTGGCGCGCAACGGCGCGCACCGGGGCGCTCCACAGCAAGACCTTCGAACCGTCCTGTGTGGCCGGGGCGACGTTGTTGTTGGACATGCAGTCCGGCGGTTTTGCCAGGCGGCACAAGGCGCGGATGCAGGATCATGAACTCGAGCGGCGTCTTCGCGCGGCCGGGATGAATCTCGGCGACGCCAAAATCGACGGACCGGATACCGTGTGGGTGGAACTCGCCGTAACAACGGCGGCGTCTCTGGCCAATGCCGTTGTCGAACAGGGGCAGAAAGTCGGTTTGGTCACCAACGGCCGGGACGCGGCCGATCGCATACGACAGGAGGGATACCGCGAGGATTTTCGCAGCCGGACGACGGCGCGGAGCCGGATGCTGACCTCGAGTGCCGAGGAACGTCGAAGGCCAGTGGTGGTGGAGACCCGCTGGTCGGCAGGCCAGTTGGATGAGATTCTCGATACCTTGGCGAGGTTGGAGTTGAACGACGGCCTGACCTTCGCGGAATTGGTGGCCGAGTCGGCGAGTCACCTGCCGCGGGATGCCACGGTGGCGGCGATTGTGACGAGCGTCACCGAGGAGGTGGCTGTGGTGCTGGGAATGCTTCGGCGCAGTGGATTCGCGGTCACCGCGGTGGTGGTGGATCGCGACGAGGAGGAGCATTTGGATTGGGCGACGCCTTCGGAATGGGCGGGGTACCTCATGGCGGAAGGGGTTCCGTTCCGGCAAGTGCGGGACTTGGAGAGCCTGGAGCGGTTGTGTGCCGAGCACTTCATTCGGTAGCCAGGATGGCCAATGCCGCATCGAGCATGAACGCCTACGACCATCTGCCGCCAAAGACGCTGGCCGATTACCTGGCCATCGCCGTGAGTCCGGTCTTGATCATGGTGATGGTGGGGAGCCTCAACTTCTTCCTCGCGGAGGTGGGGTACCGTGGAGCGTTCAGCGGACAGGTTTATTGGACGCTATTCTGGTTCACCCTGGCGTCTGTCCTGGTGTCCCGCATCTCCATCGAACATGGGTCGGCTTATGGCAGCGTTTATGGATTGGCACTCGGAGCGGCGACGGGTTTCCGGTTGGTGCCGTTTCTGGGTGCGCCCTGGGGCGCGTTGCTCTTGTTGGGGTTGATCTGGTGGTGCGCCAGCAAACTGACCTGGGATTGCACCGTGATCGACGATCATGCCGACGCCTCGGATCAGGGATTGATCGAGCATCTGAAGACAGCCAAGCCGAAGACTCCCGCTGGCGCCGCGTCCGACGATGTATTGCCGGGACGCGATCAGCCGAAGCCGCATGCTCCGGGGCGATGGCTGATTTACACTTCGCTGGGAGCGCTTCCAATCTTCGGATTGGGTCAGTGGCTGATCCCGGCGGCGGACACTTCCTCGAGACTGCGCGCCTTCGGCCTGGCGGTCTTGTTCGTGGCGGCGGCGGTCGCATTGTTGCTGACGGCGAGTTTCGCGGGTCTGCGGCGGTACCTCAGGCAACGGCGCTTAACGATGCCGCCGCCCATGGCGGCGGCATGGATGGCGCGAGGCAGCGTGGTCGCGGCGTTGATCGTGTTCGGCGCCTTGCTTCTGCCGCGTCCGCGCGGCTTGGACACTTGGGCCAATCTGGGATTGGAACTCCGGGAACGTGATCCGCGCGCCTCGAAGTACGCCTGGATGCGTGGTGAAGCCGCCAAGGGCGAAGGGCGTCGTATCGGAGAGCCGGGGGCCCCAGGCGGAAATCGTGCGGACGGCCGATCGACGGAGCCTTCGGAGGCACGGGAAGCCGCCGGGCAAGATAGAGCCGGAGGCGGGGCGGATGCCGGAACTCCGCGTGACGGGTCAGGAGGTGGAGAGGCGTCCCGCCGATCGAAGCCGGCATCGACGGCCCCCTCATTGCCCGAGGTGTCCGCCGGCGGATGGCTGGCGTGGGTGCGCGGGATCTCGCTGCTCACGGCGATCCTGGCCATCGCCTGGGTGCTTTGGCGTTTCGGACCCCAGTGGTTGGCGGCGTTGAAGGCATCGTGGCGCAGGCCGTCGGCAGCTCCACCGCCGGCATCGGCTGCACCCGCACCCCGTCGACGTCGATTCGCGGAGTTCGAGGATCCCTTTCGCCATGGAGGTTCGACCCGGATGACGCCGGACGAGCTGGCCGTTTACACGTTCGAAGCGCTGGAGGCCTGGGCCGCGGACCGCGGGCGAGAACGTCCCCCCGATCAGACGCCCTTGTCCTTCGGTCGGGATCTCGAAGGGGTACTCGACGAACGGACGGACGATCTGCGGTCCGCGGTGAGATTGTACCTGCGGGCGGCGTACGGCGGCGGTGGGACGTTGGCCGAGGAAACCGATCCGTTGCGGCGATTGTGGCAGGCGATGAGGTAATGTAGGCGAGACCGGACGGGCGGACACCTCGACACGCGGGTGGGTGGGAGATTTTCCATCTCGAGAGTTTACCTTGACGTGCGGCTTGTGGAAGCCTGTCCGTCGAGAGTTCATTTTGCCCTTCATATCCACTTATGCAGACCACCTATCGACTCCTTACCCTGTCCGCACTCATGGGCGTTTCCTGGGTGCCGAGCGCCGTGGCGCAAATCGAGACCCAAGGACCCCGCGACATCCCGATACCCGAAGGAAACGTGGTCTGGGTGTTGGTGGGCTTGGCCGGTATCATTGGAGTCCAGCTCTTCCGGCGGTTTCGCTCGAGATAGGCGCGTTGCGGGAGCGGGGACGAGGAGGAAGCTGCGGAATGGAGGAGTGTTTGGAATGGGGGCCGCGACGCGGCATTCGGCTCCGCGACGGTAGTGCACCGGGCCTGCGTGGCTCGGGTCATGGCTGTGTGACCACCGCCTATGGCCGCCAATGATCCGTTGAAAGAGCCCGGCAAGACTCACGATCATCAGGAGTTGGGTCCAGACTCGCTGCCGGCTTCGCTAGCCGCCGTGATGTTCACCGACATGGTCGGGTACAGTCGGTTGATGCGCGAAGATGAGCGGCGGACCCTGGCGTTGCTGCATCGTCTGGAGAGCGTTGCCAAGCCGTGCTTCTCGCGATTTCACGGCAGGGTCATCAAGACCATCGGCGATTCCTACCTCGTGGCGTTTCCCAGCGCCGTGAGCGCCCTGCAATGCGCGCTAGAACTTCAATCGGCACTTGGAGCGTGGAATTGCCGTGAAGATCCCAATCAGCATCTGGTGCTGCGAATCGGGATACATTTGGGTGAGGTCATCGCAGTGAAGGGTGATCTGTTTGGCGACGACGTAAATATCGCCAAACGGGTTGAGGGCATGGCCGACCCGGGCGGCATTTGCATCACGTCGCCGGTTCGCGACCAGGTCTCCCACCGGGTGACCTGCCGTTTTAAGGAGAAACGCGGCGTTCAACTTAAGGGAATCAGGAATGCGCCCGACGTATTCGGCGTCGTTCTGGACGGCAGAGACCCCGCCGATAGCGAAGCGAATGAAATCGGCCGTGCACCCGCGTCGGCTCCAGGTGGTGCGGGCCCTCGACAACCAAGGTTGGGCAGCAAAGGGGTCGTTCGAGGTCTGGCCGGAGCCCTCGCGGTGTTGATGGGGGTCTTCGCTATTGTCTGGTGGACGAAACGTCCGGGGCCCACGGCCCTTCCCGCCTCCGGTACCGGAACGTCGACGCCGGCAATCGCGCTCCTGCCCCTCGAAATCGCCGGGGCCCAATCCGTCGATGCCTATTTGCTCCGTGGTTTGAGGGAGGATCTGCTGGCGGAACTCCGTCGGCGGAGCGATGTGAGAGTCATCGGCTGGAATCCACCCGCCAGGTTGCTCGGAGAGAATCGACAAACGTTGGAGGTGGCGCGCGAAGCGGGAATTGGAAGAGTTGTGTTCGGCTCCATTTCACGACAATCCGACACCATCGCTGTGTCACTGGAGGTGGTGCCGACCGGAGGCTTGGCGGGATCCATCCAGGTACGGACGGAGGTGGCTTTGGCGGAGGTGGCCGCGATTCCCGGTCGACTGGCGACGGAGATGCTGAGCGTGTTGGCCGGAAAGACCGAGTCCGTGATTCGTCCATCCGGACCGGTGATGGACAGTCCGGAGGCTTATCGCCTTTGTTTGCTGGGGCGTTTTCAGGCGCGCACGGGAACCAGCGAAGGTTTCACCAATGCGCTGAAGTGCTTCGAGAGGGCCTTGGAGATTCGTCCGGGTTACCCCATGGCCATGGTCGGCCTGGCCCATGCCTACCTGAGCGCGTCGGACTGGTTGCTTCCTTCCGCGACGGCGTTTGAGAAGGCCAAGGACCATCTGCTTTCGGCGCAGAGCCAGGCGGAGACCATTCCGGACGCGGTTTATCTTCTGGCTTATGTGCGTTGGACCGGGGATTGGAATCAGCGGGAAGCGGCGACCCTCTTTCAGCGCGCGATCGATTTGGATCCGCGGCATTACGCCTATCGGCTGATGCATTCGCGGTTTCTGCTTTCCCATCGGCAGTTCTCCGCGGCGCACGCGGAATTGGATCGGGCGACGGAGTTGAACCCGTTGGATCCAGCCGTTTTCGAGCAGAAAGCGAACCTTCTTGGGGCAGAGGGGAGATTTCAGGAGGCCGTGAAACTGGCGAGCGAAACCGCGGGGAGATTCCCGGAGTCCTTCGATGCCAGGATCCGCCTGGCTTTGGCTTTGGCCGGATCAGGCAAAACCAACGACGCGCTGAAGGTCCTTGTCGAAAGCGAAAAGCGACAGTCGACTCCCGACTTGGCCGCCTCCAAAGCATTTCTGTTGGGACGAATGGGACATCGCGAGCAGGCCATCGAGTTGATCGACGCCATGAAGCAACCGAAGGACGGCAATCACGTCGCATCCCTTTATCTGGTTTGGGCGTACGCGGGAATCGGCGAAGTGGATGAAGCCTTGAGTCGCCTCGAACAATCGGTGGCGGAGCGCTCCCGGGACCTGGTCTGGCTGGACGTTGATCCGTATTACCATCCTCTGAAGGGGAACCCTCGATTCGAGGCCGTGCGGCGCAAGATCGGACTGCGAGAGTAAGGGACACTTGTTGAAGCTGTGTGGGCGGCGGTGCCAGTGCCGGTGTGGGGCGGACTCGAGACCGTCAGCGTTCGATTGACCCTTCGCAGCCCCGGTGCTGGAGTGGCCGGGTGAACTCCCAAGGGACTTTTAAGGTGCGGCGTTCGGTTGCGTCGAAGGCGTCCACTGACCGCCGAAGTTTTCTAAGTGCCATGCTGGTGGCTGGAGTCGCGCCAACCTTCGTGTCCGCTCGGGTTCTGGGCGCCGCCGGCGGCAGCAGCCCGTCGAAACAGGTCACGCTGGGCGTGATCGGCGTCGGGGCGCAGGGGACCAGCGACATGAAGGCCTTTCTAAGTCTGAAGGATGTTCGGGTGCGCGCGATCTGCGACATCAACCAGCGGAACATCGAGAATGCGCGCCGGGCGGTGGCCGAGGTCTACGGCAAACCAGATGTCACGGTTCACCATGATTTCCGCGCGTTGAACGCGGATCCCGGCATCGACGCCGTGCTGATGGCACTGCCGGTGCATTGGCATAGCGTGCCGTCGCTGGACGCCATCCAGCATGGCAAACACATCTACCACGAGAAACCGATGGCCCTGTCGTTCGAGGAGGCGCGCACCGTGCGAGAGGCGGTTCGAAAGAAGGGCGTGGTGTTTCAGTTCGGCACGCAGCAGCGGTCGGACCAGAAGTTCCGCTGGGCCTGCGAACTGGCGTTGAACGGGCGCCTGGGAAGGTTGAAGGAAATCCAGGTTTCGGTCCCGTCGGGGCGTGTGGGAAAGGTCCTGCCCGAGCAGGCCCTGCCGGACTACGTGGACTGGAATCGTTGGGTGGGGCCGGCACCGATGACGTCGTTCCACGCGGAGAAACTGGAGCGGGACACGCACGAGAACATCTCCAACTTCTCTTTGGGCATGATCTCGTGCTGGGGCATTCATCACCTCGACATCGCACAGTGGGGCAACGGCGCCGATGCCAAGGGACCGCGAAGCGTCGAGGCGCGAGGCGAGTTCCCCAAGGAAGGCAGCCTCGACGCCATCCTGAATTGGAAGGTCCGCTTTGAGTATGCCGACGCGGCGCCGATCTCGTTCGTCAGCGATGGCACGCCCGGTTTCGACCACGGCGTCCGCTTTGTCGGGGACTCGACCTGGGTTCATGTGCGCCGGGGCGCCATCGCGGCGAGTGAGGAAATGTTCCTGATCGATCCACAGAATAAATCTGGGACGATGCCCATCGAGCTCCCGGTGAGCGTGGATCACGCGAGGAACTTCGTGGATGCGATCAAGGAGAAGCGCGGCGCTATTTCGGACATTGAAGCTGCAGTGCGCGGTGATTCCTTGTGCCAGCTGGCCTTGATCGCGGTGAAGACGGGACGCCGCTTGGAATGGGATGCCAAGGCTGAGCACTTCGTGAAGGACGACGACGCGAATCGGATGCTCCAGGCGCGACCGTTCCGCGGGGAGTGGAAGCTGGGCGCGGCGTGATGGGCGGCTCAGGAGAGGTTGTGGGTGCGAAAGAGTTCGTTCGACCGCTCTTCGTGCTGGTTGCGTGCTGGGTTCTCTTCTACGATGCGGCGGTACAACCCGTTCGTATCGCATGAAGCACACGCTCTCCCGACGTTCGTTCGCGAAATCGTCCGCGCTGGCGATTGGCGCGATTTCCGCCGCCCCATTCAACATCCTCAGCGCCGAGAACGCGGGGAACAAAGTCCGCTTCGCGCTCATCGGCTGCGGCGGCCGAGGCCTTTCCGCGCACTTGCCGGGAGCCAAGGGAGAACAGTTCGTCGCCGCGGTTGATGTCGATGAAGGGCGACACATCACCGCAAAGAAGTGGCTGGAGAGCAATGGGGGCAACCCGGCTGAACTCCAGGTCTTCGCCGATTACCGGAAGATGTTCGACAAGGTGGGCAAAGGGATTGACGCGGTGTTCATTGCGTCACCGAACCATCACCACGCGTTGCCGGCACTGATCGCCATGCAACTGGGCAAGAGCGTCTATTGCGAAAAGCCCGTCTGCCACGACATCGGTGAGGCCCGCGCCATGCGCGCCTTGGCGGCGAGGAGCAAAGTGGCGACGCAGATGGGAAACCAAGGACACTGCGAGGACGGATATCGCAAACTGTGCGAGTACATCTGGGCGGGTACCATCGGCAAGGTCACGGAAACCCATAGTTGGACCAATCGTGCCAATGGCGGCGAGGGCCCGCGCCCACCGAAGATGCCGGTACCCGCGGGATTGCACTGGGACGAATGGATCGGCCCGGCCGCCTACCGCGATTTTCACGAGGATCTTCACCCGCACTCCTGGCACGGCTGGTACGATTTCGGCAACGGGTCCATCGGCAACATGGGCTGCCACGTCCTCGACGGTGTCTTCTGGGCACTCAAGTGCGATCATCCGACGAGCATCGAGGCGGAGCAATTGCGGGGTGGAAGCGACGAACGCTATCCGATGGGAAGTCGCGTCCGCTGGGATATTCCCGCCCGCGGCGACATGCCGGCGCTCAAGGTCTACTGGTACGAGGGGTTGAATGAAACCACCACGGGCAGGCCTCAGGGAAATCTGCGCGCGGCAAAGGGGGACGACCGGAATCTGCCGGCGCTGCTGCTGGACCTGCGCAAACAATATCCCGACGAGGGACTGGATGCGGGGGATAGCGGCACGCTGTACGTCGGGGAGAAGGGCGTGATCTTCACCGGCACCTATGGCGACAAGATGCATATCGTGCCGTACCAGAAAATGAGTGAGACGCCCGCCCCTCCGAAAACGTTGCCTCGCCCGAAGAGTATCTTCGTCGATTTCCTGGATGCGGTGCGTGCCGGCAAAACGGAGACTGCGGTGCCGTTTGAGTACGGGACGCGACTCACCGAGTTTTCGATTCTCGGCAATCTGGCGATGAAAGCCGGCAAGGGAAACAAGGTCGTTTGGGACGGTCCAAACATGCGCGTCACGAACCTGCCGGAGTTAAACGCCTGGGTGCAGCGCCCGGCACGCGACGGTTGGAAGGCTTGAGGGAAGCGATGGGGGCGCCGCAGGGACGCGTCGCGGTCCGGGAGGAGCGCGGGGCCTCCGGACCCGCAGATGGGCTGAGTGGGGCAACGGGGTGCGCCGCAGGGACGCGTCGCGGTCCGGGGAGGAGCGCGGCCATGGAGCAGGATTGCATCGGCTGATACGGAACTGACGTATGAGAATTCGGGTGTTCGTGGGTCTCGCTCTCGGATGGTTAGTGGCCGTGGGCTCAGCATCACGCGGTGCCACATTTTACGTGTCCAAGCTTGGTGCCGACGGCGATGGACGGAGCTGGGCCTCCGCCTTCCGAAGCCTTCAGCGAGCGCTGGATGCCGTTCCCGATGGCGGCGGACATCGCGTCGTGATTCGGCCGGACACCTATACCGAAGCGAATCTGTCGCCGGCCAAAATGGGGGCTCCGGGTGCTTACAACGAGTTGATCGGTGATTTCGACGGTCGCCTCGGTTCCGGCGCCACGGGATGGGTGGTGGTGGATTCAGGCGATCCCGAAAAGGGATTCAAGAGTTGGGATTGGTGGGGATCGATTCGCGCCTCTGACAAGCATTGGCCGGTCGGCAACAATCGAGAGACGTTCTCCAGCATCATCTGGGATCGATGGAAACTCCGCCGCTTGTACTTTACCGGTGGCGACGCGGGATTGTTCTGGGACCTGACCAATCGCAGCGGGGAAGGATTCACGGTGGTGGTCGAGGATTGTGTCGGGATCGGTCGGGCCTTCGGCGGGGGCGTCGTCTATCCGACGGTCCGGCCCGGCGAACCGTCTGTCTTTCGGCGTTGCTACTTCCTCGCTTTGGATTGGGTGGGCGACACGGCTGCGGTGCTGGTTGGGGGAACGGAGAAAACGATGCCGGACCATCCCCACGTGGTCTTCGAGGATTGCACCTTGGTGCATTGCGATAACGCGGTGGCGCTCTCTTATGCCAGCGAATGCGCGCGGACTCGGTTGGTTGGGTGCCGATTGGTGGTGCTGAATTTCACGCAACCGGAGATGGGCGGCAAATCCACCGGCATTCTCTGTACCCAAGGTCACAAGGCCACTGGCCGTCTGCATGTGGACCTCGAGGATTGCACGGTCGCGGGATATGCGCTGACGACGCCTGGCGAGGATGGAAAGGCTCTGACCTGGTCCGCCAGGGGAAGTAATCGTGCCTACGTGCAGTTCAAGCAGACCCTGCCGCCGGAGTTCGAGCGTGCCGGAAGCTGGCCGACGGAACTTTTCGCGTCGATGGCGCCGCCGGCGATGGGGAAAGAAATGTCGGCGGGATTCACATCGATCCGGCCCGCCCTGGTGAAGTTGCCTTTTGCCCAGGCGAAGGCGATGGAGAACACGCCGTTCGTGTTCCACGGAAGGCCGTTGCAGGTGTTGAATCGAAGGGACGACACGCTCTCGAACAAGGATGGGTACAAGGCGAGCATGTACCTGTATCTCCTGGACCTCACGACCGGGGAGGAACTGGGGCGGTTCGGCGAGGGACACTCCTTTGCCAATGCCGTGGTCGATGGCGACCAGCTTCATGTGTTCGCCAGCGAGGGCACGGACCGTGACTGGTTCCAGAGTCTGTACCGGTTCACAACGCGGGATCTGAAGACCTGGGAACGTCGGCCGGCGATTTCCAAGGACGGCGAGGAACACCTTTTCAACGCCTCGGTGTGTCGGGATGAGTCGGGATTTGTGATGGCGTACGAATCGAATCTGCCAGTGCAGTTCTGTTTCAAGTTCGCGCGATCAAACGACCTCAAGACCTGGGAGAAGCTGCCTGGCCTGGTGTTTTCGGGTGTGGACCGCGAATACAGCGCGTGCCCGGTGCTTCGCTATTTCGCGCCGTACTATTATGTGATTTACCTGCACACGGCGACGGCGGGGAGCAAAGGCTACGTTTCGTTCATGGCTCGATCCAAGGACCTCAATGACTGGGAACTGAGCCCGTTCAATCCGATTCTCGAGGCGGGACCCGGCGAGGGCATCAATAATTCGGATGTGGATCTGTTCGAGTGGGAAGGGAGGACCTACCTCACCTACGCGACGGGGGATCAACAAACTTGGGGCGCGGTGCGATCGGCGATGTATGACGGGCCGATGGCTGAGTTTTACAGCCGTCATTTCCCCATCGGGCTCCCGACGGTCAAGGTGAATGCCCGAACGCGAGCCGTCGAATCGCGCTAATCAGCGGCGAACCACCGCCACCCATGGGCAGGGAGCTGGATCGAGCTTCGGTTCCAACGCACGGCCACTGAGTTGGTGTGGAAGTTGTAAAGACAGGCGGCTCCCTCGAAGAGATGGAGAGCCACCCCGGCCGGAGCCTCGAAACGAGCTCCAATGGGATCGAGGGCGTCTCGCCGCAGAACATTCGCAACGGGCGCGGGCAGTGTTGCAATGCCAAGCTGGCGCGGCGCCAGCAGCCATTCACCGGCATCGCGGAAGTCCTGCTCCGAAAAGGTGCGCAGATTGAGCACTTGCAGTCGTCCTCGACCGACACGTCGAGTGGTCAGAACGGGCACCGAGTGACTGTCTGAAACACCGGCCAGTGAGGTTCGGGCGTCGTCGGGCGAAACGGACGTATCGATATCCAAAGGAGCATTGAGGCGCAGGGTTTTCCCGTGCCAGCGGAGCCGTACTTCCAGGGTGGTGCCGGCGGAACCCACTGGGGGTGACATCAAGCCGGCAAGGCTGAATGCGCGCGGTCCCGCCATCCTGATGAATGCCGGTGTGACCGTCACGACGGCGCCTGATTTCAGGGCGGATTCAAGCTGGTCCAAGATCGTGGGATCGGCGGCGGCCGGGGCCGCTAGCACGAGGGAGGAGGCTCTAGAGGGAAACTCCGCGACCGGCACGATGGGCCAGCCCGCCATGGCGAGGTAGTCCATGAGGTAAAGGTTCTCACCCGGATCACTGCCGGGTGGTTTGTAGTACGGAATGCCCCTCACCCGATGACTGCGGACACTGGCGGAGAGTCGGCGGAGTTCAGGAA
>JAEUHG010000192.1 GCA_016795425.1 Verrucomicrobiales bacterium
GTTGACGGGTGTCACCACCTCATCGTCCAGCGCCACCGGCGGATCATTGACCGGCTGGAACTCCATCCCTCCCTTAAGGTGAACCAACTCACGGTTGCCGAGGTTCACGGCATAGCGAAAATGGTTTGTACCCGCGAATCCTGTGTTGGGCACGAATTCAAGGTGGTTGGAGCGTACGTTCAAAGTCCCGCCCTCCGGAGGCTCCACCAAGGTCCACTCCACGGCGTTCACGAGGTTGCTGGGAAACGGCAGGAGGAGCGTTCGGCCTTCCGTTCCATGCAAACGGTCCATGACGACCTGCGTCACGACCACATCCGGGCCCACCGAAAACCAGTTCGAAACGGTGTTTGAGAATTGGCTCTCCAGAGAATCCGTGTTGATCGCCGTCGCTGCAAAGAAGTAGGTCTCGTTGCCAACGGGAAGTTCAATGGTGGCATTGGTGCCCAACCCCACATTCGTGGAGTAGTTCAATCGATCGGGCGCGAAGCCATAATAAAGCCGGTACCCACTCAGGTTCGTCTCCGTGTTGGCCAACCATGCCAACTTCGCCACCGGATGCAGTTGGGACGCGATCGGCTCCGCACTCAGGGCGTTGGGTGGCAGGATCCCGACCAAACCCGCAACCGCTGTCATCGCCCAAACGATCGCCCGCCGACAAAACCCGACCGCCCTTGCCAGCAACCAGGCAACGGAAATGCGAGTCGAGGCCGGTTCGCCAGCATCGAGACCATCGGAATAATCATGAGCCCACGCGGCCCCTAAATCAGTAACCTCCATCAATATCCTTCAGATCACCGGGTTCATTAAGTCGGGTGACCTTAACACGGTGGCGAATGTCTCGGCCCGGCGGATCACCAGAGACCCATTCGCTATCCCACCCCCGAACGCAAGTTCTGTTTCCACGCGGGTACGGTTCATAGGTCCCGCAAGAAACGCCCACAACAGCTACCCGGACGAATTGTTTGGTGCCTCTCGCAGATTTCTTGTCGGAGTTCTCGAAGCTTAATTTTACCTCACGCTGCCGCCACAGAAGTACAACGGGCGACGAGCGTTGCCTCTGGCGACATCAGCTCGCACACAAAACCAAGAATCCTGCTTGAATTGGAATAAGCAGATTTCTTAAATTTCTTTTCGGTAGAGAGTTCACGGAGCCACTATTGGAGGCTCAAAGGCCATCATATTAAAATCCCGATACAAGAATCCACTATGCAGACAAAGAAGTTCGGCATGCAGCATGTGGCATTGGCGTCCGTGGTCGCGGCTTGCGCCGTTACCCCTTCGGCCCTTGCCTCGCTCAGTTCCACCTATCAATTCAACGGCAAAGGCAACTGGTCCATCGATGCCGTCGGATCCAACACCACCCCGGTCGGCATCCTCGAAGCCGCCGTGCCGGTCGGATCCACGGTCCAGAAGGCGTTTCTCTACAGCAGCCTTTTCACGACCTCGAGCCCGGAAGTTTCTTTCGACGGAACCCTTTATCCGGCAGCCAGTTGGACTGCACTGGGTTCGAACGGCGGCCTCCAGGCCCATCGGGTTGATGTGACCGCCCAGGTCGCGGCCAAAGTGGGTGCCGGGTCAGGCTCTCGCTTCCAATTCCAGGTGGATAGCGAATCTCCTAACTTCGCCATCGACGGCGAAGTGTTGGTGGTTGTTTACAGCAACCCGGCCGAGACCGAGCGAACGATTGCGATTCTCGATGGATTCAGCGCCTCCACCGGCGACACCACGACGATCAACTTCTCGTCGCCCTTGAGCCAAGTCGGCCAACCCGGCTTCGAGGCCCTGATTTCGCTCGGCATCGGATTCGGATTCCAGCCGGCTGGGCAGTTCTCCATCGTGGACGGCAACGGCCGGCGGTTGACGAGTTCTGCTGGTGGTCAGGACGACGGCATCGGTACCAATGGAGGTCTCATCACGGCCGGCGGCTTGGATGACAATCCGGCGAACCCGGATCCGAACGCGACGGATGCCGGCGGACCTCGGACGGACGACGAACTGTATGACCTCGGCCAAGGCAACGTCGCCGATCCGACGCCGTTCCTGTCCAATGGTCTGTTGAGCTACAAGTTCGACACCCTGAACCCCTCGCAGGACGACAACATCTTCTTCCTGGGCGTGAACATCACTGCTCGCGCTGGCATCAACGAACCGCCGCCGCCGGCCGTCATTCCTGAAACCAGCACGGTCGTCAGCGGCCTCGCGGTCGCCGGTCTCGCTGGTCTCGCCCTGCGCCGCCGCATGCGCAAGTAATCCGGCAGCGGCTGCACGAGTTCTTTAAGGCCCACGCACGGCTCTTCACGGCCCGCACTTCAGTGCGGGCCTTTTGCTTTTCTCGGATTCTCGTCGGAGTTCACGGAAATTTCCTCTGACCCGCCGCCACAGAAGTACAACCGGCTACGAGACTTGCCTCTGATGAATTCAGCTAGCGCACAAGAAATAAAATTTCTGCTTGATTTAGAATAAGCAAATCTCTTAAATTTTTCCTCGGTAAAGGATTCACGGAGCCGCTGAAGGAGGCTCGAAGTCCGTCACATCAACAACCCGGTACAAGAACCCACTATGCAAACCAAGAAGTTCGGCATGAAGCATGTGGCATTGGCGTCCGTGGTCGCGGCTTGCGCCGTTACCCCTTCGGCCCTTGCCTCACTCAGTTCCACCTATCAATTCAACGGCAAAGGCAACTGGTCCATCGATGCCGTCGGATCCAACAACACCCCGGTCGGGATCATCGAAGCCTCCGTGCCGGTCGGATCCACCGTTCAGAAGGCGTTTCTCTATAGCAGCCTTTTCACCACCTCGAGCCCGGATGTCTCTTTCGACGGAACCCTTTATCCGGCAGCGAGTTGGACCCCGCTGGGCGTGAACTCCGGCTTCCTCCAGGCTCACCGGGTTGATGTGACCGCCCAAGTCGCAGCCAAGGTGGGTGGCGGGTCGGCCTCTCGCTTCCAGTTCCAAGTGGATAGCGAATCCCCGAATAATGCCGTCGACGGCGAAGTGCTGGTGATTGTCTACAGCAACCCGGCCGAGACCGAGCGCACCATTGCGGTCCTCGACGGATTCAGCGCCTCGACCGGCGACACCACGACGATCAACTTCTCGTCGCCCTTGAGCCAGGTCGGCCAACCCGGCTTCGAAGCCCTGCTTTCTCTGGGCATCGGATTCTCGCACCAACCGGCTGGCCAATTCTCGATCATTGACGGAAACGGTCGCCGGTTGACCAGTTCCGCTGGTGGCGAGGACGATGGCATTCTCGCCAACGGTGGCCTGATCACCGCGGGTGGCCTCGATGACAGTCCAGCAAATCCCGACCCTGCCGCGAATGACTCCGGTGGTCCCCGAACCGATGACGAACTTTACGACCTCGGCCAAGGCAACGTCGCCGATCCGACGCCGTTCCTGTCCAATGGCCTGTTGAGCTACAAGTTCGACACGGTGAACCCGTCGCAGGACGACAACATCTTCTTCCTGGGCGTGAACATCACCGCCCGCGCTGGCATCAACGAACCGCCGCCGCCGGCCGTCGTTCCTGAAACCAGCACGGTCGTCAGCGGCCTCGCGGTCGCCGGTCTCGCTGGTCTCGCCCTGCGCCGCCGCATGCGCAAGTAATTCGGCAGCGGCTGCACGAGTTCTTTAAAGCCCACGCACGGCTCTTCACGGCCCGCACTTCGGTGCGGGCCTTTTGCTTCTCAGGCGGAGGTTGAGGACTCATCCAACCAATGCCTCTCGCAACCTTACCTACCGCTGACCCCCTTGAGCGCGGCTGGTGCGATCCCTCTTCCTGCCGCGCTTCGCTCCCAAGCAACTGACCTTCTCGCCGGCATTGCCATCGGGAGATCTCAAACGGTCCGGTCAGAGGGGATCAACGGTCGGAAACGCCGTTGTCTGGAAACGGCAGGTCACAAATGGGTGATTCTGGGAACCCGCGTGAAGAACTACGGGGTACCCCGCTGCGCCAGCAGGTAAGCGATGAGATGATAGAAATCCTCCGGACTCAACGCCTCGCTGAAGTTGGACGGCATAACGGACAGGTTGCTGATCTTGCGCTCGGCGATGCTGGCTTTCGGCACGGACACCTCACTTCCACCTGCGTTCGCCACCACGAGAACCTCGCCCTCTTCGCGCCGCATCAATCCACTCACCGTCTCGCCATCCTTGAGCACCAAGATGGTGGACCAAAACGCATGATCCACATTCCGGTGGGGTGCGAGCACATCCTCGCAAAGTCGTTCCAAGCCCCTCGTGCCGATGCCGGACAATTGTGGTCCCACTAATCCGCCGACCCCGTTGATCTGGTGACAAACGGCGCACGCGGCGGTGAAGATCTCGCGGCCGCGCTCAACATTCGTCGAAGCGCCGGCGTATCCCGATCGTCGTTCCTCGAGGAGCCGTTGCACGGAGGCGTCCTCATCAGGAAGACTGGCGACCAGATCGCTGATGACTCCCCGAATCCCGTCGTCGGCAGTTCGTCGCAATCGCTCCTGCAATCGACGATCCTGCAACAACGCCGCAGGCGCCGAACCCTCCTTCATGCGGCGCACCAATTCCTGGGTCAGTTCGGCTGTAGCCGATGCAATCTCGGCGAAGCGCAATTGAAAACTCCTAGGCGCGTCCCGCCAGACGCTGGCAATCAACGGTTCCCACCCGTCGCGATTCTCAGCGAACACCGCATCCGCCAACCTCCCTCGCCACGAAGTCGGCAAACCGCCGTCCATCGCCACCGCCGCGACGGCACGGTGCAAGGGATCGCTCGATAGCGCGCGGGCGGCCGCCCCGCGCGCCATCGGATCGGACGATTGGCGCCGCATGAGCCGGGCGAGGCCCGCAGCCATTTCCGGTGTTGGTTCCGACTCAAAACTGGCCAACTCAGCAGCGGCCACCTGCCTGGCAACAACGTTGGCGGGAGCCACCGCAGGGAGTTTCAACGGACCGTTCTCAAAACCGCCGAAGGCTAGCCAAGCGTATGCCGGGCCGTCATCTGCATCGATGATCTCGAATACCACCCGTCTCCCGGCCAACTCCGCCAGGTCCCAAGTCACCCGCCGTGCTTGATCGTGGCGTGGAGGAAACGCCTCCCGAAGAACCGTGCCGGTTTCCGCCTCCCGCAGGAGCACGCGATTGCGACCCGCCGGAGGCTTGTCCGGCACTCCATCATGCCCAGCCAGAAGGAAGCTCAATTGGGCCGGTGCCGGAAACGCGGCCGAAACCAAGTGCCCCGTTAGCTGTTCGCCATGCGGATGACTCGATAGCAGCCGAACCGATCGCCCGTCTGCCTCGGCGCGCTCCTGATAATCCCAGAGATTGCTAGCGGCGGCCGCTCCATCGATAGGTTGGCTCGACCATGTGTCGGCGCCCTCCACCGACCGCAGGAGGCGATCGGAAAGGTCCACTGACCAACTGCGAACGGTCACAGGAGCTTTGCCGCCGCGTTGTCTGAGCCCTTGCTGAATCGATTGGAAGAGGCTCAGTTCGAAATCCAGATCACCGTCACGCTGGCGCTGTACCTTCTCAACCAAAGCCTCAATCGCAGTCGCGTCGACGTGGCGCGACGCATGCGCCAGCGCATTTCGCAGAGCCTCGCGATCCGCGCCAAAGACGTCGAGATGCCGCAAGACAAACCGGCCCGAAATGCCCGACTTCACGGCCATGGCGACCTCCAGCAGCGCCCGCGTGTCCGCTGCCGTCAGATCGGTGCGAGCCGCCACGACTTCGAAAACGGCATCGGATCGAAGGATATTTCTCAAGGATCGCCGGACGGTGTAACGCAGATGGCGATCCGTCTCGGGGGCCCTGGAAAGAAGCTCCAGAAGTACAGGAACGCTATCCGAGGCCGCGAGATTCCCCAACGCCTCAGCCGCGCACCGTTGCACGCGCGGATCCGTGTCGCGTGTCCCGCGAGTTGCCAGGGCTAGCGCCGCATCCCTGGCCGTCGGCGTCACGGCATCACCACGTTCGAACCCACTGAGCACCTCACCGGCAATGCGTTGCATGTGGATGCGGACCAACGGGTCTGAGGAAGGGGGCATCTGAAGGATCGACTCCTGCCCGGCACCTCCCAGGCGATGCAGATACCAGAGAAGGTGCACCTGCTGGTTGGCATTCTCCGGCTTCGCTAAGCGCCGCTCCACCATGGGCCGAGCCTCACCGCCAAACCGGTCCTGCAAATCGTTCATCGCCAACAACCGGCGCGAGAGGCTCGGCGAGGCCATTTCATTCACTAAACCTTCCAGGTCCTGGGCCAGAGCCGGCGGTCGCAATGGCACGCCGCGCCGAACCAGCCGCCAAAGTCGACCTCGCTCGCGATCGCGTCCCGGATGATCCAACGGCACTTCGTAATGGCCAATGATGCGGTTGTAGAAGTCCGCGACGTACAGCGCACCGTCCGGACCCAGCGTTGTGTCGACCGGCCTGAACCAGGGATCGCGGCTGACAATCAGATCGGGCCGCGCTTGCGTCACCTTGCCCGAACCGCGGGCCACCGCCCGATCGTGGTAGACACGACTCGTCATCACGTCACCGATGAACACACCGTCACGGTACTCCTCGGGCCAGAGGTCGTCGGCGTAGTAGCTGATTCCGTCGATGGCCGTCGATCCTCGGATCGCCTCCATCATGCTGGGAGCAAATCCGAGACCATCATGCGGTTTCCCGAAGCTTGGATAGTAGCCGCCCGCCAAGAGCAGATAGATGGGTTCGCTGTGGCAATCGCTGGAATAGAGATTCCCCTCGGCGTCCCAGGCGAGGCCGAACGGATTCACCTGACCCCACGTGTGTTGTTCGATGCGACGCCCATCCAACCGAACCCGATAGGTGTTACCCGAATTCAGATCCACCCGATTCCCATCGCGTCCCGCAACATGGGAGTCGTTATTGAACCCGTGGGTCGCATAGAGCCAGCCATCGAATCCCCGGCGGAAACTTGCCTGGTTCCCGTGCGTGTCCCGGGTGTGATCGAAGGGACCGTACAGAACCTCCCGGCGATCCGCTTTGCCGTCTCCATCGGTGTCTTCCAGAAGCCAAAGATTGGGGATCGACCAAACCACGGCTTTCCAGGTCGTCGCGCCCGAGGCCGATTTCGATCGAAACGGATAAACACCGATGGGGATGTTCAATCCTCCGGCGAATTCGGTCACCTTGCGGGCGCGACCATCCGGACCGAAATCCTCGAAAATCATCAACCGGTCGCGGCCCGCCCGATCTGCGGGCGCGGGCCGCGGATACTCGATACTCGTCGTCACCCAAAGCCGACCCATGGCATCGAACGCCAGGTTCATCGGCTTGTTGATTTGCGGCTCATGAGCCACCAACTGCATCTCGAAGCCCTCTGGGACATCGAACGCCCGCACCTGATCCACGGGGCTCAAGGGCTCGGTTGGACGAACATTGGCGGCGAACGGATCCTCCGCCGCGCGACCCGCACTTTCGCCGATCCGGAACAGACCGGCGGCGAGCAGAGAAACGGCTAGGGAATGCGCCAGGCAACCGCGCACCGAGGACCCATGGATCATCCGGTCACGTTGAAGAAGCGGCGCTCCCGGCCGCAAGCCGATTCCGGGAATCTCACGGAACAACTTCCCCAACGCCGCCGCCATCGGGTTTTCACCAACGCGGACAGCTCACTGACTGAGTCCCTGATGGCTCAGCCAGAGCCCGCGGAAATAGCGCATCACCCGCAACGGATCCTTGCTCTCGGGTATTTCAGCCAGACAGAAACCGCGGTAGCCCGAAGCCACCAAACCCTTCAACAACCGTGCCCACGGGTACTCATCCAAGAACAGGTCCCGCATGTGGACTTCGACAATCCGGCTCTTCACCGAGTCAAAGTTGGCGTCAAAACCGTCCCCCTCGAGGTCCGTCTGATTGGAGTTCCAACAAACCCCGACGTTCGGGTGATCAGCGATCGCCATGATGCGCCGAATATTGGGCAACAGGCTCGTGCCGGCGCCATGAACCTCCAGGCGGATCATCTGCCCATGGTCAGCGCCAAACTTTCCCAATTCCTTCAAGGCCGTGCCGATCTGCTCCAACGTCTTCTCCACCGGGACTTCCTTTGGAAGCCCATTGGGACGCACCTTGACCCCGGAAGCCCCGACGTCGTTCGCCAGCACGATGTATTCCTTGGTTGCCTCGACGTCCCGGCGCAATTTTTCCGCATCCGGCGTGTGATAATCAAACGCGCTTCCCAGGCCATAGAGCGCCACGGGCGAGTCGGCGAATCGCTTCCGAACGGTAGCCCGCTCCTCTTTAGTCAATGCGACCTCCACTTTGTGGGCGTGTGTCGTCCGAAGTTCCACGCCCGCAAATCCCGTCTCCGTGCAATTCTTGATGATCGTCTCAATGTCCCAATCCTTGGCGAGATTGTAGGTCACCAGCCCCAGCTTCATCGGAGACGGCTTCGAGAACGTACCGGATGCCGCGGCATGACTGGAAGCGGGCAGCGTGGCGACACCAAGGCCCGCGGCACCAGCCAGGCTCAGGGTGGAAAAGAAATCACGGCGGGTCGTCTTCATGGGCGCGAACGGATTCCAATCCGGATTGGACGCGGTGTCACGACCGCATTCGGTCATCACGGAGCGAGCTGCGCCCCTGGGATGCGGCCGAGCACTTCGGCTGCCAACCGTTCACCCGGCCGTGCCTTGATCAATCGCTCGAGCGCTTGGCGCGCCCACACCGGATCTTCCCGGGCGTATGCTGCCGCCACCATCACGGCCTGCGCATACCCGGCCGTGTAGTCCGGACTCGCCGCGGTACTGGACACATAGGCATCCATGGCCGCATCGCGTTGTTGCGCGGACTCCAATACCAAGCCCTGAAGATGCCGGTCGCGAGCGGTCCGAAATGCCTCCAATCGCGGCACCCAGGCGTCACGTCGATTCCCTGGCAGGATCTCTGAGAATTCCGGGTTCACCTCGCGAAGCAATCGGACCAGGCGTTCACCGGGGGGCTCCCCCCGCCGATAGACTGCGCGCGCGGCTTTGAACAACACTCCTGGGAGATCGTCCGTCGCCAGTTCGCCCCCCGCAGCCAGCGCTCGGACTGCGTCACGCCCGGCGACCCGACAGCCCAGCACCCGGGAGACCGTGTTCAGAGCCACCGGTCCCAGGGCCTCGCGCATCCCGGGCGTCTCCAATCGAAGCCCCAGTTCCTCCGGATCCAGGACCATGGTTTCTTCACTCCGACCGCCCACCAAACCGAGTACGGGAAGGTCCGCGTTGAATCGCAACATCCAGAGCGACGCCTCAGGAAACACTTCCACAAAAGTTCGCACGACACATCGAAAGGTATCCCCATCCATCTGATGCAGCGGCAGCCATTGGCACAGGAGGCCGCCGGTCGCCAGGCGGGATCGCAAGGCCGCGAAATGTTCCCTGGTGTACAAGAACCCGGCACCGTCTTCCGAGGGATGAAAAAGGTCGGCAATGATCACGTCATAATGCTCCGGAGAGACCCGCGCGAAGCGCCGTGCATCCGCCACCATCAGACGCACCTCGCTGCGTCGCCGCAGGCCCGCGTTCTCGGGCTCGAACTCCGGCAGGACGGCGATGACTTCGGGCAGCAGCTCGACGCCATCGGTCGATAGTCCTGGATAGGCCGTTGCCGCTCCCATCGATACTCCCGTCCCAATCCCGAGAACCAGCGCGCGACGGGGCGCCGGATGGAGAAGCAAAGGAAGATGCACGTGGCGCCGGGCCGCCGACGCCGTGGCGGTGCCGCCCTGCTGAAAGTGGTTATTGACCCGCAGCGCCCTATGCCCGTCGGCCGTTCGAATCACCGCCACACTGGCCAGTCGTCCATCCAGCCACCGCGAAACCGACGCCCCACCGGGAATTTCCAAGGCCTGGATCGGGGTTGGCAGCAATCCGAGGACCGTCGCGGCGCCCAACACCGCGCCCACGCGCCACCGCCATCCCGCCAGAGGAAACGCCAGTCCATACCCCATCACCACCAATCCCAACGTCCATTTGAGGCCAACGGTCGGCAAGATCACACCCATCACCAAGGGCCCCGCCAACGCCGCGCCGGCGGCGTTCCAACCGACCACCCATCCCACGCCCCCCTGTTCGTCCCCAACCTCATCCAAGAGGCACGCATAGAGTGCTCCCATCGGAATCGACGGAAAGCCGAAGACCAAGGCGATCAACGCCATTTCGCCGCCCCAGCCGCCCAGCCATTCCTCCGGCTTCCACGAAGCACGCGGAACTGCGGACATCAAGGCGACGGCGACCAGCATCGCGACCACCACGCCGATTGCGGCTTGCCCCACCCTCCAGGGTGTCCGTCGCGATCTCGCCCACCGTTGCACGGCGGCTCCCAGCCCCATTCCGCCCAAAAGAACCGACAGCCCGCAGGCATACGTCTGGATGGTGTTTTCCGTGGCGTGCGCCAATCCCCTCAAAGCCAACCACTCGAACCCCAGGCCCAAACAACCCGAAACGGCCGACCACCACGCCACTCCGCCCCTTCCGCGTCGCATCCCTGTCTCTGCCGGCGCTGTTCGTTCCGGTGTGGCCGCCTCGTCGCGGCAATCGACCCAAGCCAGAGCGCCCGCCAACAGAGCGCACCCACCCTGCATGGACGCGGCCAACCAAAGCGTCGCGCGAAATCCCAGGTTCGGCATCAGCAGGCCCACAGCGAGCAGCGTTCCGCTCATGGCACCGAGGGTGTTCAACCCGTAAAGCCAACCCGTGCGGCGAACCTCCACACTTCGTTGACGCACCGCCGCGTCGATGGCCGGCAAGGTGGCGCCCATCGCAATGGTGGCGGGACTCAGCGCCACCAGCGGCGCCAGCACGCACACGGAACCCTGGCGGAGCAGGCCGGGCTGAAGGCCCATCCAATGGAGCATTTGGCCGCAAAATTCCGGCAAGAACAACGCGCTGGCCCCGACCCACAAGGCAGAAACAAGTTCGAGAACCGCGTACCAAAGCAGCGGCCGCCGACTTCGGGCCACCGTGGATTGGAGCCACCACGCCCCGGCGGCTAGTCCGAGAAAGAACGCCGTCACCACCCCGATCAACGCCGGGACTTCGTGTCCCAGTCCCGCCGCGAAGACACGCCCCCAGGTCAATTGGGCGACCAGCCCGGGAGCTCCCGAGACCAGGAAAAGCAGGTAGAGACTTCGACGCTGGACGTTGCGGGTCACAGGAAGTTCCGGGCCCAGCCCTTAGTGGACCGTCATCTGACGATTCAGCGCGACGGAACGACCCTCCATCACGGTGGCTCGCGCGCGCATGCGCGTCATCGCGCCACGGCGCCACGATCCCGTGCCACCCACCAGAGTAGCAGAACCAAGGCTGTGAAAGGCACCAGCGACAAGAGATTGGGCAGTTCCGGCGTAAACAAGTGCAACCGCTGCAACCAGTCGCCCACCGCGAAAAACGGTCGCCCCTCTTCGAACGCGTCGGCACTGAACAACGGATTGTTGCGGGTCGACCATACTTCCAGCTTGGTCGAGAAATCCGTCAGCAAGCCCTGCATGAAGGCAATGACGATTCCAGCCAGCGCCCCACCCGCAATGTAGCCGGAGGCGAGCAACACGCCGGGACTGCGATCTCCCTCGGCGGTCAATTGCTCTTCGGTCAATGACTGACCCGCATAGCGCTTCCTCAACCGACGATCCGCAAGCCATCGGACCATTCCGCCGACAAAGATCGGGGTCGAGGCTGAGAGCGGCAGGTACACACCCACCGCAAAGGCCAGCGACGGTATTCCCGACAATTCGAGCACCACTGCGATCATCACCCCCAGCAGGACCAGGTGCCACGGCAGCTCCCGGTTGAGGATTCCCTTGATAATGTAACTCATCAACGTGGCCTTAGGTGCCGCGAACTTTTGCACCTTGGTCCCGTCCGGTCGCGTGTCATGGACACCATTGATTCCCGGATCCACCAGCCACACCGCGGTGCCGGTGTCGTCCACCAGATATTTTCCCGGCGCCCCCCCCGTGGCGTCCGTCTTTTGCCAAACCCGGTACTGTCGACCGTCCTGTTTCGCCTGGGGCCCAACCAATCCCTCCCTGGTTTGCAGCGGCAACGGATCCGTTTTCAATCCCGGCGCCACCTGGGACGCAGGCACATACACCAAGGCCGCCTGGTTCAACTGCAGCAGAATCGGTCCCAACACCAACGCCGACGCCAGCGCACCGACCAGAATCGCCATCTGTTGCAGCCGGGGTGTTGCCCCCACCAAGAACCCGGACTTCAAGTCCTGCGACGTCGTGCCGCCGTTGGAGGACGCAATGCAGACGATCCCTCCAATGGAAAGGGCGGTGACAAAATAGTCCGGCCCCGTCCAACCCAGCGCCAGGAAGATCAAACAGGTGAGCAACAGCGTCGCCACCGTCATCCCCGAGATCGGGTTCGACGACGACCCAATCTCGCCCGTCAGCCGGGACGAAACGGTGACAAACAGGAACCCAAAAAAGACGATGAGCAGGGCCCCCAGGAAGTTCATGTGTAGAGGCCGGGCCAGCATGATGAAAAGGAGAAGCGCCACGATCCCTCCCATGACCACCTTCAAGGACAAATCCTGCTCGGTCCGAGGCAGCGCGCGCGCCGCCACGGCCCCCCGACTGGAAGAAAAGTCCCGAAGACCGCCTCGAATACCATGCCAGATCAGGGGCAACGAGCGCATGACACTGATGATGCCACCCGCCGCCACCGCACCGGCACCAATGTAAAGCACGTACGCGTTCCGAATGTCGCCTGGCCCCATGTCCGATATCAGCGTGCCTCCCGGCGGCAACGGTTGAGTCAGGCCCTCCCCGAAGAACTTGATCGCCGGTATCAGCACCAAATAGGCCAAGACACCGCCTGCACACATGATGGACGCGATCTTCGGTCCAATGATGTACCCAACACCCAGCAACTCCGGCGTGATCTCGATCCCCACGGACGCCCCGTTGAACGGCGGCCCAAAAGCACGCTCCGGTGTATCCCGCCAACCGCGAAAGGCCTTCATCACGGTGTTATAGAGCAGCCCGATGCCGAAACCGGTGAAGATCACACCGGCCCCTGCCCCCACCCGGCGTGCCACCTCGCCGGTATTCCCGGACCGCGTCGCATTCGGCGCCGCCGCCTGGCGCGACGCCTCGTCGGCCCCCGCCTTCAAAACTTCGGCGCAGGCCGTTCCCTCCGGATATTTCAGAATCCCATGCTGCTGAACGATCAACGCGCGCCGCAGCGGAATCATCATCAAGATTCCCAGCAACCCTCCGAGGGTCGAGACCAGCACCACTCGGGTAATCTCGAGGTCGAACCCCAGGATCATGATCGCCGGCATGGTGACACCCACGCCGAAGGCGATCGATTCACCCGCCGAACCCGCCGTCTGGACGATGTTGTTCTCCAAAACGGTTGCCGACCGCATGCCGAAGAATCGCGAGGCAAGTCCAAACAAAGTAATGGAGATTACCGCCACCGGAATGGAGGCGCTCACCGTCAGGCCCACCTTCAAGACCAGGTACAGCGAGGAAGCCCCAAATAGCATTCCCAGCAGGGTTCCCATCACCAAGGCGCGCAGTGTGAACTCGGGCAACCGAGCTTCCGGCGGCAGAAAGGGTTGGAACTTGGGGCCAGACGGTCGATCGGACGTGGCGGCCATGCGACCGCAGCCTAGTCGCCTCACCCCGCCTCCGACAACGCGGTTCTCTCCTGGGCCCGATGCTCCGCAACGGCTCGACGTTACCAACCGAACCATCGGCCTCGAAAAATCCTCCGATTTTGCGGATGGTGCCGACGGAAACCCAAACGTACCCTGCCGCGCCATGAAGCCGGCCGATCATCGCATCCTCCGCTCGCGAGCCCCGAGTTGGGTTGATCCGCTCGCCGTTATCCTCGGCGCGGGTATGCTCGCTCTTTTGGGGTGCGGCCAGGCACCCCCTCCCGCGCCCGACGCCCCTTCTCCCCCTAAACCGCAGTTGCCCACCCTCAACGCTGCTTCGGCCGCACCCGACACCAACACCCCGACGGCGGTGGCCCCGCCCCCCGCACCCGTCGACCTCGCGGCGACGGCTCCCGTTGTGGACGATCCTCTCACCACGGATGCTGATCGCGGCGCACTCGCCAGCGAACGGGGAGACACCGCGTTGGCCGAAGGCCGTCTTGAGGATGCCATCAAAGAGTATCGGGAGGCCCTTCGACTGGCGCCGGATTCCGAGACCACCCATTTCAACCTCGGCATTGCCCTGAATCGCGCCGGCAAACCCGCCGAGGCGATGGTTCAATACGAAGCCGCGTTGAAGATCACCCCCGACTACGCCGAAGCCCACAACAATCTTGGGAATCTGCTGGCCAAGAGCGGCCGAGCCGCCGAAGCCCTGCCGCATTTTGAGTCCGCCATCCGCATCAACCCCGACCACGCCGTTAGCCACAACAACTTGGGAACCGCGCTCGGTCGCCTCGGCCGGACCCGCGATGCCGTCGCCGCGTTCGAAAAGGCAGTCGGCCTCAAGCCGGATTACCTCGAAGCCCGGCACAACCTCGGCAACGCGTTGGCCATCCTCGGCGATCGCGAGGAAGCGGCCCGTCAATTCGAGGAGATCCTTCGGATCCGTCCCGATTTTGAACCGGCGCGCGCCGGCCTGAAGCGGCTTCAAGCCGCGGGCAGGAGCCCGGCGCCCCCCTGATCGAGGAGTCGGCGGTGTGCCCCGCCGAAACACGACGAGGCTTGGCGGCCCCATTCTGCCCGACGTGGCACGCGGGTTAGCTCACGGACATCAGACTCACCCGCTCATGCTGCTCGTGCCGGGTCACTCCCTGGGCTCGCGGATCCAACGTGGCTTGCCCATCCACCAGGAAGAGATACTGATGATGCCCATGGTGCAGCGGGATCTGCAAATGCCAGGCGCCATCCGGCCCGATCGACATCAAATTGGCGTGAGGATCCCAGCCGTTGAAATCGCCAATCACCGCCACCCGGGCCGCCCCCGGTGCCTGGCAAAAAAAGTTCACCGGCTTGCGCATTTTCTTCGCTGAATAGCGCCCCGCAGCGCTCGCGGGGTACAACGCACGACTCTGCATGACAAGGTTTTGACAATCTGACCAACAACCGCGTTAGGCCGGTCGATTCCTTCGATCCAGGCATCTGCCGCTTAAAGAACAGAGAGTCCCGAATTCAGCAAGAAACGATTGGCGAACGGGATGGAGCTGGAGCCGAAACGCCGGAATGGGGTCAGAACGGGCGGTCCCCCTCCCCCATTCCCCTCTCCCATCCCGTTCCGTTTCTCCGTTGAATCAACCACCGCCCGTGACAGTCTCATGCTTGCCGCGGCTGATGAATCCGTCGTCCGATGCCCCAACACCGCCCCCGCTGACCGAGGGACAGCGAGACGCGTTGCTCAAACTGCTGGCCGATGACGACCTGGCCGTCGCCGAAGTGGCTCGGCAGCGACTGCTCCATGAAGGGCCGTCCCTGCAACCGTGGTTAAGGAGGCACTCCCTGAGCGACAACCCGACGCTCCGCCGTCGCACCCGGGAACTCCTCCGCCATTTCGGCGCCGCCGAGGCGGATGCGCGCATGTGCTCTTTCTGCCGCCGGGCCGGGGACGACCTCGACCTGGAAGAAGGCGTCCTGCGATTGTCCCAAACGGAATTTCCAGACATCAACGCCGATGCCTATCGCGCCGTGCTCGATGACTGGGCCCGGCAGGTCGACGAATGGATGCCAACCGATCGATCGGACGTCGATGCCGTCCTGGCAGCCCTGCATACCGTGCTGTTTCAGCACCTTGGACTGCGTGGTAACGAAGCCAATTATTACGACCCGGACAACAGCTACTTTTCCCGGGTCGTCGATCGCCGCACGGGCAATCCCATTTCCCTGTGTACCATCGTGCTGCTCATCGGGCGGCGCCTGGAACTTCCGTTGTCGGGAATCGGGCTGCCCGCCCATTTCCTGTGCCGCTACCAGACCCCCACTCGCGAGATTTACCTCGACACGTTCAACGGCGGCCGCCTGCTCAGCAGGACCGATTGCATCGCCTTCGTGAATCAATTGGGTCGTCCCTTTGAATCCGCTTTTCTACAGCCGGTCAGTGCGCGCCGCATGCTGCAGCGCATGTGCACCAATCTTGAACACGCCTACGAGAACCTCGAACTGCAGCCCCAACTCGCCCGGGTACGGCGGTACCACGAGCTCTTGGGCGGCGGCTGAACATCAGCCGCATCGCAGGATTCTCATTTTGTCGTGGCGACACCATCACGCCTCCGCCTAGGTTTTCCGACCCCGGATGGATTCAACCCCGGTCATTGAAGTTTCGAAGCTGACCAAGCGATTTGGCCGGGTGACGGCTGTTGAAGACCTCTCCTTCAGCGTCGCTCCGCGCGAGATCGTCGGCTTCCTTGGTCCCAATGGTGCCGGGAAAAGCACCACCATGCGTATTCTGTCCGGGTTCCTCCCTGCCACCTCCGGCACGGCGCGCGTCGCCGGTTTCGACGTCTTTCATCAATCCACCGAGGTTCGACGGCGGATCGGTTACATGCCCGAAAACAATCCTCTGCCACTCGACATGCGGGTGCGTGAGTACTTGAAGTTCCGCGCGCGCCTCAAAGGCCTGCAAGGCAACGAATGCCGGGAACGAGTGGACACCGTCCAGGAGATGTGCGGCCTCCGAGACGTCGCCCGACGCATCATCGGCACGCTCTCCAAGGGGTTCCGCCAGCGCGTCGGTCTCGCCGATGCGCTGGTACACGACCCTCCCCTGCTCATCCTTGACGAACCTACCATCGGCTTGGATCCCAATCAGATCCGGACCCTCCGGCAGCTGATCAAGGATCTGGCACAACGGCGATCCGTACTGCTTTCCAGCCATATCCTTCCGGAAGTCGAGATGACCTGCACCCGGGTGCTCATCATGCATCGCGGAAGGGTGCGCGCGGCGGGCACAACCGCCGACCTCCAAGGCGCGATGAGCGGAGGAAACCAAATCGTCGCAGAAATCCTCGCTCCCGAAGACCAACTCCGGGAGTGCTGGGAAACCATGCCGGAAATCACCAGCTTCAATCTGGCGCCCAGCAGCGGCGACTACTTCCGCTGCGCACTGACACCCGCCAATGGCGCCGATCTGCGCGATCGCGTCTACGAAGAGACCCGCGAACGCGGATGGCGGCTGCGCGAATTGACCTTCACTCGGCACTCGCTGGAAGACATCTTCGTCCACCTTACGAGGACGGAACGGACTGACGACTGATCATGCGGGTTTTTCTCACGCTCTGGCGACGCGAGTTCTCGTCGACGTTCGGCTCCCCGGTGGGCTACGTGGTCCTGGCCGCGGTCCTGCTGCTCCTGGGAGTCAGTTTTGTGCTGATCGTCGATTACCTGAACGAACCTAGCGACGTGCCGCTGACGGAACTGTTCTACGGCTCGATTTTCTTCTGGGTCATCCTGCTTCTCTCCACGCCGGTGATCACCATGCGTTCCTTCGCCCAGGAGCGGGCGACTGGAACGTATGAAACGTTGATGACCACCCCCGTCAGCGACGGCCAAGTGGTCTTCGCCAAATTCGCCGGGGCTTTTAGCTTCTACGTGCTCCTTTGGATCCCACTCCTGGGTTGCCTGTTTGTCGTGCGTCGCTACGCGGCGGATGACTCGGTCCTCGACTGGGGCGCCATTGCCAGCACCTACCTCGGCATACTCTCTCTGGGAACCCTCTACATCAGTCTCGGCGTGTTCGCCTCCGCCCTTACCCGCAACCAGGTCATCGCTGCCATCGTGGCCATTGCGTTGGGCGTCAGCCTGTTCCTCCTGAGCTTCGCGGCCCCGGCACTCGCCGGAACCACCGCGTGGTCCACTTCCGTGCTTCGTGGCTTCTCACTGGTTGAGCAGATGTGGGAGTTCTCGCGGGGCGTCGTCGACGTCCGCCACCTGGTCTTCCACCTCAGCCTGGCCGCCGTCTTTGTGTTTCTCACCCTGAAGGTCATCGAAGCTCGCCGCTGGAAATGATCCCTCGCATGGCGACGCCCCGCATCCACGAACCGAGCTTTACGCCGTTACGCCGATTCACCATCGGCGCCAGTGTGCTGTTCTCCATTCTGGCCGCCGTCAGCCTGGCCGGCATGGCCAATTATCTCGCCCAATTCTACGCCCCACGCTTCTACTGGGGTGCCTCGCGGGATTACCGACTCTCCCCCTTGACCCTCGGCGCCCTCCAGGGCCAAACCAACCTCGTCAAGATCACCGTCTTCTTCGATCACGATCATCCGCTTTACCCCAGTGTGCGAGCGCTGCTGCGCGAATACACCACGGCGTCGCGCTACCTGCAGATCGAAGAACTCGATTACACGGCCAACCCGACCGCCGCCCAGGAGTTCCGCCGAAGGTTTCCCATCGCCGCTGCCGGCGAAGAACCCGACCTTATCCTCTTCGAGTCCGGTGGCCGCACCAAAGCCATTCCGGCCCGCGACCTGCGAGACTACGACACCGCCGCCATCGTTCGCGGCGAACCCGAAGCCAGGCCCGTCGCCTTCAAAGGCGAACTGCTGTTCACCTCCGCCATCAATGCAGTGTGCGAAGGCCGCCGACGCAACGTGTTCTTCCTCCGAGGCCACCGGGAACACGATTTCGAATCCGACGCCCCCCAGACCGGCTACCGCCAGTTCGCCGCAACTCTCGAAGAAGACAACATCCAGGTCGCGGGCCTCACCCTCACCGGCAGCGAGGAAGTCCCGCGTGACTGCGAACTCCTGGTCGTCGCCGGTGCCAGGGATCCCCTGGCGGCAGGAGAACTCCAGGCCATCGACCGCTACCTCCGCCGCGGAGGTCGGCTGCTCGCATTATTTCAGTACCGAGCCAATTCCGGTCTCGAACGATTGCTCTCGGATTGGGGCCTCCAAATCCAGGACAGCTTGGTGGAGGATCGACCGAATTCCGATAACGGCGTCATGATTGTCTCGCGATTTGGGGATCACCCCGTGACCCGACCGCTCGCCAATTCCCGTGTCTACATGTACCTCCCACGCGCCATCGAGGGCCGGCAGGTGGCCAACATCCTCGGCGCCCCAGCGAAAATCGACACGCTCCTGCGTTCGGGCACCAACGGGGTCGTCGCTTCGGCTTTTGCCGGCGCCGGCCCCCGCTACTCCCCGGACGACCGCCGCGGAGAGATACCCCTTGCCGTGGCCGTCGAGCGTGGCGCCCTCCCCGGTGTCGCCGCCAGCCTTGGAACCACCCGCATCGTCGCAGTCGGGGATTCCACGTTTCTCGCCAACCGGCTCATCGCCTTGGCCGGCAACCGCCACTTCGCGGGGTCGACCATCAACTGGCTATTGGACCGCTCCCACCTCCTCGGAGGCATTCAACCGGCACCTATCCGCACCTACCAGGTCAGCATGAGTCCGTTCGAGAAGCGGATGCTGCTCCTTCTCCTGCTGGGTGTCCTCCCGGGCAGCGCCCTGGCTCTCGGCTTCGTCGTCTGGTGGCGCCGTCATTGAAGCTCTAGATTTCACCATGAACTGGCGCACCACCGGATGGCTTTGTCTCGCTGCCGCGATCCTGGGCCTGTTCATCCTTGCGATCGAACGCCCCGCGCGACTCGCGCGCAGCCGATCCAACGAACCCGCCCTCGTCGTTCCCCCCTTTGACGCTGCCCTTATCCAAAGTTTCCAACTGACCACCGCCTCCAACCACGTCCACCTTGTTCGTTCCAACATCGACTGGGAACTGGCCACACCCCAACGCCCACCCGCCCGCAGCCAGCTGGCGGATGATTTTCTCCGCCAGGTCGGACTGCTCCGGGGACGATCCGTTCTCACCACCGCGGAACTCCGGTCACGTCCCCAGGCCACCGCGGATTTCGGACTCAACCCGCCGACCCTCACACTCACCCTCGCCGGACGTTCCAACAAAATCGAACTGCTGGTCGGCAGCCGTAGCGTCTCTGGCAACCAGATCTATTACCAGGTCGTCGGAGTACCGGGCATCTTTCTGACCGACGCCGCCCTCTTCGACCGCCTCCCCCTGGTCCCCGATCACTGGCGGGATCCCACCCTCGTGCCCATCGACCGATTGGCATTCGACCGCATTCGGGTCACGGCGGAGGGCGGTGCCTTCACCCTGGCCCGCAACACGACCGGTGCCGTTTGGGAGTTGGTCGAGCCGAGGCCGGCGCGCGCCGATGCCGAGCGCGTCAATGTGCTCTTGCAGCAGTTGGGTTTCCTCCAAGCTCTGCGTTTCCTCGCTTCGACTTCAGCGCCTCCGCTGGAACTTGCCGGCCTCAAACCCCCGCGCGTCGCCTTGACTCTCGCCAAGGGTGGCAAGGAGGTTTTTCAGCTTACCGTTGGCGCACCCATCACCAACTCAACAGGCCTCTATGGCCAACGCACCGGGGAATCCGACATCCTCGTCCTGCCCGCCGAGGCCTTCGACCTTCTACGGATTCCTTATCAACAGTTCCTCGACCGCCGAATCCTCCGCTTTGCGCCCGATGGAGTGAGCGAAATCGAGATCACCGGTCTCGAGAACATCCGACTGCAACGCCAAGGCACCACGTGGCGCCTGCAACCGGGTGACGCCTCCGCTGACGCCGGCCTCGTCGCACGCCTCCTGGCCCAACTCGGCTCGCTCGAGATCGTGGATGTCGCCAAGGAGGTGGTGACCGACGTCGATCTGCCCAACTACGGCCTCGCACCGCCGGCCACGCGCGTCGTCCTTCGTCCTGTCGTCGGCGATACCAACCGCATGCTGGCCTCACTGGAGATCGGTGCCACCCGCGAAAGCCGCGTCTTCGCCCGCGTCCCCGGCGAGCCGCCGGTCTATTCGCTCTATCCCTCCGACCTCCAGGAAATGCCCACCCGGGCTTGGAAACTCCGTGATCGCAGCCTCTGGCGCTTTGACCCGGCCCTCGTCAGCGCATTGACCGTCCAACAGACCGACATGGACTGGAGCATTCGGAGGCAAGGGACCAATGATTGGGTCGTACCGGCCGGCTGGAAGAATGAAGTCAACCCGTTTGCCCTTGAAGAAGCGCTCTTCCGCCTCAGCCAGGCCCGCGCCGTTCGCCTGGTTGGAGAAGGCGACGTGGCCGGGCTCGGAACCACCAACGGCCCCAAGGTTCTCGTCGAGTTCCGGGCCACTCCGCCCATCCCACCCCTGCGACTGTCGTTCGGTAAACGGAGTCCCGCCGGCAATCGTTACGGCGCCATCACCCTGACCGATGGCTCCCGTTTCACATTCGAGCTGCCTGGGTCTATCTTTGACAATCTCTGGCGAGAAATCGGCCTCTCCGATCCCGCCGCACCCAATCCACCCTGAACCCATGACCGGCCCCACGGACAAGGATGGCCCAAGGCCGAAGCGGCGTCGCCGCGTATGGAACTGGTGCCGGTGTTCGTTTCGATGGTGCCGCATCGCCCTGCTTCTCGGCGTCCTCGGCATCCTCCTCCTCCTAACGTGGCTGCGCCTGGTGGGTCTCCCGGATTTCCTCCGCGTCCGACTCGTTGGTGAACTCGCCCAACGCGGTGTCGCCGCCGATTTCCAATCCCTGCGCTTTCACTGGTTTCGCGGTCTCGTCGCCCAGGATCTACGCGTCCGCTGGGGAGGCACCAATGGCCCCCGGATCCGCATCGAGGAGGCGGATCTCGATCTCGCGCCACCGCCGTGGGCAGGTCGAAAGGAACTCATTCGCGGACTCGCTGTTCGTCGCGGAACGGTCGTGGTCCCGCTCCCGCTCACCAACGAATCCCCGGCCGAACTTGCCATCACCGATCTCGCGGCGGATGTCCGGTTCCTGTCGGGTGACCAGTGGGAAGTCCGCCGTCTCGCGGCGTCAATGCTCGGCTTCCAACTCGAACTGCGTGCGCAATTGACCAACGTGGCCGGACTCCGCCGGCCGCGCCCTCCCGCCGATCCCGCCGCCACGGCCCAACGCATCCGTCTCGTCCGAAACCTGATCGAAGAGGTCACGAAATGGTCCACCGACCAATCACCGAGCCTCGAAGTCTCGATTCATCTCGACGGCAACCAACCGTGGTCGTCCTTCGGGGATGTCTACCTGGACGTCCCGCAAGTCCGCACGCCCCATGGTCGCCTCACCGGCTTGCGAGCATCGTTTCGCGCCTTTCCAACCAGCATCGAAACCAATACCCCCATCCACACCCGCGGAGTCATTGAACTCGCCGAACTCCAGTCGCCCAACGGCGGACTGACCGGTTTCAGCGGAACGATCCAGTTTCAAGGTCCTCCCCGGCCAGCCCTTCCCACAAATGCTGCCTGGAACCTCCAGATCGACCATCTCTTCGCCCGCGGACTCCGCAGCCGCAACCTGAAGGCCACTGGAACCACCGAAATGGTTGGCACACCCGCCGGGCCGGCTCCCTTGGACTTCCTTGAATCGTCCGTGTTGACCCGCTTGTCGCTGAATGCCGACACCTTCGAAGCCGGTCCCACGGGCACTTCTCCCGTCGTGGGCGGATCCGTCGGCCTCACTTTTGATGCCCATCACACACTGCGACTCGCCGCGCCCGAATCCGCCACGTTCGTCCTCACGACCGGTCCCCTCGAAGGCCAACCCGGCCGCCTCGACGCGGTCAAAATCACCGGCCACTTGGGCCGTTCCGGACTTCCCGCCCCTCCCGACAACGGACTCGGCCCGTGGCAATACCTCTGGCCCTTCACCGCCGACCTCACGGTCGAGCTCGGCCCGGTGCTCGCCCCTAACCTGCGTGTTGAACAGATCCGCCTCGACGCCCGGTGGAATCCCCCCTTGCTCGAAGTCCCCCGGCTGTCCACGTCGCTGTACCAGGGAGCCGCCGAAGCCGAAGCACACCTCAATGTGACCAGTCGCCTCGCCAAGGTGACCACCACCACCACCTTTGATCTTCACGGAATCGACAACCTTCTGGTTCCCCGCGCTCGGGAGAATTTCCAAAGGTACCAATGGCGCCAGCCTCCGCGTTTCGACGGCCGTGCCGAAGCCATTCTGCCCCGTTGGACAGACAAAAACCCCGACTGGCGCGGCGAGGTCAAGCCAACCCTCCGCATCGACGGAAAGTTCATCGTGGGCGCCGGCGGTTTCAAAGGTGTGCCCTTCGACCATGCGGAATCGACCGTGCAATTCGACGGCGCCCAATGGTTGCTCCCGGATCTGCGCACGCAGCGCGCCGAAGGCGAACAACGCATTGCCGTCGTCTATAATGGCGACACCCGCGAATATCGCGTCGAAGCCAAGGGCGTTGTTCATCCCCCGGTCCTGAAACCCTTGCTCGGCGAACGCAGCGGCGAGGTCCTCGATCTCTTCACTTTCGATCAACCCGTCGAGGCGGACGTTGTCATCCATGGCCCATGGAGCGAAGGCACTCGCCAGTCCATCCTTGGCAACATTCTCGCCACCAACGTCGTCTTCCGGGAGCAACGGTTTGACCGCATCGACGCCCGAGTGCTGTACACCAATCGGACCATCGTCGCCTCCTCCGTTCGCATTCGCCGTGACTCAGGAGAACTCCAGGCCGAAGGCGTCGGTTATTCGTTCGACGAAGACCGGGTCTGGCTCACCAACGTCGTCAATTCCATCTCTCCCGAGATTGTGGCGTCCGCCATCAGCCCCGCATTCGCCCCCAAATTAAAGCCGTACCGGTTTGATACCCCGCCCACCGTGCGTGCCAATGGCACCCTCCGTCCGCGAGACACCAAGACGGCCGACATCACCTTCGACATCGAAGGTGGACCATTCCACTTCTGGCGGCTTTCGTCGCCTTACATTCAATCCCGCCTGGTCTGGCAGGGCGAGCGTCTCTCCCTCACCAACATCCAGGCTTCGTTCTATCAAGGCACGCTCAATGGCCACGCTGAATTCGACCTCTCCCCAGCAGCCGACGGCCGCTATTCCTTCGTCGCCAATGCGCGCAATGCACATCTGGGCGATATCCTCCGCGAATCGGCGTCGCGAGGCGGCAAAGTCGCCGAAGGCGTTTTCGACCTCGATCTCAACGTCACCAACGCTCGAACCGGCGATATTCACTCCTGGAATGGCTTTGGAACGGTGGAACTTCGCGATGGCTTGCTCTGGGATGCGCCCATCTTTGGCTTCTTAAGCCCTGTCCTGAACACCATCGTCCCGGGCCTCGGCAACAACCGCGCCGAACGCGCCGAAGCCAACTTCACCCTGACCAACAGCGTCATTCACACCCGCGATCTCGTCATCGCCTGCCCGCCGGCCAAGCTGTTGTACCGCGGCACCCTCGATTTTGAGCAACGCGTCGATGCCAAGGTCGAGGCCCAGATTCTCGGCGATATCGCCGGCGTCGGCCCCCTTTTCGGTCTGGTGCTCCGACCTTTGACGAAGCTCATGGAGTACCGCGTTACCGGCACCCTGGCGAAGGTCGATGCCCAACCGCTTTACGTCCTGCCCAAACTCCTCCTCCTCCCGCTGCAACCGTTCAAGCTGCTGCGCGGACTTTTCAAAGCACCCGAAAGCGTCACCAACGCGCCCGGCGCCCTGGTGGAACCGACCCCCGGAGATCCACTACCGCTGCAGACCCAGCCTCAACCCCAGAACTGAGGCTATCCCAACCCCATCACCCGGCGCACCGCTTCCATGGTCGCCGGAACGACGGTCGGCTTGAACTCCGCCTGAGCAATCGCGGTATCCGGATCTTTCAGGCCATGCCCGGTCATCGTCGCCGTCACCACGCTCCCCGCCGGAATCTGGCCAGCGCGCACACTGCGGATCAACCCAGCCAACGGCGCCGCGCACGCCGGTTCCACAAACACGCCCTCCGTTCGTGCCACCAACCGGTAGGCGTTCAGAATCTCCTCGTCGCTCACTTTGTCGATCCGGCCCGACGATTCGCGCACGGCCGCCAGAGCCCCTTGCCAACTCGCCGGGTTCCCGATCCGAATGGCCGTTGCCACCGTCTGCGGATGTTCCACGGGCTGACCGTCCACGATCGGTGCCGCCCCGGCGGCCTGCCAACCCCACATCTTCGGTAAACGATCGGAAATCCCTGCCGCGTGATACTCGCGATAGCCCCGCCAATAAGCGGTGATGTTCCCCGCATTGCCGACGGGCAGGAAATGGAAGTCAGGCGCACGTCCAAGCTGGTCACAAATCTCGAATGCCGCGGTCTTTTGGCCTTCGATGCGAACCGGATTCACGCTGTTCACCACTTCAACTTGTCCGGTCTCTCCCAATTCCCGGACAATTCTCAGCGCCACGTCGAAATTGCCTTCGATGGCGATGGTGGTCGCCCCGTACATCAGCGACTGCGCCATCTTCCCCAGAGCGATCTTCCCATGCGGCAAAAGGACGACGCACTTGAGATTGGCTCTCGCCGCGTAGGCTGCGGCGCTCGCCGAAGTGTTGCCGGTGCTGGCGCAGATCACGACTTGCGCCCCCCGTTCCTTGGCCTTGGACACGGCCAAGGTCATGCCACGATCCTTGAAGCTGCACGTCGGGTTCGTCGCCTCGTACTTCAGATACAGCACGAAATCCCCGCCAATCTCACGAACCAGGTTGTCGACCCGGATGAGCGGGGTGTTGCCTTCCAGCAAGGTCACCACCGGGGTTGCTTCCGTCACCGGCAACCGTTGCCGGTAACGATGGATAATGCCCTGCCACGCCGTCGACGCCATGGTGCCCTTGGAGTTCTGATTCACGATTCGCCTCGCCCGTTCTATTCGAAGGTTTCCACCCGGAACAATGCCGGTTCGCCGGTAACCACCGGTAATCGCCGGATCGACTTCAACGCACGATCCACTGCCGATCGCGTCGCGTGGTGCAGCATGAAGATCAATGGAACGCTCGCCCCCTCGTGCCCCTCCGGTTGGATCACCGACGAAATGCCGATCTGCTCTTTCGCAAGAATCGCCGCAATCCGTGCCAAGACCCCGGGTTTGTCAGTGACACTCAACCGCAGGTAATGGCTCGACACCACATCACCCGGGGCCATCAAGGCACCGAATTCTTCGTGCGGCACAAAAGGAGGAAGCCGCTGACGCTCGCCGCATCGCAAGTCCAGCGCCGCATCCGCCAAATCGCTCAGAACCGAACTCGCCGTCGCGTTCCGTCCCGCACCGCGTCCGTAATAGAGCGTGTCTCCAACTATATCCCCTCGCACGAATACGGCGTTGAAAACGTCGCTCACACTGGCCAACACGTGGTGATTGGGAACCAGCGTCGGACACACCGTCACACTGATGCGCAGCCCCGAAGCCCCCGCTTTCGCCGCCTTGCCCCCCCGCGCCGGCGCCTTCGGCGCCTCCAGTTTGATGGCCGCCAAAAGCTTGATCGTGTAGCCCAACCGGCCTGAAAAATCCATGTCCAGCGGCGTCACCCCGCGGATTCCCTCGGCAGCCACCTTCTTGACGTCGACCCAGAACCCGTGAGCCAGTGACGCCAGAATTCCGGCCTTGTGCAAGGCGTCGATGCCATCCACATCGAGCGACGGATCGGCTTCCGCGTAACCCAATCGCTGGGCGTCCTTCAGCACGGTCTCGAATTCCGCGCCCTCAGCTCGCATCCGAGTCAGGATATAGTTGCAGGTCCCGTTCAGAATCCCATAGGCCGCCGTCACTCGATTGCCGATCAACGCCTCACGCATCACTTTGATGATGGGAATACCCCCGGCGACGCTGGCTTCGTAATAGAGATTTGCCCCACCTTCCCGCGCCGCGGCGAACAACTCCTCGCCGTGCGCCGACAACAAGGCCTTGTTCGCCGTAACCACCGGCTTGCCGGCTTGCAGCGCGGCCAGCACCATTTCCCGCGCCGTGGTCGTGCCGCCCACCAACTCGACCACGATATCGGTCCGCGGATCGACCACCGCCTCCCGCCAATCCGCACCCACCTTCGCGCCGTTGGTGTCGAAGTCGCGCCGCTTCCTGGTATCGCGCACCACCAACCGGTGGACCCCCAACTCAATGCCCAATCGGGACGCCATCAGTCGGCCGTTCCGGCGGATGGCATCCACCACCCCACCTCCCACGGTTCCCGCGCCGAGCACTGCCACATTGACCTGACGCATCATAAAGGTCGGCAAGGGTGCCGTGAGGGCCCGGTTCCCAGCAAACGCAAAAGACAATGCCAGGATCCATCGTTTCCCGGCAGCAGGCCAAAATCCTAATCCCGCTGGCGCGGCCGAAACCGGGACTTCGCCGCCAATTCCTCCCACAACAGGCGCTCCTCGGCGGAAACCTCGGCGGGCACATCGACGGTCACCACCACATATAAATCGCCACGGCCACCCCCCGGAGTCGGCAAACCCCGACCGCGCACCCGCAACTGTCGGCCACCCCGGGTCCCGGGTGGAACGCGCAAGGAGACGTCACCCTCCAGGGTTCGCACGGTGATGGTCGCACCCAACACCGCCTCCCATGGCGCCAGAACGAGATCCATCCACAGATCGTCGTCCTGAACCCGAAAGTCCGGGTGCTTCTCCAAACGCACCCTCAAATACAAATCTCCCGAATCGCCCCCTTGGCGGTCCTCGCCCTTGCCGGCGACCCGAATGAGTTGCCCCTCCCGCACGCCGGGCGGAATGCGGACTTGAAAGCTGCGTCGATCCACCCGGCCGTCCCGCGAGTCCACCGTCTGCCGCGTGATCGTCCGCACCGAACCGTGGATCACCTCGTCCAACGCCACCAAAATGTCGCTCTCGACGTCCGATCCACGCCCCCCTCCCGCACTGTCAGCCTGCTCTCCGAAACTGAATCCCCGGAACGCCCCGGACCGTCCGCCGAACAGCGCCTCGAAGAAATCGCTGAAACCCGTGCCTCCAAACTGGAACTCTGGTTCCGTCGCCTGCCCTGGCGGCTGGCGACGTTGACGCGCGGATTTCCATCCCGGCGGCGGTCGAAACTCCGAACCCGACCTCCAGTCGCGCCCCACCTCGTCGTACTTGCGTCGATTCTCGGGATTGCCGAGCACTTCGTAGGCCTCGTTGATCTCCTTGAACTTCTCCTCGGCAGCCTTCTTGTCCTTGGCGACGTCCGGGTGATACTCCCTTGCCAAGCGTCGAAACGCCTTCTTGATCTCGTCGTCGGTGGCCCGACGGGAGACTCCCAGGATCGCATAATAGTCTTTGAACTCGAGCGCCATGGCCCCGCCGATTCAACGCCGGGTCTCGACGCGGCGCAACTCGCGGTGATGCCGGGTTTCACCGCAGCGTTGCACATCACCATCTCGCACGCCTACATTGCCCGGCCTTATGCTCGAGACGCTCCGGGACACCCTGGCCAACGCCGACGCCAAAACCGCCAGCCTGCGGAGGTTTCTTTGACCTCCCCAAGCTGCAATCCCGTCTGACGGAAATCGAGGCCGGAATGGCCCGAGACAACTTCTGGGATAATCGCGAAAACGCTCAGAAAGCCATCGACGAGGCCAACACGATTCGTCGAAAGGTCGATCCCATCCTCGCCGCGGAACGCCAAATCCAGGACCTCCGAGAGATGATCGAACTCGCGGAATCGGAACCCGAATCCGCCCAGACCTCTCTTGCCAACGAAATCAGCCGCGACATCTCCACGCTCAGCCGCCAGATCGACCGGACGGAACTCAACCTGCTCCTCTCCGGCCCCCACGACGCCCGGCCCGCTATTGTCAGCATCAATGCCGGCGCCGGCGGCACCGAAGCCTGCGATTGGGCCACCATGCTCTGGCGCATGTACCAACGATGGGCCGAACGCCGTGGCTGGAAGGTCGATGTCACCGATCTCGTCGAAGACGACGAGAAACGGATCAAAAGCGTCACCCTCCGCATCGAAGGCGAAAATGCCTACGGCTTCACCAAGGCCGAGCGCGGCGTCCACCGCCTGGTCCGTATCTCCCCTTTCGACGCCAACAAACGCCGCCACACCAGCTTCGCCAGCGTCGATGTTATCGCGGAAATCGAGGAGGAAGGGGACATCGTGCTCCCGCCCGTCGAGTTGCAGGTCGACACTTTCCGCTCCGGCGGCAAAGGCGGACAAAACGTCAACAAGGTCGAGACCGCGGTGCGCATCACCCACCTTCCCACCGGCCTGGTCGCCGCGTCCCAGAATGAGCGCTCCCAGCATCAAAACCGCTCCATCGCCATGAAGATGCTGCTCGCCAAATTGTACGCCCTCCGCGAGGACCAGAAGCGCTCGGAGATGGAACGGTTCTACGGTGAAAAAGGTAGCATCGGCTGGGGCAACCAGATTCGAAGCTACGTCCTGCAACCCTATCGCATGGTCAAGGACCTCCGAACCGGTTGTCAGACCAGCGACACCGAAGGCGTTCTCGACGGTGATCTCGACGAATTCGTCCAGGCTTGGCTACGTGGCGGCTGCCCCATCAAACGCATGCAGGGAGTCAAGGACGACGAAGAGTAAATGCCAGCATGCCCGCCCCCGACGCCAACATCCTGGATCGCATCGTCACGGTCAAACAACGCGAGGTGGCCCGCCTCCCGGCAGCGACCATTGACGCCGCCCGCCTTCGTCACGCTCTGACCCAGCGATCGGATTCCCGCAATTTCCTCGCCGCCCTGCAACGCCCCCGCAACGGCGCCGTCGGCCTGATCGCGGAAGTCAAAAAAGCGTCCCCCAGCGCCGGCCTCATTCGGCCTGGCTTCGATCCGGTCGCCATCGCCCGTTCGTATGCCGAAGCCGGAGCCGACTGCCTTTCTGTTCTTACCGACCAGGAGTTCTTCCAGGGCTCCCTTGATTATCTTAAAGCCATCCGCACCGCCGTCGACCTCCCGCTCCTGCGCAAAGATTTCATCATCGACGAACGACAAATCCTCGAAGCCGTGGAGTGGGGTGCCGATGCCATTCTACTCATCGTGGCCATTCTCGACGACGCCCGGCTCTCGCACTTTCATCGACTCGGAACCGATGCCGGGCTGTCCGTGCTGGTGGAGGTGCATGACGCAGAGGAACTCGAGCGAGCCCTCGCGCTGAACCCGCCGCTGTTGGGCGTGAACAATCGTAATCTCAAAAACTTCACCGTCGATCTGCGCACCACGGAAGACCTGTCCGACCGAATCCGTCAGCACCAGGCACGCGTGTCGTCCAAACCGCCGCTTCTGGTGGCCGAAAGCGGCATCAAATCCCATGCGGATGTGGCCCGCCTCGCCGCCGCCGGTGCCGGCGCCATCCTCGTCGGCGAATCGTTGATGCGCCATGACGACCTGGTTGCCGCAACGCGAAACCTGATGCGTTAGGCGACACCCGGACCGCGCGCGCTCAAAGCCGGCTCATCACGCCTCGCGGCGAGCCCTACGGACACTCGGTTCGGCCCTGGGCATCAGCGGGCTTGGAACCCGATCCCTCGGCACTCGAGGCCACTTGCTGACGCAACATCGGCAAAAGAGCCGCGAATCGACGCTCATTCTCCGGGGTCAGCGCCGCTAACCGCTCGTGGCCATCCAATGACAGCGCCATGATTTGGTCCTTCGCCAGATCCCGGTCGACGACCGGCACCGCTGGAAGATCCTCCGTCCGTGGAACCGGCACGGTTTCAAGCACCCGTGTCACGCAGAGCGTGTCCAGCAACTCGCTCACAACGCCCGTTAAACCCGCCAATACCACCCGCATCGGCGCCGACGAGCCATTCGCGGCATCCACTCCCAAACGAGAAGCCAATCGCAACAAGGCCCCTGCAAACGTGCTGTCCATTCTGGGACACGCCGAGAAGTCAAGCACCAGGGTCTGATAGCCGCGACGTTCCACCTCCAATAGAAGATTCTCGAATCTGCCGCTCTCCCGGCACACGCCTGGACCATCGACACGGATCACCATCAACTCCCGGTTACCGAAAGCGGAGAAGTCGGTTTGGGTCGAGGCGTTACTCATCGCCGAGGGATTTGGCCCCGGGAAAACTAGGCCCACCTACCCCAGGCATCAAGCCAAGTGATCGTGGACCATTCGCGGCACATCGTTTGACTCTGCTTCATCCGGGCCGATACTGAGTGCGTTAGCAATAGCACAGAAACCCTAGGTAACATCCAGCAAGGGAGGTTTCCAATGACTGCTTCAACCATGACGAAGGAGGCCGCGGATCGCCTTTTGGCCGATCTGCGAGCCGTGGTGCGGGACGGACAAGACCTGCTCAAAGCAGGTGCTGGCGATCTGAGTGAAAAAGGAAAAGAGGCAAGAGCCCGCCTCGAAGAGGCACTGCAACGGGCTCGCGTGACCTGCGAACAGGCAGAAAGCAAGGCCGGTGAAGCCGCGCATGCCGCTGAAAGCGCCATCCGCGAACACCCCTTCACCAGTGTCGGCGTCGCCTTCGGCATCGGGGTGCTGCTCGGCGCCCTTATTCAACGCCGGTGAACCCGGAAAACGACGCGACCGGTGAGTCGACCCCGGGCTCCGTGAGCGGCATCGCCGCACGCGTCGCCCAGTGGGTCACCACCCGCGTCGAGTTGGTCGCCTTTGAATTTACTGAGGAGCGCCGCCATCTCATCCGATTGCTGGTCCTCGGAGCGGCGGTCGGCGTGCTCGCGGTCATCGGGCTCTTCCTCCTGACTCTCGCCATCCTCTGGTCTCTGCCACCCGAGTGGCGCGCCCTCGGCGCCGCCATCATCGCCCTGCTTTACGGGGGTACGGCGACCGCCATTGCCCTGAAAATACGCTCGATCTCCGCCACGCGACCGCCTCCCTTTTCGGCCACCCTCGAGGAATTGCGTCGCGACCGGGATTGGTTCAAATCGCTCAAATGACCCAGGCTCAACTCCAGCTTCGCGTCCTCCAGGCCCGGTGCGAACTCGATCGCCAGGAATTGAAGGCCGAGATCGACGGCGCCCGTGCTCAGGTCCACGAACGCGTCCAAAAAGTCCAGAATGCCACCCCCTGGATCGCCCTCGCGGCTCCCCTCGCGGGCCTCTTGTTCATGCGCTTCTTCCGCGGACATCGCCTCGCCTCGCTCGCCGCCATTACCGGATTCGTCGTCAAGTTTCGCGACCTCTGGCCAATGGTCTCCAGCCTGGTATCCGCCTTCCGCCCCAAGACCTAGCGGACCCGAATGATCCAGTGGACCGCGGCGTTGGACGGCCGAGTTTCCAGACCATCGCCCGGATGGACCGCCGCGGTATTGGTTAGAATCGGGGCGGAATCGTCGGGAACCTTGTATCCAAAGAATCGCAACCATTCCCCGTTGAGCCCCGGACCCGTGGCGTCGCCAAGCCCCGCCAGCGCGTGATGATGCCTGCCAACGGCGTCTTCCTGGACCGTGCCCACTTCATTGCCGGCGTTGCCCCCGGGCGCGGACGGCTCGCGCGCCGCCGCATCCGGATCCCTGCCCGGACCTGTCGCCGTGAGATTCACTCCTCGCAGGAACCGTCCCCGAAAATCCGGAAGTCGAAACATGGATCCATTGCCACTCGCCCCCCAGCCCGCGCCAATCGCGGCATGCAATGCAGGATACTGACTGACGGCGAGTTCCCTGCCATCGCAGAGCATCCAGCCCTGCGCCTCGGGGACAGTCCCAGTCCCTCCTGCAAAGGCGACAATGGATCCAATGGGCATTCCCGGCACCGCCGGTTCCTGGCGTTCGGCCGCCCGGGTCCACGCGATCCCTAATGCCATCAACACCCCCCAACGCACCCACCCCCACGCACGCCCCGACCGAATCTCGCCACACCGCGTCGCGCTGGTTTCAGACCGTTCATCGTCGAATTTCGGTTTCATGGGAAATGACGGCCCAGCATAACGGGCGTGCCCGACGGAATCGACCGCCAAGGGCTGGCGCTCCGCCACCGCCCCGGCTCCCATGCCGCAGCCTCGCAAAACCGTCTTGTCGCCGCACCCCGACCACCGAATCCTCCCGCTGTGCCCGAACGGCTCGTTTCCGATGTCCTGAATCGCCCCGACACGCAGCTCGAAGTGACGCTGCGTCCCTCGCTGTTCTCCGATTTCACCGGCCAAAATAACATCAAGGAGCGCCTCGAAATCGCCGTCGAGGCGGCTCGACGGCGGCGGGAACCTCTCGATCATCTCCTGCTCAGTGGACCGCCGGGTCTTGGCAAAACCACCTTGGCCAACATTCTCGCGCGCGCCATGGGGGCCAACCTTCGCCCCACCAGCGGCCCCACAATCGAGAAGGCCGGCGACCTCGCCGGCCTGCTCACCAACCTTGAGGAAGGTGACATCCTTTTCATCGACGAGATCCATCGGCTCCAGAAAACGATCGAGGAGTATCTCTACCCGGCGATGGAGGACTTCAAACTCGACATCATCATCGACCAAGGGCCAAACGCCCGCAGCGTTCGCCTCAATCTGCCGAGGTTCACTCTCATCGGGGCGACAACCCGAAGCGGGCTGCTCAGTTCGCCCCTGCTGACCCGGTTCCCCATGCGGGAGCGACTCGATTACTACACCGCAGAACAGCTCCGGCATATCGTGGTCCGCTCCGCGGGCCTGCTTAATGTCGATATCGATTCCGAGGGCGCATTCGAAATCGCCCGCCGCTGCCGCGGCACCCCCCGCATCGCCAATAACCTCCTGCGCCGGGTCCGCGACTTCGCCCAAGTCCGACATGACGGCCGCATCTCCAAAGCGGTCGCCGACGCGGCCTTGGCCATGCTCGAGATCGACGGATTCGGTCTCGACGAAATGGATAAGCGCATCCTCGAGACCCTTGTCCTGAAATTCGGAGGCGGCCCCGTCGGCGTCAATTCCCTCGCCGTCGCCATCGGTGAGGAGCCCGACACCATCGAGGAAGTGTATGAACCCTACCTGATCCTCGAGGGCTACCTCCATCGCACCCCGCAGGGCCGCGTCGCCACCGAACTCACTTATCAGCGCCTCGGCTTGAAGCCCGGATCCCGGCAGTCGTCACTTCTCTGATTCTCAAGCCCCGGATTCGTCCCGTTTGAGACCCGGTTGATCACGGACTGGGTGTCTCGCCGTCACGATTTTGACAGATCTTTGTCACCGTGATGTCACTTGCCAACGCCCCGCTCCTTTTATTGGCCCTCGGACTTTGGTTGACCACTTTCAACCTCAAGGCGCTGTCGATCGCCCCGGCGTCGCTTCGTCCCACCGACATCGGAGAACCCGCCACACCTGGCGAAACCCGGTTGGGACCCGATGCAGACGACCTGACCCTCACGGCGTTCGGCACCGGCATTGCTGGTACCCGGGACCAATTCCACTTCGCCGCGACTCCCGCCAACGGCGATTTCGACATACGCACAAGGCTCACAGAGGTCGCATCGACCAATCTCTGGGCTAAAGCCGGACTCATGTTCCGCACCGAACTCGGGCCGTCGGCGCCGTTTGCGGCCGTCTTCGCGACACCGTCGGCAGCGGGTTGCACCTTCCAGTCCCGCACCACCGACGGTGGTCCAACCAGTCAATACGGGTTCCACCCCATCAATCCTCCCTTCACCTGGCTGCGCCTGGCGCGGGTCGGCGACGTGGTATCCGGCTATGCCGGCGTCGATGGGCGGCACTGGACCTTACTCGGATCACTGGCGCTGCCCTCCGGTGCCGAAAGCTGGCTCGGATGCGCCGCCACGGCATCTGGCAGTGGCAGCGCCATCGGCGCGTTTCAGGATCTGGGTCCGGTTCTGGATTCCAGCAGCGAGCACCGCGCCCTTCCCTTCGAACCGCTCGGCCCGTCCAATCGGCGTAGCGCCATCGTTGTCTCGGAAATCATGTACCACCCTGCCGACCGTGCCGATGGCAAGGATCTGGAGTTTGTCGAGATTTACAATTCGCAGCCGTACTTCGAAGACCTCGGCGGCTGGCAGTTGGCAGGGCAGATCGGCTTTTCGTTTCCGCCAGGCACTATCCTTCCCGGCGGCGCCTTCCTTGTCGTCGCCCATTCCCCCGAAGACGTCCGAAGCATGCACCCCAAGGCCACAGTCTTGGGGCCCTATGAAGGTCGATTATCCAACGCCGGCGGATCACTCAAGCTGCTCGGGCCGCGCGAAGCCGTGCTCTTCGAGGTTCGGTATGGGACGGATGGACCATGGCCCGTGAGCGCGGATGGCGCCGGACATTCCCTGGTCCTCGCGCGTCCATCCTGGAGCGAGGGAAATCCCCGTGCCTGGTCGGCCAGTCGGATCAAAGGCGGCTCACCAGGTGCCCACGAGGGATTCGAAGACACCGGCACCCAAGGTCTACGGTGGAATGAATACCTCCTGCCCGACGGCACCGATCCAGGATTCGTGGAATTGTTCAATGCCTCCGATGAGGACGCCGACCTAAGCGCCCTGCGCCTTGGCCCGGCCCCGGATCGGCTTCCCTACCAGTTCCCGCCCGGAACCCGCCTCGCCAAATCGGCGTTCCTACGCCTTATCTGGTCCGAACTCGGTTTTGCTCCCGATCCGGAAGGAGACGGCTTGTATCTGGAATCCGCCGACGGCTCGCGCACCATCGATGCCATCCGCGTTCTGCCGCAGATTCCAGGCCAAGCCCATGGTCGCTGGCCCAATGGCGCCGGATCGTGGCGAACCGCCAGCCATCCCACCCCCGGACTGCCAAATGCACGCCCCAGCATCTCCGTGGTCTTCAATGAACTTCACCCCAGCCCCATCTCCGGCGATCCCGATGACGAGTTCATCGAACTCTTCAATCCCGGTGCCACCCCCGTCGACCTCTCCAATTGGCGGATCGACTCCGACGTCCACTTCATTCTCCCCATCGGTGCCTCGATCCCTCCTTCAAGCTACTTGGTCCTCGCACGCGACGTGGCCCGCCTTCGACAACGCTACCCGCACCTGGCTGCCGGACAGATCGTCGGTCCTTATACCGGCAGACTCTCGGGAAGCGGTCAGAGAATCTCACTGAGCCGCCCCATCACCATCCGCAAACCCACTTCCGGACGCCTCGAAACGGTCTATGCCGAGGTCGCCTCGGCTGTGGCATCCGCGTCCGGACGCTGGACCCGCTGGTCTGACAAAGGCGGCAGCACTCTCGAACTGCTGGATCATCGCGCCGATCCCGAGGTCCCTGGCGCCTGGGCCGACAGTGACGAATCTTCTCGTGGACAATGGATCACCGTCGAAGCGACCGGAGCCCTGGAAAATGCCCCGTCGAGCAGCGGCGGTGGTTTCCCGGGTGGCGGTGGTTTCCCCGGCGGCGGCGGCGGTGGCGGGGCGGCCGCTGGGACGACCGACACACTGCACGTCCTGCTCGCGGGTGAGGGGGAATGCCTCGTCGACAATGTCGAGGTTCTCGGCCCCGCCAAAACCAATCTGGTCGCCAATGGCACCTTTGAATCAGGCGCCACCGGGTGGACCTTCGCGGGCAATCACGAACGCACCACCATCGACACGAGCGAAGGCGACCAAAGCCAGCGATCCCTTCACCTGCGCGCCAGCAATAACGGAGACCCGGGAGCCAACAAGGTCTACACCCGTCTGACCGCCACCCTTCGCACCAACCAGGTCGTCACCGTCCGCGCTCGAGTACGGTGGCTGAAAGGCTGGCCCGAAATCCTCCTGCGACTCCGCGGCAACTATCTCGAATCCTTCGCACGACTCGATGTGTCAGCCAATCCGGGCACGCCGGGTGCCAAAAATGGCCGCGCCGTCGCCAATGCAGGTCCTGCCATCGATCAGGTCTCCCATGCCCCCGTTGTCCCCCAAGCCGGACAGACCGTCACCGTGACTGCCTATATCGATGATCCGGATGGGATCGCCTCGGCGACCCTGCGCTACCGCAACGATCCGGACACCGTCTGGACTTCCCTCCCCATGCGCGACGATGGCTCGGGCGGCGATCGCATCGCCAATGACGGATTCTTTTCCGCCAACATCCCGGGCGCCGATGCGAATCAATTGGTGGCCTTCGTCATCGAAGCGACCGACGCCGCCAGCGCCGCTGCGACCACCTCGTTCCCTCCCTCGGCTCCCGTCCACGAATGCCTCGTTCGCTTCGGCGACGGCGTTCCCAGTGGCGCCTTTGGCACTTACCGCCTGTGGCTGACCGAGGCGAACCTCAGGCGTTGGCAGGAGCGTGCCGTCCTCAGCAACGAACCCATCGACGGCACCTTCGTCTATGGAACGTCTCGCGCCGTGTACAACGCCGGTGGTCGGTTTGCCGGCAGCCCCTACCACCAAAACTTCAGTGGCCCCACCGCCGATTGCCACTATGTCATCGAGTTCCCGTCGGACGACCGAGTCCTGGGGGCTTCGGCATTGAACAAGATCCACGCCCCGGGAAACGCCCCGTTCGACGACCCCACGCTTCAACGCGAACAGGCCGTCTACTGGATGGCGCGTCAGCTCAACATGCCCTGGTTCCACCGCCGCTATGTCCACGTCTACGTCAATGGAAACAAACGCCGGACTCTGCTCGAGGACACCCAAGTCGGTAGCGACGATTTCGTCGAGGAGTTCTGGCCCGAGGACACCGACGGCAACCTGTTCAAAATGCAGCCGTGGTTCGAGTTCACCGACAGCAACGCGCGGAATCTCAGCTTTCAAAACTCCGATTGGTGCTACCTCCGCCCTTACACCAACTCGCTCGGCCAGGCCAAAAACCGAAGGTACCGATGGAACTGGCTCGCCCGCGGCATCGACGGAACCGCCGATGATTTCGCCGCGGTTCATCGACTCACCGAGGTCGCTAGCCAGTTCGCCCATCCCGACCGCGCGGCGGAACTCGAGAATCTGGTCGATCTCGACGAGTGGTTCCTTTTCTTTGCCATCAACCACGCCGCCGGTAATTGGGATAGTGTCGGCTATCGGAATTGTCAGAATACCTACGCCTACAAACCCCGGTCCGGCCGTTGGGAACTCATCATCTGGGACGCCAACATCGTCTTCGGCAACTCCAACTCCGACCGGGCCAACTCCCTCCCCCTCTTCACCACTTCCGACCCCACACTCACCCGTTGGTTCGCCTCCGGTTCTCCCCTCCGCCGCCGATTCCTCTCCGCCTACCACCGGCTGGCCCACGGCCCAATGGTCGCGGAGACCATCGGCCCCTGGCTCGATGCCAAGTACCGCGCCTTTCAGGACCACGAAATAACCGCCCAGTCGCCGGTGGCGATCAAAACGTTCATCGCGTCGGCACGGACGTACATTCTCTCCCAGATTGGCAAGGAATCGGCACCCTTCAACGTCGATTCCCCGGCCGAAATCGCCGGCCCAACCGTCACCCTGCGAGGCACCGGGCCGCTCGGCATGGATGCCATCCTCATCGATGGGGTGCGCGTCAATGTGAATTGGCCCACACCATCCACCTGGGTCGCCACCTGGACGCCCGGGACACTTGCCGATCACCTGCAGGTCCAAGCCGTTGACAGCCAAAGCCAGCCGTTGGGTGATCCCCAGACGGTGCTCCTGCGTCCACCGGCTCGGATTTCCGTCATTCGCGACTCCAAGGACATCATCCTGGAGTACCCAGCGGCACGAACCGGTGTCCATCGCCTGCTCGCATCTCCCGCCCTCGCACCCGCCGCCTGGAACCAGGCCGGCGAACAAACGGCCGACGGCGGCACGGTACGATTTCGCCTGCAACCCGCCTCGGGACCCGGCGCGGTTCAATTCTTCCGCGTGCAAGAGCCGTGATTTGTGCCGATGATTAGAGATGGGCATGATCCACCAAACGCTCGCCCCATCAGCCACAACGGTACCCCAGAATACTTGTCGGAAGGATCCACCTGGGGCAGTTTGTCTCGCGTTTCGCGGGTCTCTCCCCGTTACGATCAGGCAACGAACCGATGTAAAACCGCCGCCGCCAGATTGCGAGTGACCCGAGGGATATGAGCCAAGACCGCATGCAGTTGCAGCGCCTGGAGCTGAAATACCAAATCAGCGAGGAAAAGGCGCTCGGGGTCCGAGATTTCGTCAGTTCCTACCTTGAAATTGACGAATTCGGGGCCACCCGACCCAACCTGTCCTACCCGGTACACAGCCTCTACCTAGACTCCCCGGGCCTGGCCACCTTCCACCACACCATCAATGGGAATAAGAACCGGTTCAAACTTCGCATCCGGTTCTATGAAAATCGGCCCGCCGCCCCAGTCTATTTCGAAATCAAACGGCGCATGAATTGCGCCATTCTCAAACAAAGGGGCGCCGTCCGACGCGAGGCGGTCGATCGCGTCCTCGCCGGTCAACTGCCTCACCCCAACGAGATGGCCTCCCCAGACCCCAAACATCTCGCAGGAATCCAACGTTTCCTCGGCCATCTTACCGAACTCCAAGCCCGCCCGGTCGCCCATGTCGCCTACCTGCGTGAAGCCTGGATGAGCCCGCGCGACAACTCCGTCCGCGTCACCATGGACCGCGATGTTCGGATCGAACCCGATCCCACGTCGCGCCTCCAGACCGCCATGTCGGATCCTATCCTGGTCTTCGGCAATCGAGTCATTCTCGAACTCAAATTCACCGGTCGTTTCCCCGATTGGTGGCAGGACCTCGTCCGGGTCTTCGATCTCGCCCAGGCGTCCGCTGCCAAATATGTAGACGGCATCACCCGCTACGGCGAGGCTCGCTTCAAGGCCGCCATCGCCAATCCGTGGTATGCCGACCCTCCGCCGGCACCCTCCAACCCGGAGACGGCCACGCTCTCCGCCCCTTCAGCCTGAACCGCATTGATTCTCGATGGACTGGTTAACCTCCGCCGATCTCGCCGCCGTCCCCACGGATTTCGCCGCCGTCCTGCTCGGGATGCTCCTCGCTTTCCTGACCGGACAGGTCGTGGCTTGGACCTACATGCTGACCCATCCGGGCCTCTCCTACTCCAGGAGCTTCGTCAATTCCCTGGTGATCATCCCGGTCATCGTCTCGTTGGTGATGCAGGTGCTGTCCAACAACCTCGTGACCGCCTTCGGACTCATGGCCGTCTTCGCGATCGTCCGCTTCCGAAACATCCTGCGCGACACGCTGGATACCAGTTACGTGCTCACCGTGATCGTCATGGGTATGGCCGCCGGAACCCAAAAATATGCCACCACGCTGGTCGGCTGTGTGTTCGCGGTGCTCATCTTTGCCTACCTTCGCATCACCAACTTCGGTGCCCGCCATCGGTACGATGTCATTCTCAACCTGCATTGGTCCCGGCCCCTGCCTGAATTGGGAGCCCTCGATCGACTCCTGACCCGGCACAGCAGGAACATGGTTCGCGCCAGCCAACGCACCAACGAAGGTTACGGCGGCGTCGATCTTTCCTATCGCCTGCTTCTCCGCGACAGCAGTCGCACCCCCGAAATGCTCGATGAACTGCGAGGCCTCAACGGCGTTTCACGGGTCACCAGCGTCAAGGCCGAGGACGAATCGGAGCTCTGAACTTCGCATGGAACGTCTCGAACCCATCCCCAGCCCGCCAGGGCACCTGCTGCGCGAATTCTGCCATCGGTTCCTTCCGATCGCCGTCTTCACAGGCGCCATCTGCCTCACCACCCTGCTCTGGAATCGACGCTTCACCGGCACCACCACTTTCGGCGAAGTCGAGCCCATCCGTGCCAATATCGTCAGCGCCGAAGGCGGCACGCTCAGCGAACTGCTCGTCGACCGCTTCCAGACCGTCACCAATGGCCAAGTCCTCGCCACGATCCAACTCCTGGATCCCGACGCGGTCCGCACCGACCTCGCCGTCCTCCGTTCCGATCTGCAGGTCCTGAAGTCCCGCATGTCCCTCGATGAAGCTCGCAACGCGCAGAACGTCGAGTCCATCCGCGCCCAATGGCTCGAAGCCCGTGTCGACCTGGCGACAGCTCGGGTCAATCTTGAGAACGCCCGACGCGAAGTCGACCGGCTCCAACGCCTGCGCACCGATCGAATCGTGTCGGATTCCGAATTCGAGGCCGCTGAATCACTCCGCGACGCCCTCACCGCCGAGGTCACCGAACGTTCATCGGTCGTCGCTGGTCTGTCCGAATCGGTTCAACGCCTCGCCGATGCCAATCAACGCGAGGAGATGAGCAACCTCGACGTCATCTCTCAATCCCTCCAGGCCCAGGAGCAACGCCTCCGACAACAGCAGGACCAGAAATTGCGCGCCACCATGGACGGCGTGGTAAAAGTCATTAACCACCGCCCTGGAGAACGCGTGCCCGCCGGCGAGGTGGTGGTGGTCATCACCGCCACTCGTTCCGAACGCATCATCGGCTATATCCGCCAACCGCTGGTGCTCGAACCACGCCCGGGAATGCCGGTCGAAATCCGCACCCGCGGACCGGTTCGCCAGACTGCCACCTCAAAGGTGCTCAGCGTGGGGGTCGACCTCGAAATGGTCGTCTCGCCCTTGCGGCTCCGCGGCTTCGACAACAGCACCGAACGCGGCCTCGCCTTCGCGGTGGAACTACCTGCCAGTCTCAACGTGCACCCCGGGGAATTGGTCGACCTCATCGTCCAACCCCTCGCGGAGTGACCCCTGGCCCCCCTTCCCTACAAGCTCGCTCCGGCATCGCCGCCTTCAAGTCGGCATCCACGTGCTCATCGATCGGACCCTCAATAACTCTTGCTTCTCCTCCGGGCCATCAGCGCGTCGCCACGCCTACAATGCCCTCGGCTGACTCCTCGCTCGCCATCCCGCCGCCTCTCGCCAGCGGTCGCCCGATGGGCCGCGAACGAGGTCTCCCCGGGGCAGGTGCACCCACCTCCACGCTCGTCCGCGCCGCTTCTACACCACGACCTTCCAGACAAGCTTCGGACTTTGACGATCTGCGATGTCTCAACTTCATTGCGGCGCCTCGGAGGCGGTTCTGGTTCATCGCGGTAGCGTTATGCCTGCGGCTTCCTTCGGATTCCGCCTCGCGGCGGACGCCCTTGCCGTCCGGCTAGCACTTCCCCTTGTCGGGCGTGCAGGGGACTTGAACCCCCAAGTGAGTGCGCCCTGCCGGGCGCTCAAATGCGAAGGGCGCCGCGCACTCGCGCGGCGCCCCAACAACCCATGCACTGCTACCGAGGATCAGCCCTTCGCTGAATCCTCAGGAATCCGCATGCCGTAGAACGACCGATACACGAACACCAGAGCGATCAGGAAGAACACAGCCCCGATCGCCGTCTTCGCCGTCTGGTTCGTCATGGTCACCGCGATCTCCACGGCCAGAAGTCCAAAGAGCGTGGTGAACTTGATCACGGGATTCAACGCTACCGAAGAGGTGTCCTTGAACGGGTCACCCACCGTGTCACCCACCACGGTCGCCGCGTGCAGTTCCGTGCCCTTCTGGCGCAGATCCACTTCGACAATCTTCTTCGCGTTGTCCCACGCGCCACCCGCGTTCGCCATGAAGATCGCCTGGAACAGGCCGAAGAAGGCGATCGCGATCAGGTAGCCGATGAAGAAGTACGGATTGAAAAAGGGCAGCGCCAGGGAGAAGCAGAAGACCACGATGAAGATGTTCCACATGCCCTTCTGCGCGTACTCCGTGCATATCCGCACCACCTCTTTGCTGTCCTTGTCCGACGCGGTCGTCGCATCCAACTTCATGTTCTCCTTGATGTACACCACCGCACGATAGGCGCCGGTGACCACGGCCTGGCACGAGGCCCCGGTGAACCAGTAAATCACCGAGCCACCCATGATCAGGCCGAGAATGATCTCCGGCTGAACGATCGAAAGCTTGGGGATCACGTTGCCGAACAGGTTCTCGAGCAGGATGATGATGCCGAACACCATCGTCGTCGCACCCACCACCGCCGTGCCGATCAGCACCGGCTTCGCCGTCGCCTTGAAGGTGTTGCCCGCGCCGTCTCCCTTCTCGAGCTGGTACTTCGCATTCTCGAAGTCAGGGTCAAAGCCAAAGTTCTTCTTGATGTCCTCTCGAATCCCCTTGCGCCCCTCGATCTGGCTCAGTTCGTACACCGATTGCGCGTTGTCCGTCACCGGCCCGTAGCTGTCCACCGCGATCGTCACCGGCCCCATGCCCAGGAAACCAAAGGCCACCAGGCCGAAGGCAAAGATCGGGGCCGCGAATTTGAATTGCTCGGGCATGATCGCCAGCAACGCCGGGTTCTGCGAAAAGTAATACGAAACCCACATCAGCAGAATGATCACCAAGCCCATCCAGAACGCCGACATGTTGCCGGCCACGAAGCCGGAGAGAATGTTCAACGACGCGCCACCGTGCTTCGAACAGTTCGTCACCTCACGCACATGCCGCGAGTTGGTGCTGGTAAAGACTTTGGTGAACTCCGGTATCAGGGCGCCCGCCACGGTGCCGCAACTGATGATGACCGACAGCACCCACCACAAATTCGGATCCACACCGCCCTGTCGCGCCAACAGCATGTAGCTGGCGATGAAGGTCACCGCGATCGAAACCGCCGACGTGATCCACACCAGGTGGGTCAATGGAGCTTCGAAATCGAAATCCTTGAGCCCCGCGAACTTCGCCTTGCTGATCACTTCATTCACGAAGTACGAGAGCAGCGACGTCACAATCATCAGCGCCCGCATCGCGAACAACCAGATGATCAAGGTCGCGCACATCAGCGGTGCCGCCGCCAACGCCAAGGCGAGGAACGCGATCAGCGCCACACCCGTCACTCCGTACGTCTCGAAACCATCCGCCGTCGGTCCCACCGAGTCGCCCGCGTTGTCACCCGTGCAGTCCGCAATCACGCCCGGGTTCTTCGGGTCGTCCTCCGGCAGCTTGAACACGATCTTCATCAGGTCCGAACCGATGTCCGCGATCTTCGTGAAGATGCCACCGCAAATGCGCAGCACCGAGGCCCCCAACGATTCGCCGATCGCGAATCCGATGAAACACGGCCCAACCATGTCCCGCGGGAGAAAGATCAGGATGCAGATCATGAAGAACAGCTCCACCGCCACCAGCAGAAGCCCGACACTCATGCCGGATCGAAGCGGAATACCCAGGGTCGCCAGCGGATCACCGCGCAACGCCGAAAAGGCCGTCCGCGAGTTCGCCGTGGTGTTGATGCGGATACCGAACCACGCCACCCCGTACGACCCGAGAATGCCCAGGATCGAACAGAGTAGAATCACCAGGACCTTGCCGAAGCTCTCGTGCGAAAGGCCCATGAAGTAGTAAACCATGCAGGCCGCGATCAGCACCCACAGGATCGCCAGGAACTTGCCCTGGGTGAACAGGTACGTCTTGCAGGTTTCCCAAATGCTGTTCGAGACCTTCGCCATGCTCTCGTGCACGGGCAGGGACTTCGTCTGCTGGTATTGAACCAGGCCGAACGCCGCGCCAACCATGCAGATCACAATCCCCAAATACATCAGGGTCGTCCCCGCCATCCCCCCTAACCCGTCAAACTTCACTTGCGTCAGGTCCGGTATCTTGATGTCCGCTTCCCCCGCCATCGCAGCCAAAGGCGCCGCGGCAAAGAGCAGAAGGAGTGGTATGAGTCGTTTTAGTGAGCTGGGCTTATCCATGGTGCGTTCTCCATTAGGCGAACTACGCGTCGATGCTGCCGCGACGCCTCGGGTCTGTCGAGACCTTTCAAGGAGAATATCTCATACGCCGAGACCCTTCTTGAAAGCCTCTCTAATGACGCGCCGCACGCTTTCCACTGTCAAGCCGATTGAAGCAACTAATGGTGCGCATGAAGAGACCGCCGGACGCCTGTTCCACCGCCATTTCTCCATCGCGAGGCGCGTCGGTTCCCACCCTGCCATCGCCTCTGGCATCCTATTCAGGCACAAGAGGAAGCGGTTAGTGTCGCCCCTCTGAATCCGACTCGAAGAACCTTCAGGAAGTCACCCCGACCGGTGGCAAGCGACTCCCCCGTTTTTCCCCTGCCTGGGATGCACGTCCGGAATTCTTGGAACCGCCCAGAAGCGCCACCCGATGCAATACCGCGCGCAAGGCTTCCAACCCCACTGGCTTGCTCAGGTAATCCGTCATTCCCGTCTCCAGACAGGCCTCGCGGTCGCCTTGCATCGCTCCAGCCGTCATCGCCACGATCGGTACCGGTCGCCCCCGTCCCCGAGGCATCATTTCCGCTTCTTTCAAACGGATCTGACGTGTCGCCTCAAACCCGTCCATGACCGGCATCTGGCAGTCCATGAAGATCACATCGTAGTCGAACTTGCCGATCGCCTCGATGGCCTCCACGCCGTTCGGTGCGATGTGGGCCTCGTGTCCCAGCTTCTCCAGCAGGCGTTTCGCCAAAAGCTGGTTCACCGAGTTGTCCTCCACAACCAACGCCCGCATCGGCTGGGTCTCCATCACCACCGGCGGCACATCGACCGGAAGGGGCCGTCGCAGCCCACCTCCCAAAACGGTCGAAAGCCGGTCACGAAAAGCCAGGGAACGAATCGGCTTGGTCAACACCCCGGCAATCCCGAGGTTCGAAGGCAACCGGTCTGCCGATCCCTTGGCCACCATCACCACGAGCTTGGGAACGGTCGACTGCGGGGCGGGCGGAATTGCCGGTAAATGCCGCGCCAGTTCGTGCGAGCCGCCCGACCCGGGAAGGTCCACCAGGACGAGATCATAAGGCACCCCTCGCTCGCTCGCCGACAGGAGGCGTTGCTCGGCCTCCGCTCGACCATCCGCCTCTTCCCATTCCATGCCTGCCGCCGAAAGGTGACAGCCCAGTGCGGTTCGTTGCGGAGCAAATCGAGAGACAATCAATGCGCGCCGACCTCCCGAAAACTCCGGCATGGATTCCACGGCATCCCCTACGGCCGGCAATCGCAGTGCAAACCAAAAGGTCGACCCAACCCCAAACTGGCTGCGCAATCCGATTTCGCCGCCCATCAGGTGAACCAATTGCTTGCTGATCATCAGTCCAAGACCTGTCCCACCAAACCGCCGCGACGTCGTCTTTTCCGCCTGCGAAAAGGCCTGGAACAGCCGCGCCTGGTGTTCGTCGGGGATCCCCACCCCGGTATCGATCACTTCAAAGCCGACCGTCGTTTCCCCCTGGTCATCGGTTCCGCTGAACGCGCGCAGCGTAATCCCGCCCTGCTCTGTGAATTTCACCGCGTTCCCCAACAGGTTCACCAGGACCTGACGCAACCGAACGGGATCGCCACGCCGCAGGACCGGCAGTCCAGCCTCCAGGATCGTCGCCAGTTCAAGTCCCTTCTGAGCGGCCGCCGCCGCCACAATCTCAGCACTGCCTTCCACCACCTCGCGCAAGTCAAACTCGAGGCTCTCTATGGACAGCTTGCCGGCGTCGATCTTGGAGAAGTCGAGGATCTCGTCGATGGTGGCCAGCAGGGCCTCGGCGCAGGTCCGCGCTGTCCGGGCATGGTCCACCTGGGACGGCTCCAATTCCGAGGCCAGCAGAAGATCCAGGAAACCCACCACACCATTCAACGGCGTCCGGATCTCGTGACTCATGCTGGCCAGGAAATGCCCTTTGGCTTGGTTCGCCGTCTCGGCTCGGTGCTTGGCCTGGGCCAACTCGTCGGTCCGCTCCCGAATCCGGCAATCCATTTCCGCCAGTAGCGATTGCAGTTTCCTGTTCAGGTCGTCCTTCTCACCCAGCGCGGCCTTTAGCTTGGTGTACGAATCTCCGAGGCGCGAAAGCATCAACTCGAAATCCCGGGCAAGTTCGTTCACCTCCTCCGGACCATCCACTGTTGAAACCCACGCCGGTGTCGGCAGGGCCGTCGTGTTCATCTCGCGAACCTTGCCCACCAGCGTCTCGATCGGCCGAACGACCTCCCTCGCAATCCATCGAGCCAGAACGATGGCCCCGGCAAACGCGATGGCGAACCCAGCCAAAATCACCAAGTAGAAGCGTTGCGTCTCCGCAAGGATATGGGCCCGCTTCTGCAGAACCACTACCCGCCAATACTGTCCCGAAGGAGCCTCCTCAATCCGGCATTGGCTCGCCAGATGTTCCTCCACTCCTGAGTTCCGGGTCGTCCGAGTGTCGAATTCAAAAACGTCCTCCCCCTTGGCCCCTTCGATGGCGCGCATCAGGTCTCCGCCCGTGAGGCGACCCAAGATCGGAAAAGCCTGTGTGTCGCTCGCATACACCACACGGTCTCCTTGATCCAGAATCAGAAACGTCGCCCCCAGGAGCGCGTTGTACTCCCTTGCGATCTGCTGAAATCTCGAAAGATCCAGGGACCCCTCCACGATCGCCCGCGGCACACCGCTCGCATCCCGAATCGGTGCGCTGATCGCCACGATCGGGTCCTGCCCAAATCCGCGACCAACAAAAGCATCCGACACAAACGGAGACCCGGTGGTCATCGGATACCGAAAATACTCGCGATCGGCAACGAGCGGACTCGTCTCCAGCACCGACATGCCCTCCTGGGTAACCAGCGGCTGCGCCGCGATCAGACGTCCCTCCTGGTTGGCGACCAGCAGGGTCAAGAACCCAGGATAGTTGGCCCGAATCCGCCCCAACCAGGGATGGGGGTCCGTCATTCGATCCCACCCATGCAGTTCCAGAGCATCCCGCAGCGCCAGAATCGCCTGCAGATGCTTGGCCATGTAGTCCGCTACCTGCCGACGAATGGCCTGACCTGCCTCGCGCAAACGATCCCCAGCCACCTGACGATCGCGCTGCGTCAGAATCCGTCCGTAGAGAACGCACATGACCAGCAGTGGAAGCGTCGCCGCCGGCACGAACCGATCCGTCAGCATCCGATTCATCGACGGCAGGTTCGACCGATGTCCGCCATCCAGTAAGCGTCGAACCGGGCCGGCCAGCAGCAGGAGGTCCGCCATCATCACATTCACCAATCCGTTGAAGGGCCGGCATAGTGTCAGCGCCCAGGTGACATGCGACGAGAACCCCAGGTATCCTTGACTGATCACCAGGGTCAAGGGGGCTCCCACCACCAACCAATAGACGAGGTCCGCGTACAATGGCTGAAGCCGACGTCGGGTCAGCCACCCCACCACCAATCCCTCCAATCCCATCACCACCATCGCCATCGGATGTCCCCAGAGGACCAAGGTCTGGCTGGATGCCATTGCCGCGGCCAGCAATCCCAGCCGCGGCCCGAACGCAATGGCGGCCAGCGTCGAAAGTATCCCCCCGAAAAACACGTGGATCCCCGGATAGACTTCCAAAGTCCACCGGTTGACCAGAAAGCCGCCCGCCCCAAGCAGCAGGGTCATCATAAGCGGCCCTAGGTTCCCACGTCGTACCACCACCTCTACTTATCGGCTGTCGTTGGCGAGCGTTGGAGATTCTCGTCGCCGTCGTGCGCCATCGCTGCCGTCACCAACCCCCTGCCAAGCCTCCTAAACGAATTTCCTAGGACCTCACCTCTGTCATTTGCACACTCTGAGTCCCCAGCTAATCTCCGCCGAAACACAGGTTTCTCCCATTCGCACTCAAATCGATCCGACCCTCGTACCCTTCATCATGGACTCCTCTTCGTCGTTCCCGCCGTTCAGCCTCTTCCGTCTTCTAAAAACCACCTTCGAACCGCGTCCAGGGGAACGTATCGCCGTCTTGATCGACCTTCCGAATCCTCAAGACATCAAGGATTTTAGTTTTCTCGCCGACCCAAGTCTTTCCATCCAACGCCTGGCTCACGACGTCTTCTATCGCGGCTTACAACAAGGCGTCGCTGCTGAACTTGGAATCGTTGGCGGCGACCTCTTCGCCTATCGCATCACCGGTGGAAGCAACCTCGACCTCCCGCCTGACGCCTTCACGCCCGATGGCCGACAGGTGCAACTCGCCGAGGCGGTCTATCCGCGATTCCAAATCATCCTCTGCATCTCCACTTTCTCAGCAACCGCGCCGCTAACGGCCTTTGCCAAGCAATTCGGATTCCGCGGCGCCACCCTCCACGGCCTCAACGATGCGATTCTTCGCACCGGACTCGCCGTCGATTACAACGAGGTGAGCCGCAATGCCGAAAAACTCCGCCTCAGCCTGACGCGCGCCGATGGTTTTGAAGTGGATTTTGAAGTCCACGGCCGGAAGGTCACCCTCCGCCTCGATACCCGGCAGCAGGAAGCCCAGAAAAGTCACGGGCTTTGCCGCGGCGAGAAACCCGACGTCGCCAATCTGCCCGCCGGCGAAGTCTACTTTGTTCCCGCTGGTGCTTCCGGCGCTTTCCCCATGCGTTATGCGGACGGAACTCTGGGCCTCATGCATGTCCAGGATTGCCGCATTCAGCGCGCCGAATTCCTCGCGGGCGACCCCTCTGTCGTTGCCACCCACAATGCCAAGCTCGCCTCCGACCCTGTCACCGGCGAACTCGGTGAACTCGGCTTTGGCACGCAATCCTTGCCCCCGTCCGGCAGGGATATCCAAGACGAGAAAATCCTGGGTACCATGCACGTCGCGACCGGTCGCAGCGATCACCTCGGAGGTCACCTGACTCCCGAAAAATTTGCCTCGGCCCTCAATGCGACCCACGACGACATCCTCTTCGCCCCGCACAAAACCCCCGAAATCTTCGTACACGAGGTCCGCATGATCCGCGATAACTCCCGCATCGCCGTTCTGCGAGACTACCAACCCACCGACTATCTCAAGTCTGCCCTGGCCTCCTGATAGGCCACAGTGGCACCTCCGAAGACCGGGACACCCACCTCCATGTCGGACTTCTACGAATCGGACCAGGCGCTGTCCGAATACCTTCTTTTTCACTACGGCGACCCCGATCTTCAGATGCCCTGGACTCACGGCCCCCTCGCGGCCACGGACTTCCCCGTCCGTTGCGTCGAGACGGCCCTCGACTCCTACCCGCTCCCGGCGGACGCCCGCGCCCTTGAACTCGGCTGTGCCGTAGGTCGCGCGGCGTTCGAACTCTCGCGATCATGCGCCCGAATCATCGCTTTGGATCGATCCGCGGCCTTTATCGCCGCCGCCAGGCGCCTCCAAAGTCATGGCCGAATCGACTTTACCATCCCCGTGGAGGGCCCCCTCACCCAACGAACTACCGCCCGAACGCCGGTCGGATCCTTCCCCGAACGCATTCAGTTCGAGGTCGGCGATGCCCTTCATCTCCCGGCGGACCTCGGGACCTTCGACCTCGTTCTCGCCGCCAACCTTCTCGATCGACTGCCTGATCCCGTCCGGTTTCTCAGCAACGTGGAATCTCTGGTCAAACCGGAAGGACGCCTTCTCCTGACCTCGCCTTACACTTGGTTGGAGACGTACACGCCAAGGCCGTCCTGGCTGTGTGCCGATGGCCGACGAACCAGCGAGGTCCTCCACTCCCTGTTGCCCGGTTTCCGGCTGCTGCGGCGGGTCGATCTACCCTTTGTCATTCGCGAGCACGCTCGGAAATTCCAATGGAGCGTCGCCGAAGCCACCCTCTGGCAGCGGTGCTCTCCAGCCTGACCGCGGCCTCCCACGGCGGGCATCAACCGATGGAGAGGCGGTGCACGACCCGCTCGATCGCCGCGATGCCTTCTTCCGCCTGGGGCTTGGACAGGTTCAGCGCCGGAAGCAACCGAACCACCTGCGCGCCGCTCGGAATGGTGAGCACTCCGGCCTCGTGCAGACGCGACACAACTTGCACTGCCGCCACTTTCTCCGTCCCGGCCAATCCCGGAATCTCGGCCGCCGGCTGAAACTCCAAACCCAACATGAATCCCATGCCACGCACGGTTCGAAGCACGGTAGGATAGGTTTCCACCAGGCGCTGGAGTTCATCCTTAAGCCAATCTCCCAACGTTCGAACATGCCCCGCCAAATCCTCGGCTTCGATAACGTCCAGCACCCGGTTCGCAACCGCGCAGCCCAACGGCGTACCGCCGAAGGTAGTGGCGTGCGTTCCCGGCCCCAGCAAATCGCTCAGTCGCACCCCATGCGACTCCCCCCGAATCCAAAACGCCCCGATCGGAAAGCCGCCTCCCAGCGATTTCGCCATGGAAATGGCGTCAGGCATGAAACCCGCCGCGCCATCCACACCTTCGAGAATGCGCTGAAAACTCTGGAATCTGCCGGTCCGAAAATGCCCGCACTGCACCGCGTCTATCATCAGAAGAAGACGCCGTTCATCGCACAGTCGACGTAATCCCAGGAGATACTCAGCCGTCGCCGGCGTGATCCCACCTTCGCCCTGTATCCCTTCGATCAGGATGGCCACCGTCGACGGCGACAACGCCTGCCGCACGGCATCCAGATCATTGTAAGGAACGTGACGGAATCCCGGCACCGCCGGTTCGAACCCCTTCTTCACCTTCTCCTGCCCCGTCGCCGAAATCCCGGCCAACGTCCGTCCATGAAAGGACTGCTGCGCGGTCAATACTTCAAAGCGCCCTTCGTCGTGACCGAACTTCCGGGCCAACTTGAAAAGACCTTCATTGGCTTCACCTCCGGAATTGCAGAAGAAGACCTTGCCCGGCGCGAGGTACCCGACCAATCGCTCCGCCAATCTCCCCTGCGGCTCGTGATAGTAGAGGTTCGAGACGTGCATCAACCGCTGGGACTGCTCCACCAACGCCTTGGTGATCTCCGCATGGGCGTGCCCTAACGCACATACCGCAATCCCGCTGCCCAGATCCAAATAACGGCGCCCCGCCACATCCCACACGTAGCTCCCCTGCCCTCGGGCCAGGGCAATCTCAAACCGGGAATAGCTCGGAACGACGTAACGATTAAACGTCTCACGGATCTCCGAATACTGGTTGTGTACCAGCGGAGGCATCGGCACTGGAGGAACGATCTCTTTCATCCTGCGAGGCGGAATTGGGCAACACATCCGACCTTCACTGCAAAGCGAATTCGTATCCCACGCTCCCCCGAACGACCAAAGGACCCCGCCGGCCTTCCAACAGCGTCCAACGCCATCCACTGATTACCTCATTTCGTTAGACCCGCTTGCGTAAGAGAATCCCACCGAAACCGCCTTCGCCCGCCCAATACCCGCTTTCATGGCCCATGGGAAATCGTCGCAGCACCCTCGCTATCAACTCCGCCCAAGTTTCGCCGACATGAGAACTGAGTGATAGCTCGACACGGACAGCGCGCCGGGGGCCACGCCCAAGGTACGCCAGGATCGGCTTTCTGGGATTTCATCGCCCCGAAACCGATGCGCCTGCCGTTTTTTCACGCTTCAGCCGTCCTTCTTTCCCATGGAACCTGGTGACTCCATCAACCGTACTCCGCACCCGGACCACGGCATCCTCCCGGCCCCGGCAACCACCGCTGACGCGGAAACGGTCATCGATCTGCCCTGCCGCTGCGGCACTTCGCAGTTGCTCTCGTTTCTCGCCGCCTACACCGACGACGCCATGATCCTCACCGACCCCCAAGGTCAGGTGGAGTGGGTCAATCGCGGCTTCACACGAACCACGGGATACACTTCCCACGATCTCCTCGGTAAACGATCCGAACCCTTCCTCATCGGGCCCGACCCGGATCCCGTCACCCGAAACCGAATTCAGGAATGCCTGCTCCGCGGCGAAGGCTTTCGTTCCCAGGTCGTCAACCGACGGAAGGACGGCCGGAAATTCTGGGCGGAAATGGAGATCCAACCGGTCCGTAACGGCAACGGTCAGATCGCCCACTTCCTCGCCCTCGAACGCGACATCACAGAACTACGCCGCGCCGTCCAGCGTCGCACCATCCAATACGAAGTCGCTCGCTGCCTCGCCGAAGAAGACGACTTCCCGTCCGGCGTCGCGCGAGCCCTCGAAATCGTCATCACCAGCCTCGATTGGGCCTACGGCGCCCTGTGGCGGGTCGAACCCGGTCGCCAAAACCTCCGCCTTGAACAGTCGTGGCATGTCCCCACGGCTCGCGCCAAAGCCTTCGCCCTCGATGCCCAGCACCGCCGCTTCGGCTGGGGTGACGATCTTCCAGGACGCGTCTGGGCCACCCACAAGCCCGTCTGGATCCAAAACCTTTCCGTCGAACCCCACCTGCCCCGCGCCACCACGGCCACCCATGCCGGACTCGCCTTCGCCATCGCCCTTCCCGTCCTCCATCGCGATCGCATGTGGGGAATCATGGAGTTCTTCGGGGATTCGGCGGAACCGCCCGATCCGGACTTGCTTCGACTTCTCGATTCCATCGCCTGCCTGGTCAGCCAGTTCGAACAACGCCTCGCCGCCCGACGCGAACTCGAACTGCAGAAGACGCTGTTCGAAAGCCTGTTCTCCCAGGCCCCTGTCGCCATTGCCGTACTCGACGATTACGAACGCGTCCGCACGGTGAATGCCGAGTTCACCCGGCTCTTCGGCTTCACCGCCGACGAAATCACCGGCGTCAATCTCAACGAACTCATTGTCCCTCCTGGCTTTGTCAAAGCCGCAACGGCTGCGTCACGCGACCTCGCCGCCGGCCGACGCGTCTCCTATGAGGCGGCTCGACGTTCCAAAGACGGCTCTGACCGAGTCGTTCAAATCATCGGTCAACCCGTCACCCTGTCGCCCACACAGGCCGGAATCTACGCCCTATTCCTCGATCTCACCGCCCGCAAGCACGCCGAACTCGCGTTGCGCGAATCGGGACGGCGTCTCCGAGAAACCACCGCGCTGCAGCAGGCCATTCTCGAAGGCGCCAACTACGCCATCATCTCCACCGATCCCGCCGGCGTTATCCGCACTTTCAACTCCGCCGCCGAGAAAATGCTCGGCTACGACGCCCCCACCGTCATCGGCACCGAGGTCGTGACCCTCATCCACGATCCCGCCGAACTCGCCAGTCGCGCCCGCGAACTCTCCATCGAACTCCAGTCCACCGTCACTCCAGGCATCGAGTCCGTTGTCGCCAAAGCACGACGCGGGAGCCCGGACGAACGGGAGTGGACCTTCATTCGCAAGGACGGTTCCCGCTTCCCGGTTCTCCTTTCCATCTCCGCCCTCACCGACGAAAACGCCCAGATCTCCGGATTCCTCAGCATCGGCATCGATATCACCGAACGCCGCCGGGTCGCTGAGGAACTACTCCGCGCCAAGGAGGCGGCCGAAGCCGCCAACCGTGCCAAAAGCGACTTCTTAGCCACGGTCAGCCACGAGATTCGGACTCCGATGAACGGCATCCTCGGAATGTCCGCCCTACTCCTCGACGCCCAACTCGACCCCGCCCACCGCGAAATGGTCGGTGCCGTCCATGCCAGCGCCGAAGCCCTCCTCTCACTCATCAACGAAATCCTCGACCTCTCCAAGATCGAAGCCCGCCGCCTCGACCTTGTTCTCGAAGAATTCGAACTCGATACCGTTCTCGACGGAGTGGTCGACCTCCTGGTGCATGAGGCTCACCAACGCGGACTCCAACTCGCCGTCGTTCTTGACCCCCAGACACCCCGAACCTTCCGCACCGACGCCGCCCGCCTACGCCAAATCCTCATCAACCTCGTCGGGAATGCCATCAAGTTCACCCTCGAAGGTGAAATCGTCCTCGCCGTCACGCCGGTCGACAAAATGCTGCGGTTCTCGGTCAGCGACACCGGCATCGGTCTTACCCCGGAACAACAAAACCGCCTCTTTCAACCCTTCACTCAGGTCGATTCATCCACCACTCGACGGTTCGGCGGTTCCGGCCTCGGCCTCGCCATCTCCAAACGGATCGTCGAACTGCTCGGCGGCCAAATTGGGGTCGAAAGCGGTCCAGGCGCCGGTTCCACCTTCTGGTTTACCTTGCCCCATCTCGAAACCCTCTCCTCCCCCCAACACAATTCCCTCCGCGTCCTGGTTGCCGATGATCACCCGCACGCCTGCCTCGCCGTCCGCAGCGGACTCGAAAGCCTCGGCGTTCATCCCGACTTCGCCACCCGCGAATCCGATCTCGCGGACCTCATCCGCACCGGGTCACCCAACGGACCCTACGACCTCATCATCGCCGACCGCGTACTCCTCGGTCGTGGCACCGCGGAAGCGCTCAAAAAGATCCGCTCCGCCTCCGGCGGCCGCCCCCATGTCGCCCTCACCGGCGTCGCCGCTGAAGCCTACGAAATCAACAATGCCGACTTCGCCGCCGATACTTTCGTCGCCAAACCCGTCAAACGATCCGCCCTCGCTGCGCTGGTCGCCCGTCTCCATTCCGACTCTCTACCCGATCCCACCCCTGCCCCGTCCTCCCACCCCAACGTCCCGCCGCATCCCCTCCCCTCCCTCCGCGTCCTCGTCGCCGAAGACAATGACGTCAATGGACGCCTCGCCCTCATGATGCTCGCTAAACTCGGCTGCCGCGGCGAGGTGGTGGGCAATGGACGTCGTGCCGTCGAACTCGTCCGCGAAAATCGCTATGACGCCGTCCTCATGGACTGCCATATGCCCGAAATGGACGGTTACGCCGCCGCCACGGCCATCCGGGAACTGGAAGCGTCCCATCCGGACCTTCCTCGAACCCACATCATTGCCATGACCGCCGCCGCCATGTCGGGCGAACGCGAGCGATGCCTCGCTTCGGGCATGGACGATTATCTCACCAAACCCGTCCGCGCCGCCGCCTTGCGCGATGCCCTTCAGCGCCTCCCCGATCGATCAACGGCGCAACCGTCCACTCGTCCCGAACTCCACATCCAGGATTCTCTCGACACTCTCGCGTCCGAATTGAGCCCCGACGCGGTCGCCGAACTCCTCGACTCGTTCCTCTCCGACACCCCGCAACGACTCGCTGAAATCTCCGCCCTCGCCGGGACCCCCGACCAAACGTCCCTCCGACGCGCGGCGCATTCCCTCAAAGGAACCGCGGCCCTCATCGGGGCCAACGAACTCGAACAAGCGGCCGTCCTCCTCGAGGAAGCCGCCGCCGTCCGCCGCATCGAAGGCCAGCAGGCCGGCGCCGAGGGTATCCGACTCGCCTTCGAAAAGGTGCGCCCCCACCTCGTCCGGCTGCTCTCCCATTACCGCATCGCCTCCCCGCCACATCCAACCGCGATCCCCGTATGAGCGAAGACGAAATCCGACAGCGCATGATCGCACGACTCCTGTCCGCACAAAACCCCTGGGGCCGCATGCGCCTCGAACTCTACGTCCGCGCCAAACGCATCGCGTGGTCCACGGTCGTTGGCGGCACGCTCCTCGTAAAACGCGCGGTCGACATCGCGGCCAGCATCGCCGCGCTCATCCTCCTTTCTCCCGTCCTTCTCGTGATCGCCGCCCTCGTCAAATCAGACCGTGGGCCCGTCTTCTTCCGACAAACCCGCGTCGGCTACATGGGTCGCGAGTTCAAGATGCTCAAGTTCCGTTCCATGATCGTCGACGCCGATGCGCGGTGGAAAGACGTGCTGCCGAAGAACACCGCCGCGAATGCCGTCACCGTCCTCATTCGTAACGATCCCCGAATCACCCGAGTCGGAGCGTTCATCCGGAAAACCTCCCTCGATGAACTCCCTCAGTTCATCAATGTGCTCCGCGGTGAAATGTCGCTCGTCGGCCCCCGCCCCCCACTCCCCAGGGAGGTGGCCCTCTATACCCAGGCCGATCGACGCCGCCTGCTGGTCAAACCTGGCATGACCTGCCTCTGGCAAATCGGCGAACGCCAGGGCGGCCTGCTCGAAGTCGGCCACCGTCACACCATCGAATTCCCTGAACAGGTCGAACTCGACGTGCGCTACATCGAAAGCCAATCCCTGGCGCGCGACCTGCTCATCCTCATGAAAACCATCCCGGCTATCCTCTTCGGAAAGCTGGTGTGAGGTATGAAAGCCATTCTCATCTGCCCTTCCGATCGTCCGTCGGTGGCTTTCTTCTCCCGCACCCGACCCCTCGCCCTCACCCCCATCCTCGGGCGATCGCTCCTCGACCTGACTCTGGCTGAGGTCGCTTCCCAAGGCGCCACCGAGATCCTCATTCTCGCCGATGACCGACCCGAGGAAATCCGCCGCGCCGTCGGTAAAGGCGAAGCGTGGGGGGTCAAAGCAGAGGTCCTGCCGGAATCTCAGGAACTTTCCTACGACGAGGCACGCCGCAAGTACGTCCACCGCCAACCCACCGGCTGGCTCCCTGCCCCTCTCGATGTCCGTGTCATCGACCGTATCGCCGGAACCGCACCGCTCTGGACCGATCCTGGCACCTGGTTTTCCTCGCTGCGTCACCACATCCCCGCCGCCGCCTGCCAACGCGTCGGGTACCGAGAACTCTCTCCCGGCATATGGCTTCACGTGCGCGCACGCGTCGCCCAAAATGCCCGCCTCGAAGCCCCGTGTTGGATTGGCGCCTTCGCCACCGTCAGACCGTCGGCACGTGTCGGCCCCGGTGCCATTATCGAAGACCACGCCTACATCGATGACGGCGCCGAAGTCACCGAGAGTTTCGTCGGTCCCGCCACCTACGTCGGCGCCCTCACCGACCTCCGCCAATCCCTCGCCTGGGGCCGCGGCCTATTCAAATGGACCACCGGATCCTTTACGGAAGTGCAGGACTCCTTCCTCCTCGGCGAACTCTCAGGACGCGCCCACCGCAAACGCACATCCAACCTCGCCGGGAGGGCCCTGGCGCTCGTCGCGCTCGCCGCCTTCTCGCCCGTGGCGCTCGCCGCCTGGTTCAGAAAACCTCCAGGCACACCGTGGTTCGTCCAACGTTACGGGGTTCGCGCTCCAGTCACCAACGCCCTGCTTACCGAAGTCTGTAGATACCACGAACTCAATGGTGTCTCCGGAATCTGGCGCCGTTGGCCTCAACTCCTCAACGTCGCGCGCGGCGAGTTCGCCTGGGTTGGCAACCGACCCCTCTCGCCGGAACAGGCGGCGGACCTCTACACCGACTTCGAACGTCTCTGGCTCTCCGTACCCCCAGGGATCGTCTCGCTCGCAGATGCCGAGCAATGCCCCGACCCTGTCGGCGACGAAGCCCGCGCCCACGCCAGTTTCTATGCGGTGCAACGCAACCTTTCCCAGGATTTGCACATTCTGGGCAAAGCCTTGCGTCGGCTAGCTCTTCACTCTTCGTGACCTCGCAAGATCAACCCACCTCCCCTATGACAACCTCCCCACAACCCGCCGACACCAACGTCCTGTTCGTACCAGGCCCCCGCGAACTTAACGCCACCAACTCGGCACCCTTTCGCGACCAGGTTCGATCGAATCTCAAGACCGAACACAACCGGATCGATCTCGACTTCTCCACTACGCATTTCGTCGATAGTTCGGGCCTCGGTGCGCTCATCTCCCTGCACAAGGCCATCTGCTCACGGCCCGGCGTCCTCCGAATCCTCAACCCCACTCCGCCCGTCCAACAGCTTCTCGAACTGACCCGCATGCATCGCCTCTTCGAGATTGCCAAGGTCTGAAGCCACCGGTCCCGAGCCCACCGCAGCCCCTCACGTGTCAACGGTCACCAACACGCCGGGACGTCTCGTTCGACTCACTTGCCACTGCGATCTCGCCGCGGTGCGGGATGTGGGAAGAGAGGTGCGGACCTTTCTCGAACAGGAGGGACTCACTCCCACCGAGGTCAACGCCTGGGAACTCATCTGTGCTGAAGCCGGCAATAATGCCGTCGAATACGCCACCGGTCCTGCCACCCGCCTCCCCGTCGAGTTCGTCGTCGACGTCACCGCCACCGCCGTTGAACTCCGCGTCTACGATCACACACCAGGCTTCGATCTGCCCCCGGAATCCACCCTGCCCGACCCACTCGATGAAGGCGGACGCGGTGTCTTCCTCATGCGGTCGCTGACCGACGATATCCAATACTGGCGGGGCCAGAGCCACAACTGCCTGATCGCCCGGCGCCAGCGGCAGGCGGATCCCCTGGCTGCCTCGCGGGTTTCCGATTCGGTTGAGCAGTCCATGCTCCAGGCCACCCTCCACACCATGACGGAGGAACTCGCCACCTCGTATGAAATCCTTTCGGCCATCTTCCGATTCACCGAGGAACTCAACCAAAGCGCAGGCGACACAGCCTTCATTGAACGCTGGCTCAACGAACTCCAGCAAATCACCGGCGCCGATTGGTACGTGCTCCGCCTGGTCGATGCTTCCGGCACCCATCTCGAAGTCTCCCAAACCTCACATAGCGGCGTCCGTCTCCCACCGTTGCCCCTCGATGATTCCCGCAACCTTGGCCCCGCCTCGGTAGAGCGCGCCGTCATGCGGAGTCCCCAGGATTCGTGGTTCGATGCCAACGCGCCGTTGGCTCCCGATGACCCGCTGTCGCGCCTCGGAACCTCGCTTGCCGGCTTCTCCCACCCGCTCACTGTCGCTGGCGAGAAGGTCGGCGTTCTCACCATCGGACGCTACGCCCTCACTCACTCCTTCACCGCCGGACAGGTCAACATCATCCACACCTTGGCGGACTTTCTCGGCAATCAGATCCGGAACGCCCAATTCCAAGCCGGCAAACTCAAGGCCCAACTCCTTGAACGCGACTACGAAGTCGCCTCCCGCATCCAGAAACAACTCCTTCCCAAAGCCCACCCTCGACGTGGCCGATGGGGTACCCTTGGTTTTTGCGAAAGCGCCCAGCGTGTCGGCGGCGATTTCTACGACATTATCGAGGTCGGTTCACGCGGGCTCCTCCTCGCCATCGCCGATGTCATGGGCAAAGGACTTCCAGCCGCCCTCTTTGCCACGGTGTTTCGCACCCTTCTCCACGCCCGTCCCGACCTTGCCCGCAGCCCCAGCGCCTTCGTTGAGTGGCTCAATCAAAACCTTGTCGCCGAACTCGGCGGCATGGACATGATCATCACTGCCCAACTCGCCTACGTGAATTTTGAGTCGCGCGAGCTTCGCGTCGCCGGCGCCGGACATCCACCGCTTATCATCGCCGGAAGGGATGGCTATTCTGAGGAAGTTCTCAGTTCCGGCCCCCCATTGGGAATCGATGAAGCCCTGGCCTTCGACGAAGAAAAGCGAACACTTCCCGATGGGGCGCGGTTGCTCCTCTACACCGATGGCGTGACCGAAGCCACCGATGCCCACGGATCCCAACTCGGCACCACACCGCTTCGTCACATACTCTCCGCTTCAGCCAGGGAAAACCATTCCCTCGAACAAACCGTCGCCCAATTCGCTCAACTCCGGGGCGCCACCAACGGGTCCCGAACCGCTGCCGACGACCAAACCCTTCTCCTCCTGCTCGAGGATTTATCCCCGACTGTCGCTCTGCCATGACAACTTCAACCGCCAAAATTCTGATCGTCGATGACGAACCCCACATGCTGCGCATTACCGAGCTCAGCTTGAAAAAGGGCGGCTTCGACCTGCTCATCGGCAGAAATGGCCGACAAGCCATCGACATCGCCCTCGATACCCGGCCGGATCTGATCGTGATGGATGTGCTCATGCCGGAGATGGACGGCCTCACCGCCCTTCGCGAGTTGAAGCAGCATCCCGAAACACAGGCGATTCCCGTCATCATGCTCACCGCGCGCGGCCACGTAATGACCCGGCAGGAAGCACAGGAATCCGGCGCAACCCTTTTCCTCACCAAACCGTTCAGTCCAAGCCACCTCCTTCGCGAGGCCCTGCGTCTCATCGATTTCCAGCCAGCGGCCCCCTGAATGCCGCGACTCCGCATTTGCTTCGAAACCCGCGGGCGCGTGAAATCGGCCCGCACATGTCGCTTCCATCGCCGACACCCATTACCCCAGCGAACCCCACCTTGGGCCTCATCGGCGGCGGTCAACTAGCCAAGATGACCGCCCAGGCCGCCGCCCAACTCGGGTGCGCGGTTGCCATTCTCGAGCGCAAGGAACATTCACCAGCCAGCGGACTTGCCAACCACTCTCTCATTGGCGATTGGGATCGACCCGCCGATCTTCTCCGTCTGGCTGCCGTTTCGACCGCTCTGACCCTCGAAAACGAGTTCGTGGATGCCGAAGCCTTGGCTTCCCTGGAACGCCATGGCCACCTCCTTCGACCAGGTTCAGGCACGGTAAAAATTGTCCAGGACAAGCTCTGGCAAAAGCAGGCTGTCGCCGATGAGGGCATTCCCCTCCCTCCCTTCTTTGACACGCCGACCCCCGCCGATGTCCTGCGGGCAGCCGGACAACTCGGCTGGCCCTTGGTGCTCAAGAAACGCCGCAACGGCTACGATGGCAAAGGAAACGCCACTCTGCATTCCGCAGCCGACCTCGATGCCGCGTGGAAGGCTCTGGACGGCGATCGCAACAGCCTATTCGTCGAAGGCTGGTTCACGTTCCAACGCGAGTTGGCAGTCATGATCACCCGCTCCGCCCGCGGCGATGTCATCACTTATCCCGTCGTCGAAACCATCCAACACCATCACATCTGTCACGTTGTGAAAGCGCCTGCACCTATTTCATCCGATCTGGCGCACCGTGCTGCTGCTATCGCCCAGCGCGCCGTCACTGCCGTCGGCGGAGTCGGTACCTTTGGCGTTGAGATGTTCCTCGCCCAGGACGGTAGCCTAGCCGTCAACGAACTCGCCCCACGCGTGCACAACTCCGGCCATTACACGATCGAAGCGTGCGACTGTTCCCAGTTCGAGAACCACGTGCGTGCCGTCTTCGACTGGCCGCTCGGATCGCCCCGCTTGCGCGCACCTGCCGCGGTGATGATCAATCTACTCGGAGCCGGTCCTGGACCAGGCCGCCCAGCGGGTCTGGACGCTGCTTTGGCTGTTCGTGGCGCCTCCATTCACCTCTACGGAAAGACAGTTTCCGCGCCAGGACGCAAGATGGGACATATCACCGCCCTCGGCGATTCGCTTGACCACGCACTCGCCATCGCCCAATCCGCCGCCAGTCACCTGCGCTTCGGCGATTAGCCGAAGACCTTCCTCTTGAGATCCCTGAGGCAGAACAGGGGTCCCTCCTTGAGGTCCTCGACGCCGCGCAAGCGTCGGGCGCCGCTCTTTCTCTTTGGCCCGAACCGTCCTCGGTTCGCCTGGAAGATCGATTCCACGAATGCCTTGCCGCCCAGCACC
>JAEUHG010000198.1 GCA_016795425.1 Verrucomicrobiales bacterium
GGTACGGCAGTTCCTTGGCGTCGCGCAGAATCATCAGGGCCAACTCCCGCGCGTGATAATCGCCCCACATCGAACTCTCTCCATTGGGTACCTTCTGACCCGTGTGCACCTGGTCCCACCCATTCGGACGATGATACACGGAATGCAGCAACAGGCCCTGGTGACCGCGTCGCTCCGACAGGTAGGGCTCTGAAAACAGCGTCCGGGCGATCGTCAAGCCCGCCTGCCGGTAACGGGCGGACTGCCGGCTCAACTCGCGGCGCGCCGACTCCGACTCTTTGGTCAGGGTCCCTTCCGAAGGACGAACGGCCCCGGCCGCGATGTATTTGCCGATTCTCAAGAGTCCCTGCGCGGCGATGGCTGCGGCCGAGCTATCGACGGGTTCCCAGCGGTTGTAGGGATCCGAGGGTTTGTCCAGGTAGCTCCCCATCTTCGCGAGGCCGGGCGCTCCCGTGTCCCACATCGGAATGCCATCGGCGCAACAATTCTCCAAATAGAAATCGGCGGTCGCCACAGCGGCACGCAGGAACATTCCGAAGACAGACACCGCGCCGGTGGCGCCATCCGCCAGCCCTTCTGGGGCCAGCGTCTGCCATGGCAGGCCAGTCAATGCGGCTTCCCACTCGCTCCCTCGAATCGTCTCGAGAAACTCCAGTTGTTCCGCAACTCCACATAGGGCCCACGCCAATCCGCGAGTCCAGGTGCTGAATGGGGAATAGCCCTGTTGCGAGTTCGGACAGCGGTAGACCCCGCTTGTGGTGTTAAAGACGGCCTCGTGAGCCACCCTGCCCCAAACGTCGTAGGCATCACGGCCCTCGCCGTAAAAGACGCTGTATCGCGCCGTGTTGAGACCGTGCTCGACCAATCGTCGCAGCAATGAAATCCGCGCGTCCTGCTCACCCATCAGGCAATGGCCTAATTGATGTGCCACCGCCAAAGAGCGTAGCGATCGGATCGTGTCGACAAACAGCGAGTGCGGGCCGTTGAAGGAGTGGATGAAGCCCGTGCCATCCGCCAATCGTGTCCATCTCGAGGCTTGAATTGCACCGCTCACCTTGAGGGCGAGTTCGTAAAACTCCCGCTCCTTCGGATTCTCGTCCAAGCGACCTTCGCGCATTAGTCGGCGAAGGTTCCCGTAGGTGGAGATGTTGTTGAAGCCGTGGTCGTGAACCCCAATATGCGAAACGTGGCTCGCCATTCGCTCGACGGTGCCTCTTCGCCCGATTTCGAGAAAATCCGGGTCCCCCGTGGCATCAAACTGCAGGATCGCCGACCCAAACTGAAACCCCTGGGTCCATTCCGTCCAACCCCGCGTCACATACTTGCCGTCCACGGTGAAGACCGGCGTGCCCTTCGCCGGATCCCAGTGCTTCTCGATGTCGCGGATCTTCGCAGCAGAAAGCTCAAAAAGTCGCTCCGCCGCTGGAATCAGCTTCGACGGGGTCAGGCGTGTATCAATGCGCAAAGGCATGCCGAAATCATGCCCGGATGCCGGCAATGACGTCGAGGTCAGCCGTGGCTCCCGCCCGCACGTCCACGGACATGGGCGAATCGGTTCCCCCCATGGCTGGCGCCGGTCGATTCCCAGGATCTCTCAAGGGACCACGACTGGGAATTCTCCCAGATGCAGACTCGCGGCCTCCGATGGGCCGGCGCTGGCATCCGCGATCTCCACGCCGTCCGAAACAAGCACCGTCTCTTCCGACCTCCGGGTGGCTTGATCGGGACCATCCACGATGGCTTCCAACCGATACCTCCCGGGTTCCACCCCGGTGAACCACACCAGTCCCGTCGAGTCCGGTCGGGCGAGATAGGATCGGCAGGATCTGCGGGCCTCCATAGCACGGAGACTGTGAACGCGTCGCGCCGTCTCCTGCGACGCACGTGTGTTGAACTTCCAAGGATCGAAATCCGCCGACGCAGCGCCTTTGCGCAGAACCACCAGAACATTGGTCAATGCGCCAGGGGCACCAGGGCCCGGTCGCAGAATGGCCGACACGGCCCGACCTTGTCCCCCCAAAGTCACCTCCTCGGTACGTCCCGGTCTCAAGGTAACGGTCTTCTGCAGCTGAAGCATCACCGACCTGCCGACGCGCATGCCCATCCTGGGCATGTGTGCGACCTCATATTCTCCCTCCGGCAATCTCCGAAACTCGAAGGCGCCGTCCGCGTCAGTCACCGCGTTCACGCCCCAGTAGATTCCCAAATCACTCGACGAAGTCAGCGGTTCCACTCGGATCGACTCGCCTGCTCTCGGGCCACCCGCCGGCCCAAGGAATCCCGTGAGTGTCGCCCATGGGATCAGAATAATCTCCCATCGCGATGCATCGGACTTCAGCGGCGCTACGTAGTACCCTGAGTCGTGAAACACCACCAAACCACGAGCGCCAGGGCGCTTCATCAGCCGAAACTCCCCGTTCGAGTCCGAGGTTCCATCAGAAGCACTCAGGGTCCCAGGTTGACGAATGAACAAAGGTCGCCCCGGCTGTGTCATCGCGACCGAAGCACCGCGGGCGGGTTCGCCTGAGGGCGTTCGCACGAGGCCCGTCAACTCCCCCCCGCGCCGCAATCGGATCGTGAGCTCCTGATGGCCCTCGTCGAGAGAGTAGCGACGCGTGACGTAAGGCTCCCAATTCGCCGCCGTGACAATAACCACGTACCCAGGCCATGAGCCCACCTGAGAATCCGCGGCACGCACCTCCGTCTCAAACCTCCCTGCCGTGCCATCGAACCGGCGAAAGGCATCGGTTCGGGAGTCCGCAGGATCCTCCCAGGCAAGCGCCACCTGGAACTTCGCCACGTCCTCGCCGGTGTCGAAATCGACGACCCGCCCCACGACCCGCGCCACGTCGGTCGCCGCATTCGCGAGTTCCACCCGGTGTTCAACATCGCCCCCGGTGAGGACCGCGAGGCGATTCCGGTAGCCCACCGCCGAAATGAACAGGTGAACCTCTCCGGGAGGTGCCGCCGACCAGATGAATCGCCCTTCAGCGTCGGTCTCCTCGCTCCATTCCAGAGCCTGACCGAGTCGCCCCGAATCCACCCAGCGTACGACCGCCCCTGATAGAGGTCTTCCTTCTTCATCCACCACTCGCCCGCGTAGAGGCTGCTCGGGACCCAACTCCAAAGTCGCTTCGGGCGCCTCCCTCCCGGCCCAAACCAACTGGGAGGTAGCGGCATGTCCTGGGGCGACCGCCGTCAAGATGACCTCCCGCTCCTCCCCCACTGCCGTTCGGAACCTCCCATGAACATCCACGTTGGTCCTCGCCAGAATCTGGAGATTCCCGACTTGAATCCCCAGGCGAACCTGTGCGTCCACCACCGGTCTGCCTCCCGGTTCCACCACTCGGCCCGTGATCAAAATTGCTCTCGGGACCACGAATCTCGCCGTCCCTTCCCTCAGCGTGGCCATGTCGAACGTCGGCAGCTTTTCCGCCGTCAAACCCCGCCCTGCCGCCGAACAAAACCGCCGACGACTGCCGTCTACGGCCACCACTTCGATCAGGATCGACTGAAGATCCGGGGGAAAATCCTTGAGCACGAACCGACCATGGCGATCCGTCATTACCGTCCCTGGGTCACGGAGTTCCGCGCGCCGGTACACTGATGGGAAGTCTTCCACTCGAACCACCGGCGGCGTCGTGACCCTCCCGGACGCATCGTAGGCAAAGCTGTACCCTCGGTAGTCGTTTCCCACGGCCCCGATGACTGCATTCGCCACGGGCTGCCCTTGATCATCGACGACCTGGCCCGAAACCGTCGTCCCACGGTCCAACCGCAGAACGTACTCGCCAGTGACCATCCGCAGGACATTTCCGGTGGAGGATAGCCACATCACGTCCCGTGGCGCATGGCCAAGCGCCTGTACCGACACCTGGAATTGATCCATGCGCTCGACCGCCGCTTCGCCCGTCACCTCTCCTGGCAACCGCAGGTTTGCCCACCCTTCGGCGTCGGTGATCACGGCCTCCGGTCGATCCTTAGCAGGAGGACTGCCGAGGAATGGATGCTGGAGTCTTGCTCCCACCACCGGGGCTCCAGTCTCCCTGTCGAGGACCTGAATGCGGACGTCGGCTGGCGTTTCGTCAGGGACTCCGGCGCGAGGGTTTGGGCTCATGTCAGTCGGAGATCCGGGTCTTTCAGCTTCTTTGAGTGAGTTCTCACGGGCCGTGGTTGCCATGGCCGATCCCGCCCTACGTTCCACAATCCCACTCCCATCCAACCCTCGCGTGGCCAGCAACCACGCGACGATCACGACCCCGAGTCCCGCTCCCGCACCTAAGCCTACCCAGGTCCTGCCGGTCATCCACGACCCTCGAATGGCGGCCCACCCACCCAGTGTCCCGCCGACACCCTCCAATTCCCAACGCCCCGCCCGGGCTCCCCAGGTCCCGCCGCGCGCCTGAGCGACCACCCGCTCGACGAGGCCTTCCGGAATCCCCGCCTCCGCGACCTCCCTCGAGAGTCCAACCACCAGCGCCGCCGTTCCGATTTCCACCCCTGCCCTCGCGAGATTCCTGCGCAGCTTCTCGACCGCGCGCGCGACCCGTTTTTTGGCTGCCTCCTCGGCAAGGCCCAAGCGGTCACCGACCTCCCTGAAGGAATGCGCCTCCCAGAAACGAAGCAGAATCGCATGACGATCGGTCTCCCCCAATTCCATCATCGCTCGATCCAACGCTTCGCGAACCTGCGGCCAACTCTCCGGGCAATGCTCGAACGTCGACATGCTCAGCGCCTCCTGCTCACGCTTGACTCTTCGCACTTCCGACCGCAGCGCCCGCGACGCCACAAAGACCGTGGTCCGGTAGAGCCAGCCCGACAGAACCACCTCCCGGGTTAGGTTCGAAGCCTTGCGAGAAAGCACCACGAACGTGGTTTGGGCAATCTCCTCAGCCAAGGCTCGGTCCCCGGTCGCGCGGCGCGCCACCCCTAGCACCATGGGAAGATGCCGCTCCACCAATGTCCGAAAGGCCGCTTCCGATCCTTCGTCCGAGTAGTCTCGCAGCAATTGGTAGTCGTCATTCATGGCGGCGTGAGTCTCTGACCCATAATCCCCGCCGCATCCTCCATCGGGACATTCCACCCCAACGAATCCTTAGAGGGTTCGAAGGTGAAACCCGCCGTCCACGTTGATGACCTCCCCAGTGCTGAAGGGCAGGAAGCCTTGTGCAATGGCCGCGACGGCCTTGCCGACGTCTTCCGCCGACCCCCATCGACGAATCGGCGTCAGCCCGTCCGCGATCAATCGATCGTACTTCTCCTTCACGGGGCCCGTCATGTCGGTGGCAATGACCCCGGGTCGGACTTCGAAGACGTGGATCCCATGCTCCGCTAATCGCGCCGCGAACAGCTTGCAAAGCATCGCCACTCCCGCCTTTGAAACGCAGTAGTCTCCCCGATTCACCGAAGCGGTGTAAGCACTGATCGATGATACAAAGACGATCCTCGCGACGACTTTGGTGGCCGGGGGTTTTTCCGGTCCGGCAATCTCGAGCATCCATCGAGCCACCTGTTGCGTCAGGAAGTAGGGCCCCTTCAGATTCGTGGAGATCAATCGGTCGAAACTGTCTTCGCCGGCGTCCAGAATGTCCGCCCGAACCACAGGGGCGACGCCGGCGTTGTTCACCAGCAGCTGGCAGGCTGCGAACGTTGTCTTGGCGAAGCGGACCAGGGACTCACGTTGACTCCCCTCGGCGATATCCGCCCCGAAGACCTCCACGCGGACCTCTCGTCCCATTTGGCGAGCCTCGTGCCGGCATTCCTCGGCGGCATCCCGGGCCGCTGCTTCATTGCGCGCATAGTTGAGCACCAGATCCCAACCCTCCATCGCGAGGCGACGTGCAATGCCACGTCCAATGCCGCGCGAAGCGCCGGTGATGATCGCCATCGGATTCACGGACAGGAACCTAGGGGTGAGGCGCGCCGCACGCGAGCCCGACCGAGGGGCCTTCCGCCGCGGCATGTTCAAGGGGCCTGGAACGGAACCCGGCGCACAGGCCATCGCGATTGGGTCTTCTTGGTGGGCAAACTGTCTGCCGACTCCCCCTGATGATTCGGCAAAGAAAATCGTTGGACTCGGCGTCAGCCGGGTTTAAGATGCAAACGAGTTGCAAATGGAAGGCACGCACCAACGGCGCAGCCTCAGGAAGTCCCTCATCGCCGGATTTCTCCTGGGAGTCGTGGTGCTTCTGAATGCGGCCGTCGTCGTCCCGGCCCTTCATTATTTCTGGCACGACGATCATACCTGTGATGACCCGGACTGCGTCGTCCTCGCGATGGTTCAGGGAACCGTCGATTCAGATGCCGCCCCCGCTCCGTCCGCCGAGTATGAAGGTCCCTCGGTTCCGTTGCCGGAATCTCCCGCTTCCCAGCCTTCAGTCTCCTCGGATTGTCCTCCCCTGCCGGGTCGAGCCCCGCCGGTGTATGCCTGAGTCTTTGGAGTCCGCTCCGCGCTGACTCCGCGACACTCCGTTCCAGCATACGTTGTTGGTCCTGGAGTGCCCAACCCTCCGTGCATCGGAGGCACCTCATCGCCCAGGTCGCCATTGCGCCCGGGATGATTCGACTCAGCAACCTGCACCGTTGGTCTCGTCCATGAATTCCCCGTTTCCAATCCGTCCGCCCCCCAGGCATCCGATGCGCGCATTCACGCTCATCGAACTCCTGGTGGTGATCGCCATCATCGCCATCCTAGCGGGCATGCTCCTACCGGCGCTGGCCTCTGCGAAGTCGAAGGCCAAACAGTCCGGGTGCGCTTCGAACATGCGCCAGATCGGATTGGCGTTGCAGATGTATGCCGACGATTACTCGGGCTGGATGCCTTTAACCACGCACGGAACCACGGACACGAATCGTTCCTGGATTTTCACCCTTCGGCCCTATGTTGGGAACGTTGATCAGATTCGCGTCTCGCCGGCCGATCCACTCGCCAGGGCGAGAATCACCAACAATGCCTCGAGCTACATCCTGAACGAGTACACAGCTGTCGATGCCATAGACCCGTTCGGGGGCATCAATGAGTCGTTTCGCAATCTGAACAATCTGCGTTCGCCGTCCAGCACCCACACCGTCTTCACCTGTTCCGATTCCTTGAGTCCGAGTGTCTTTGCGGACCACACCCATTCGCGCAATTGGGTGAAGAACGGCATCGGGAATTGGCCGGGAGTGACGAGCGACATCGCCCCCGACCGCCATCGTGTCGGCAGTCCAGATTCCCAGCACACGCGCGGCGCGGCGAATTACCTATTCGCCGACGCTCATGTCCTCGTGATCAAGGCAGCGCAGTTCAAGGCGCAGATCGACCGAGGTTCCAATCCGGCGCGCCCACCTGAATAGACGGAGCCGCGGCCGCTCCAACCTCCCCCATTCCCGTTCGTCATCATGCATCCCCTCCCAACGCATTGGGCGGCGAAGCCCTGCGTGTCCCCAAGGGGCTCCCGGGCCGACCGCCACACCGACCGCCGTTCGCTCGGTGTTTTGATTCATCCTGCCCGAGTGCTGGCAGTCCTGCTTTACCTTTCATTCGCCACCGTCACGGCGGTTGGGGCTGAGCCGAAGATCCTGCGCGTGTGTGCTTCCACCACGGACCTCGCGAGTCTGGCGTCGGAAGTGGGCGGGCGGCGGGTGGAGATTTTCTGTTTCGGATCCGGCCCAGAAGACCCTCACGAACTCGAACTGAAGCCCAGCTTCACCCGTCAACTTGACGCCGCTGACCTCTATCTTCAGGTGGGACTCGGCATCGAGAACGCATGGCTGGGTCGACTCATGGCCACGGTCCGCAATGAATCGGTCAAGCCGGGCGGTCCGGGCAACCTTAATATTGGGCAGGGTGTCACGCCACTGGAAGGCGAGTCCGCCCGCGGCAAAGTCGGAAGCTACCACGAAGAAGGCAACCCGCATTACCTGCTGGATCCGCTCGAAGGCCTGAAGGCCGCCAGTGCCATCCGCGATCGTTTGGCCCGGCTTCGTCCCGCGTGGAAGGGCGAGTTCGAAGCCAACTACGAACGCTTTCGGCTTCGGCTTGGTTCCCTCCTTGTCGGCGAAGAATGCGCCAAGCAGGACGACGTTCTGGTTCTCGTCGCGACGTTCGAGCGCCTGAAGCCGGGTCCGGAATTGGATCAGTTTTTAACAGCCCACAAACTGGGCGGCTGGCTCGGTACGATGGCCAGGTTCCGCGGACGCGCCGTCGTCGGTGATCACGATCTTTGGCCCTACTTTGCCCGTCGAACGGGACTGACCGTCGCCGGCTATTTGGAGCCCGACCCAGGCGTTCCACCCACCACCAAGCATCTCCAGGCCTTGGTCGTGCGAATGAAGCAGGAAAAGGCCCACCATATCCTGACGGCACCCTATTTCGATCAACGCCATGTCGGGTTCGTCGCCGAGAAATCCGGGGCACGCATTCTACCGATGGCGCATCAAGCTGGCGCGCGGCCAGGCACCTCGACCTATCTGGAGATGCTGACACTGAATTTCGGACAACTCATCGAGGCATTCACCAGCGCCCCATGAATCCTGTCATCCCCAAAGACGTCCGACTCGCGTCCCCCCCATCGGCCGACAGCGTCCAATCTCGCCCGGTGGTGGTCTTCGAGCAGGCTCGGCTCGCGTACGGCCGACTCACCGTCCTCGATGAGGTTTCGCTCCAGATTCGCCAAGGGGAGTTTTGGTGTTTGCTCGGACCGAATGGAGAAGGAAAGACGACTTTCATCAAGGCGCTGCTCGGTGCCATCCGCCCTCAACGCGGCAAGGTCGCCCTCCGCCCGGACTTTCAGCGGCGAACCCGACTTGCCTTTGTTCCTCAAGAAATCGAGGTCAACGCGTCGCTGCCCACCACCGTCGAGGAGTTCGTGTCGGGTGGTTTCGTCGGCCTCCAACTGGACGCCAGATCCCGCACGAGCCGACTCAAGCGAGTGCTCGAAGTCATGGGAATCACTCCCCTGAGGAACCGCAGTCTGTGGGCGTTGTCAGGAGGACAACGCCAGCGAGCCCTGGTGGCGCGGGCCCTGCTTCGCGACCCCTTGCTTCTGGTCGTCGATGAACCCACCGCCGGTCTGGATCTCGCGGCCGCATCAGGTCTCCTGGAGACCATCACCCGTCTTAATCGCGAGCACCGAATTACCGTGGTTTTCGTCACGCATGATCTCGGCATTGCGGCCCGTTTTGCGACACACGTCGCTCTCTTTCGGCGAGGTCGAGTCACTGGCGGCTCGCTGGCCGAGACCTTCACCGAGTCCAACCTCGAGCGGACCTTCGGTGTTCCCGTCGATCTTCGACAGGATGGCTCCGGCGTGATCGTCATCCAACGGACGCTGGCGCTCCAACCGAGCGTCCACCCGTCACCCGCGATCATCCCTTCCCACGCATCCCCATGATATCCGGCTTTCTCCAGTCCTGGACCATGTTCCGAGACGCCTACCTCACGGCGATTCTTTCGGGGGTGCTGCTCTCGATCATCGGCGTTGTGGTGGTGGCGCGCGGCCAGGTCTTTCTGGCCGCCGCCGTTGCCCAGGCTTCGACGCTGGGAACCGCTCTGGCTCTGGCATATGGTTGGACCCAACCCGCCCTGAGTTCGATCGGGTTGGGAGTGGCCGCGGCATTCGTCTCAGAACGCCGTGGCGCACGCCGCAACGCGTCGGAAGAGCGCGTCGCCTGGGTATTTCTGCTCGCGGCCAGCTTGTCGGTGCTGCTGGTCGCGAATCATGCCGTCGGCATGAAGCAGGTTCAGGCGCTTCTCTCCTCGAGCTTGATTGGAACAGGACCGCTCGACGTCGTGATGTTCGGCGCGCTCGCACTCATGGTCGCGGTCGCCGTTGCGCTGGTTCGACGTCGATTGGTCCTGCTTCTCAGCGACGCCACGATGGCGGCGGCCGTCGGAATGAATGTCGCCGCGTGGTCGTGGACCTTCGCATCGATCCTGGGAGTGGCCGCCGGACTCTCCATTCGTGGTTCAGGGTTGCTCTTCACCTTTGGTTGCCTTGCCTTGCCGCCATTCATCGCGCGCAACCTGTGTCGGCGAACGGCCACTCTGTTTCTCGTGGCTCCTATTCTGGCCGTTATCGGCGTCGTGAGTGGGCTAATCCTGGCCCACCACTTCGATTTTCCGCCCGGACAAGCCATCGTCGCCGTGCTGAGTGTGGGCTTGGTGCTGGCGTGGCTTGGCGCGGGCATCCGCGAACGCTTCGTTTCGACCTAAGGAAGAACCTCCAATCATTTCCATCCTCGACTCAATCCCATCACCACCATGCGTCAACTCATTCCATCCCCATCCTCCAAATCGACCGTCGGCTGGATTGCCGCGAGCCTGTCTCTGCTAGGTCCGCAGGCGATCCTGGCTCAAACCACGCTTTCCGAAGGCCACGCCGACATCGGCATTGCCTACGAAGGCGGCGCCTTTGACCTCCACGTGCATCAGGAAGAGCCGGCACCCGGTGCCGAATACGCCCCCAACGAAGCGATTCTGCGCGTCGGCGCCTCCGCCCAGCTCGCCGGTGGGGTGCCGAATACTGCCTCGGCGACGGCGTTCTTTGGGCCGCCCGGATCTCTGCTATGGGCCCTGCCGAAGACCGAGCAACCGGACCTGTTGTTTCTCGGATTCGGCACCGAAGAACTCTCCGCCGAGGAATGGAACGGCCCGATCGGACTCACTCTGAAGGGGGTGACTGGTCCTGGGAACTTCTTCGTGTGGGACACCGGCGTCTTCGGCGATCTTCAGCCGAAAATGAGCAGTCGCGACGGCGTTTCGAGCGCCGATCGACTCGATCTCATTGCCGGCAGCCATGGACACTACTTCCTTGGTTTCTCTCAGCCTGGACTGTACCAGGTCTCCTTCGAAGCCTCTGGCACCCATGTTTCCGATGGCCCGCTGGTCAGTGAGACCGCCCACTACACCTTTGAAGTGGTCCCGGAGCCATCGATGTTTCATCTCCTTGGCCTTGGCGCCATCGTCTTGCTGCTGCGCCCAAGGCAGCCGTCGGCGAGGTTTTAGTGGGGAACCCTGGCGAGTCACCGCAACGCCGGTGACTCGCCTTGCTCTCAACTCATCCTCATGAACGCCAAGACCGAGACGCCCGCATTGCCGGAGGTTCAGGGTGTCCGCACCCGACCGGGATGGCGACGCGTTCCAGCGCTTATTGCCATCGCTGCGCTTCTTCTCTGCACCGCGCTCCCTTGCGTTCACGCCGCCGAAGAGCGTGTGTCCCTTACCACGGGCCATGTGGACCTGCGCATCGATTACGATGCCGCCCGGTCCAACCTGCTTGAGATCGTGGTTTCCGATGATGACCAGGGTGTGGAACTGCCGGCGGCGTCCGCCATACTCGTCGTCGCCGAATCCGGGCGCATCGAACTTCCTGGCGACCTTCCACCGCTCGGCAATTCCGGGGATTCGCTCTGGGTGATACCTCAATCCCAGGATCCGGGCATCGTCTTCCTCGGACTGTCCGCCGAGCAAAACCCGGGCGGGATCTTCTCGGGCGCCATCGATTTGCGCCTCATCGATGTCCGTGGGCCCGGGAACTTCTTCTTTTGGCAATCCGATCTCGGCTCCCTGAACTTTTTCTTCGATTCTTCCAATGGATTCGGCACCGACGACTCCTTTCCTCAACTGGTTGGCGGACACAGTCATGGCAATTGGGGATTCACGACCAATGGCATCTACTTCATCACCCTCCAGGCGTTCGGACAGCGCATCGGTGAGTCCACGAATATCTTCAGTCCGCCAACCGTGTTCGAATTCCACGTCGAACCTGTGCCCACGAACACCAACTCCTTTCAGCGCTGGCAATTGGAACAGTGGCCGAATTCCACGGATGCATTGCTGATCGGTCCCGAGGCGGACCCCGATCAGGACGGACGACTCAATCTCGAAGAATACGCCCTAGGTACGGACCCGAAGACCTTCGACCGAGACGAAACGTTCACACCTTCCATCGACCACCAAGCGCCCACCGAGCCCTCAGGCGTAGAGATTCGGCTCCGCATGCGCCAGGATCGCTCGGACGTCGAGCCGACGTTGGTGGCCGCGCCCGATCCAGCGGGTCCCTGGTCCCCCGTGGACCGGCCTGCAGAGGAAGTGTCTCCAGGAGGCGGCGCCTCCGAACTCCATCGAATTTTGGTTTGGAAAGTCCCCTTCGGAGTTGCGCCAGCCGCCGTTCGCTTCTATCGAGTGAGCTACCAATTGAAATTGAGCCTGTGAAATCTCCGCATTGTCGTTTCGGGATGGTTGCCGCTCTGTCGTTGTTCGTGGCCGGCTGCGGCGAACATGATCACGATCATGACCACGGCACGGCCGCAGGATCCGGGCATCACCACGGGTCCGCCCACGGTGGGGTCGCCGTCGAATTGGGCGAACACCAGTTCCACCTCGATTTTCTCCACGACGCAACCAACGGTGCCCTGACGGCTTGGGTCATGGACGCGCACGTCGAGAATTTCATCCGTGTTTCGCTCCGTTCGCTGGACGTTCAGATCGTCACGGAAGGACGGACCAACGCCATCACCCTCGAAGCCGTGGCCAATCCCGCCACCGGGGAATCTGTTGGCGACACGTCCATGTTTCGCGGAACTTCCGATTCTTTGAAGGGTCTGACGAAGTTCTCGGGTCATGTTGGCCCGCTCGAGATCCGCGGAGTCCGCCTGCCGGCTGCCTCATTCCAGTACCCGGCACCGTCTCATTGACCGGTTTCGAACTGGTCCAGCAGCGCGCGATGCTCGGCGAATCCCGTCTGCCCGAGCATTCGCGCGAGCGTGCGTTGGTCATTCCCCTTGTGTTTTCGCCCGCGACTCTGCACCAATCTGGGGTCTCCAAGGAAGCACGCAACTGATGATCCTAAGCCCCAACCTTTTCAGAGGATGGCTTCGCTTTCGAACCCTCCTTATCCTCCTGGGCTTCCACGCCCACGGCTCCTTGGCCGCCGGACTTCCCCAGTCTCTCGGAGACCTGGATGGCGACGGCAATCCAACCATCCTCGACTTGGTTCGACTCGCCAACCACCTGCGAAGCGATCCGCCGCTCGCGCCCGAACTCCTGCTGTTTGCCGATCTGGATCAGGACGGCGTCGTCAACGATTCGGATGTACAAAGTCTCTCCGCCATCATTCTGGGCAACTCCCCACTCGCACCTGCCCCGGCATCGCGGGTTCGAATCACCTCACCCGATGAAGGGGAAGTGAATGTCGCCGTCACCCGCGAAACCATCTTCCGCCTCAGCCTGCCCCTTGCGCACGACACGGTGGTTGGCAACGACCAGTTCTACGCCACCGCCGGTGGGCGACGGATCCTCTCGCGCATTGAACTCTCCTCCGACCGCCGGTCGCTCACTCTCTTTTACCTCGAGAACCTTCCCGCCAACACCCGCATCTCGGTTCGGCTGGACGGCGCCGGAATCCTTGATGTGTTGGGACGCCCCATCGATCCCGACGGAAATGGTCAGCCCGGGGGAGTTGCGGAACTCAACTTTGAGACGTTGAGCATCCAGGCCGTCGGCAACACTGCCGTCATCGGACGCGTCTTCGCCTCGGAACTGGTTCCCGGAGCCGACAACACTTCCGCCACGGTCAATCAACCTCTGCAAGGGGTCACCATCACCGTCGACGGCAACGAGCAGACCCTTCGCACCACCACCGACGCAGCCGGCAATTTCAAGCTTCAACCCGTTCCGTCGGGCACCTTCTTCGTCCACGTGGATGGTCGCACCGCGACTGCCAGCCGTTGGCCCGGCGGTGATTACTATCCCGTGGTCGGGAAGGCCTGGCATGCCCTTGCTGGTCGGGAAGACAACCTCGCGGGGGGAACCGGCGAGATCTTTTTGCCCCGCATCATCCAGGGGACTCTGAAGACCACGAGTGCCACCGAATCCACCGCCATTGGATTCCCTGCCACCGTCATCCAAAGCAACGCCGCCCTGGCGGGTGTCGAGCTAGTCGTTCCCCCCAACGCCCTCGTTTCCGAAAACGGCAGCCGTGGCGGGCGCGTGGGAATCGCGCCCGTATCGCCCGATCGCCTTCCGGAGACGCTGCCACAAGGACTGAACTTCCCTCTCGTCATCACCGTGCAGACGGACGGTCCGGCCAATTTCGACCGCCCCGTTCCGGTACGATTCCCCAATCTGCCCGATCCTGTCACTGGACTCACACTGCCGCCCGGCGCCAAAAGCGCCCTCTGGAGTTTCAACCACGACAAGGGTGAGTGGGAAGTCATCGGACCCATGACCGTCAGCGCCGATGGCAAGTTCGTCGAAAGTGATCCCGGTGTTGGCATCCTGCAGCCCGGTTGGCACGGCACCCAGCCTGGTGGCAACAATCGCTGTGATCGCCCTAAAGGTCCTGGCCCCGGGCCAGGACCAGGGCCTGGACCCGGACCGGGACCGGGGCCCGGTCCCGGCCCCGGTCCCGAACCCGAACCTGGCCCCGGCCCCGATCCAGGCGATGGTGATGTATCGGGGGGAGCGGGTGGCGGCAGCGGCGGCTCTTCGGAGGACGCCGGAACCGACGGCGGTGACGATGCCGACACCGACGACGACGGAGGGCCCAACAGCACCGATTTCGACATCGACGGCGATGGGATCCCGAACCCCCTGGATCCTGACATCGACGGCGATGGACAACCCAACACCACCGATTTGGATGACGATGGCGATGGCATTCGCGATTCGCACGACCCCACTCCCGGCGGACCGACAAAGTCCGGCGGGGGCCCTGGCGGAATCGAGTGCGACTGCGACCTCACGGGCACCTATCGAAGCCCGGCGGCGGCAATTCTCCCCAAGGTCAACCCCGATGGCACATCACCCGACGGCGCTTTTCGACTTAATGCATCCCCCTCCGGGGGTGGTGTGAATCTCTCGATTCGCTCCGCGACCACATCGACCGAAGTGCTCAATGTCACCATCCCCACCGCCAATGCGGGGTGGGGATTCGCCAGCCAAGGCAACGGCTTTGCCTATCACTACCTCAGCGGACCGGTCGGCAACCAGGTGTACACCGTCGTCCTGCATAACCTGGCGCGTTTAAATCCATCTGTTCCGGTCTTCATCCGGTCCGGCGCCTCGGCGACAGCCTTTACTGGCTTCAGTCCGAAAGGTAACTGGCTGCTGACGGCCCGAAGTCTCGGCGCCTCTCAAGTCTCGATCGAAGTCGTGAGCGTCACTTCCGGCGACGTTCGCATCACCGAAACCTTCACGACATCGCCAGTGCCGATCGACGGCGGCGGATCCTCGACCTGGGGCTTCAGCCCTGACTACGCCGAACGCACGTTCGTCTACGCCTACCTACCCCAGGTCAACCAGGTGCAGTGGAATGTCGTGAACCTGGCGACCAAAAAGTCCGTGGCCGCGGAGTCGTTCAGCGTCATCGCCGGTTTTTGGAAGTTCAGCCGGTGCGGTGACATCATCGGCCTGGTGACCCAGCCGAATCCTAGCCAGGTCTTCGTCAACTTGTTCCGAACCCGAGATGGACTTCGCCCTGCAGGCGGAAGCGCGACGTTCACGATGTTCGCCGCCGACTTTGACCTGAAGACCACCGCGACCTCCCAAGTTGTCGTCAATCAAGGGGCTGACATCATACTCACTCCGAACCGTGCCGCCGGACCTTGCACTTCCAACCCAAGTCGGCCGGCCCTGCTGGCCGCCAACCAGCAACCCAGCCCGACGGAACCCCTACCCGTGCCGGGATCGACGCATATTTCGTACGGTCTCCATTATTACGCCATCTACGATTGGGCCTTGAATGAGTTTACCCAGCGAGGAACTGCCGGAAGCGCCGGCGTGGCTCACGTCAACCTAATCCTCCCTCCCAACCGCCTCTTTAGAAATTACATCCTCCGGGCGGACACTCTTCAGGTTGGATGGGTCGACGACGTTTCCGCCGGCAATGGCCAAAGCCAGGTCATGCCTTCGATCTATCTCGTCGCCGATCATTCTCCCGACCTCGATGGTGACGGTCTGGGCGCCATGGGTGAGGCCATCATGGGCACCTCGCCGACACAGAAGGACACCGACGGTGACGGGATCGACGATGGCACGGAAACGCGACAAGGCGGAAATCCTACCAGTGGTCTTTTCGTCGCCACCGGCGTTGTGGCTGCCGCCGACACACCCGGAGACGCGCGCGATATTGCCGCCTTCAACAACCTCGCGGTCGTCGCCGACATGGATGCCGGCGTTTCCGTGTTCAACGTTTTCAACGGATTATCTCCGACGCTCATTGCGCAGATCGACACCAGCGGGATCGCCCGGCGAGTGTCGTTGTCAGGAAGTCTGGCGGCCGTTGCCGCGGATGTCGCTGGAGTCGCGATCCTTGATCTCTCCGATTCCGCCAATGTGCGGCTACGTCACGAAATTCCCCTTGGCGGAACCGTCCAAGCGGTGGCCACCGCCGGCATCATTGCGTACGCCGGGCTGTCGAATGGAGATCTTGTAGCTGTCGACATGAACACGGGGACGGTTCTCGAACGAATCCCCCATCCAAATGAGGTGCACGACCTCGCCATTGAAGGCGAATTCCTCTACTGCCAGATCCGGTCGGGTCTGCAGGTGTACGGAATCAATCCGGATGGTTCCCTGCTGTTTCTCGGTTCCAGCGGCCCGCCCACCTTTCAACTCGCTGGCGCCCTGGATCGCCTCTTCCGGATCTTCGTCGGCGGCGGGATGGCCTACGTCTGCAGCTATCCGGGATATGACGTTTGGGACGTCCGCAACCCGGCGGCGATCGTCAAGATCACGCCGGCGGCCGACACTGGCCCCAATTCATTCAAACAGATCGTTCTCAATGGATCCGGTCGCGGAGTGGCGTCGGTCGGCCCGGTTCCAAACGAAAGTCCCGCTCATGACGTCTTCCTCTACGACACCTCCGATCCCACCAAGAATAACCAGTTGATCGCCAACTTCCCCACTCCGGGAACCACGCACGCGGCCACCCTCTTCAATGGCCTCGCTTACGCCGCCGATGGGAAATCCGGATTGCAGGTCGTCAATTATCTCGCCCGAGACACTGCTGGTGTGGCGCCCGGAATTTCGCTGGGTGCTTCCTTCTCCCTCAATCCCCCCACCGCTGAAGAAGGCAAGCTGGTTGTCGTTTCGGCCAACGTAACGGACGATGTCCAGGTAAGGAACGTCGAGTTCTATATCGATGATGTGCTGATCGGAACGGACGGCAATTATCCATTCGAGGTCCGCTTCACGACGCCGATTATCAGCTCCAACCAAAATGCTTTCGTGGTCCGGGCCAAGGCCTCGGATACCGGTGGGAACTTCACCTGGACGCCTGAACTGAACGTCACTTTGGCTCATGACGGAACGCCACCCAAAATAAGGCGCGCGACGCCCGCTGGCGGGGACCGGGTCGTGGATGAGGTCACGGTCTATTTCAATGAATACGTCGACGCCAACTCGCTGGTCGAAGGGTTCCGCCTGTTTGGAGCCGGTCCAGACGGTGAGCTGAACACATCCGACGACCCCATGATTGCCGGGGTCGCATCGGTACGCTCGGACGTGCCTGCCGCGGTGCTTCGTTTCGGAGCCCCATTACCCGACGGGCGCTACCGGATAGCGGTGGGCACTAATGTCGTCGATCTTGCCGGGAACCATCTGGTGGTCCCCTTTTCCCACACCTTCCGCGTTGCCGATGCCGTCTTCTGGACTCGCGCGTCGGATGGACTGTGGAGTGACCCGTCAAATTGGAGCACCGGGCGTGTTCCCAGCACCAACGACACCGTCATCCTCGATGTATCATCGCCACGGCCCATCGCGGTGCGCGTCACGGATCAGAACACGACCGCGGCAGTGATCCTACTGGACGAAACCCTCTTGCTGGATGGCGGCGCGCTCAACAACACCACCGTCCAAATTCAAGGAAACGGCAATCTGAGCGCCAGCTCGCACAATCAGAACGCGCTCAACGCCGTGACTCTATCCGGCGATCTCGATCTCACCGGCGGTTCCTCCCGCCTCCGGGTCCGGAACGGACTGACCCTCGACACGGGGAAGGTTCGTCTCGACTCCAATGGCATCATTGGCTTCGAGGGAAGCCAGACGTTCGCCGGTGAAATCCACTTCGAAGGCGCCTTCTCCTACTTGAGCATCGA
>JAEUHG010000200.1 GCA_016795425.1 Verrucomicrobiales bacterium
ACGTCGCCGGCAGGCGCCGCCTTTCCGATGCTGTCCGCCACATCGATGGTGAAGAAATCCGAGGACGCCAGGTACCGATCCACCGTCTCCAATCGGATGTGGTCGGCGTCGACATGCCAGCCATGGGACCACCCCAGTGCCTTGACCGCCGCCTTCGCTTCTTCCAACACGCTGGCGGGTTCGGAGCCGATGAAAGTGTGTTCCCGGTTCGATTTGTTCCACACGGGCACCACCACCACCCCTTGCTCCTCCAATTTCTTGAACGCCTGCAATTGGGCCACGCCCTGCTGAGCAAAGCGGTCGCCAACGCCAAAGGAAAACCTCTCGAGGACAGCCATGACCCCTTGAGATTGCCGGACCCATCCCGCACGTCGAGCCCGCAACCGGCCGGCGCGACGCAGCATCAGGGTATGGGAGAAGGGTCCCGGGATCGCGTCGGGATCCGTTTAACCAAAGGTTGGAGCGTGGGTTCGTCCTCGTCCTCAGGCGGCCTGGTGGATCCCCGACGCCGCTTCCCGAAATCGCAGATACAAAAGCTTCCGCGCCCACGAGATGCAGCCGGCGTACACCGCGATCCGGACCACGTAAGGGAGCATCGCCATGACGGCGACCATCAGTGTCGGCTTCGGCCCCAGCGTGGTGCCGACCAGTGTCAGGCTCAGAATGGCTTGCGCCACAATCCCGATCAGCGGCGCCACGACCCCGACGATGCCCACGGTCCAAGCCACGGCCGAGGCCGTTCCACGACGGACGAGTCCCTGCCACATCCCGATCCAAACCAGGGCTGCATAACAGACCGCCGTGGCAGCCACGCCGCCCACCTGGCTGGCCACTTGCCAAACGAATTGAAACGGCGGGTTCGGCAAGCCGTTCCAAGCCGCAATGGTCAGCGAGATCACCGCCTCGACCGCGCCACAGACCGTCATCCACACCACCAGCGGACGCAGCGATCGCCAGATCAGGCCGACCAATTCACCCGAATCCATCGGTGTGGTCAGGAAGATCTCCATCTCACCGCTGCGCACGGTCTCCGACAGGATTCGCACCGTCAAATGCGCCGCCAGAAGCATGCCGCCGATCCACGTCAGCATCATGGGGGCATAGAGTGTGAATGAAACGATTCCAGTGGCTGCCGTACCGCCACTTATCACCCATCCCACCACGTGAGGAATCAAGTCGAGTACCACCAACACCACCAACCAGCGCATCAATCCCACCCGACGCACCATCGCCGTCGCAATCACCTCCGCCGCGCTCGCACCGACGCGCCGCGGCGCGCCCGGTTCTGCCGAAATCGCCCGCGGCGAAACGGCGGTTTCGGTTTCTGGTTCCGTACGCCAGCCGGACTGCAAGGACCACGCCGAAGACAGGAAGACCGCCATTCCCACTGCCCATTGAAGCCCCTGACTCAGCCAAAATCGGGTGGGCGAGGTGGTATACCCGGGTTCCATCGCCATCTCCATGGACACCACCGGACTGAGCAAGGCGACCGCGCTCGAGGCCGGGCGCCAGCCATTCGCACTCCAGGACTGCCAGATCGCGTCCACCGCGGGAGGCACCAAACTGAGGAGAACCATCACGACCAGGGAAATGAGCGTCGAAACCACGGCGTCCCGCGCCCGAGTGGAAACGGCCGCGCCGACGACCAGCGACAGGGCCAGCGTCGACAAGAAGACCAGGGAGGCACGGAACACTTCCGCCCCGGTAATGCCGCCCAGCAGCACCACCAGGGACAGAACCGGCACGGTCGCCAAAACCGCGTAGATTGCCTGCAAAGCGGCGCCCGCGAGTTTGCCTAGCAACACATCCACGCCCGACAAATCGGTGAGGAAAAGAAATCCCAGGGTGCCCTCCCGCCGCTCGTCACAAATGATGCCGGCGGAACTCCGCGCACCCTCCACCATACAAAACGCCAGGAGCAGCACGCTGAGCACTTGGTAGACCATCGAACTGACCATGATCCGGCCCCCACCGCGCACGCTGAGGATCAACAGCAGCCCGATCAGCAACACGATCCCCGCCGCGGCGACCCGAACGTAGACGGTCGAGGACCGCCGCGACCGGACACGGAGTTCCCGCATGACCATCGGCAACAGGACCATGCCTCCCAGCATGCCAACCCGAACCGCTCCGTCGAGTCCGACGGCATCCGTGTCCGCCTCACGATGCGATTCTAGTGAGGTATTCCGAGGGCGTGCTGCCAGGCGTGCACGATGTGCGCCACGATTCGATCGACGCCCTTCCCATTCCTCACCTCGGCGAACACATACGGACCACTGCCGCGCATCCGTTGGGTGTCGCGTTCCATCACTCCCAAATCCGCCCCCACCGCCTGGGCCAGGTCGATTTTGTTAATTACCAGCAGATCACTCTGCGTGATCCCGGGACCACCCTTGCGTGGGATCTTGTCGCCGCCCGCGACGTCGATCACCTGGATCGTGTAGTCCGCCAGCTCACGGCTGAAGCACGCGGCCAGGTTGTCGCCACCGGATTCGATGAGGAGGATCTGTGGCTGAAACCGTTGGTGTAATTCCTCCAGCGCCAGCAGGTTCGCGGTAATATCCTCTCGGATTGCCGCGTGCGGGCATCCGCCCGTCTCCACGGCGCGAATCCGCTCGGCCGGCAACGCCTGGTGGCGCACCAGAAACTCGCCGTCTTCCTTGGTGAAGATGTCGTTGGTCACCGCGGCCACGCTCATTCGGTCGCGCATGGCTCGGCACAACTGCAGCATCAGCGCGGTCTTACCGCTGCCCACCGGACCGCCGACGCCCACGGTAAATGCTCGCCGGTGGAAATCGCGGTCCAACGGCCGCTCCCGCTCATCGAAATGTCCCGGGTGATCCAGGTGTTCGTGGGTATGCCCGCCTGGACCATGATGGTGAGCGTGAGGGTGCGGGTGATGTGCATGCGCGTCACCGTGCCCGTGCGGGTGGGCAGATGAGTGCGTATCCAGAGGCGAGTGGGAGTGAGTGGGATCGCTCATGCGATGCGGTCGCGGACGAACGGCAACGCCGCCAGTGTGTCGACAATTGCTAACGGATTCCAAGCGCCGCGATATAGGCCCGCCATCCACCAAATTCGGTGATTTCACGACAACCTGCGCAAAGGGCTGGCTCCCCCAATACCCCGAGCACTTCTGTTCCATCCAACAATCGTACCTTCCCAATGCTCAAGCCGGGGGGTTCCTGCAACAACACCGTCGCCAATCCCTCCGCCGGCACCGCCCACACCTCCACCGCCACCGATACTCCACCCGCAGCCACCCGGACCATCGCCGGATGCCGGTCTCGAATGGACCACAGCCGATACTCCGGCATCGTCCGCGCCTCTCGAACGAACTCCCCGCGCACCGCCAGGAGGTTGGGGTTCAGTTCCAGGCCCCGCATCAGGGTGCCATTCACCGCCAACAGCACGCGTGCCGGATCCGCCGGCGGCACCGCCGCCACTGGGGCCCCCGAATCCTCGAACGGACTCGGACCCAGAAACCGCACCGGCTTCTCGTAGATGGCCAGCACCAGGCACCCGGTCTCGCTAAGAATGCTATGGCTCGTTCCAGGCGGATTGATGATCAGGCTACCCGCCTCGGCACGGCTGTTCTCGTCCACTTGGGAACCATCCAGGACCAGGATGTGTTCGTACCCTTGATGTTCATGCAGCGGCACGCGGCCTCCCGGGGAGAACTTCAACACGGCGGCGGCCGGCCCCTCGCGCCCGTCGCCGTAGAGTCGATGAATCTCCACACCCCGGGTGAAAGGGCGCCAAGGGAATCGGTGTTGCCACTCCGAGATCCGTAGCAAATCCGGAATTCGAAGCACCTGCGGAAGGGGGGCATCCATGACGTCGAAAGAAGACGGTGATCTCTAACGTCCCGGTGGGTCGAACTTCACCGGCTTCTCGTAAATCGCCAGGACGATGCAACCCGCCTCGCTTTGAACGGCGTGCCGGGTCCCAGGCGCATGGATGGACAAGGTGCCCGCTCGCAAGATGCCGTTCTGATCCTTTTGGGAACCGCTCAACACCAGGATGTGTTCGAATCCTTCATGGGTGTGCATCGGCACCGTGGCCGCCTGCTTGTACCGCAACAATGCCGCGGTCGGCCCAATCTGGCCGTCGCCATAGAGCCGGTGAATCTCCACCCCCGGACGAAACGGGCGCCAGTCGATCGTGTCCTGCCATTCGGCGATGTTCCACAGGTTCGTCCGCTCAATACGTTCGAATCTCGCCGTGGTCTCACCACGATCCGGCCGGGCCCCCAGCGCCACCACTCCGATCAGGAACGCCAACCACCCCGCGTTCGACGCGCCCCTCGACCAGGAAATCAAGACCGGCCTCCCTTCGTCTCCTCAACCGCGCCCACCACCTCGTCGCTGGTGGCGGTCCACCCGACGATGCCGCCCTGGGCTCGGACCATCTCAATCGTCGCCTGCTTGAACTCGGGAAAATAGCTCTCGGTGGCATCCTCGATCAGCAGGCATTCAAATCCTCGATCGTTGGCCTCCCTCATGGTGGTCTGGACACAGACTTCCGTCGTGACGCCCGCGAACAGCAGATGCGTGATCCCGCGCTTGCGGAGCATCGTCTCCAGATCGGTCCGGCAGAAGGCGCCTTTTCCCGGCTTGGCGATCACCAGTTCGCCAGGAACCGGCGCCAGTTCGGGAACGATGGCGTTGCCAGGCTCACCCAGGATCAAAATGCGACCCATGGGCCCCGGGTCGCCGATTCGCAGACGGGCCTGACCTCGCGCCAGTTTCGACGGAGGACAATCCGTCAGGTCAGGCCGATGCCCCTCCACGGTATGGACAATCGGCAGGTGCCGATCGCGAAAGACCGACAGGAGCTTCGCCACCACCGGGATGGACGGACGCAGCCGTGCCACCTGGTTGCCCAGCGCCTCCCCGAATCCCCCGGGTTCAAGGAAGTCGCGCTGCATGTCGATCACCACGAGCGCGTAGGCGCCCGGTGGCGGAAGCTCGAAGGCAGACGGTTTCGCGGCGATGGACGCCATCAGGATGCTCCTCCCGGTTCTTGCAGGTTCACAGTCCTCTGCCTCTGGTGCATCGCTCGTTCCTTTCAATGCCCGGCCATATGGTGGCCGATAACCTTGACGTCCGCCTGCGCGGGGGTCGTTTCATGGACGATCGCCCCGTGAGACATCACCAACAGCCGGTCCGAAAGCGACAGCAACTCATCGAGGTCCTCGCTGACCAGCAGCACCGCCACCCCGCGGTTTCGCGCCTCAGTAATCTGTCCGTGGATCGATTCCACGGCGGCGAAATCGAGACCGAAACACGGATTGGCCGCGATCAGGACCTTCGCCGTCCCCGGCCCCAGTTCGCGCGCCAGCACCGCTCGCTGCACGTTGCCGCCGGACAGATCGCCAATCGGCGTTTCTGTCGACCGCGTCTTCACGCCGAATCGCGAGATCAACCCTTGGGCGAAGCCACGGATACCACGCCGACTGACCAGGCACCCGGCCAGGCGAATCGGTGGGCGATCAAACTCCCGAAAGGCGATGTTCTCGGCGACGCTCATCGCCGGCACACATCCATTCCGCAATGGCTCCTCGGGCAGGAGGAAGACCCCGTGCCGCGCCGCGTCGGTACGCGTTGCGCCGTACCATTCCCCATGCACCAACACCTCACCGCCGGTGGCGGGTCTTTGTCCGGCGAGAACCTCCACCAGTTCGCGTTGGCCATTGCCGGAAACTCCCGCAACACCCACCACTTCGCCTTCGCGAAGGCATAAATCCAGACCTTCCAAGGCCGGCACGCCGCTGTCCTTGTCCGCTCGCAGCCCCTTCAGTTCCAAAGCCACCGCTCCGGGTGCCCGATCCGCCTTGGCGACCGTCCTCGGGGTCCGTGGCCCGCCCATCATCATCGCCGCCAGATCGTCCGTGGTCAGGTCCTTCACCAACCCGCCGCCCGTGACCTTGCCCCGGCGCAATACCGTGACACTGTTGCAAAATCCGAAGACCTCGCGGAATTTGTGACTGATGAGGAGGACGCTCAATTCCCCGGCCTCCACCTTTCGACGGATCAAACCGAGCACTTCATCTGCCTCACCAGGCGTCAGGACCGAAGTCGGTTCATCCAGGATGAGAAACCGGCTCTCAAGATAGAGCTGCTTGAGGATCTCCACCTTCTGCTTTTGTCCCGCTGCCAGTTGCGACGCCGGTTGATCCAGGTCCACTTGAAAGGGCGCCGTCCGCATGAATGCATTCAGGCGCTTCCTCTCTGCCTCCCACGGAATGGTCGCCGGCAGGTCCGGGCGGCTAAGAACGAGATTCTCCGCCACCGTCATCGCCGGCACCAACGTGAAATGCTGGTACACCATGCCGATGCCAAATTGATAGGCGTCCGCCGGACTCCGGATATCCCGCGAGTGCCCGCCAATGATCACGTCGCCTTCATCGGCGGTGTGAAAGCCCATGATGCACTTCACCAGGGTGCTCTTCCCGGCGCCATTCTCACCGATCAAGGCGTGGAACGTGCCCGATGGGATCTTCAACGACACACGGTCGTTGGCGACAAACGACCCGAATCGCTTGGTCACCTGGACGAGTTCCAAGTCGAGTGGGGCCGCGGGTCGGCCTGGTGGCGGGGGAATGATCATAGTCGCTCCGGGGAACCGTCGACCGCCGTCGCCTCCAACGATGTCATCGCCGCCAGAACCTGGGCCGATGTCGCCACCGCGCCAAACACGCCGCCCTGCATCTTGATCATGTGCAGCGCCGCCAGATGGTTGCTGCGGTCCGTGGCCCCGGTTGCGTCGGAAACCAGCACGCACTCGTACCCGCGGTCGTTGCCTTCGCGCATCGTGGTGTGAACACACACGTCCGTGGTGATGCCGGTCAGAATGAGATTCCGAATCCCGCGCACGCGAAGGACCAAGTCGAGGTCCGTCGCACAAAACGATCCCTTGCCAGGCTTGTCGATGATGGGCTCGCCCGCCACCGGCGCCAGCTCAGGAATGATTTCCCAGCCCGGTTCCCCACGGGTCAGGATCCGCCCGCAAGGCCCCGGATCCCCGATGCCCGCCCCAATCCGCCGACTGCGCCAGCGCTTGTTCGCCGGCAAATCGGAGAGGTCCGGCCGATGCCCCTCCCGGGTGTGAATCACGCAGTACCCCCCGGCCCGAGCCGCATCGAGCATCTGTCGAATCGGTTGAATCGGCGCCCGGGTCAGGGAAAGATCATACCCCATCTTGTCCACATACCCTCCAACCCCGCAGAAATCGGTCTGCATATCGATGATGACCAGCGCCGTGTTGGCGGGTGTCAGGCGACCATCGTAAGGCCACGGGTAAGGATCTGCGTCGATGTAGCGTTCCATGGGGTCTCCAGTGAATTCGCCTCAGCCGGGCACTCCCAGCGCCCCGGGCGCACCCGCCAGCGTCCGCCGTGTCGAGCACGTGGCGATCATCACGGCCAAAGTCAGGACATAGGGCGAGGCGTTCCAAAGATAGTATCCTGTGCTGACGCCCACCGCCTGCAGCGACGGACCAATGGCCTGCGCCCCGCCGAATAACAGCGACGCATAGAGGCAGTGGACCGGATTCCAGCGGGCGAAGATCACCAGCGCCACCGCCATCAGTCCTTGGCCGCTGGAAATCGCCTCCGTCCAGGCACCGGGATAAAACAGCGACAAATGCGCCCCGCCGATCCCCGACAGGGCACTACCCAGGGTGATCCCGAGCAGTCGAGTGCGCCCCACGGAAATGCCCAGGGCGCGGGCGGCCGCCGGTGAGTCCCCGACGGCCCGCACCCGCAGCCCAAAACGAGTGGACCGGAAGGCCCACTGCAGAAGGAAGGCCAAGGCGATTCCGAGCAGGAAGATCGGACTGATCTTCAACGCCGCTGCAACCTGGGGCATGGCGCTCCATCCACCAAGTTCCAGCCCGGGGAGTTGCGGCGCGCTGGGTTGGATGAACGGTTTGCCAAGGTAGAACGCCAAACCCGACCCAAAGATCAGCATGGCGATGCCCGCCGCGATGTCGTTCACCTTGGGACGAGATACCAGGAACGCGTGCAAGGCGCCCATGACGGCCCCTGCACCCGCGGCTGCGGCCACACCGATCCAGGGGTTTCCGGTCTTATACGAGATGGCATAGGCGCTCATGGCGCCCACCAGCAAAGTGCCCTCCAGACCCAGGTTGATCTTGCCGCACTTTTCCGTGAGGCATTCACCCAGACTGACCAACAGGAAGGGCGTCCCACCACGGACGGCACCCGCCAGGATTCCAATGACCACACCCCACCAGCCGATCGATTCGGTGTTCATGCAGCGTCCTTCTCCTTGAAAAGGCCGAACCGGCCGTACATGGAATCACTCAGGAGAATCATCAGAAACACCAACCCCTGGAAGACCAGGATCGTGGCGTCGGGCAGTTGGAATTGCCGCTGAAGAATGCCGCCGCTCGCCAGGATTCCGCCGAGCAATACCGACACCAGGATGATGGGCAATCCACGGTGCCGGGCCACGAAGGCCACCAGGATTCCCGCGTAACCGTAACCGGCCGCCAACGATTCGTTGGCACGTCCATGGACCGCGGCGACTTCGATCATCCCCGCCAATCCCGCGGCGCCGCCGGCGAGCAGACAGGTGATCCATCCCAAGCGGGAGACCGGCAATCCCGCCAACCGCGCCGCCCGGATATTCCCTCCCACCATGCGTACTTTGAATCCGAACGTCGTCTGCTCCATCAGAAACCAAGCCAGGACGCACGCCACCAGTCCAAAGAGGATGCCGTAATGCACATTGGTCTCACCGATTGGCGGCAGCATCCGATCGTCCGGAATCGGGTAGCTCGACGGTTTGTTGAGACTTGCCGGATCACGCATCGGGCCGTTGACCAGGTGGTTCATGACGGCAATCGCGATGTAGTTCATCAGCAGGCTGCTGATGGTCTCGTTCACACCGCGCCGGTAGTGCAGCAGGCCTGCCGCCCCGATCCACAGCCCGCCCACGCCAAAACCCGCGAGCGCCATCGCAGCCCACACCACCGGTGCCGGCGATCCTGCGACCAGCAGGCCCGCGGCCACGGCACCCAACCCACCCACCACCAGAGCGCCCTCATTGCCGATGATCACCAACCCCAACCGGGCCGGGAGCGCGGTGCACAGCGCCGTGAGCATGAGCGGAGACGCCCGTACCAGCGTGTTCTGAAACGAGTACCCGCTCCCAAATGCCGCCTTGTAGATCGCTGCAAAGACGCTGAAGGGATTGCGACCCTGGACCAGGCAGAAGAGTCCGAACAACAGTCCCGCTGCCAATACCGCCGCGACCGGAATGGCAATGGCCTCAGCGGTCGATCGCCACCGCCATTTCGCCACCGGTACCGGGCCCGGGACTGTCGCGGTGGCGTCGGCCAGCAGGGCGCCCGGAGCTTCGGAAGGCTGCGCGGAGTTCATGATCGGCGAAGTTTTACAGATGCCCCGGCGCCCGCAGTATCCGCCGGAGGAGCGAAGCAACGCAGGGGATCGCGCGGGGCATCTGCAAGATTCCTTTCATGCTTCCCGAAGGGCTCGAAAATCCGGGAACGACGCGACATCCGGACTCAGCTCTTGGTGCTGCCGATGACGCCCTCGACCAACCAGCCCATCGACTCGAGTTCGAGATCCTGCTGCTTGTACTCCTTGCCTGCGGGCAGGATGGCTTTGCCACCGTTATCCACCAGCGGGCCCTTGAAGATGACCATCGTACCACTCATGAACGCCGCCTTGGCTGCGTCCGCCTTCTTTCGGGCCTCCTCTCCCACCGCCGGGCCGTAGTCGGAGCATTTCACGAATCCTTCCTTCAACCCGCCACGGACCAGGTGGGGAATGGTTCCCGCCGCAAGCGATTTCCCCGCCCGTACCCAGCCGGCATAATCGGTGTAGACCTTGGACCAATTCCATTCCGCCCCGGTCAGGTACCCTTTCGGCGCCAGCTTGGAACCGTCCGCATGATATCCACACACATAGATGCCCCGCCGTTCCGCAGTCTCAAGAATGACCTTGGGACTGTCGACGTGGCAGGTCAGGACATCGACGCCCTGATTGATGAGGCTGGTGGCCGATTCCGCTTCCTTCACCGGCATGGCCCAGTCGCCGGTGAAGATCACCTGCACGGTGGCCGTGGGGCGCACACTGCGTGCACCCAGAGTGAAGGCGTTGATGTTGCGCAGCACTTGCGGAATCGGTTTGGCGGCGATGAACCCAAGCTTACCCGACCGCGAAGTGTGGCCGGCGACAATGCCGGAGATGTACACCGCCTCGTCGATATAGCCGAAGTAACTCCCCACATTGGCCGGATGCTTGCCCTCCGTGTAGAGACCGCCGCAATGGAGAAACTGCACCTTCGGAAACTGCTTCGCCACCCGCAGAATATGCGGGTCGAAATACCCGAAGGAGGTTGGGAACACCACCGTCGCACCATCCAGGTTGATCATGTTCCGCATGGTCTCCTGAACCGCGGTGGTCTCCGGCACGCTGGCCTCCTCGACGCCTTTGACCCAGTCGAGTTTCTGCACCCCGGCGCATCCCTGGGAGTGGGCCTGGTTATAACCATAGTCGTCCTTCGGCCCGACATAGATGAAGCCCATGGTCACCTTGTCGGCGGCCACGGCGTGTTGGGTCATCCATCCCGTTGCCAACAAGGCCAGGACACGAAACGCGCGAGCGATGATTGCGGAGGAAAGAATCATGGAGAGAGAGGGGCAGGGGTTGTGAGGGTTACAAGACAGATCCAGAGGCAGCCATTCGATCAGAAGAAGGTCGAGAGGCCGCAGAAGAAGGCGACCACGTCGTCGGTTCGTTCCGCCGGGGCGTTGAATGCCTGCATGCTCGCAAGGTTTTCATCCGCGAAATGCTGGTACTTGAACCCGGCGTGGAAGCTCCAATTGCCATACCCCTTCGGCATGAATGCCATGGGGATCGTCGCCTTCAGACCCACCTCATACAGCGCGATCGTCGAACTCTCGTCGTAGTACTCGCCGTAGAATTCGCTGTCGGGGAGAAGAATTCGGGCCGGTGCCTCGACTTTGAGTCCGCCCAACTTCTCGAAGGTGTAGGAGGGAGCGATGCCGATGTCGAAATACCAGCTCGAACCCGGCAGAGGTTGCGGACCCTTCCCCAGTGGATCGACAACATACGGCACCTGGGCCGCCGTCGCTTTCCCTTCCAATTCGCTCCAAAAAATCAAGTACGGATGCAACGCCCACTTGCCAAGCCACCCACTGTCATCGAGTGCCAGCTTCGTCTCCAGATGGTGCGAAAATGGAATGTTCAGGATCTGCATATTGAACGACGTGTAGGTGACGTCCAACGTGAGGTGCTTCGCGAACCCGATCGAAACACCGGCGATCGGATCGATCTCATACCAACTGGTGCGATCCTGACCGTTGCTGTCGCTGCTCGGAATGCGGTCGGTTCCGAAACAGTTCCAGACGCCACCCACCAGCGTCGCGTTATTCACGAATCCTTCGCCCCGGTAGAGGTTGAAAAATCCGAGCACCAGCGGCTGAAACACCAGGCCGCTGTCCTGCACGATCATCCCACGCGGCGTCAGGTAGTGCGTGGAGAATTCGAAGTTCAACAGCGCGTTGACGCGCGACTCGCCGTCGGCGGCGTGCAATCTCGGGGTCGTCGCGGCGATCGCGACTCCCATGGATAGGGCAATCCAACCCGCGCGTCGAATGATCGGCGAATCGATCCAGGACGGGGCTGGGCTTGAGGAAGGGATGGAGGTGGGCATGGTGGTGAAACCGGGACGGTGATCGTCCAACGGATTTCCACTTAGCGAATCGCGTGCCACGCCCGCGAGGATCCCCGCCACCCCCGAATTTTGAGGCATTCCGCGAACCCGGACCTCCACGGCTCTCACGGCGCGTGTTCCAAACGTCGCCCGTGAAACAGATGGAACACCTCTTCACAGGCAGCATGGACGCTCAGGGTCGAAACACGCCTCGGACCCATGAACCAGGTCGCGAATGCCTGATCCACTTGACTGGAAAACAACCTCGATCGGGCGGCCCTCGTCACGCTGCCACGAGGTGTGTGGGGTTCGGAGGTTCATCGAGTGGGTCTCAGACCTCCGCGCCCGCACCAGCCGCCTCCTCCTGCGCCAGCTTCCGATAAATGCGCGTTCGATGCACCCCCAGCAACCTCGCGGCGTCGCTGATGTTGCCGCCCGTCACCTGAAGCGCCCGCTGAATCAGCACCTCCTCCGCTTCCGCGAGATTCAGCGGCAGCGACGATGCCCATTCGGAACGTGCGGTGGCGGTCGTGGTCGTAGTCGTGTGAGCCGGAGTCTCGGATGCCAACACACTGGCTGCCGCAGGAGTCGGACCGGGCCGATTCAAGAAATGCAGATGCCGAGGTTCGATGGGTTCGCCACCGCTCTCGATGAGGGCGCGTTCCAACAGGTTCCTCAGCTCACGGACGTTGCCGGGATAGGAATAGGCGCGGAGGGCCGTCATGGCCGCGGGCGACAAACGTGGATTCCGAAGGCCCATCTCGGAGGCAAACATCCCGAGGAAATGCGCAGCTAATGCCGGCAGATCCTCGAGCCGCTCGCGTAGCGGCGGCATGTGCACCGTAAACCGCGCCAGGCGAAAGTAGAGATCCTGTCGAAACGCCCCCGAGGCCATGCGCGCCTCGAGATCCGCATTGGTCGCCGCCACCACCCGCACATCGACCCGCCGTGGCTCCGCGCAACCCACTGCGGTCACACAGCCATCCTCCAGGACCCGCAGCAGTTTCACCTGCAGCGACACGGGCATGTCCCCCATCTCATCCAGAAACAGGGTGCCGCCATGGGCCAGTTCGAAACAGCCCTTGCGGTCGGAAGTGGCTCCCGTGAAGGCCCCCTTCACATGGCCAAACAACATCGATTCCGCCAGGTCAGGCGGAATCGCGACGCAGTTCACAGGCACAAACGGCGCCTTGGACCGGGCGCTCCCAAAATGCAGCGCCCGGGCGACCAGTTCCTTGCCGGTGCCACTCTCTCCGGTGATGAGGACGCTCGTGTGCGTGAATTGGTGGAGCCGCCGCACGTCGTTGAGAATCCGCCGGACACTGGGACTTTCCCCCACGAAACCGGCGAGATTCCAGCGCGACGCTTCCAGATCCGACAGCGCCGCCAAGGTCTCGTCCGCATGCTTGAGCGCGGTCTCCGCCCGCCGTCGTCGATCCATCTCTTCCGTCAATTCGCGCGTGCGCGCTTCCAAGACCCGGTTCTTGTCCTGCAATTCCCGGGTCAAACGACCCAAACCCAGATGCGTGGCCACCCGGGCCACCACTTCGTCCGGTTGAAAGGGCTTCACCACGTAATCAACGCCGCCCGCTCGAAAACCTTCGACCATTCCCTGCAACTCCGCCCGCGCCGTCAGGAAGATGACCGGGATCTCGCGCGTGAGCGGGTCGGCCTTCAACCGACGGCAGGTCTCGATCCCATCCATTTCCGGCATCAGCACGTCGAGCAGGATGAGATCGGGTTTCGCGCGCGCCGCCACGCGCAGCGCCGACGTCCCGTCCGGCGCGGCCAGGATCTCGTAGCCATGAGGCTCCAGGACCGCCGTCAGAACTTCCAGGTTCGCCGGCACATCATCGACCAGGAGCAGGCGCTCCGGGGGACGGGTTGAAGATTGGTCGGCGCCCATGAAGTCAGACCGCGGACGTTTCCAGCGCAGGTGCCGAGGGTTCCGTCGGACCTCGTGGTGATACCCGCTCGAGAACTCGTCGAATCCCGTCCATGTCGTAACTGCGCATCAGCCAGCGGATCTCCTGCGCCAGGCGTTCCGCGCCCGGACCGTGTTCACGGAGTTCGGCGAGGCGCGCCTTCAGCATGGTGGTGCTGTGGAGTTCGGCGGCGAGGAGCAGCCCGGCGTACAGGTCGCCCGGAAGCGCCAACGGTTCCGCCCCAATGCCGCCGGATTCCACCGCCGGCTCGGCGACGGTGTCGGCATGCACAAATCGCAGTCCCAATTGGCGCTGCAGCACTTCGTACAGCTGCTCGCAGCGAATCGGTTTTGCCAGGAACTCAACGCACCCCGACTCCAGTGCCTCCCGACGATGTTCCGGGAGAGGAGAGGCACTATGCATGACGATCGGCACCGACCGGCCGGTGATCTCGATCATACGCCGCGCCGCTTCAGCCCCGCCCATTCCCGGTAGCAAGAGATCCAGCAGCACCAGGTCGGGTCGCGACTGACTCAACCACTCCAGTGCCTCAGGTCCGTCCGAAGCGAAGGCCACCGTCACTCCAGCCGTTGTCAGCATTCCACCCAGAACGCCGCGGTTGTCGGCATGATCGTCAACCACCAGAACGACCGCCTTCTGCCCCGGCGCGAGGGAAACCGGGCGTCGCACCGCGCCCTCCGCAGGCGGTTGCGCCACTGGCAAGGGAAGACAGAAATAGAACCGCGAACCGATCCCGCGGGACGATTGGAACTCCAGCCGCCCGCCGAGAAGTTCAACCTGGCGCTGGGCAATGGTCAGCCCGAGTCCAGTGCCACCCTGATGTCCCGCCCCGGACCCTTGATGGAACGGCTTGAAGATGTCGGCCCGCTCTTCCTCGGGAATCCCCAGTCCGGTGTCGATCACCTCGAACCACCATCGCTCCGCGTCCGCCGCATCGCGCTGAACTCGAAGATAAACCTCACCGGTCCGAGTAAACTTCACCGCGTTGCCCAGCAGGTTGATCAGCACTTGTCGGAGCTTTCCGGCGTCGCCTCGCACCCAGATCGACGGTTCGGTGGTCGCATCGAATCGAAAGCCGATCCGCTTCTGGGCGCAGAGCGGAAGGAAGGTCGAAGCCAGGCCCTTGGCCAGATCGACCAGATCGAAGGCATCATCGTGCCGTTCCATGCGACCGGCCTCGATCTTGGACAGATCCAGGATCTCATTGATGAGCCCCAGCAGATGCTGGCCGCTGCCGCTGATCGCCGCGATGGCATCGCGTTGTTCGGGGGGAAGGCGCAAATCCCGGCGCAACAACTGGGTGTAGCCGAGTATGGCGTTCAATGGCGTGCGAATCTCATGGCTCATGCTGGCCAGGAAATCCGATTTCGCCTGGTTCGCCGCGGCCGCGGCCGCCTCCGCCCGCTGCCGAATCGCCACCTCCTCCTCCAACGCCGCGTTCGTCGTCGCAATCTGGCGCGCGCGGCGCCCATCGGCGGCCAACGAATACGCCGTCAATCCTGTGAACGCCAACCCGCCAATCAGAACCATCCAGGAGTGGCGATGCGGTTGGGTCGCCATAAACGCACCGGTCGGACGCGCCACCACCACCCATCTCCGTCCCGCCACTTCCAGATCGATCTCCGTCGCCACTCCGGTGCCCGAGCCTGCCGCTTCAATGGCCCCCGGCGAGATCCCGTGGATTCGTTCGCCGGACACCGATTGATCGAATAAAGCCGCTTCGATGCCCCGTGCCGCCAGTTCCCGGAACGCCGGCCCCACCAAGGCATCCACCCGAAATACCGCCACCGCGAATCCCTCCAAGCGTTGGCGACGCGACGTCACCGAATCGTCGCCCCCAGTCCGATACGCCGGTAGAAGCACCAAAAACCCTGTGGCGTCATCGGGTCCTTGGGCCAGGCGAACCGGCCCGGTCGCCCTCGGTCCCCCGAGATCCCGCGCGAGTTCCAGCGATTCGCGCCGGCTCGGATCCGACGCGAGATCGTAGCCAAGCGCCGAGCGGTTCGCCTCCGGAGGTTCGATATAATAAACAGGCACATACTCGTCGCGCTCCTGGGCCGGTCGCAGAAGTCCCGAAACTTCCGACTCCTTGAAGGAGAAGTCGGCGATCCCCTCGGATACCGCCGCCGCTTCCCAGATGGCGCGATCTTCGCGGCGCACCCGCGGATTCCACGAAAGCGCCTGCAACTCCGGTTGCCGGACCAGCGCGCCTTGAACGAAATGACGAAAGGGTTCACGGCGCATCCGACCCTGGGCGGCATGCAACGAAACCACCGAGTGCAGCACCTCCATGGATCGCAGCATCGACACGCGAAGCTTCGCGACCTGTTCGCGGGTCAAATCCTCGGCGCGCCCCTCAGCCTCCCGCGTCTCCCAGTCACGGAGCAACGCGAACAAGGCCACCGCCAGGACCACCCCGAAACCAATCACCGCCACCAGCCGAATCCGTCCCTGCCCCGGCCGCGCCCTGCGCTCTCCTCGAGATTCAGTCGCCTGTCCGTCGGACGACCGCTCGTCCAGGTGCCGTTCCTGGCGCTTCTGGAGATCGCGCCCTGCCTGCACATCCTGGTTCATGGTCTCAACGCGGGACTTCAAACGCTTCCTTCCCGCCCGCAGGCACCCACACCTGCGGGGCAAGCCCCTCCCCACCCGAGGACGTTGGTACGGTGGGACGGGGCATGGTATCGCGCCCGATGGGCCTCAGCTCTGAAACAACCTGGAGTACAGCCGGTCCTGTGCGCCCTGCCATAGGTCCAACAAGGGCGCGGTCTGCGCGAGGTCATCCAAACTCGCCTCTCGAAAACGGTGCGCGATCGACTGCCCCAGGGGGCCCAACCGATGCTGAAGCCGCTGGGCCTCCAACGGTCCCACGACCCCGAGTCGCACCGCCGCCGACAGTAACGAGCGCAGATGCTGAAACAGGAAGAGCGACGCGGCCCGGTCGGCACCCACTCCCAACCGCGCCAGCATCGCGCCAAACACCGGCGCCAGATGACCAGGAGCCGGCGCCGAACCGGCGGCAGGCAGAAACGCCCGCTCGACCGCCGTCCATAACGCACGCCCCTGAAGCCGACTCGCACGGTTGGCAACATGGTTCGTCAACCAGGCATCACATCGAAGATCCAACATCGGCAGATCCGACGGCTGACGGTGCGCGGCCATGACGAACGGGAGGCCCGCAGGTCCGGCCTGTTGAAGACTCGCCTCCAGGAACGCTCCGAGCCCGCGTCGACCGTCGATTTCGCCCAGCTGCCACGCGGCTTCCAGCCCCGCAGAATGCGCAAATCCGCCGGTGGGAAACGCCGAGTCCACCCATTGCCAAACCAGCCAGTCGGTCGCGCCATCCGGCAACGGTGACGATGCCTCGGTCGAGGCCGCTTGCGCATTCAACGACGCCTCCCCGGACCCGTCGCGGGTGGGATTGGAGGCAGAAACGCTGCCACGGGCCGTTGGATCGGTGGCGTTCACGTTCAAAACAGGGAGTAGCGCTGCGCCAAGGGAAGGACGGTCGCCGGCTCACAGACCAACCGCTCGCCATCCGCCGTTACTTCATAAGTCTCCGGATCCACCGTGATGCGCGGCATCGCGTCGTTCCAGCGCATGTGGCGTTTGCCCAGCCCGCGACAACCGTGAACCGCTTCGAGGCGCTTGCGGAGGCCGTACGAAGCCGCCACTCCGCGAGAGGCACTCAGCTGGCTGATAAACGCCACCGACAATCCTCCAGGAGCGGATCCGAAGGCGCCAAACATCGGGCGCATGATGACCGGTTGTGGCGTCGGTATGCTCGCGTTCGCATCGCCCATCTGGGACCACGCGATCATTCCGCCTTTGATCACCAATTCCGGACGGGAGCCGAAGAAGGCCGGCCGCCAAAGCACCAAATCGGCAAGTTTCCCGACCTCAATCGACCCGATGAGGTGGGACATTCCATGGGCCACGGCGGGATTCAGGGTGTACTTCGAGAGGTACCGCTTGATGCGAAGGTTGTCATTGTCGCCGGTCTCCCCGGAAAGGCGCCCGCGTTGGCGCTTCATCTTGTCCGCCGTCTGCCAGGTCCGGGTGATCACCTCACCGATACGGCCCATGGCCTGGCTGTCGCTCGACATCATGCTGATCGCCCCGAGGTCGTGCAGGATGTCCTCGGCGGCAATCGTCTCGCCGCGGATCCGGCTCTCGGCGAAGGCCACATCCTCGGGCAGGCTGGCGTCCAGGTGATGGCAGACCATCAGCATGTCGAGATGCTCGTCGATGGTGTTGACGGTGTACGGCCGGGTCGGATTCGTGGAACTGGGTAGGACATTCGGTTCCCCGCAGATACGAATAATGTCGGGAGCATGCCCGCCTCCCGCTCCCTCCGAGTGGTAGGTGTGGATCGTCCGGCCACCGATGGCCCCCAGGGTCGTTTCCACAAAACCCGATTCGTTCAAGGTATCGGTGTGAATGGTGACCTGGATGTCGTGCGCATCGGCCACGCGCAAACAACAGTCGATGGCGGCCGGTGTCGTGCCCCAATCCTCGTGCAGCTTCAAACCAATCGCTCCCGCCAGGATCTGGTCCGGAAGCCCTTCCGGAGCCGCGGTGTTACCCTTGCCGGTAAACCCGAAGTTGAGAGGAAGCTGGTCCGTCGCCTCGAGCATGGCGCGCAGATAGAACGGTGCAGGCGTGCAGGTGGTGGCGCAGGTGCCCGTGGCCGGCCCCGTGCCGCCGCCCACCATCGTCGTCAACCCCGCCGCCACCGCTTCAAACGCCTGTTGCGGACAGATGAAGTGAATGTGCGTGTCGAGGCCTCCCGCCGTCAGAATCATGCCTTCGCCCGCGATCACCTCGGTCGTGACTCCGACGATCATCCTGGCGTCGACGCCCGCCATGACGTCCGGATTGCCTGCCTTGCCGATGCCAGCAATGCGACCGCCCTTGATCCCCACGTCCGCCTTGAAGATGCCGGTGGCATCGACCACCAGGGCGTTGGTGATGACGCAATCGAGGGCGTCCGCGGCAGCCACACCGGTGGCCTGCCCCATGCCTTCACGAATGGTTTTGCCCCCTCCGAACTTGCACTCGTCACCGTACACGGTGTGGTCCCGTTCCACTTCCAACCACAAGTCCGTGTCGGCCAGCCGAACCTTGTCGCCAACCGTGGGTCCGAACATGTCGGCGTATTGCCGCCGGAGCATTCGTCTTGCCATATCAGTCCTTTCGGTGCGCGAACCCGCGCTCCTGGGCGGAGGTCGAAATCGTCGAACGCGTGGCCTCCAGAACCGGGCCCGACGCCAGCGCATTGCCACCCCGCACAACCTGGTTCCCGCCGAGATCCACCAGATCGACGGTCTTGGTCTCACCGGGTTCGAACCGAACCGCCGTGCCGGCCGGAATATCCAGACGCCGGCCGTACGCCAGCGACCGGTTGAAGCGCAGCGACGGGTTGGTTTCCGCGAAGTGGTAGTGGCTTCCCACCTGGACCGGCCGGTCCCCAAGGTTGGTCACCTCTATTCGCACCACGGTCCGGCCCGAATTGATCTCCACCTCCCCGTCCGCCACCGACATCTCTCCCGGAGTGAGGGCCTCCGACGAAGCGCCAAACCCGGCCAGGTCCGGTACCGGTAGAAAGCTCCCGTACAAGGCCAATGCCAGATCGCCGTCCTCCCGCGCAATCGGATGGTGCACCGTGACCAGTTTCGTTCCGTCAGGAAACGTCCCCTCCACCTGGACTTCCGAAATGAGCTCCGGCACCCCGGCCATCACTTGGCGTCGGCCCAGCATTTGACGACCGAGATCCATCAATTCCGCCACTCGGCGCCCGTCCCGGATCAACTCCAGCAACTGAGTCGCGATCAGTGCGACGGCCTCGGGATGGTTCAGTCGCAGTCCGCGGGCGAGCCGTTTCTGGGCGAGAAAACCCGCGTTGTGCAGCATCAGCTTGTCCAGATCTCGAGGGGCGAGGTGCATGGTCGAAGGAGGTGTTCGGAGGGTCGTGCTTCAGTGGCGAGGTTGGTAATGGGCGTGGCCTTTCAAGGTCGGCGGTTCCACGGTTCGCCGTCCAGCCACGAACTCAGGAAGCGAAGCCCGGTGTGAATCTCCCGGGTGACGGCCTCCCCATCCTGTCCGGCAAATCGGAGAACCGCTCCTCCCTCCCGGGCACTGCCCGCCGCCAAGTACGTTGCCCCGCGCTCCACCGGTCGTGCCGAGATCTCCTCGACCCATCGGCGCGCTCCGTCTGCCAACCGCGGCCCCACTACCGCCACTAAAGCCAGGCAATCGAACCGACCCAATCGAAAGGGCTCGGTCAGGGCGCCATCGCGCGGATCCAAAACCAGCCCATCCATCATCCAGGGCCGGGTCCCGACATGAATCTCGTTCCACGACTCGAATCGTGTAAATGCCCAACGCTCCCCGCGCGCCTGGCGCCCCGAGGACAGCCAATCCACAACGACGAGATTGGCGTCCGGCGCCAGAAAGAAGTTCTGGCGCTGCCGCCACACCGACCCTGCGAAGGCCTGGATGGGATCAGGTGCCACCACCAACAGGCTGTCGGCACCAACACCCGCCCAGACCCTGTGCCCGGTCGGCCGACCTTCCGGATTGCGATACACCTTGGTCGAGGATTGGGTCCCGAGGAAGCAGCGCACGCCAGGATGCAGGCGCACATCGAGCGCTGTCTGGTCCCCGGATACCATGCCTCCGCCGAAACTGGAGGTGTAAGCCCACACACTCGTTCCACGGGAAACCGGGGCCAGCAACTTCAGTGGATTCGTGGCGTAGATCGATGTGATCGCGCTTTGGCCGTCCACCATCGAAACCTCCAGCCTGGCGGCGGGATGTTCGATGAGCCCCTGGGGTCTGCCGCCCGAAAGGGGCCTCTTAGAGGTGTCGCCGGTCGCTTCGCAAAGGTGCACAGGATTGGGGCCTGTCGACGGGACCTTCCAGCCGCGGCATTCACCACCACCCGTGAGGCCGGATGCCTCAGATCGGAGCTCTCGACGCCGTGGTCCATGGGGACGCGGCGTCATACCGTCAAATGTTGGCGAACGATCTCGTCGTTCAACCTCGCGATCGGTCCTTCGGCGACAACGGCGCCGCGATCCATGATGTAGAACCGATCCCCGACATCGAGACAGAAGTCGAGATACTGCTCGACGAGCAGGATGCCGATGCGCCCTTCCTTGCGCAGGGTCTTGATGGCGTTTCCGATCTCCGCCGCGTAGTTGTGGCCCAGCCCCTCGGCCCGCAACTTCTTGATGGTCTCCCCGATCTGGTCGATGACGTTCGGCTGGATACCTTCGGTGGGTTCGTCCAACAGCAGCACTTTCGGACCCGTCAACAACGCCCGCCCAATCGCCAACTGCTGCTGTTGTCCGCCACTCAGAACACCGCCCTTGCGTTGCAGCATCTGACCCAGCACAGGGAAAAGCTGCAGGACGCGGTCCACCTCGCCATTGAGTTTGCGCCCCTGCGCGATGGCCCCCAGGTGCAGGTTCTCGCGAACGGTGAGGGTCGGAAAAATATCACGTCCCTGTGGCACATACCCGAGTCCCAGCCGAGCGCGGGCTTCGGGACGAAGTCCGCTGAGTTCCTGCCCCCCCAGGCGGACCGCACCCGCATCGGTCCTGACCAGGCCCACGATCGATTTGAGTGTGGTGGTCTTGCCCACGCCATTCCGGCCCATAAGGCAGACCACCTCGCCGGGTTCCACGCGGAGGTTGACGCCCCGCAGGATGCGGGAGCCGTCATACGACACCCCAATATCCTTCAGTTCAAGCATGCCTGGTGTCCCTTCTTCTTCCGGCCGAGATAGACCTCGATCACCCGCGGGTCATTCTGAACCTCGTCCACGGTTCCTTCGCACAGCACGGTGCCCTGATGCAGCACCGTTACTTTGCGTGCGATCTGCCGCACGAAGGTCATGTCGTGTTCGATCACGATAATGCTGTGCTGCCCGGCCAGGCTCATCAGCAACTCACCGGTTCGCGCCGTCTCTTCGTCACTCATGCCCGCCGCCGGCTCGTCGACCAGGAGCAACTTCGGGTTCTGTGCCAGCAGCATGCCGATCTCCAGCCATTGCTTCTGCCCGTGCGAAAGGCTGCCAGCCTTCACTGTCGCCCGATCCTGCAGCCCCACCGTCTTCAGCACCTCGTGGATCCGGTCCTTCTGGGCACCGGTCATTCGTGAGAACAGCGTGCTCCAAACCGTCCGCGGTCCCTCCAGCGACAGCCAGATGTTCTCGAACACCGAATGATCGATGTAAACGGAGGGCGTCTGAAACTTGCGTCCGATGCCCAGCTGGTTGATTTGAGACTCATTCAGGGCGGTCAGATCCGTCTTCTGCTCGAACTCGACTTTTCCGACATCGGGCCGGGTGCGGCCGGTGATGAGGTCGAGCATGGTGCTCTTGCCGGCGCCGTTGGGACCGATGACCACCCGCAACTCGCCTTCGTCCATGTAGAAGTTGAGTTCGTTGATGGCTTTGAATCCATCGAAGGCCTTGGTGACCCCTTCCAAGGTGAGGATGAATGACTTCTGGCTCATGGTTCCTTGGTGGCGGATTCCAGAACCGCCGGAGCGGTTCCCTTGTCGCCCGCCGCCTCGCCCTTCCTCGTCCATCGCGCCCTCGCCGCCCGCCATTGCGCCGGGACTCCCACAATCCCGCCGGGCATGAAGAGCGTGACGAGGATGAACATCCCACCCAAAAGGTAGAGCCATTGCTCGGGAAACGCGTGCGTCGCGTAGCTCTTCATCGCGTTCACGGCAATCGCACCCACCACCGGGCCCAGCATGCTGCCGCGACCGCCCACCGCGCACCAAACCACCGCCTCCAGCGACTTGTCCGGCGCCATCTCGCTGGGATTGATGATGCCAACCTGGGGAACGTACAGCGCCCCACCCAGACCGCAGATCACCGCCGAAACGACAAACACGAACAGTTTGAACCGGCCGGTGGCGTAGCCCGAGAACAAAACCCGGTTCTCGCTGTCGCGAATCGCACGCTGGATCAGGCCGAATTTCGTCGAAGTCAACCAACGGCATCCCAGGTAGACCGCCAACAACAACACCCCCGAGGCAATGTAGAGCCAGCGCTTCGTCGAGGGCGCATTGATATCGGCGCCCAGGATGAATTTGAAATCGGTCAGACCGTTGTTGCCGCCAAAGGTGAAGTCGTTGCGGAAAAACAACAGGGTCGCCGCATAGGTCAGGGCCTGGCTCAGGATCGAGAAATAGACGCCTTTGATCCGCGACCGGAACGCCAGCCATCCAAACACCAGCGCCAGCAGCGCCGGCACCCAAATCACAGCCGCCGCCGAAAACCAGAAGCTGTGGAACGGAATCCAATGGGGCGGCAATCCGCCGGTCTCCGGAAATCGTTTGGGAAACTCGAGGAACACCATGAAATCGGGAAGATCGGACTGATACTGGCCGAGCTTCCCGATCTTCAACATCAGGTGCATGCCCAGCGCGTAGCCGCCCAATGAGAAGAACAACGCCTGGCCCAGGCTCAGCAAACCGGTGTAGCCCCAGAGCAGGTTCACACCGATCGCCAGCACCGCGTAGCACAGGTACTTTCCGTACACCGTGATGGCGAAATTGCTGACGTGCAGCGGGCTCGTCGACGGCACGAACGCATTCAGGCACGGCAGCACCACCAGTCCGATCAACGCCAAGAGCGCGATCACCAGGGCTTCACGTCGGGATATGGCTGGAGAAGAAATCATTTCGGTCATCCCTCGAGATTGCGGCTGCGCGTGGCAAACAGGCCCGCCGGCCGCCATTGAAGAAAGAGGATGATCGCGCCCAGAACCACGATCTTACCCAGCACCGCGCCCAGCCATGGCTGCAGGATCTGATCGGTGACACCCACCCCCAGGGCCGCCGAAACCGTTCCCACGAGATTCCCAACTCCGCCCAAGACCACCACCATGAAACAATCGACGATGTAGTTCTGACCCAGGCTCGGACCGACGTTGCCGATCTGGGAAAGGCACGCGCCCGCCATCCCCGCCAACCCGGATCCCAGCGCGAACGTCAGCATGTTCACCCGATCGGTCCGCACTCCCAAGGCCGATGCCATCGCCCGGTTCTGCATCACCGCCCGGATCTGCAACCCGAGCGAGGTCCGCGTCAGCAGCAGATAGGTACCCGCCACGATGGCGAAGGCGAAGGCGATGACGAAGATCCGGTTGTAGGCCAGCAGCACGTCATGAATCACCAGGCTGCCGCTCAACCAGGAAGGCGAGGTCACCTGCACATTCGCCGCCCCGAAGATGTGCCGGAATAGTTGCTGCAAAACCAGGCTGACTCCCCAGGTGGCCAGCAGCGACTCCAAGGGGCGCCGATAGAGAAACCGGATGACGCCGCGCTCCAGCACTAATCCCACGGCCCCAGCCACCACGAAGGAGACCGCCAGGGCCGCCAGAAAATAGAGTTCTATTCCCAGTCCGCCCTTGCCAAACCAACTCGCGAATAGGTTCTGAGTCACGTAGGCCGTGTACGCCCCAACCATGATGATCTCGCCATGGGCCATGTTGATCACCCCCATCAGACCGAAGGTGATCGCCAATCCAATGGCCGCGACCAAGAGGACCGCTGAAAGACTCAGCCCGCGGAAGGCCGTCCCAAACAAATTGCCCCACCACAGGTAGTTCTCGATCTCCCACACCGATCTCCGCAACGCCTTGATCGTTGCCGGACCATACTTCGCGGCGTCACCTTCCGCTTGAGTGAGGAGCTGCTTCAGGAAAACAAGGGACGTGATCGACCGGAGCGCACCCAGTTCCACGATCGCCGCCTCGCGGGTTGCCGCGTCGTCGGATAACAATCGCGTCACTGCGATCGCCTCCTGCAGGGCTCGATGCACCTCCGCTTCGGTCTCGATCTTGAGGCGCGCTTCGAGGTGGGGAAGGTAATCGGCATTCTGTTCCTGGCCCAACTTCACCACCGCGTCCCGGCGCATCTTGGGATTCGGGTTCGCCACACCGAAGAGATCCAGCGCGGTCTTGATCGCTCGACGCAGCTTGGAACTGGCATCCGCCGAGGTCAGATCGTTCGCCGTGAAAAGCAGCCCCTGCCCATCGCCACCCGCTAGCAATGCGCCATCCGCAACCCGAATCGCCCGCGCCCTGCCCTCGGAATCGGTCTGCGTATCCAGCAGCACCGGGGTCCGTGTTCCGTTGGTTTCAAACAAATAAACGGCCCCTCCCCGCCACGCGGTCAACGTTTGTCCAATGAGCGGATCCGCCCCGCTTCCGCCAAGTTCGCGCAAGACTTGCAGCTGCAGGTCCAACTCGTCGGCTACGATGGCTTCCGCCAGTCGTGCCCGGGCCCGAGCGTCGACGGTGGCCGTGTCCGGCGCCGCGGCAGGAACCGCATCGGCACCCCGGCACAGCGGAGCACCCAGACAGCACGCGGCGGCGATCAGCCAATGCCAGGTCCATGGGCGCGAATAACGTTGGCGTCGGGAGAAAAGCATGGAGACACAGGAGCGATCGAAGGGTCCTCTCATTTGCGGTCGGGAGGCGGGACCCGTCGGCCCCGCCTCCCGCGAATCATTGCCAGTCGTTGGACCGAACGCGGGAGTTCGAGATCCCGCTGCTCGGCCCCCGCGATTACTTGAGGAACTTCGACGAGAAGGGTTCGCCGGCCACCCCAGTGAAGCTCTTGATGATTTTGAACTGGCCGGAGGCCAGCGTTTCCCCAATGAACACGTTGTTCACCAGGTGGTGGTTCTCCTGCATCGTCACCTCGCCCGCCGGCCCCTTGAACTTCTGGCCGATGAGAGCGGTGCGCACTTTGTCCACTTCGAAGCTGCCGGCCTTTTCAACCGCCTGCTTCCAAAGATAGACACCCATGCGCGACAGGTTCATGGGACTGCAGGTGACACGGCCCTTCGGATCAACGCCACTGACTTTGTAGTCAACCCCGGTGACCTTCGGATCCTTCAACCAGCCCATGAAATCGCCCACGAACTTGGCGTTCTCCGGCGTCTTGATGGACATGAAGTAGGTCCAGCATCCCAGGTGACCGACAAGGTCTTTGGCCGGCAGCCCGCGGAATTCATCCTCCGAGATGGAGAAGGATACGACCGGGCAGTTCTCTGAGGTCAGTCCGGCATTCGCAAATTCCTTGAAGAAGGGCACGTTGGTGTCGCCGTTGAGCGTGCTGATCACGCAAGCCTTGCCGCCGGCCGAGAACTGTTTGATGGCCGCGACAATGGTCTGGTAGTCGGTGTGCCCGAAAGGCGTGTAGATCTCGACCAGGTCCGATTCCGGGATCCCCTTGGAGCGCAGGTACTGCTTGAGGATCTTGTTGGTCGTGCGGGGATAGACGTAATCGGAACCCAGCAGGTAGAACTTCTTCTTGCCCTCCGCCAGCATGTAATCCACCGCCGGCACCGCCTGCTGGTTCACCGCTTCCGCGGTGTAGAAGATGTTCTTGGACAACTCCTCGCCCTCGTACTGGACAGGGTAGAACAGCAGGCCGTTCAACTGCTCGAACACCGGCAATACCGACTTGCGGCTCACCGAGGTCCAACAACCGAACACCACCGACACTTTGTCCTTCTCCAGCAACTGGCGCGCCTTCTCGGCGAACAACGGCCAGTTCGAGGCGGGGTCCACGACGACCGGCTCAATCATGTACTTCGAGCCGCCGACCTGGATGCCGCCGGCTTTGTTGACCTCGTCGAAGGTGAACAACAGGACGTCCTTCAGCGAGGTCTCGCTGATGGCCATCGTGCCGCTCAAGGAATGGAGCACGCCGACCTTCACGGTCTCGGCCGCGCGCGCGCCGGCGGAGAGGCCGACCGCGGCCAGTAGAATAAGGAATTTCAGACGCAAGTTTTTCATGTTCGGAGCAGTGACTTGATGGAACGAAACAATGGAGTGATTGGGATGAATTTCGGACGTTTAGGAGGTGGTGGGTTCGGGGTATCGAGAACACCCTTTATCCGGGACCCCTTCAGAATGAGTAGGACACGCCCGCACCAATGATGAAGCGGTCTTCCTCGCCATCGTAAGCCCCGTCATACGACGTAAAATCGTATCGGAACTCAGGCTGGATCTTGATCCCCGGAATAGGACGGAAGTTGAAGGTCAACGTCAGGCTGCCAATCGCGCCGTCCGGATCCGGAGACAACAGGGCGCTGCCAGGCCGCCCGGGCAAAGTGATGCCTTTCAAACCGCCCCCATCCGGGTCGTCCAGATACTCGGCACGAAACGCCACACCAAATTTCGAGGTGAAGTCGTACCATACCCAGCCGCCCACCGACCAAAGATCCGAGGACGGACCCGCGCCAGGATCGAAGTTAAAATAATCGAACTCGAACCCAAGATTCAGACCCTCCCCGATCTTGGTCCCGGCCAGCACGGAACCACCGGACAAATCCAACGTCGCGGATTCCTCGCCGGCGAAGCCCAGCAGGTTGATCCAGGTGTTGGCCGTCGGTGTCAGGCCGATGCTTCCCAGAAAGGTCTTGGCCGTATTGCCGTCCACGGCGCCAGCATAAAGACCGTTCTGCACCCGGGCCTTGAGGTTGAGCCATTCGGTAAATTGATAGTCGCCTTGAATGCCCGCCGAAGGCCCGTTCCCCGTAAAGAACCACTGATAGCCCTGCGAGAAATTGGGGTTCGCAGCCCCGCCGTCACCGGATTCGAAGTTCAGCAGCGAGATCAATTGCCCCGCCTTCACGATCAAGCCGTCGCCGATCGGGATGTTGAGATCGACGTAGGCCTCCCGCAGCGCTTCCAAGCCCTGGCGTTCACCGCCGGTGTTCAACACGGGCGCGTCGTCACCCCAGATCATCGAGGCTCGGAAACCAGCGCCCCATGCCTCCCCGCTCCGTTCCGCAGGCTTGCTCGCCAGCGTCAGCTTCACCTTGTTGATCGAGAAGGAATCATGCACGGAATTCCACAGGTAGCCGTCGGACGTCCGGTCGGTGGGTTCCTGCGTGTTGTAAAAGTACGAGGCCTGGACAAAGCCGCTCAGGGAGATCTCCGACATGGCGGAGACGAACTTTGGCGGCTCGGATCCGCTGGGCAGGATGCCTTCTTTCTTGGCGACCATCTCCAGCGCTTCGAGGCGCTGCTTCAGGTCCTGGTTTTCCTTCTCCAGCTTGTCGATCCGCGGCGCCTCCTGCGCCAACACCGACGTGGACGCCATGATCGATGTGAGGGCTGCCGAGGCGCAGGCTGCGCGAAGAGAAAGACGCGAACGACGGGGGGGATGAGGTCGGATAGTGATAAGGTGGGGCTTCATTAAGGTTGGATTGGAGTTGCGCCGATGCGCCGGCTCACCCCCATCAACCTCGAGCAGAATCATGCCGCTCACTGCCCTTCGGTGGATGGGGCTCACCACACGGCTCACGCGGCGGACCCCTCCGTGCATCCCTTGTGCCAAGCCCCACTTATCAACCCTCAATTCTCACCGCAGTTCGTTCACTGTCTCGTTGAGAAATTTTCATGATCCCCGTTTTCCGGCGGCCCATCACCCGCTTTCCCATCCGACATCTCAGGTGCGAACACCCCGCTGGCCTGCGATTAAGAGGATTCATCCATCGGAAGCCACAGTGATCAGCCAAATGGCTCATCATCGCTGGTGCAGACTAGTAGGCAGTCTGATCAAATGAAGACACTCCACCCGAAGCCGAAACCCGCCCCGTCCCTCGCCTCACGTGCAGGCCGGTAGGCCGCGCCGTTCCCGCAGCGTCGCCCATGGCTCCTCGCCGGAAACATCCACGATGCCCGGCTCCGCCGCCTGCGCAGGAGAGAGGATCGCCAGGAACACCAACCGTTCCCGGTAGGGATTGTACGTCCCATGCACCTCGCCCTTGCGCACCAACACCATCTCGCCCGGACCCAGAATCCGGCATTCCCCGTTGATCCACTGCTCCGCCCGGCCTGACAGGATATAGATGATCTCCTCGCGCGTCGGGTGCGTGTGAAAGGGATGGCACCGACCGGCCTCCATATTCGCCCGCACCATCAACAGTTCCTCGTTCGGAACCACATCGCCGCGACATAACCATTCCTCCAGGGTCCACGGGGACAGGTAGTCGACCTTCTCCGCGGCCGTGACAAAACGACGGGAGGTCAGAGGGTCCTTTGGTGTGCTCATCGATAGTAAGGTTCGGTCAGGCCGGATGCTTCCGACGACAACGGATGCCGAATTCCCGCTTATTTCTTCTTCCGCACGGTCCGCGCCGGCAAGGCCGCCGGTGCCTTGAGCGCCTTGAACCGCCGGGTCAGATCCGTCAACGACGCCTCGACTCCCATGCGCTCGAGCGAACTGGCCCCCACAAATCCCACGACTTTCGTGTGCTGCATGATTTTCTCCGCGTCCTCAGGGGTGTTGATCGGACCGCCGTGCGCCAGGAAAATCACGTCCTTCCGCACCCGCGATGCCGCCTCAATGATCTCCCGGGTCCGCTGAATCGCTGCATCCCAGGTCACCACTGCCTTGGTCACCCCGATGCTTCCACCCACCGTGGTGCCGACATGCGCAATGATCGCATCGGCCCCGGCCTTCGCCATCTCCACCGCCTCCTCCGGACTCCCGACGTACACGATCGAGAACAGATCCATGCGCCGCGCCAGCGCCACCATCTCGTATTCTTTCCGTACGCTCATCCCGGTCTCCTCCAGGACACCGCGGAAATGGCCGTCGACGATGGTATGGGTCGGGAAATTGTTCACGCCGCTGAAGCCCATCTCCTTCACCTGCAGAAGCCAGTGCCACATTCGCCGACGCGGGTCCGTGGCGTGCACCCCGCAAATCACCGGCACCTCTTCGACCACCGGAAGGACTTCGTACTCACCGATCTCCATGGCGATCGCATTGGCGTCCCCGTACGCCATCATGCCGCAGGTGGAGCCATGACCCATCATACGAAACCGTCCGCTGTTGTAGATAATGATGAGGTCGGCGCCACCGCGTTCGATGAACTTCGCGCTGATGCCGGTGCCGGCACCCGCTGCGATGATGGCGTCCCCTCGCTTCAATGTGGCTCGAAGTCGATCGATGACTTCCTTGCGCGTGTATGGATTGCCTTTGCCGGTCCAGGGATTGGGCATGGTGCTTCGATGATTTGGTTCGCTTTGAAGGCCGACACGATTTAAGCGAACAACGCCCATTCCGCCAGCTTTCACGGATGTCCGAAGCGCACGAAAACCTATCGGAAACCCACGTCATCGGACCGCGCAACCGTCTTTGGGCGGTTCGAGCCGGCATCGATGAACGCCGCCGATTCCTCGCCGGAGCCCCCGTTTGCCCCGCCCTCGCCGGATATCATATCGCCCACCTCGGCGTTCAATCCGCGGCGGCCCCCTACCGCATTGTCCGTACCCATCAAAGCGGTACCTTCTTTCTGGCCTGTTTCGCCGGCGAAGGAAGGGTCTGGGTCGACGGTCGCTGGCAACGGATCGGAACCGATACCGGCTGCCTGCTCCTGCCCCACATGCTCAACGCCTTCCACGCCGTTCCCGGAAAAGCCTGGGAGTTTTGCTGGGTCCGGTACCAGGAAGCCCCTCACCAACAACCCATCGTCCCCGCCACCTCCCCGCGCATGGCTCGGTTTGGTGCCCAATCTCTCCGCCACGCCATTCTCGGACTCCACCACGAATGCGCTCATGAATCCGCCCCCGACCAGATCGACCGTTGGCTCGATCTGATCCAAGGTTATGTGTCGCGCTTCGTTCGCCCCTGGCAAACCAACAGTCGGCTCGCGCAACTCTGGGAAGAAGTCGCCGCCAAGTTGTCCGAACCTTGGAGCCTCGAGCGATTGGGTCGTTTTGCCCATGTCAGCGGCGAACATCTTCGTCGCCTCTGCCACCGGGAACTTGGCCGCAGCCCCATGCATCACGTCACTTTCCTGCGCATGCGCCGTGCCGCTGAACTTCTCGCCACCACCCATCTCAAGATCGAAATCATCGCCAGCGAAGTCGGCTACCAGAACCCCTTCGTCTTCTCGACCTCCTTTAAGCGCTGGACCGGCTGGCGTCCGTCCGAATACCCCGGACGTCGCAGCCATCGACGGGAAGGCACCGCGAAATCAGTCCGGGCGATCTAATTCCGGTATCTCGGGAGTGGTGTGGCGGTGGTCCCGTCGTCGGACGCTCCACCCTGCAGGCAGGCACTCGCGCGAACATCGTTCATGTGCATCCTGAATATGCGCAGGTGCATGTCGCGACTGGACAGGAATCGAACCCGGGAGTTGAGTGTGGCCAGCTCCCAAGTGCCATCCACCGATCCGACCATGAATGCGACCGCACCTCGCCGGCGTCCCCGGACATCTTCAGGGGCCAGGGGTTTCACGTTGATCGAACTGCTCGTTGTCATCGCCATCATCGCCATCCTCGCGAGCATGCTCCTGCCCGCGCTAGCCAAGGCCAAAGGCAAAGCGCAGCAGACCAAATGCCTGAACAACATGCGGCAGTTGGGCATCGCCACCGTCATGTACGTGCAGGAGTTCGAGAAATATCCCGGCTGTCTGTTCGCGCAAAGCGGCTTCCGCTACGTCTGGGCCCCGCGACTGTTCACCCAGATGGGAACCAATCGCGCCGTGTACTCCTGCCCCACGGCAAGCCCCTTCAGCGCCTGGGACACCAACGTCAACCGCACTCTCGGTGCCAATAACATCGTCGGCTCCGGCCGCGATCCTTGGGGCATCAGCGAAGCCACGCTCTTTTCCATCGGCTACAATGATTGGGGCGCTGCCCCCTCCGGTGGAGCCCGCGGCCTAGGCGGTGATGTCGATGTCTTCGGTGAAATCAAGGAAGGCGTCGTCAAGTCACCCTCCGAAATGATCATGCTGGGCGACTCCAAACCGGGTACCGGGGGCAAAATCACCAAGTCCACCCGCGGCCAATTCGACGCCAATATCGACCCCACGACCGAGGCGGAATGGCCCTCCAATCGTCACAACGGCCGGACCACTCTCATGTTCTGTGATGGTCACGCCGAAGCCGCCCGACGCAACGACGTCATCGATCCGATGAACGACAAGTGGCACCGACGCTGGAACAACGACGGCGAACGCTCGCCCAACTGGACCGTCAATCGAGCCGCATCCTCCCAACAGGATCCCTGAGAATCCGTCGGTTCGTCCTGCATGGATCGGAAGGACGAATCGGAATGCGCGTCGAGCATCGGGACCTTGAACCCAGCGAAAGGCTGGCTTGCTCCTGGCCCATAGAGACGGACCTCGTCGCGCTACGACAAGGGATTCCGCAGCCTGTTGACTCGGACCCAAGGCGAAGGGCTGGACACTGGGACGGCCCGCGGTCCGGAGTTCTGGCAGTGGACGCCGATCGATGGGGGCCGGTGGGCTCGGCTCGTTGAACTGAAGGCCGCTAGCTGGCCCGGGGTGCTTCCTTGCGCGTCGCCGCCTCGATCATGTCCCAGAACTTGGGATTCGATTGCAGCGCTTCGTCCTCACCCGTTGGAAGACTGGACCTGAAAAGAAAATCCTTCAGGGAATGCCGGTTGAGGATCCGGTGCACCACGATCCCCAGCGGGTGCCTCTCGAAATAAATACGGTAATCCCCCAAACGCATCCGGTGAAGCACACGCCCCTCGCGCTCCAACTTCCCGAATCGCTCGAGGTCCGTGCTCATCACCTCGGTGGGTAACCCACGGAAATCCCCCAGGATCGTTAACTGCAGATTCTTCGGCATCGACGCCAATTCGGCGGCGCTGGTCGGGTTGAAAATGATCTGAAAGATGCGCATGCGGAACGCCCCCCGCCCTCGCCGCGAAACCCGGCGGCCCCGGTCAGGTTGCGGTCAAGAGACACCAACACCCCCGCCGGCGGCAAGGAAAACGGTCCGCGAGGGCGCATCTCCGAGTTGTCGGGGCGATTTCCGTTTAAATAGCGGGAGAGGACTCCCGCACTCCACGACGACCAGCGTTGGCCTGGCCCCAGGGTGCGGACTGGCGCGAAGCGTCGTGGACTGCGGCAGTCCCCTGCCGCTTTCCCAGCACGGCGATTCCCGGCCGGAACGGTGGTGCCGCCCACTCGACAA
>JAEUHG010000241.1 GCA_016795425.1 Verrucomicrobiales bacterium
GAAGGAGCCGAACCAGCGGTCCTCGCCGATTCGATTGACGGCCGGGCGGGCCTACTATGTCTCTGCGTTGATGAAGGAAGGCGGCGGCGGAGACAACCTGGCCGTGCGCTGGCTCATGCCCAACGGCGTCGATCAGGCGCCCATCGTCGGCACGAATCTTCTCCCGTTCGGTGTCTCGTTCACCCCGCCCGTGATTTCACGTCAGCCATCCAACACCTCGGCTGTGGAAGGTGACTTCGCCCGATTTCAGGTGCAACTGAGCACGGTCGGCCCGGCCAACTTCCAGTGGAAACGGAATGGGTCTGTGATCGCGGGCGCCGATGGTCCCGAACTGGTCTATGGTCCGGTGCGGTTTACAGACCAGAACGCGCGGTTCTCGGTCATGGTCACCAACCGGCTGGGCAGTGTCACCAGTTCCGAGGCGACGCTCGCCGTGACGCCGGACCAGACTCCACCGCGTCTCGTGGAGGCGTTGAACATCGGTACAACCCTGCTTCGGCTTACGTTCAGCGAAGGCGTTTCGATCGCGGAGGCCACGGCGATCGCGAACTACACCATCTCGCCTACGGTGGTCGTTCGGCAGGCTCGGGTCGGGGCGTCGGCGTCGATGATTGAATTGACCACCGATCCGATGAACTTCGGCCGGACGTACACACTTACCGTGAACGGCATTCGCGATCTGGCCCAGACTCCCAACATCATCGCCGCCAATGCTTCGATCACCTTCACCGCCAACGAATACGCTCCAGGGATCGTCGGGACACCGCCATTGCCGGGTCGCGTGGACCCGGCCACTGGCGGCGCTGACGTGACCGGATCGGGTGACATCGGCGGGCGCGCCGATCATTTCCAGTTCGGTTACCAATTGCTTTCCGGAGATTTTGATCGGCGGGTCAAGGTGACGTCGTTCACACCAACGGATCCGTTTGCGTTAGGCGGCCTGATGGCGCGAGCCACATTGGAATCGAACAGCGTGTTTGCGGCCTCGCTGACGACACCGGCACAGGTGGGCACCTTCTTCTATTCTCGATCCGCCCCTGGATCGGACGCGGTTCGCTCCGGCAGTGTTCCCGCCAACCATCCGGAGACTTGGCTCCGACTGGCCCGCGTGGGCAGCAGCTTTCGGGCGTACGCGAGTTGGGACGGCGTGGCCTGGGTGGAACTCGGCAGAGCCAATATCACCATGCCGGCGACCCTTTTCTTCGGATTCGTGAGCAGCAGCCGCGATGCGTCGCGGGCCGCGCGGATTCAGTTCCGTGAAGTGGGGGATTCAACCGGGGCCACGGTGGTAACGTCCATGCCACGTCCGATCGAGACGCTGGGGCCGTCGAGCCGCCTGACTCCCCTGGCCATCACCGAGATCATGTACCATCCGCGCGAACGTGCGGACGGGCGCAACGCTGAGTTTATCGAGATCTACAACGCCGATCTGGTGGATCACGATCTGAGCGGTTACCGCGTGAGTGGTTCCGTGGCCTTCGCGTTCCCGGACAGCTACGTCCTTCCCGCGGGCGGCTTTGCCGTGGTGGCACGGTCACCGGCTGACTTCAGTGCGGTCTATGGAATCGCCGATGTGCTTGGACCGTTCGAAGGCACCAACAACCTTCCCAACGCAGGAGGCATCGTCCGATTGCGCAATCCACAGGACGCGATCCTGCTGGAGGTCGAATATGATCATGAGGGGCCGTGGCCGGTGGCTGCGGACGGGTCGGGTCACTCGCTGGTCCTGGCGCGACCTTCGTTTGGAGAGGGTGACCCTCGTGCGTGGGCAGTCAGCGACCGGGTCGGAGGTTCACCCGGCTTGGCTGAGGCCGTGCGCGCAAATCCGCTGAAATCGATCGTCATCAATGAGGTGCTCGCGCATACCGACCTTCCCCAGATCGATTTCGTTGAGCTCTACAATCACAGCAACGAAGCGGTGGACCTCGGCGGGTGTGTGATTACGGACGATGTCTCCACCAATCGCTTTCGAATCCCGGATGGCACCACGATCACGCCGCGTGGTTACCTCGCCTTCGACGAGAATCAACTCGGTTTTCGACTCAATGCCGCCGGTGAAACGATCACGCTCTTCAACCCCGCTCTCACTCGCGTCGTCGATGCCGTTCGTGTCGGTCCACAGGAGAACGGCGTTTCCACAGGTCGGTTTCCCGATGGCACTCCGGAGTGGCGCCGACTCCAAACCGTCACACCCGCTGCCGAGAACACATCATTCCGAGTCTCCGAGATTGTCATCAACGAGATCATGTTCGCGCCGATATCGCTGAACGACGACGACGAGTTCATCGAGCTGTTCAACCGCACGACCACCTCATTTGATCTCACCGACTGGACGATCTCCGACGGGGTCGACTTCCGATTTCCTGCGGGAACGACTCTCCCCGGCGGCGGTTACCTCGTGGTGACGCGCGATCGCGAGCGGTTTCTCACCCATTACCCCGCGGTTCCGTCGTCCGCGGTTTTTGGCAATTTTAAAGGAACCCTCGCCAACGGGGGCGAACGCGTGGCGTTGGCCAAGCCTGATCTCATCCTGTCGACAAACGAATTGGGGCTGGTGGTGACCAACCGAATCGATATCGAGATCGACGAAGTCACCTACGGAACAGGTGGCCAATGGGGCCGATGGAGCGACGGACTGGGAAGCAGTCTCGAACTCGTGGACGCGGAGTCGGACCATCTGCGCCCCTCGAATTGGGCGGACAGCGACGAAACCTCAAAGTCGCCGTGGACTACCCTCGAATTCACAGGACGCGTCGACAACGTGGCGGACGGTGTTTCCTCGGACCGCATCCACCTCGTGGCGCAAGGGCCTGGTGAGTACCTGATCGATGATGTCGAAGTCCTGGGGGCGGACGGTTCGCCGCGGTTGACCAATGGTGGTTTCTCATCCGGGACGACGGGTTGGACGGCGCAGGGCAATCATCGAGGCAGTGTTTTGGACGAGACTGGGGGCATGGGCGGAAGCCGCGCTTTGAAGGTGATTGCGCTGGGACGTGGCGACACGGCGGTCAACCGCATCCGTGCCAACCTCTCGCCGGCATTAGCCGCCAACGCGAATGCGACATTGCGAGCGAAGGTCCGATGGCTGAGAGGATGGCCCGAGTTCCTGTTGCGCACCCGCGGAAGCGGGATCGAGGCCTTCGGTCGGCTCACCTTGCCCACGAATCTGGGCACCCCGGGGGCGCGCAACAGTCGTGCGATCGACAACGCCGGTCCGGCCATCATTGATGTGCGACACGCACCGGCCGTTCCCCGCGACCGTGAAGCCGTGGTGGTCAGCGCCCGAGTGACGGATCCCGACCGGGTTCTCTCCGTCACCCTGCGCTATCGCGTGGATCCAAGCACCTCGCTCTCGACGACGGCGATGCGCGACGATGGGACCGGCGGTGACAGCATCGCTGGCGATGGCATCTACTCGGCGACCGTCAACGGCCGCACTTCGGGCACGCTGATCGCGTTCCGTATCGAGGCCGGCGACGGTGCCGCCGTCTCGGCGTCCTCTGTGTTTCCCGCATCCGCTCCCACGCGCGAAGCCTTGATTCGGTGGGGTGAGGAAAGACCCGTCGGAAATCTTGGGGTGTACCGGTTCTGGCAACGCAAGGCCGACTACGATCGGCTTCGAAATCGCGAGCCTCTCGCCAATGACAACCTGGATTGCACGTTCGTCTACGGCGATGAACGGGTGGTCTATAACGCCGAAATGCGCGGCAAAGGCAGTCCCTGGCACGGTGGCAGCGTCGGCGCCGACTATATCTTCTCCATGCCGGACGATGATCGGGTATTGGGCGCCCGGGACCTCGCGGTGGTGACATTGGGCAATCTGGGAAGCGATCCGAGTGCACAACGGGAGCAGGCCGCCTTTTGGATCGGCCGCCAGCTTGGCATACCGACCCTGCATCGTCGGCATGTCCAGTTCTTCGAGAATGGCGGGTTGAAGGGACTTTACGAGGATACGGAAGAACCCAATGGGCTGTATGCCGATCGGTGGTTTCCCGACGGTTCGGATGGTGACCTCTTCAAGATTGAAGATTGGTTCGAGTTTGATGATTCCGGTGGAAATTTCGTCTTCTCCCGCGATGCGACCCTGGAGCGATTCCTTTCCGCCGGTCAGCTGAAGCTGGCTCGCTACCGATGGGCATGGCGGAAGCGGGCCGTCGTGGAATCGGCCAATGACTACGCCGCCTTCTTTTCCATGGTCGAAGCCCTCAACGGGACCAGCGCCGGTTTTGTGGCCCAGGTGGAAAACCAGGTGGATGTCGATGCCTGGATGCGCGTCTTCGCCTTGCAGCACATCGTCGGGAATTGGGATGCCTATGGGTACAACCGAGGCAAGAACTCCTACCTCTATCTGCCCACCGGGGGGCGGTGGCGGATGATTCCCTGGGACATCGATTTCGTCCTCGGTTCCAGCAGCGACGGCCCCACCACGGACGTCTTCAGTTCGGTTGATCCGATCATCTCCAAATTGTGGAACACGCCCGCTTTCGTTCGCGTCTATTGGCGCGCCTTCCAGGATGCCGTGAATGGCCCGCTGCAGGCGGAAAGGATCGGCCCCTTGCTCGACGGACGCCGCGCCGCCCTGGTGGCAAACGGTTTCAATGTCGAGGCCACCGCGAGTATCAAGAGTTTCGTCAGCCAGCGCCGACAATACCTGATCAGTCGGCTTCAGTCGGTGGATGCCTCCGCATTCGAGATCACCAGCAATGGCGGAGCCAATTTCGCCACCAACCGAAATCTCGCCGCCATCTCCGGCACCGCCCCCATCGCCGCGGCAACCCTGCAAGTCAATGGAGTGGATTTCCCTGCCACCTGGACGGGTGTGACCTCTTGGACGCTCTCCGTTCCGCTGGCGGCTGCCACCAACGTGCTGCGCATCACGGCCCTGGATCGGTTGGGACGGGTGATTCCCGGCTACAGTGATACGGTCACGGTCCGGTACACAGGACCGCTTCCTCAGCCCGAGGGACTCGTCGTCATTAACGAGATCCAGTTTGATCCGGCGATACCCGGGTCGAGTTTTGTGGAGATCCACAACGCCTCCGCCACCGGCTCCTTCAATCTCGCCGGATGGAGATTGGAAGGCGCGGATCTTACGTTCGCTTCGGGAACCGTGCTCGGGCCGGGTGGATTCGTTGTTGTCGCCGCCGATCTGAGCGCCTTCCGCCAAGCCTACGGCACCGCCGTAACGCCAGTGGGAGTGTTCGCGGGAAATCTTCAGAATAACGGCGAAACGCTGCGCCTGATCCGACCGGGAGCCACGCCCGACCCCGACACGATCATCGATGAAGTGCGCTACGACGGCGAACCGCCGTGGCCGACTCAAACGCGCGGACTCGGGCCGTCTCTTCAATTGATCGACGCGTTGCTCGACAACCGGCGTCCCGCCAATTGGACCGCCGCCAATGTTGAGGCCAGCACGAAATCCACACCCGGACTTGCCAACTCCACTCGGTCGACTTTGGAAGCGTTCCCCACCCTGTGGCTGAACGAGGTGGTGCCGCTGAACGTCGCCGGCGCAGCCGATAGGGCCGGTGATCGTGATCCCTGGATCGAACTCTACAACGCCGGCGGCCAGACCCTGGATCTCTCCGGACTATTCCTGTCCTCGTCCTACTCCAACCTCACTGCCTGGGCCTTTCCGTCGGGAACAGTCATCGGGCCAAATCAGTTCCTGGTGATTTGGTGCGATGGGGAACCGGGAGAATCGGTCCCTACGGAATGGCACACCAACTTCCGACTGACCCCGGACGAAGGGCGGGTGGCTCTGGTGCGGATGCAGAGTGGGAAACCCGTGGTGCTCGATTACCTCGAGTATTCGAACCTTGGTGCCGACAAGGCATGGGGATCGCTACCGGACGGGGATCCGTTGCGCCGCCAGTTCCTGCATCAACCGACCCCTGGACGGCCCAACACCGCGGCGACCCCGCCCTTACTGGTCTTCATCAACGAATGGATGGCGTCCAACGCGGGAATTTTCTTGGATCCTGCCGACGGCGATCCGGACGATGGTTTTGAACTCTACAACGCGGGAACCACACCGGCCGACCTGTCCGATTACACGCTCACCGACGTTCTGACGAATGTTGGGAAGTTCAGAATTCCGCGCGGCACCATCCTTCCAGCCGGAGGCTATCAATGGATCTGGGCGGATGAAGAAACCGGGCAGACCACCAATGGCCAGTTGCATGTGAACTTCCGATTATCGGGGGCGGGCGAGGCCCTGGGCCTGTTTGCCCCCGATGGCACACCGGTCGATGCCCTCTCCTTTGGTGCCCAATCCAACAATGTGTCCCAAGGGCGCTTCCCGGATGGCGGCGAGGAGCCGTTCGTCTTTATGGATGTTCCCACGCCAGGGGCCGCCAATTCCGCCGCCACCGCCAATCAACCGCCGGTCCTCACCATCACGGGAAACCGATCGGGCGACGAGGGTGCCACCTTCCTGCTCCAGGCAACCGCCACCGATCCGGATGCCAATCAGAACCTGCAATTCAGTGTCTTCGGTGCTCCCGCGGGGGCCACTCTCGATCCGGCCACGGGCCGGTTCGCTTGGACTTCGACCGAGACCGATGGACCCGGTGAGTTCACCTTCACGGTGCGCGTCACGGACAACGGAACCCCGCCACGCACCGACTCCGAAACCGTCACGCTCGCCGTCCGGGAGATCAACCAATCCCCCGTCCTGGGCTCAACGACTCTGCAGAAGGTGAATGAGGGGGACCCATGGGCGCTGCGGTTGGAGGCTGGCGACGCCGATATTCCCGCGCAGGCTCTCACCTTCAGCCTCGCCGGATCCCCTCCCGCCGGACTCCAGATTCAGGCGTCCACCGGTGAGCTCACCTGGACTCCCACCGAAGCCCAGGGTCCAGGCACCTATGCCGTGGCCGTTGTCGTCACCGACTCGGGTCCGGATCCGAAGAGCGCCACGCAGACGGTCAATATCGAGGTCGCCGAAGTCGATAACCCCCCAGTTTTTCAACCCATCGGCTTGCAGTCCGTCGACGAAGGTTCGGAGCTGCGACTCGCACTTGTGGCGGTCGACCCCGACTCGCCGCCTAACAGCATCCGATATCGACTCGAATCCGCGCCCAAATCGGCCGTCCTCGATCCGGTCAACGGCGTCTTTGTCTGGACGCCGTCAGAGGCGGACGGTCCTGGCAGTTACCAGGTCGTGGTTCACGCCGACGAAGAGGGTGCCAGCCGGTCGAGCACGCTGACGTTCTCCATCGCGGTCAATGAGCGAAACACGGCACCCGAAGTGGATCCTATCGCCGACTATGACGTAGCCGAAGGCGCGACGGTCGCTTTCACCGTCGTCGCCCGGGACACGGATCTTCCAGCGCAGCGGCTGACCTACAGCCTTGCATCCGGGGCGCCCCTCGCGGCGAGCATTCAGCCCGATTCCGGGACCTTTGTCTGGCCCATCGATGCCGATGCCGGAGCCAGCACCAACCGCATTACCGTCCAGGTGACGGACAATGCCACGAGCGCTCAGACTTCGAGTCGGACGTTCCAGGTCATCGTCCGGCCCAATCCGAAAGTGGTTATCCACGAGATCATGTACGCCCCGGCCTCCGGCGGCACTGCTTTCGTCGAGATTCGCAACCTCTCCAGGACGACCACCTGGTCGTTGGATGGCTGGCTGCTGACTGGATTGAACTATGGCTTCACAGCTGGTACGCGCCTGCCACCCGATGGGTATCTCGTGGTCGCCCAGGATCCGGCGCGGTTCCGCACATCGTACGGCACCAACGCCACCGTCCTTGGGCCCGCCACTGCCGATTTCGACACCACCCATCCCATGGTAGTGCGATTAAAGCGTCCCTCCGGAGGCGACCTGGTGGTTGTGGATGAAGTGGTGTTCGACGACACCGCTCCCTGGCCGGCAGCCGCCAACGGCGGCGGTGCGTCGCTGCAACTCATCGATGCGGCTCAGGACAACCGGCGTGTGGCGAATTGGGCGGCGATGGCGGGCGCGACCACCAACGCCCCACGCAACGTGGTGGCCATGGAGAGTTCCTGGAAATACTTTCAGACAGGAGAACCGCCGGCTCCGTGGCTCGCGCCGACGTTCAACGACAGCGCCTGGCCTTCAGGCAAAGGCCTGTTGTATGTGGAGGATGCCGCCTTGCCGGGGCCGAAGAACACCGCCTTGACCCGGACCGACGGCCGCATGACTTACTATTTCCGGACCTCCTTCAACTTCGACGGCAATCCGGCCGGGGCCTCGCTCCAAATCCAGACGATTGTCGACGATGCGGTGATCTTGTACCTCAACGGAAAGGAGATCTATCGGTTGGGTATCGCCGGCACAACCGCCGTGAATGATGCGACTCCAGCCGAGCGCACGGTTTCAGATGCCGCCCTCGAGGGCCCGTTCACCATTGCCGTCAGCAATCTCGTTCGTGGCGTCAACGTGCTGGCGGCGGAGGTGCACCAGGTCAACGCGACGAGTTCGGACATCGTGTGGGGCGCCTCGGTCGAGGTCTTGGAAGTGCGCCGCGAACCGGTCACGCCCGGATATGCGAATTCCGTGCAAGGCGCGATCCCGGCCTTTCCGGAGGTATGGATCTCCGAGATCCTTCCTCGCAACACCACCGGTGCAGTGGACAACGCGGGTGACCGCGAACCCTGGTTGGAACTGTGGAACCGCGGAGAGGGTCCCGCGGATCTTTCGGGGTGGTGGCTGACCGATGATCTCACGCGCCTCACCAAATGGGCTTTCCCGGCTGGGGCTTCCCTTGCCGGAGGTTCCTATCAACTGGTCTGGCTGGATAACGAAGTCGCGGAAGGTACCGCGACGTCCTGGCATGCGAGTATGGTGCCGGCCTTTCCGAAGGGAATCCTCGCGCTGGTGCGTGACCAGGGCGGTACTCCCGCGATCGTCGATTACGTGAACTACAACGTCTCGATGACCAATCAATCCTTCGGAACCCTCGATCCGGTCTCGCCCTCGCTTCACGGGGTTCTGCCCAGCCTCACCCCCGGCGCCGCGAACCAACCCAATCGAGCCCCAAGCCTGGCCTCGATCCCGGATCAGACGATCGCGGTCGGAGCACAGCTCGCGTTTGACGTGGTTGCGATCGATCCGGACATCGGACAGACCCTGCGCTTTGCGTTGGAAGCCACGGCGCCGTTGGGATCGTCCATCGACGGGAACACCGGTCGATTCACCTACTCGCCGCGAAGCAGTGAGGTGGGGACATGGCGGATCGCCGTGGTGGTATTTGACGACGCACCGGTGCCGTTGAGCGACCGGCGTGAATTCGTGGTGACGGTCACCCCGACCGTCGTTTCGGAGGTGCGCATCACCGGTTTTGATCCACTCGGAAACGGCTCGGTCCGTCTGACTTGGTCCACCGTCGCAGGCCGTGCCTACCGCATCGAAGTGGCCGGAGCCTTGCAGGAATCGTGGAAGCCCGCGGGTGAGGATCGCCAGGCCAGCGGAGCGGAACTCGCCGTGGAACTGCCGGCCACGGGCGTTTCGGGCTTCTACCGCGTGTTGCTGTTGCCATGATGCGGGCGGAGCCCGCATGGACTCACCAATTCCGGCACCCCCGCCCGAGCTCTTCGGATTGGGCTTGCGCTTGAGGTATGTCGAGACGCTTCCCGGCGATGCTCGACGAGGGTTTGTGCCATCGCTGAGGTTCCATATTCTGGCGTCGCCCGACGTGGTCTCAGGTCGTCTTCACCTGCGCATCGGTGATACGCCGCATGTTCGTTGGTATGCGGGGCACGTCGGCTACGAAGTCTACGAGGAGTATCGGGGCCACTGCCTGGCATTGAGAGCGTGCCGCGCTTTGGCGCCCTTCGCGCGCATGGTGGCCGCCTCCCACGTGATTACCTGCGATCCTGACAACGCCCCGTCCGTGCGCACCATTGAACGCCTCGATGTCCTGTTTCTCGGGGAGGTCGAGGTGCCGCCGGAGGACCCTCAATATGCCACCGGTTCGAGGTGCAAACGGCGCTACCGTTGGCTCCCATGATCAGGGCAGCAGTCGGCGCACGGATTCCACCACCAGGATCCCCAGCGTCGTTCCGATCACATACCCCCAGATCCCGACCAACAGGCCCGGAAGCACCAGATCGGACCAGCCGCGGGAGATCGCCATTGCCGCGGCGGACGGGGCGCCGCCGAGCGTGGCATTCACGCTGAGCAACAAATCCTCGAGGTTCATCCCGAGCCATCGGCCCACCACGAGCGTGAAGGCGAGATTGGTGAATGCAATCACCAGGCAGACGCCGAACAACGCCGGGACATTGCGGATCACTTCCAGCAGGTCGGCCCGAACGCCCAACACGAAAAAGAACAGGTACAGAAGAAACATTCCCAATTCTTCAGCGCCACGAATGCGCTGAGTCTTCGCACGCCCCAGGGTGGTGGCGGCGACGGTCAAGAACGTGATGAGCACATAAGGATTGGCGATCATGGACTGAAGGATGCCGGGGGCCATCGCCGCCTTCAGCGCCCGGTTGAGGGTCATGGCGATACCGGCAATCACCCCCGCAAAAGCGAGGGCCTGGGCAATGTCGAGCAACGAGATCTCCTTGGGCTGCCAGTATCGCGCATTCAATTCCACGGTATCGGTGGCGTCGCCGGCGAGGGAATGGGGATGCGGATAGCGGCGACGCATCCATCGGTTGCCGGCCAACACGATCAACACCCCGAAGAAGGCCGCCATGATGAAGTTGTCCGCCACGATCAGAGGATTGCTCAGTTCGGAGGGGACCGAATAGGTGTTGCGCACCGCCACGAAGTTGACGGCCCCGCCAATGTAACTCGCCGCCATGATGCCGGTGACGTCCGCGATTCGCGTCACGGTTCCGTGAAACAGGTAAGCCGCCAGAAACGCCCCCAGCACCGATCCCACGGTCGCCACGTGGAACGCTGCGAAAGTCGGTCCCGTCTCGCGAAGAATCCGCCGGAGATCGGCCTTCAGCAGCAGCAGCGGTATTGCCATCGGCACCAGGTAGTCGTCGACGACGTCGTACACCGGTGCCTCCACAGGCAGGACCCTCGCATTCGACAGGAGCATCGCCAGGCCAAGGGCCAGAACGGGGCCGCCGACCTTGGCACCCCACCGCGATTGTTGTTCGAGCCAGATGCTCGCCGTCGCCCCGGCCAGAATGAAACCCAGTAACAACCACGTCTGGTCCGGCGTGATCAGGTGACTCATGGAATGCCTTAACGCCGGCGTTTCAACGGCATGTTCGCCAGGAGGACCCCGTGGACGTTCCCATGGCGATCCCGTTCGAAGATCAGGTGCTCCGATTCGTAAAGGCCGGGTGGCATTCGAAAGACGGTGCGATTCACCGGATGAAGACGGTAGTCGTACTCGTTCTCGGTCATCGCGTAGAGGTGCCCGTTCCGAATCGTCACGATCAATGGGATGAAGTCGGGTCCGTACGAACCTAGGAACGCCTTCCACGCCTCCGGCGGCCTGGGTGCGGCGCGTGGGTCGACGCGGTGGAAGGTCTGTCCGAACAGGGTGAAGGAAGGCGCCGCTGCATTCGAATCTTCCCCTCGCTGAAACCGCAACTCGGCGCCATTCGACAGGCGGCCCTGGGCCAGAAATCGGTCCGGACCAATCGGCGTGAGCTCGAAGGTTTCGCGCGAGACAGTCGCCTCGAGAAGGCCATCCGGCCGGATCCGGATCTCCGCCCAAAAGCTCTCCGATTCGAAGGAACCTTCGCAAGCGGCCCGCTCGGCGGCGCTCGATCCTTCGGACGGCACGTTCTCCGCAATCGGTGCGGCGGCCACACCCTTTGCCGCTATCATCAAGTCGAGGGCGCGAAAGGCGAGTCGACGCACCGGTCCCACAGCCAGGTCGTCATTTGCCAAAACCACTGCGCCGAAGTGCGCGTCGGGGATCGCAATGGCGTGCGAAGTGAAGCCATAAACCGCACCCATGTGCCCCACGGTTCGCAGTCCGCGGTGCCATCCAATGGAGAATCCCAGTCCGAAACCGTTGGTGTTTCCGGTCAGTTGCACCCGGGTCATTTCCGCTAAGGTCTCAGGGCGCACGACGCTGCCGCCCGGTCCTTCGCCGCCGTTCAGCATCGCAACCAGGAACCGGCCGAGGTCGGGTGCGGTCGAATAGAGATTTCCCGCCGGGAGAATGCCGAATTCAAAATGGGGTGCTTCGATCTCTCGAAAACCAACGGTTGTCGTTGCCACGGGGAGATAACCCTTCGCCAGTTCCCCTTTCCATTGCGGCTGCAGGAGGAATGCCGAACGTTCCATGCCCAGGGGGCGAAGCAGATGTTCCTGCTGATAGTCCGAGAAGGACTGCCCGGTTACGCACTCGACGGCCCGTCCCACCACCGTCACGCCGCTGTTGGAATACTTGGTGTGGGTGTTGGGTGGATGCACCCTGACGCAATCGGCGAGACTCGCGACCGTGGCCTCGGCCGTGGGTTCGCTGTCGTCGAAATAACCGCCCACCGGTGCTTCGCGGACCAAACCCGACCGATGACACATCAATTGCCGTGCGGTGATCGGCTCGGGGATGCGGGTGGGATCCGGATGGACGGATCGGAAATCCGGAACATACCGGTCGATCGGGACATCGATATCCAGGCGTCCCTGTTCCGACAACTGCATCGCCGCGATGGCCGTGAAGAGCTTCGAGATCGAACCCACGCGATACACGGTGTTGGACGAGGTCGGTCGGCGTCTGGACTTATCCGCGAAGCCAAAACCGTCCGCCCAGACCACCGTCGAACCCTCGACGAGCGCCACCGAGACGCCGCTGAGGTGGCCTTGGTCAATTTCGGTGTTGGCGGCAGACTCAAGGTCACGGACGACGCGGGACAGGTCCCAGCTGGCGGCGGACGCGGCGACAGCGCCAAACAGGACCAGAGCTAACAGGGAGGGCATGGTTGCGACACTCACCGACCGAGCCTAAAGCGGACTGCTGGAGCTGCGCGAGCCCCCAAACCCATATGTCGCGCCCGAGCCGAGACTTGTAACAATTGTTACAAGTCTCGGCTCAGGCGTGGCTCGGCCTGGAGATCGCCAGGGGGGCGGTCTAGGGAATCTGGGGAAGGCTTGCGGCGGCGACGGCTTGGCCGTGGCGCTTCGAGGTTTCGTCGGGGGTGTGGAATTGAAGGCGGGCGGAGAGTTCGGGGAACTCCTGGTTCAACACGGCGCGGGCAACTTCGAGGATGATTTCACCACCGGTTCCGGTCATGACGCGGCCGAGGACCAGCACGTGGGCGCAGTCATAGAAGGTGGCGAAGTGGGCCAGTCCATAACCGAAGTAGGCGCCAAGCGTCTCGTAGATGCGTTTCGCCCGGGGGTCGCCGTCGGCCATGAGTTTCTGCACCAGTTTCAGTTTCTCCGGAAGCGGCATCGCGGGATCCGCCTCGATGCCGGCGACGGACACCAGTCGGCCAACGGCCTGCTGGGAGAAGTACTGGGACCCGACGCCACGGTCGCCGCTCCACTCGTCGCGCGGGCCGTTGGGTCGATAATCGACGGGAACGAACGCGAGTTCGTTCAACCAGGAGGTGATGTTCCCATCGGGCGTCACGTAACCCGCGGCGGTGCTGGTGCCCATGGCGATGCCGAGGACGGCGTTTTTTTGGAACGCCATGGAACCGGCGAGGGCGGTGACTTCGCCGTCATTGGCCACTTCGAATGGGATGCCACCCCACGCCGCCTTGAGATCGAAGAAGAGGTTCTTGATCTTGGTTTGGAAGAGTGCCGGCGGGATGCCTCGGTAGAGCGACGCCACTTTGGGGCGGTTGTTGACGTAGACGCCGGCGGCGCTGCCGCCGATGGCATCGACGCGAGGAAGGTGAGCGGCCGCCTTCTTCAGCGAATCCATGATGCCATCGAAATGGTATTGGGGATCGGTCTGCTTTACCGGGTCCCACACCGTCTCCTCAGTGAATACCGGTTCACCGTCGATGACCGCGGCGACTTTACGGTCGCTGCCGCCCAGGTCGAAGCCGATGCGGCAGCCCTTCCAATGGCGGCCGAGGGCTTGAGTGGCGGCGCGTTCGGCGGGCAAAGCGGTGACTGCCTCGATGGTCAGCGGCTTCTCATAGACGCGGTCGCCGATGATTTCAGAGTCGAAACGCCCCGTGGGCGTCTCCTGGTAGTAGCGCTTCAGGGAATCGACCAGGGCGGCCGGACCGTCGACTTGAATTCGCCAGCCGCCGCGCGACCACAGGAGGAATTTGGCGAGGCGCTCGAGGAAGAAGCCATTTGCCGAGGCGTTGGGGTGGTCCAGGGGCAGGAAATGGCGGCGAAAACAGAAGGTGGATCCATCGGCCTGTTCCACCGCGAGGCCGACGCTCAGCGGGCGGCCGGAGGCTTTGGCGGCGGCTTCAAAGGCGCCTACGGCCAGGGAGGCGGGGCGAAACTCAGGATCGAGCGTCGGGGCAAGGGCGGGTGGTCGGAGAAACGGCGAGAGCGCGTCCATGGAGGGAGTCTGCCGGGACGGCTGGAAATCGTCGAGAGGTCGGGGAGAGGAGAGGGGTTAGTCGATGAAGACGAATTCGTTCAGGTTGAAGAGCAATCGGCAGGTGGCGGCGAGGCCGTAGGTTTGACAGTAGGATTGAAGTTCGGCGGCTTCGGCTGCCGTGGGAGCGCGTTGTATGGCGAGGTTGAAAGCGCGGCGGATTTGGGTGCCGACTTCGCCAGGGGCGGTCTCGGCGACGACGCGATGCGCGAAGTGGCGGGACATGGCGACGGTGAGCCGGCTGTTGAGCAGGGCCAGGGCCTGCAGCGGCGTGAGGGTTTCGTTTCGTCGATCCACACGCATGGAGGGATCGGCGCAATCGAGGGCCACCATGAAGGGTTCCTGCTGGGAGCGGACCAGGAACCGGTAGATGGATCGTCGATGGGACCGTGGGTCCTCGGCGTCGTGCAGGTGATATTGGTAATGAGGCGAATGCTCAGGTTTCTCGATCACGAAATCCTGGAAGCCGGGGCCGAAGGCGCGTCGATCGAGTTTGCCGCTGACGGCGAGCAAGCTATCCCGAATGGCCTCGGCATCGAGTCGGCGAAGGTTCATGCGGGCGAGCAGTCGATTCTCCGCATCCTTGGAACGCGCCTCGGCTTGGGAAGGAGTGGAGGATTGACGGTACGTGCGACTGGTCACCAGCAGCCGGGCCATGGTCTTGAAGGACTGCCCGCCATCGCGGAATTCGACGGCCAACCAATCGAGGAGTTCCGGATGGGAAGGTGGGGCGCCCATTCGTCCGAAGTCGTTCGGGGTGTCGACGAGTCCGCGCCCGAAGTGATGCTGCCAGATTCGGTTGGCGATGCTGCGCCAAGTGAGGGGGTTATCCGGGTCAGTGAGCCAGCGCGCAAGGGCGGCGCGTCGATCGCCTTCGGGGTGGTCGGGTTGATCCGGGAACTCGACCTTGGACGGGACGCATCGCAACGCACCTGGGTCTACGGGTTTGAGGGGTTTGGTGACATCACCGCGCGTCAGGACGTGGATCGGTCGGGGCCGGCCATCGTCGGGTCCGGTGCCCCGGAAGTTTCCGGAACCATCGTGCACCGCGCCGATGTAAGTGACGAGTGGGGCGGGCATGCGATCCAGGTCGCGGCGGGATTCCGCCAGGCGGTTGGTGGTGGAGGAGAGGCTGGCGAGCGTCGCGGCAGGAATGAGACGTGTCACGAGCTCGTCGCGTTGGCGACGAAGTTCGAGGCATTCATCGGCAGGAGGGGCGGGTATGGGGAATTTCCCGTCGGTGAGGTTCTCCTTGCGCCAGCGCTGCGGTGCTTCCGTGGAATCGAAGGCAGTCACCGTGGTGCCCTTGGCGACGTTGGTGCCGCGCGGGTCGAACACCTCGAGCTCGGCGAGTGCGAGGATGAAGTCGTTCTGCCGGGGTGCGAGGCGGGTCGCGGTGAGGCGCACGTACCGGCCTTGGACGCTGGAGGCCGAATGGGACTGGAGTTGAACGCCGGGGTTGGCGACGTCGGCTGAGGTCCGGTCCGCAATGGTGCGGCAGTCACCGGTGAAATCCGGCTGGTTGGAGACCTCGACGCGATAGCGCACCGGGAAGCCGAAGCCGTCGCCGATGTTGTTGAAAGCATCGCGACAGGGGCGCAAGACGACGCGATCGATTTCGACGGTACTTCCGAGGTCGACTTGGACCCATTTTATTGCGTCGGCACTATTGGCGATGGCGCTGTGGTAGCCGTACTCGGCGGGTTGGCCCTCTTTGGCGGCTTTTTCTGCGCTGGCGAGGCGTTCGTTGGCTGTCCGGAGGGCGTCGCCACCCTGCTTGGCGATGGAATCCCGGAGTTGGGATTCGCGGTGGCGGAGGGATCGGAGTTCGCGTTCGAGAGCGGATCGTCGTTCGTTGAGCTCGGGTTCTCGGTGGTACCGGCGATCGGCGCGATCGACGGCGGCGAAGACGGCCTGGAGACGGTAGTAGTCCTCTTGCTTGATGGGATCGAATTTATGGTCGTGACACTGAGCGCAGTGGATGGTGGTGCTGGCGAAGGTGCCGATCGTGTTGGCGACCATGTCGTCGCGATCGAGGTGGCGGGCGATGCGGCCGTCGATCTTCGATTCGGGAACCTCCTCGTGACCGATGAGGTCCCACGGTCCAGCGGCGATGAATCCCAGGGCTTCGATGCCATCGGCCGAATTGGGGTAGAGAACATCGCCGGCGACTTGTTCACGGACGAAGCGTTCGTAGGGCTTATCCTCGTTGAAAGCGCGGATGACGTAGTCGCGATACGGCCAGGCATTGGGTCGGGGTTTGTCTTTGTCGTAGCCGTGGGTGTCGCCGTAATGCACCACGTCGAGCCATTGGCGCGCCCATCGTTCGCCGAAGTGCGGGGATGCGAGCAGTCGATCGACGAGGCGTTCGTAGGCTTGGGGTTGAGAGTCGGCGGCAAACGCCTCCACTTCCTCGGGTGTGGGAGGCAGTCCGAGCAGATCAAAGCCAAGACGGCGAATGAGCGTGCGGCGATCGGCTTCGGCCGCCGGTGTCAGTCCGGTGCCGCGCAGGCGGGCGTGGATGAAAGCGTCGATGGGATGTTGCAGGGTGCCATCGAGCGGAACCGGAGGGCGACGCAGTGGCTTCAGGGACCACCAATCCAAGGGATCTTCGAGCACCCGATTGGCGGCGTCGGGCCAGACAGCACCTTGATCAATCCAACGGCGGAGAAGCTCGATTTGCTCGTTCGACAACGGATCGCCCTTGGGCGGCATTCTTAGGTCCGGCAATTCGCCGCGAACCATCTGAAGCAATCGGCTTTGTTTGCTCTGACCGGGGAGAATGGCGGGTTGTCCCGATTCGCCGCCACCGATGGCGATGGAGCGATTGTCGAGGCGATAGGCGCTGCGTTGTTTTTCTTGGCCGTGGCAGCCCAGGCAGTGTTGGGAGAAGAGCGGTTGGATCTCGGCCACGAAGTCGACGGTGTGGCTGGCGAGTTTTGGTGAATCGAGGTCGGGCGCGGCAGTGGCGCTCAGCGAGGGCAGGCGGGCGACGGCCAGGGCGACGGTCGCCGCAAGGCGTGCCGCGCGAAGGAAGAGGAGGGTCGTCGATCGCATGAATCACTGTACTTATCCGGTTCGGGATCGCGCAGCAATGGGACAGAAAGCGGCGGGTGTTGGGAAACACCGACGACAAGAAAAGGCCAGACGTGGCCAAGAAGTGTTTAGCCTTCGGGGCAGAGGAAAAGCCTAGGTTCTGCACGTCGTTTACGCGGGAAATGTGGTGCGACCTGAGACGGGACAGGTGAAGGGAGCGTTTTGCTCTTTGAGGTCGAGGTCCGCGGGACGGCGCTGATCGAACGCACGAACCTATGGGTCGATGGACTCGAACGTTGGAGCCTGCTGCTCTCGCCGGCGTGAATGCCGGGGAGGTGGTGGGACTTGCGGACGGGTCGGGAGTGCTCTCGGGAGAATCCGGGTCGCCACCTGCATCGACGACCTGCGATCACTGCGGCGAACCGTGCAAGGACGGGGCGTCGATGGAGTCCGAAGGTCATGTGTTTTGCTGCCAGGGATGTCAGACGGTGTTTTCGCTGCTGCAAGCGAGCGGGCTGGAGGATTTTTACCAGCTGGGAGAGCGTCCCGGACGGCGAGTGGAGTTGGCCGAAGACGGGCGGCGTTGGGAGTTTCTGGATGATCCGACGGTGACGCGACAGTTATTGGATTTCGACAACGGCAAACTGGCGAAGGTTACGTTTCACGTTCCCGCGATTCATTGCGTGGCGTGTGTTTGGCTGTTGGAGAACCTCTTCCGACTGAACCCGGGGATCGGGAAGTCGCGAGTGAACTTTGCCCGACGCGAGGTGGCGATCACCTATGCGCCGGAGGTGGTTCGGTTGAGCGGGGTGGCGACTTTGATGGAGCGGATTGGCTATGCGCCGGTGTTGACCCTGGCGGCGTTGGATCGGGGCCAGGCGCCGGGCGTCCGCCGTCTTGGGTTACAGATCGGCATCGCGGGCTTTGCCTTTGGCAACATCATGCTGTTCAGCCTGCCCTCCTATTTCGGGCTGGACAGTTGGAGCGGGCCCTTATTCCGCACGTGGTTCGGGGCGCTGAGCCTGCTGCTGGCGTTGCCGGTGTTGATCTACAGCGCGAGCGACTACTGGCGTTCGGCGTTGGCGAGTCTGCGGCAGCGAGTGTTGACGCTCGACGTGCCGATTGCCGCGGGCCTGGCCGCGTTGTACCTGCAGAGCGCCTGGGAGATACTGGGCGGCTTCGGCGAAGGGTACCTGGATTCCACGGCCGGACTGATCTTCTTCCTGCTCTGCGGGCGGGCGTTTCAGCAGAAGACCCACGAACACCTTGGTTTCGACCGTGATTACCGGGGTTTCTTTCCATTGTCGGTCCTTCGACGGACGGCCCGCGGGGACGAGTCGGTGTCGATTTCGCAAGTTCAGACGGGCGACTGCCTGGTGGTACGCAACGGGGAGTTGGTGCCGGCGGACGCGCGGTTGATCGGAGGGGAAGGCCTGGTTGATTACAGCTTTGTCACCGGCGAATCCGATCCCGTGCCGTGCGTGATCGGGGACCACGTCTACGCCGGAGGACGTCAGGTGGGTGGGGCGATCGAGTTGGAGACGGTGAAGCCCGTCTCTCAGAGCTATCTGACCTCGCTGTGGAATGACGAGGCCTTCCGCAAGCAGCGCGACAACAGTCTGGAAACGCTGACCAACCGGTACAGCCGCCGTTTCACGGTGATCGTGGTGTGCATTGCCCTTGCCGCGGTGACGGGGTGGCTGGTCGCCGGACAGCCGGGTCGGGCTTTGAAGGCTTTCACCTCGGTCCTGATCGTGGCTTGTCCTTGCGCGCTGGCATTGGCGGCGCCGTTCACCTTGGGAACAGCCCAGCGGGTGTTGGCGCGGTTGGGCATCTTTCTGCGCAACGGCCAAGTGGTGGAGAACATGGCGGTGGTGGACACCCTGGCTTTCGACAAGACCGGCACTCTCACCGATACCGAGGCGCCAGGGTTGAGCCGACATGGCGAGCCGTTGGAGCCGAACGAGTCGGCGTTGGTGACAGCCTTGTGCCGACAATCGACGCATCCCTACGCGCGCCGCATTGCGGCGGCTTTGGGAACCGCACCCGGCATGGCACTTGATGTGGCCGGATTCGAAGAAGTACCGGGTCGGGGCATGAAGGCGATCGTGGCGGGTCGTCAGGTGGTGGCGGGTTCGAAGGCTTGGATGGAGAGCCACGGTGTCACGGGGGATTGGCCGGAAGTGCCGGCCGGCAGCGCTGTCCACGTGGGGATCGATGGCCGGGCGCGCGGGGTGATGGTTCTTTCGAATCGGTTGCGGCCTCGGGTGGACCAATTGATGGAATCCCTTTCCGACCGCTACGAATTGGCGTTGTTGAGCGGTGACAACGCCCATGAGCGCGACCGGTTTCAGTCGTTGTTCGGCGATCGGGCGCGGCTGCATTTCAACCTTAGCCCGCAGGACAAGCTGGCCTTCATCAAGCAACTGCAAGCGGGTGGGCGCAAGGTGATGATGGTGGGCGACGGACTGAATGACGCGGGCGCCTTGCGGCAGGGCGACGTGGGGATCGCAGTGGTGGAAGGGGTGGGGAAATTCTCCCCGGCCAGCGACGTGATCCTGGATTCGCCGCGCATCTCGAACTTGGGATCGGTCTTGGAGTTCTCCCGGCGAACGGCCCGGGTGGTACGCGCGGGCTTCATGATTTCCGGGGCCTACAACGTGATCGGCGTGTCGATCGCCGCGGCGGGGATTTTATCGCCGGTGATCTGCGCGATCCTGATGCCTTTGAGTTCGGTGACGGTGGTGTTGTTCGCTGTGGGCGCGACGCGATGGACCGCGCGCCGCTGCGGATTGGCGACGACGGCGGTTGAGAAGACCGAAGGCGCCCTGGGGGCGTCAGCGGGCCGGGTACCGGCCGTTGAACCTGCGACATAGACACCTATGGAAGTCATTATCCTTTTAATCCTGGCGAGCCTGTTGTTGGCCGGCGGGTTTTTGGCTGTGTTCATTTGGGCGTCCCGTTCGGGGCAGTTCGAGGACACGACCACCCCGGCGATGCGCATGCTCGTGGACGATCCGGCTCCGAAGGCCGGGTCCATCCGCCAATCCCCCAAACCCAAGCATCCATGAACGTTCAGACATTCCGCTACGACAACAAGATCGTGAGGGCCTTCGCGATCGCGACGGTGATATGGGCCATCGTCGGCATGACGGCCGGACTGCTGGCTGCGATCCAGCTCTTTTATCCGGGAGCCAACCTGAACCTGCAGTACACGACCTTCGGGCGGTTGCGGCCATTGCATACCAACGCGGTGATTTTCGCCTTCGTTGGCAATGGCATGTTCATGGGCATCTATTACTCGCTGCAGCGCCTTTGCAAGGCGCGCATGTTCAGCGACACCTTGAGTTGGGTGAACTTCTGGGGGTGGAACCTGATCATCGTCGCGGCGGCGGTGACCCTTCCGTTGGGGATCACCACGAGCAAGGAGTACGCGGAACTCGAGTGGCCGATCGACATCGCGATCGCGCTGGTCTGGGTGGTGTTTGCGGTGAACCTGTTTGGGACCATCATCAAACGCCGCGAGCGCCACATGTACGTGGCGATTTGGTTCTACATTTCAACGGCGATCACCGTGGCGGTGCTGCACATCTTCAACTCGCTGGAAATGCCGGCGGGACCGCTGAAGAGCTATTCGATTTACGCCGGTGTGCAGGATGCCTTGGTGCAGTGGTGGTATGGGCACAACGCGGTGGCCTTCTTCCTGACCACCCCGTACCTGGGCCTGATGTACTACTTCCTGCCGAAAGCCGCGGAGCGGCCGGTTTTTTCCTATCGGCTCTCCATCATCCACTTCTGGGCGCTGATCTTCCTCTATATCTGGGCGGGACCGCATCACCTGCTGTACACGGCGCTGCCGGACTGGGCGCAGTCCCTGGGCATGGTGTTCTCGGTGATGCTGGTGGCGCCCTCGTGGGGCGGCATGCTGAACGGGCTTCTGACGCTGCGCGGTGCGTGGGACAAGGTGCGCCAGGATCCGATGCTGAAGTTCATGGTGGTGGCGGTGACCGCGTACGGAATGTCGACGCTCGAGGGGCCGGTGCTCTCGATCAAGAGCGTCAATTCGTTGTCGCACTTCACCGATTGGACGATCGCGCACGTGCACACGGGCGCGCTGGGGTGGAACGGATTCCTCACCTTCAGCATGCTCTACTGGCTCTTCCCGCGGCTCTACAAGACCAAGCTCTACTCGGTGAAGTTGGCCAACTACCACTTCTGGCTCGGGCTGCTGGGCATCATGTTCTACGCGGTTCCCATGTACTTCAGCGGGGTGACGCAGGGTTTGATGTGGAAGCAGTTCACCGCCGACGGATTCCTGCAGTACCCGAACTTCCTGGAGACCGTGATCCGTCTGCTTCCCATGCATCGTCTGCGCGCGGTGGGCGGAACCCTCTTCATCCTGGGAGTGGTGGTGATGGCCTATAACCTCTACAAGACCGCGAAGTCCGGCCAGCCCGTCACCGATGACGAGGTGCAGGCTCCCGCGCTGGACGATGGACACGGTGCTCATGGAAAGGAAGGCGGACACCGCTGGCTCGAATCGAAGCCGGCCCTGTTCACCATCCTCGCCACGGTGGCGATCCTGGTCGGCGGCCTGATCGAGATTGTGCCGCTGTACCTGATCAAGAGCAACGTGCCCACCATCACCAGCGTCAAACCCTACACGGCCCTGGAAGTGCTGGGCCGGGACATTTACATCCGCGAAGGCTGTGTCGGGTGCCATTCCCAAATGGTGCGCCCGTTCCGTTCAGAGACGGAGCGTTACGGCGAGTACTCGAAAGCCGGCGAATACGTTTACGACCATCCGTTCCTGTGGGGTTCCAAGCGCACCGGTCCCGATTTGCACCGTGTGGGCGGCAAGTATCCGAATGCGTGGCATTACAACCACATGGAGAACCCGAACACGACCTCGCCGGGGTCGGTGATGCCGCCGTATCCATGGCTGCTGAGCCAGAAGCTGGACACCACCTCGCTTCCGTCGCGCATCAAGGCATTGCGCAAGGTGGGCGTGCCGTATCCGGACGGATATGAGGCGACGGCGCAGAAGGAGTTGGAGACCCAGGCCAAGGCGGTGGTGGACGGGCTGAAGACCGGCATGGTGCAGGACGCCAAGCCTGACCGCGAGATCATCGCCCTCATCGCCTACCTGCAGAGGCTGGGGACTGACATCAAGGCGCAACCCAAGAACTGAGAGCCATGATCAAGAATGTCCTGACGCATATTGGCGGGATCGAGGCGTATGGCATCGCCTCGGTCAGCCTGTTCTTCGTGTTCTTCATTGGCATGCTGATCTGGGCGTTTCGCCTGAATCGGCAGCGCCTCGACGACATCGGCAGGCTCCCGCTCCACGACGACACCCTGCGTTCGCAAGATTCGAACCCTCACATCGATATCGCCCATGAATGACTCCAAGGATCAGGATCCGTTGTTGCTGCCCCACGAGGCCGACGGCATCCGCGAACTCGACAACAAGCTCCCCCGTTGGTGGGTGTGGCTTTTCTATCTGACGACCGCCTTTGCGGCGATCTACCTGGTGTACTATCACGTTCTGAAGGCGGGCGACCTGCAAGCCGCGGAATACACGAAGGAAATGGAGCGCGGGGACAAGATAAAGTCCGTGGCCCTCGCGCGATTTGAGGAAGGGCTGGGCAGCATGCAGCCTGCGACTGACCAGGCCATTCTCACCCAGGGCCAACAGACCTTCATGACGCTCTGCGCGCCCTGCCACCGGCCTGACGCCGGTGGATTGGTGGGGCCCAATCTGACGGACGATTATTGGATCCACGGCCCCAAGTTCAGTGACAATCTGAAAGTGATTTGGAACGGGGTGCCGGAGAAGGGAATGGTCATGTGGAAGGGAGTCCTTCAGCCCCAGGACATCCATGCCGTAGCCAGTTATATCTATACACTGCGCGGCACGAAGCCCCCGAATCCGAAGCCGCCCGAGAACCTGGCTCCGGCGCCGACCGGACCAAGCGAATTCGAGTAAGGCGCGGATGGAGGAGACAGCCTGATTTCCCTCCCTCCTGATGGCTCCTTCGGCTTCTTGGGGCAGAGCGGAGGAAGCGGGGAGGATGGGGGGTGGGAGGGATTCAGGGATCCTGGTGATCGTTGGAGTGGCACGCGTTGCTGGCGTGTAGTAGTCGTACTGTCGTTGTGAAGACCGAACTCAAAGATCCGAGCGCCCTCCCAACGGTGCCATCGCCGGATGCCGGCAGCACTGTGCTGAAGAAGGTGGATTGGAGCGATTTCCGCGATCACCTGGCGACCGCGGACAAGGAAGGGCGGCGGATGTGGATCCACCCGCGCAAGCCCAAGGGGAAGCTCTACGACGCGCGGAAGATGGTGAGTTGGGTGCTCCTGGTGATCATGTTCGCGGGCCCGTTTATTCGCATCCAGGGCAACCCGCTGTTGATGATCAACATCGTGGAGCGCAAGTTCGTGATTCTCGGCCAGGTGTTCTGGCCGCAGGACCTGCCGATCTTCGCCGTTGCGATGCTGGTCTTCCTGACAGGCATCGTCATCTTCACCGCGGCCTTCGGGCGGTTGTGGTGTGGTTGGACGTGCCCGCAGACGGTGCTCATGGAGATGGTGTTCCGGCGGATCGAGTATTGGATCGAGGGCGATTCGCATCAGCAGAAGGCCCTGGCCAAGGCGCCGTGGACGGCTTCGAAGATCGCGAAGAAGGTGGGCAAGCAGGCGGTGTTCTTCGGTCTGTCGTTCCTCATCGGCAATACCTTGCTGGCATACATCATCGGGACCGAGGAACTGCAGAAGATAGTTACCGACAACCCGATGAATCATCTGAAGGGCCTGACCTTCATGGTGCTCTTCACGCTGATCTTCTATGGAATTTTCGCTCGGTTTCGCGAGCAGGCCTGCACGTTCATCTGCCCTTACGGCCGCTTTCAATCGACGTTGCTCGACGAGAACAGCATCGTGGTCGCCTACGACCACAAGCGTGGCGAGCACCGTGGGATCCTGCATCGCAAGGAGACCCCGGCACAACGCAAGGAGGCCGGCAAAGGGGACTGCGTCGACTGCAAGCAATGCGTGACGGTGTGTCCTACCGGCATCGACATCCGAGACGGAACGCAGATGGAATGTGTGAACTGCACCGCGTGCATCGACGCCTGCGACTCCGTGATGTCGAAAGTGGGGCGTCCGACGGGTTTGATTCGGTATGCCTCGTTGAACGGCATCGAACGCGGTGAAAAGCTCCGGGCGACACCGCGGTTGATCGGGTACGGGGTCGTGTTGGTTGCGTTGATCGCCCTCTTTCTTTACCTGCTGTTCACCCGGTCGGAAGTGCAGACGACGCTGTTGCGCGCGCCCGGCGCGTTGTTCCAGCAGATGCCGAACGGAAAGATCTCGAACCTTTACGTGGTGAAGCTGGTGAACAAGACGCACCGGGAGATCCCGGTGGAGATGAAGTTGGAGAACGTGCAGGGAGAGATTCGCGTGATGGGTCGTGACCTGCGCATTCCGGCGGAGAAGTTGGTCGAAGTCTCGGTCCTCATCGAACTGGACCCCTCCGTGCTGCGTTCCGGAAATCATCCACTGCAAATCGGCGTCTACCACGGCGAGAAACGCATCGAGAAACTGAAGACCGTCTTTGTCGGACCCAGGGCATCCACCGTCACCCAGCCATGAAATCTGAAAACCACCGCTTTAATCCCTGGCCCTACGGCATCATCGCCGCGTTCGCAGTGTTCATCTCCGGCATTGCCGCGATGATTGTGGCCGCCAGTGCCGATCGCGTCGACCTGGTCGCGAAGGACTATTACGAACAGGAGATTCGCTACCAGGCCCGGGTAGATCAACTGCAGCGGACCGAACCGTTCGCCGATCAGATCGGAGTCGCTTTCGACGGAGTTACACGCCAGGTCCGCATCCAGCTCCCGCGGGAACACGCGTCGGCTGGGGCGACGGGGAGAATTGAATTCTACCGCCCGGCGCAGGCCACGGACGATCATTCGCATGGGATCGTGGTGGACGGGGAGGGGCGCCAAGCTCTGTCCGGTGCGGAACTGGCAGCCGGCCTTTGGAAGGTGCGATTGGGTTGGTCCGTTGGCGGTTTGGAGTATTTCGCCGATCGGGAGTTGGTGGTTTCGGCCCGAGAGGAACCGGCGAAGCTCTAATGAAGAGGCCGCCGGGACGACGACGAGGGATACGATGCATCTTTGGACGGCATGGCTTCTGGGGTTGTTGGGTGGTCTGCACTGCGCGGGCATGTGCGGACCGCTGATGCTCGCTTTGCCCCGGTCCGGAACGTCGAATGCAGGTTTCGTCGTCGGCCGTCTGGCGTACCAGGGTGGGCGCATCTCCACCTATGCCGTCATTGGGATCGTGGCGGGATTGGCGGGAAGAGGGTTGGCGATCGCGGGTTGGCAGCGAGGTGTGTCCTTGGTCCTCGGCGTGGTGATGCTGTCGGCGCTGGTGGTTTCGCCCCGGGCGATGACCGGTTTGGCCTGGCCGGTGAAAGTGGTGGGCCGACTTAAGATGGCGATGGCGGGATTGTTGCGGCGTCGCGGGCTTCTATCGCTGAGCCTGTTGGGCGCGCTGAACGGACTTCTGCCCTGTGGTTTGGTTTATGCGGCGGGCGCTGGGGCGGCGACGATGGAAAGTGTGTGGGATGGGGCGACCTACATGATCGTCTTTGGACTCGGTACCCTTCCGATGATGCTGGGAATCAGTTTCTGCGGCCAACTCGTACCGGCTTCCGTTCGACTTCGTCTTCGGCACCTGGTGCCGGTGAGCGTCGCGATCGTCGGCGGCCTGCTGGTCCTGCGAGGTTTGTCGCTGGGGATTCCGTATCTTAGCCCCGACCTGGCGACGGGCGCCGCCTGCCATACGGCGGTTGGCGGCGTACCTGTTCGCTGACGGGCGCCGAGGGCGTCAGGCATTCATGTCGCTCCACCGTTTTGCCATTCGGCCAAAGATCCAAAGGCACAGGGCCGAGACCACACCGACGGCGGCGAAGGGAATCCACACGTAGAGTTGCGGGTGGTAGGTGTCCCAGAGGGTCTGTGTCGCCGTGAAGGCGTCCATACCGGTCACCTCGCTGAGCTTGGCCATGGCTTCGGTACGTTTCACCCCCAGGACAGCCTCCAACTGGGAGATGTCTCCATTCCAGCCCTTGCCTTCCCCGAAAGAGGTTTTTTCGGCGAGGTACCGCAGGGCGAGGACGGCCTTTTCGCCGAAGTGTCCGTAGACATAGCCGGCGATCTTGGACCCCGCATACACACCGACGCCGACCGGGATGTTGACGTAGCCGAGGTAGAGGCCTTTTTTGCCTGGGGGCGCGATGAGGCCGAGATACTCGTTCTTCTTCGGACCGGTGGTCATCTCGCCAATGGAGAAGCAGAGGATGCCAAGGACGAGGATCCACGCGCTCATGGTCAGGCCGGCGACGAGAACGCCGACCGTTGCGGTGAGCATGCCGATCAGCATGGCTTCCAGGGTCCGCATCCGCCGGGTGAGCCAGGCGGCGGGTAGAACTCCTAGAATAATGAAGAGGGAATTGGCGCTGAGGAGGACCTGTTGGGGGATCTGGGGACCGCGCGAGGTGGATTCGACAAGAACGCGGTGGAGGTTTTCCGGGAGCCAAGCGAGGCGCTCGGCCATGGGCCTGCTATCCACCCAGTCAGCGATGAAATTCGGCTGCAGGTCCCAGAGTTGGTACATCATCATCCAGAATCCCGACATGATGAGGAGCCAGGCGATGAGGCGTGCGTCGAGAATGTTGGAGATCGTTTTTCCGAGGACCTGGAGGATGGATTCCGCCTTTGAAGCTCCCGAGGGGACGTCCTGGTAGGTTGGCAGGAGGAGGAGGTTGAATGCGGTAAAGAGGGCCGAGGCGAGGAAGAGATTGCGCCAGGCGTCGGGCGAGTTCGCCTCACCATGGAGCGGGCCGGGCAGGAACATGCTGAGGGCGAGCATCGCCGATGGCAGGTAATGGCCGATGAAGGCCCCGACATTGACCACCCAATAAAAGACGCCCCATCCCATTGAGGAATTCGCCTTGGTCAGGTTTTGGGCCAGCGACCCCTGGAGGCTCGGTTTAAAGAAGGCGGTACCGGTGGCGAGGACAAGGATGCCCAAAAAGAAGCCCCAATAGTTGCTGATAAACGGGACGTCTCGCAGCAAGGCAATCATGATGTAGCCCGCCATCATGAGGGCGAGGGAGAAGGCCAGAGTGCGCTTGTAACCGAAGCGGTCGGCGTACCCTCCGGTCACGATTGGTAGCAGCGATTGGAAGGCGGCCCACCAGGCGTAGATCGTCCCTTTATCCCCTGCCGTCAGATGGAGGCCTCCGGGGTTGTCCGCCTGCATGATGTAGATGGGCGCCATGACCCGGAGGTTGTAGTAAGCCAGGCGTTCTCCCATCTCGATGGTGTTCAGGATCCAGAAGGTTCGACCGAACTTAGGCGGAGGGCTCGCCGCGTCGGGCGCGGGATCAGGTATGGGAGAAGGAGATGGAGAAGGCATGGGAGTGAGGCGACAGGGTTGCGGTCAGGAAACGGGGCGGGCGCGGGTGGGTGCTCCCAGAGGGGCAAGGGAGCCAAGGAAGCGCCGGATCTCGGAAAGGCGGGCTTTGGGTTCCTTCTTTGTCAGACGCGGGAATCGGCCTCCCAGTTGGACCAGGTCGCCGTTGCGGGTAAGCATGAGCTTCTCGTCGCGCGCCTCGATGGCGGTGACATCGACAGCCGCGGCGACGAGGCGGAGTTCTGCGACTTGCAGGAGGAGTTCCAAGGGAGGCGGGATTGGTCCGAAGCGATCGAGCAGTTGCGATTTCAAATCGCGCAACTCGGTGGGCAGGGTGACTTGGGCGATTCTTCGATGAATCTCCACCCGTTGTTTGGGATCGGGCACGTACGGGATGGGCAGGCCGGCAACCGCACGGGTCGGTCGGCCTGACGTCGGCGGGTCGGTTGGGCGGACGCGGGATTCGTGGGGGGCGACAGGGGGCCGTTCGGACAGCGGTTCTTCCGCGGGATGAAGGGCCAGGAAATCGAGTCGAACCTGCACCTCGACGCGGGGACGCACTTTTTCGCCCTTGAGGGCACTGATGCTCTGTTTGAGCAACTGGCAATAGAGGTCGAATCCGACGGCGGTGATGTGCCCGCTTTGCTGGGGGCCCAGCAGATTTCCGGCGCCACGGATTTCCAGGTCGCGCATGGCGATCTTGAAGCCGCTGCCAAGACTCGAGTACTGGCGGATGGCGGCGATGCGTTTGCGTGCTTCGCCGAGGAGCTGAGCATGCCGCGGAATCACCAGATATGCATAGGCTTGATGCTTGTAACGGCCGACGCGGCCGCGGAGTTGGTAGAGTTCGCTCAGTCCGAAGCGATCGGCGCGATCGATGATGATGGTGTTGGCGTTGGGAATATCGAGACCGCTCTCGACGATGGTGGTGGAGAGAAGGATGTCGGCTTCTCCGCTGACGAAGCGGGACATGACCTCCTCGAGATCGTCGGGGTCCATTTGTCCGTGACCGACCACGATGCGGGCGTGGGGCACGAGGGCTTTCAGTTTGGTGGCAACGGCGTCGATGGTATTGACCCGATTGTGGAGGTAGAAGACCTGGCCCTGGCGGTTCAGTTCCCGCTGGATGGCGTCGCGGATGATGCGTTCGTCATAGGCGATGGCAACGGTCTCGACCGGAAGCCGGTCCTGGGGCGGTGTTTCGATCGTGCTCATGTCGCGGGCGCCGCTCAGGGCGAGATACAGGGTTCGCGGGATGGGCGTGGCGCTGAGGGTCAGCACATCGACGGTGCGTCGCAGGAGTTTGAAGCGCTCCTTGTGGAGCACGCCAAATCGCTGTTCTTCGTCGATCACCACCAGGCCGAGGTCCTTGAATTGAACGTCCTTTTGCAGGAGTCGGTGGGTTCCGATGATGATATCAACGGTTCCGACGGCGAGTTTTTCGAGGGTGGCGGTTTGTTCTTTTCGGGTGCGAAAGCGGGACAAGAGTTCGACCTGGACCGGATAGTCACTCATCCGTTCGGAGAACGTGTGGAAGTGCTGCTGGGCGAGCACGGTCGTCGGGACGAGGATCGCCGCCTGTTTGCCGCCCATGACGGCCTTGAATGCGGCGCGGATGGCAACCTCGGTCTTTCCGAAGCCGACGTCGCCGCAGATGAGTCTGTCCATGGGGCGTGGACGTTCCATGTCCTGCTTGGTGGCTTCGATGGCGCGCCATTGGTCGGCCGTTTCCTCGTACACGAAGGCCGCCTCGAATTCGCGCTGCCAAGGGCTGTCGGCAGGAAACGGGTGGCCGGGTTGGGTTTCGCGCGCGGCCTGGATCTCGAGCAATTCGGCCGCCAGATCGGCGACCGCGCGTTCGGCCTCCTTCTTGGCCTTGGCCCACCGGGTTCCACCGAGGGTATTGAGCGGCGGTCGGACTTTTCCGGCCCCGACGTATTTGCTGACCAGGTGGGCTTCCGAGACTGGAACATACAGTCGCGGGGAAGGAGCCTCGGGGTCGGCGGCGGCGTATTCGATCACCAGGCATTCGGATCCTGGTTTCGTCACCGTGCCGCGATGGCCCGGAGTTGCGGGAGCAATTTGGAGCCCGACAAATCGCCCGATGCCGTGCTCCACATGCACGACCAAGTCGCCTTCCTCGAATTCCGTGAAATCGATATCGAGCAGGGAGCGGGTGACTTGGCCTTGGGCAGCCTTCAATCGGCGCGGACGCAGCACTTTGTAGCGACCGAAGATCTCGGCGTCGGTGACGATGACGAGCCTGGCCGCTTCGCACACGAATCCGCGGGACAAGGCGCCGAGATGGGCGTGGATCCGGCCGGCGTCGGCATCGGAGGTTGGACGGGCTGCGGACGGAGCGGGCTCGGTGGTCGATAGGTCGCCAAAGCCGTGTTCTTTCCAGACCTCCGAGAACCTCTGGCGTTCGCCGTCGTTGTTGCAGAACAGGTGGACCTCCAGGCCTTGACGGGTCCAACGGTGCAGTTGGTGGAGGAATTCGCGACGTTGGGCCTCGGCTACGGCCGGTTCGGGAGCGCGCTGGCCCAAGGGCCGGAAAACTTCGAGCCCAATGATTCGGGGTCGGGTTTGCTCCGCGCAGGGCGGATCGATGGAGACGGCCGTGGATTCTGAATCCGATGCAGAAACCGGGTCGGCACTGTCGCATCCAATCCAAGCGTCCCCTCGGGCCACGGAGACGGCGCGAAACTCTGGCCAAGGGAGATGAAAAACATCCCCCGAAGGAATCTGAGAAGTATATGCGTCAATGCGGTCCTCGAGTCGGTCCGGTTCGCTCAGAAGAAACTGCGTTCCGGCCGGAAGGTGGTCCAGAAGGTGGCCGAGCCGGACGGCGTCGGGGTTGGTGCCGGAGTTAACGAGGCGGCGGAGGAGTCCGAGTTCCCCCGCCGGCCCGATGGTGATTTGGTCGAGACGATCGCGTGTGAGCTGGGTCAGTGGATCGAACTCGCGGATGGAATCGACATCGTTCCCGAAGAATTCGATGCGGACGGGCCAGGCGGCCGATGGAGGCCAGACGTCGACGATTCCGCCGCGAAGGGAGAGCGTGCCTTTTTGGGTCACCTGCGCTTCAGGTTCGTAACCTTGGTCCTCGAGCCATTCGACCAGGTCGAGGGGATCCGAGTGGGTTGCAAGGCGCAGCTGCCGGAGTCGGGTTTGAAAATCCTGCGGGGTGAAGGTTCGTTGGATGAGGGAGGTGACCGTCGCAACGATCAAGGGCGCAGGGGAATTGGGATGCGGATCGGAGAGGCGGATCAGCGTGGCCAGGCGCTCGGAGATGACGTCAACGTGGGGAAGTTTCGGTTCATGCGGCAGGATTTCCCAATCCGGAAATGCCAGCACTTGGCGGTGATCGGTGGGATCGCCGAGCCAGGTCTGGAGGTCCTGAAGGGCGGATTCCTGGGTTTTCAGCCCATCGACCACCAGGACGATGGGAGATCCCGGGTGAAGGCGGTTCAGGACGGCGGCGAGGAGCGGGTGGGAAGCTTCGGCCAAACCTGGGACGCGACAAAAGGCTCCCTTCTCCGCGCGGAGGAGCGGAGTCGTCGCGAAGCGGGCCAGGAGGGAGGCCGCCCCGGTCGCGGAGGTCGAACCGCCCAAGGGAGGGGATTCTATCGAAGACCGCGTGGTTCACGCGAGTGCAGAATGGGTGGAAGGGCGGGTACAGAGCTGGGCTTGGCGGATCGACATGGGGTGGTATGGTGCGTGGGTGGACTGGCAGCAATGGGCAACGTTGGGGATCGTGGGCTTGGCATTGGGCCTGTGGATAAGGTCCCAATGGCGGGCGAAAAAGGCCGGCGGCTGTGGCGGCGGATGTTGTGGAACGACGCGCCTGGGCTTGTCGCCCCGTGTGCATGAGCCGCGATCGGCGGGCGAAAGCGTGTCCAAAGGCATGACGAAGCCGTGATGAACAGGAGCGTGGAAAACGGTGGAGGCCCATGTTGGGATAGGGCCGGATGGACCTGGGAAGAGGCGAGGGATCGGAAGGGGGTTTGGAGATTCCTTGGGACAGTGGCTTGCGTGGTGTCGAACGGTAGCGTAGCCTACGGGCACTGGGCATGGCTTCCTCGAAGATCAGCACTGCCACTCAATTCGTCACCACTCGACCGCAAGCGCCTATGAAGGCGGCGGGGAATGGAGTGGCTTGGGTGCCGAACATGGATGTTTTCAGCCATGATGACGGCGTCGTGGTGAAGGCGGAATTGGCGGGGATTCGGCGTGAGGATCTGACCCTGACGGTGGAAGGCAACCGTTTGCGTATCCGTGGTCTGCGCCGGGACACCCCGAGGGCCCCGGGTTGCCGGTTTCTGATGATGGAGATCGAGTATGGGGCGTTTGAAGCGTCCGTCGAGTTGCCCCAGGGCCTCGACATGGGTAGCGCGAGGGCGGTGTATTTGAATGGGTTCTTGCGCATTGAGTTCACCCGGGCGGGAACCTCTGGGGACGGACCGCAGCGCATTGAAGTCGCCTGACTTCGAGCTTTTGTCTTCGCGGGATGCCACCGACGAGTTGCGCTCGTTGCGGCTGAAGCCACTCTTCCGGCATGGGCGGCCTTGACTCCGAATTTGTCGGTTTGGTCCAGGAGACCGGCGTGACCCCCGGCGATTCGGCGTCGCCCGCCGAGCTGCCTGAGAATCTTCCTGTCCTCGGGCTCTCGGACATCGTCATCTTCCCCGGTAACATCTCGCCCTTGCTCGTCGATTCCGGCGCCAGTGTGCGACTCGTGGATGACGTGGTGGCCGGGGATCGATTGCTTTGTCTGGTGCTTCAGAAGCGGGAGGATGTGGCCGATCCGGCTCCGGAAGACCTTTATGAAGTGGGGTGTGCGGCGCGCGTCTTGAAGATGCTGAAGTACCCCGACAACACAGCGCGCATCCTGGTCGAGGGATTGCATCGCGTGCGGGTCGGGCGATTCGTCGCCCGGGAACCGTATTTGCGCGCCAAGGTGAAGCTGTTGCCGGAGAAGCCGGATGAATCTTCGAAGACCCTGGAGCTGACGCAGACCCTGCACAATCGATTCCAGGAGATCCTCAAGGCCGGCCAGCCCGTGAGCGAGCACATCAAGCTGGCCGCCATGAATCTCAGCGACCCTGGCAGGTTCAGCGACATGGTCGCCGGGGCCCTCAACCTGAAGCTGTCGGAAAAGCAGCGTCTGCTGGCGAATCCCTCGGTGGGCGATCGACTCCGCCGATTGGCGCCTCTGCTGGAACGCGAACTCGCGCTTAATGTCCTCGGGTCAAAGATCCAGGATGAGGTCACCTCCACGCTGACGAAGAGCCAGCGGGACTATTTTCTTCGCGAACAACTGCGGGTCATTCGTCGGGAGTTGGGGGAGACAGATCCGGCTCAGGCCGAGTGGAACACTCTTCGCCAGGAGATCGAGGCCGCGAATTTGCCGGAGGAGGTCCGGTTGGTGGCCCTGCGGGAATTGGATCGGCTGACCACCATACCAACCGCGGTCGCCGAACACACGGTGCTGCGGAGCTACCTGGATTGGTTGCTGCAGTTGCCGTGGAACCGGCTGACGACTGACCGATTGGATCTCAAGGCTGCAGCGGCGTTGCTGGATCGCGAGCATCACGGGCTCCAAAAGGTGAAAGACCGGCTCCTTGAGTTTCTGTCGGTGATGAAGCTCAAGCCGGATTCCCGTGCGCCGATTCTTTGCCTGGTGGGCCCGCCTGGCGTGGGCAAGACCTCGCTGGGCAGGAGTCTGGCGGAGGCGTTGGGACGGAACTTTGCGCGGATCTCGCTGGGTGGAATGCGGGACGAGGCTGAGATTCGAGGTCATCGCCGCACCTATGTGGCGGCCATGCCCGGGCGTATTCTGCAGGCATTGCGGAGAGCCGGGAGTCGGAATCCGGTGATGCTGCTCGACGAATTGGACAAGTTGGGCAGCGATTTCCGGGGAGACCCTGCCGCCGCGCTGCTCGAGGTTCTCGATCCTGAGCAAAACCGAGCGTTCACCGATCACTACCTCGAATTGCCATTCGATCTATCGCGTGTGCTGTTCATCACCACAGCGAATTGGCTGGAACCCGTTCATCCCGCCTTGCGCGACCGCCTCGAAGTGATCGAACTGCCGAGCTATACTCTCGACGAAAAGCTCCAGATCCTTCGAAAGCACCTCCTGCCTCGTCAACTTGAGGAACACGGGCTCAAGGTTCGCGATATCCGCCTGCACGCGTCGGCCCTGCGCCGCATCGTGGAGGACTACACGCGCGAAGCTGGCGTCCGGCAATTGAACCGGGAAATTGCAGGGGTCCTGCGCAAAGCGGCGAGACGCCTGGCCGATGGTGGCAAGGTCAAACGTCCTTTCGATGTTCACGCCGACGATTTGCCGGTGCTGTTAGGGCCGCCTCGTTTCGCGGACAACGGTCGCACTCCGATCACCCAGCCTGGTATCGCGCTGGGATTGGCGTGGACGCCGGTTGGCGGGGAGTTGTTGCACATCGAGGCGAGCCGTATGGCCGGGAGCGGCAAGCTGACACTGACCGGCTCTCTTGGTGATGTGATGAAGGAAAGCGCTCACGCCGCGCTGAGTCTGCTGCGCAGCGAGCCGGAGCCCTTTGGCATGACCGTGGGGGACCACGAACGCTTCGATCTCCACATCCATGTTCCCGCCGGTGCGACTCCCAAGGATGGGCCCAGCGCCGGGTTGGCGTTGTGCGTCGCGATGGCTTCGTTGTTCAGCGGTCGGTGCGCGCGCGCGGATACCGCGGTCACCGGGGAGATCAGCCTGCGCGGGCGCGTGCTTCCCGTAGGCGGCATCAAGGAAAAGGTTCTTGCAGCCCTTCGAAATGGCGTCCGACGCATCATCCTGCCCGAAGCCAACCGCAAGGACCTGCCCGAACTGCCCGGGGAGATTTTGAATCAGGTTCAGGCTATATTCGTCGCATCGGTGGCGGATGCGCTTCCGCAGGCGATCCGGCCTGCGCCGGTGATTCCGTCGCGGCAGGAAGCTCCCCGCCGCAAGCCGACCGCCATCCATTGAGATGAAATCCTTTGCCAAGACGCTCGTGGGACCCATGCCCACGGCTCCCACCGCCATTCCCGCCGTGGGGCACCCGCTGTGTTCGGACGAGCCTGCGGCGGTTTCGATTCGCCCTCTCAACGCACCCGCATGGGCGTTGAGGTGGTGGCTGGCATTGGTCTGCGGACTGGGCGTGAGTGTGGGGGCCGCCGAAAGCCGGGATGCCGCGCGTGGCCAGGCACTGGCGGCGTCCGTACGCAGTCAGCGCCCGGCCACCGCGAGTGTGACCACGGGGACGCTTCGCGTGCGCGCCGCGGACGGGCGTCGCCTTTCCCTGCCGGTCGAAGTGCGAGTGGCTTTGGGCACCAACGGCGCCGCTTGGAGCACGGTTTACAACGCCCGATTCCCGGATGGCCGCCGCGAAAGTCTTACCGTGGTGAATCCCGAGAACGCGGCACCGCATTTTATCCTGCACCGGGCTTCAGGAGACGGGCGGGTGACGGAGTCGCGGCCGGAGCGTCCAGATGAGATGTTTGCAGCGTTTGCCGGAACGGATTTCTGGTTTGTTGACCTGGGTATGGTTTTTCTGCACTGGCCGGAGCAGCGCGTCACGGGTCGTGAGACACGCCGCACGCGAACCTGTGACGTGCTGGAGAGCGTGAATCCGCAGGTGGCGGCCGGCGGCTATCGCCGGGTGTTGACCTGGGTTGACGTGGAAACGGGAGGCATTGTCCGAGCCGAGGCCTATGATGCGCAGGACCGGTTGTTGAAGGAGTTTTCACCCGGGAGTTTTGCGCGGGTCGGGAGCCGATACGAATTGCGGGACATGGAAATCCGCGATGACCAGACGGATTCCCGTACGACGTTGCAGTTCGACATCGAAGATCCGGCGAAACTGGGTGTCCAACATCTGCCGACGGAGAAGTAGGCGGCAAACGACGAACGCCGCGACCGGTTGCATGGACCGGCGGCGGCGTTCGGGGTAAGGAAAGGAAGGCAGCCCGACCGCGGGCTGCGCTGGAACACGTGTGTCAGGCTGGGATGAGCTCCTTCACCATCTCGCGCTCTTCCTTGAGTTCGTTCACGGTGCCGGTGATTTTCTGTCGGGAAAACTCATTGATCGGCAGGCCCTGGACGATTTCGAGTTTCTTGCCGTCGCTGCGGATCGGGTACGAGCAGATCAGGCCTTTCTCCAGGTTGTAGCTGCCGTCGGAGCAGATGCACACGCTGGTCCAGTCGCCGGCCGGGGTGGGATTGACCACGGAGCGGACGGTATCCACCACGGCATTGGCAGCGCTGGCGGCGGAGGAGGCGCCGCGGGCTTTGATGATGGCGGCACCGCGCTGTTGCACGGTGGCGATGAAATCGCCGTGGAGCCACTCATGGTGTCCGATCACCTCGGTGACGGGTTTCCCGTGGATCTTGGCGTTGTAGAAATCCGGGAACATCGTCGAGCTGTGATTGCCCCATACGGCGAGGTTGGTAACTGCCGTGATATCGACACTCGCCTTCTTGGCCAGCTGCGATTTGGCGCGGTTCTCGTCGAGTCGGGTCATGGCGAGCCAGCGGTCGGCCGGGATGGCGCGCGCATTGTTCATGGCAATGAGGCAGTTGGTGTTGCAGGGATTCCCTACCACCAGGATGCGGACGTCGCTGGCCGCGTTGCGCTGGATGGCCTGTCCTTGGCCAACGAAGATCTTGCCGTTAATGCCGAGGAGGTCCTTACGTTCCATGCCCTGTTTGCGCGGCACGGATCCAACGAGCAAGGCCCAATTGACCCCTTTGAAGCCTTCGTTGAGGTCCGAGGTCGGAACTACCCCCTTGAGCAGCGGAAAGGCGCAGTCGTCCAGTTCCATGACCACGCCCTGAAGCGCGGGCAGTGCGGGTTCGATCTCGATCAAGTGCAGAATAACGGGTTGGTTCGGCCCGAACATGGCACCCGAAGCGATGCGGAAGAGAAGCGAGTAACCGATTTGTCCGGCAGCGCCGGTGACTGCGACACGGATGGGGGCGTTCATAAACTTATTGATGTCTAGGTACCGCCATCAGGATGCCTGATGGACCCGGGCTCCTGCAAGCACGCCGCCGTGAACGTGGAAAGCAGGAATTCCCCTGGAAATCGGCTCGTGGACCGGTCTGCGGTCCGGCATGGTTCCCCCCGCGTGCCGTGGTTTCGCGACATTCTTGGAATCGTGGGAGCCGGGTGGTTCTTCGCGCGAGCGGTGGATCCGGCTGGTGCGGTCGAGACGGTGGTGGTGCTGTCACCGCACAATGAGGCCATTCGGGAGGAATTCGAGCGTGGCTTCTCCGACTGGCACCAATCCCGGTTCGGGCAGGTGGTCGATGTCGACTGGCGGGTGGTGGGTGGTTCGTCCGAGTCGTTGCGCTTCGTTCAATCGGAATTCGCGCGCAAAGCCGATGGCATTGGCATCGACCTGTTTTTTGGCGGAGGGCAGGAGCCTTTTTATGAATTGGCTGAGCGGCGCTGGGCGGAACCGTGTGCGCTACCGGCCGAAGTCGTGTCGGGATTGGCCTCGGACGTTACCGGGATTGAATTGAGGGCAGCGGACGGCACCTGGTATGGCGCGGCGATCTCCAGCTTTGGGATTCTTGAGAACCTCAGGGTACAGGCGCTGGCCCGGTTGCCCAGGGTCACTCGATGGGAGGATCTGGCGGATCCAAGACTGGAAGGCTGGGTGGGTGCCGGTGATCCGCGCGGCAGCGGAACCATGCACGTGATGTTCGAATCGTTCCTGCAAGCCCGGGGATGGGACGAAGGCTGGCGCCTGCTGACGCGCATCGCGGGGAACACGCGACGGTTCGACCGCATCTCCTCCACCACCGCCAAGGACGCTGCATTGGGGGAATCCGCCTATGCGCTCGCTGTGGATTTTTATGCCTTCACGCAGATCGCCGCGGCGGGTCGATCGAATCTTTCCTTCGTGCTGCCGCAGGATTTCACGGCGATCAACCCTGACGGTATCGCGCTGTTGCGCGGGGCACCCAATCGGACCACCGCCTGCCGGTTCCTGGAGTATGTGCTTTCGGATTCGGGTCAGAAGCTGTGGCTGTTGCCTCGGGGGCATCCCGAAGGACCGAAGCGTTATTCCATCGAACGCATGCCGGTGCGTCCGGATCTCTACGGGCGATTTCGAGGTGTCAGCAACATTGAGTTCTCGCCCTTCGATCTGAACAGCGCGTTTCGCTACGACGCGCGCAAAGCGCAGCAACGCCGGGGAGTGGTGGCGACGCTGGCCGGGGCCCTCTTTGTCGATGTGCATGACGACCTTCGCGCCGCCTGGCGAGTGCTGGTGAGCCGGGGGCTGCCCGCGGATGCGTTAGCCGAATTCGGTGGGGTGCCATTGACCGAAGGCGAGGCGAAGGAACTGGCGACAGCCCAATGGCGAGATGCAACGGTGCGCAATGCCAAGAGGACGGAATGGCAATCCTGGGCCCGAGCCAAGTACCGTCGGCTGGCCCGGTTGGAGCACTGATAATCCGCTCGAAACCCACACATGCGCGTCCAATTACGTCGGGTGTCCAAAGTGTTTGGTGCGACCCGGGTGTTGCGGGACATCACCTTTGAGGTTGCGGATCGCGAGCTATTCTTCCTGCTCGGTCCGTCCGGCTGTGGCAAGACGACGTTATTGCGGTTGATCGCCGGGTTCTATCAACCGGACGACGGTGAATTGCATTTCGGTGACCGACGAATGAACGGCGTGGAGCCGCACCGGCGCAACACCGGCATGGTGTTTCAGAATTACGCTTTGTGGCCCCACCTGTCGGTGTCGCAAAATGTCGCCTATGGCCTCGAAGTTCGTTCGGTCCCGGCCGGGGAATTGCGGCAACGCGTGGACGAGGCGTTGCGCACCGTGCGCATGGAGGCGTACGCGGATCGCGCACCGAACCAGCTTTCCGGTGGGCAACAGCAGCGGGTGGCGCTCGCCCGGGCCCTGGTGGTCCGTCCGGACGTCCTCCTGCTCGATGAGCCCTTGTCGAATCTGGATGCGCGATTGCGTTTGGAGATGAGGGATGAGATCCGGCGCATCCACGATGAGACGCGGATTACCACCATCTACGTCACGCACGACCAGAAAGAGGCCTTGTCGATGGCCGACCGCATGGCGGTGTTACGGGACGGGGTGATCGAACAGATCGGCCCGCCTCGTACGGTCTATCGTCAGCCGGCCAACCGGTTTGTCGCGGATTTCATTGGCGAGGCCAACTGGCTGGATGGCGTGATTCGCGAGATCCGCGAAGACGGTATGGCGATCGAGACCCGTTCCGGTCTCTGGCATGCGGCAATGGTGCCGGAGGGGGCGGTGGTGGGGACCCCGGTGGAGTTTGGCTTCCGTCCGGAAGCGGTGCGGCTTGGAAGCAGCGGTCGGAACGCGTGGGTGGCCACGGCGGAATCCGTGACCTACCTCGGGGAGACCGAGCAAACGCTCTTTCGCTTTCCAGACGGCAGCCGGTTCAAGGCGTTCGAGCAGGATCCGGTGGAGGTTCGGCTCGTAGGTTCCACCGCTGACGTGCACGTCCTTCCTTCCAGCCTGTTCGTCTTTCCGAAGCGTTAGGATTTGGGGCCAACAGCGAACAAGGTCTTGCCGGTGCGGAGGAAGAGTTGCCCGTGGGCGATGGCTATTGAAGCGCGGACGTCGCGATCGGTTTCATCGCTCATCGGTGTCGAGTGAAGCACTTCGAATTGGTCGCCTGTGCCAACGACGTAGGCTTCACCGGACATGCTGATGAGGTAGATTTTTCCATCGGCGGCGGTGGGCGATGCTTCAACTTTTGCGCGCCCCGGCAGTTCGCCTTTCCAGAGGATCGCACCGGTGGCCGGCTCGACCTTAAGCAGCATGCGGCGGTCGCTGTTGAGAACGAAGAATCGTCCTTGGTAGAACAGCGGCGTCGAGACATCGGTGGAGAGTTCGCGTTCGGCGCTTTTCCACGCGAAGCCGGTGTCCGGCAGGGTTCCGGATTGGCCGGCCTTAATGGCGAAGATGGGCGAACCCTTGGGTCCGCAGGCGAGCACGACGCCGCCGCCGAAAGCGGGCGAAGGGACCAGCCGCCAGTGGGTGATCCGCTCCGGATTCCAGGTTCCCCACCGCCAGAGTTCGCGGCCCGTGGAAGGATCATGGCCTGAGATGCAATCGCCACCGGTGATGAGGATTTCGGGGCGTCCATTGTGAAGGAAGGGAAGCGGAGTGCTGTAAGCCTCGAGTGATTCGGCCCGGGCGTCGCTGGGTCGAACGTGTCTCCAGAGTTCCTTTCCAGTCGTGGGCGACAGGGCCAACAGGAAGGACTCGATCGGACCGTCGGTTCGACCGCGTCCGTTCACGGGTGCATTGCGCTGGAGAACCTGAAGGTAGAGCCGGCCGTCGTGAAGCAATGGACTGCTCGCAAAGGTCCACTGAAACGCAAAGGCGCCGTAATCGGTCTGGATATTGCGCCGCCAAACCTCGGTACCCTCCACCGTGTAGGCAACCAGATCACCCTGGCCGTAGAAGAACCAGACATGTTTGCCATCGGTCAGTGGCGAAGGCGACGCGTAATTGCTGCGTTCATCACGGTGGATGCCTTCCGCCACTTTGTGGCGCCAAAGTTCTCGACCGGTTTGGCGATCGAGGCACATCGCCAGCAGCGAACCGGCGCCCGGATCGGTGGAGCTGATGAAGACCCGGTTGCCGGAGATGATGGGTGTGGCGGCGGAAGGGCCTGGAAGCGGTGCCGACCACGCGAGGCCTTCGGTGCGACTGAACTTCGTTGGGAGACGCTGTTCAGGGGCCGCGCCGTTGTAGGTCGGGCCTCTCCAATTCGCCCAATCCTGAGCCCAGGCGGGGGCGCTGACAGCGGAGGTGAGAAGCAGGGCGCTGCCCGCGAGAAGGAATCGCCGGATCATCATGATGGGCGATGAAGATGATTCACCATCATCGGGTGTCAAAACCCGATTCCATTCCATCACGGTCGGGCCTCCGATAGGGCAAACAAAGTCAGGGAAGTGAAGTTGAGGGCGATGTGCATCGCCAACGGCACCAGCAGGGATCCGGTCTGCCATCGAGCCAGGCCCAGGAGCAGGCCGATAATGGCGATTTGGCCGAGGTCCACCCAGTCGTACTGGGCGATATGGAGCAGCGTGAAAAGGACCGCGGTCACGGCAATGGCGCCGCCCGCCCGAAGGCGCGACGCCGCCAGCCCGGCGTATAAGAATCCGCGCAAGAACACCTCCTCGGCAACGGGGGCACAAAAGCAGACGGCCATCCACAACAGCGGGCGGTAGGCGGCGGTATCGTACATCTGGCTGATAAACTCCGGGGGCGGCCGCTGCAGGGATTCATTGATGAATGAGAGACTCAGCGCTGCGGCGATCTGCACGCCGATCCATTCCGACATCGGTTTTCGCGGCACGGGGTTCAAGGCGAAATATTCACCGATCCGGGGCCCGCGTCGCGCGTGTGCCAACACGCCGCAGCTGAAGAGCATCACCGGACAGGCGACGGCAATCCCCAGCGAAAGATTGAGCCCGCTGGTGGCGGTTCGCCCGAGAATGAGAGGGGGAGCGCCATGCATCGCCTGGAGGATCACCAGGGGCGCCATCGCCAATCCCTGAGCCATGGCGTAGGCCAGGAAGATGGTGAACCCCAGGATCAGCGTGATCCATGGACCCCAGGGCCCAGTGCGTTGGACCTCCGGACTCATGCGGAATCGCCGGCCAGATCCGCCAGTCGGATCGATGCCACCGTGGGACGAATCAAGGTGGCGGCGGCGAGTGCCGCGGCTGGGAACGTCTGAGTGACGGCTATGCAGCGCATGCCGGCCGCCAGGGCCGCCTGAACCCCGTTTATGGCGTCTTCGATCACCACGCAGTTCGCCGGAGGGATCGCGAGCTTGCGCGCGGCGGCGAGGAAAATGTCCGGTGCCGGCTTCTTGTGCACCACGTCCTCGGCCGACACCACCGCATTCCACCAGCTGGTCGGCAGGCCGATCTGGTCGAGATTGGCCTCGATCTTGATGAGGTCCGCGCTGGAGGCGACCGCCAGTTTGAGACCTTGTTCTCGAAATTCCCGGGCCTTCTCCGCGGCGCCGGGGAACGCCCGTAGCTTGGTCGGAACCAGTTCCAGGTAGATCTCGTACGTCCGGCGCTTGGCCTCGTCGAGATCGAGATTAACGCGGTGCTTGTCGGCGACGCCGCCAATGTATCGATTCTCGCCGGTGCCCACGAAGGGAAGGAAATCGTCGGGATGAACCTGAATCCCCCTCTCGCGAAACATGGCGACCGCCGCCTCGTTGATCAGCGGTTCGGAGTCGGTCAGGACTCCGTCCATATCGAAAATGACGGCCTGGATTGGCATCGGTGGACGCCACCCAACGGTGGAGCCTGCCAAAACGCAAGACCGCGGTTCGAAGTTGTGGCTTGAGTCGGTGGACAACTCCCGAACCATGGCGGCGCGCGGCGCATTCGAGTCCAACCGGTTGGGCGCGGCCGACGTTGACCAACATCCGAATTCCGACGACCCACTACCATGCTCGCCAAGCGCGTCATTCCTTGCCTCGATGTACACGCGGGTGCGGTTACCCGCGGGCAGCAATTTGGCCGGGCTGAAGAGGGCGGTCTCCGCAACGTGGGTGATCCGGTCGAACTCGCGCTGCGCTACAACCAGCAGGGGGCTGACGAGTTGGTGTTCTACGACATCACGGCGACCGCCCACAACCGGTCCACGATGGTTTCGGTGATCGAACGGGCTGCCGACCAATGTTTCATGCCGCTGACGGTGGGTGGCGGAATCCGGACCGTGCAGGACATGTACGCCATGCTCCGCGCGGGAGCCGACAAAGTGAGCATCAACTCCTCGGCCATCCGCGATCCCGATCTCATCCGCGCCGGGGCTGAAAAGTTCGGTAGCCAATGCATCGTGGTGTCCATCGACGTGAAGAAGGTGGGGCCGGACCGCTGGGAAGTCTTCCTGCGCGGCGGCCGCGAAGCCGCCAACCTCGAGGCGGTGGCCTGGGCGGTGCGAGCTTGCGAACTCGGGGCAGGGGAGATTGTGCTGAACAGCATCGACGGCGATGGCATGAAATCGGGCTACGATTTGGAGATCACCCGACGGGTCAGCGAGGCCGTGCCGGTGCCGGTGGTGGCCAGCGGGGGTGCCGGCAATGTTCAGCACATGGCGGACGTCCTGCTGCTGGCCAAGGCGGACGCCGCGCTGGCCGCCGGGATTTTTCACAGCGGACAGTGCACGGTGCGACAGGCCAAGGAGCACTTTGCCGAGAGGGGGATTCCGGTTCGCATGGAGCCCCTGCTCAGCTGATGAGCAGGCGCAGGAGTGGCGCAAGAATCAGGGCCGGCAGGTAATCCGCAAGCGGCACCTTCCGAACGTCCAGGATGAGGAGTGCCGTGGCGGCGACCATGAAGCCGCCGGTGGTGCTGAAGCCATCGAGCATGGCTGGGTGTGCCATCACGGGTTTGAGGTAGCGCGCGAGCAACGACAGAGTTCCTTGGTACGCCAGCACCGGGAACGCGGAGAAGAGGGTTCCGATTCCAAAGATCCTCACAAAAGCAAAGGTCGCCAATCCGTCCATGGCTGCCTTTACCAGCAGGGGGCGGGGATCGTTGTGTAGGCCGTCCTGGATGGAGCCGACGATCGCCAGGGGGCCAACGCAGAACAGAATGGAACACGTGACGAACCCTTCGCTGAAGTCCTGGGAGGCGCCGGACTTCGCCTTCGCGAGTCGTTCCCGGGCGTAGCGTCCCAGGCCATTGACCTGGTTCTGGAAGCCGAGACCTCGTCCCATCAGATTTCCTAGAACCAAGGCCACCAGCGCGACGAAGATTTGGAGGAGGACCTGGAACAGCGATCCGTGGACGGAGATCCACACCATCCGGAAGCCCGTGTACAAGGCCAGAACTCCCAGCAGCGTTTTTAGAAAGAGTTGGTGCTTGGGGGAGAGGTCGCGACGGAGGCTGAGTCCCAGGATACCGCCCAGGAGGATGGCGCCCACGTTGATGACGGTTCCGGCCACGGCCCCAGAGAATCAGTCGTCTTCATTCACCGCAACCATCCGTCATAAAACATCTTGGCAGTGGCCACGACGACCACCCACAGGAAGACCGGTCGTATTACTTTGGCGCCGCCGCGCAGCGCGAAACCTGCTCCTGCACGGGCACCGAGCCATTGTCCTGCTCCCATGGCAAGCCCGGCTGCCCAATCCAGTCGTGCCGCCCAGGCGAAGGCGGCGAGGGACACGATATTGCTGGTGAAGTTCATCCATTTGGTCCAGGCCGTCGCCTGCAGGAGGGGGAATCCCAGGATGAGAACGAGTGCCAAGGTCCAGAAGGTCCCGGTCCCAGGACCAAAAAAACCGTCGTAGAATCCCAAGGCAAGTCCGGCCCCGACGAGGAACGCCTTTTGTGGCACGCGGGCAGGACGAGACTCTTTGCCGAGCGCGGGGCGCCGCCAGACGATCAGAGCGGCCGCGGCGAGCAGGAACGGCATGACCCGACGCATGAGCATGGGTGAGAGAGTGGTGACCGCGATCACCCCGACCGTGGCCCCGGCGGCCGTCGCTAGAACACCAGGCCACGCGTCCTGCCACGAAACCAGCCGGGCCTTTCGATAGTGCCAAGCTGCACTGCCCGAGCCGAACGTTGCCTGAAGCTTGTTGGTCGCCAGGGCATCGGCGGGTGCCAGGCCGGTAGCCAGCAGCACCGGCACCGTTATCAGACCGCCGCCGCCTGCGATGGCATCAACGAACCCTGCTCCGAATCCGGCGGCGAACAGACACGGCAGGAGGATGGGCGACACCCGCGGTTGATACCGTCGGCCGAGCCGTCGCGAAAGAAAAAGGCGCCACCGTTCGCTGAGCCTGGCACCTGGAATCGGAATTGGAGGACGGAACGCGGGCTCCTCCCATTCGGAACCGGAGAATGTCGCTAGCTGCGAGGTATGCGGCGGTGGTGGGAGACTTTCCGAAAGCCTGGCACGCAGTGTCTGAAGCGCTCGGCGGGGATCCTAAGCCTGGCACGGAGAATGGGTTTTCCCGTGGTCGCCAAGTGAGCCTGAGACCTGGTGATTCTGAGACCCATCAGGGACGGGCCTTTCCGCTGGTCTCGAGTATGTCGGATCTCTAGGGTCCCGCGGTGCCCCGTGGGAAAGGTCCATTAGGCGGTTGGCGCGCGCGCGATCCACATGAACGGTCGAAAGCGCCCATGGGGTGTCGTTGGATCTGGCTTTTCCTGAACTTCTGTTGCGTCACCAGTTGCACGTCCATTGAACCGAATCCGCAGGCCGTGGAGTTGGGGCAGCCCAAAGCGAGTCGGGGGGTTGTCTATCAGCGCGACTCGGATCAGGAAGTTGCCAAGCTTGCGGCCGAGCTGGAGGCCGTGTCCAAGGGGCGTCCGTCGCACGACTCAGCGGCGCCTTCCATTGGTGCGCCCATAATCGCGCGGGCGACGGAAGCGGCTCTGGCAGGTGCTGATCCTTCGTCCTCGACGTCGGTTCGTTCCGGAGCCCCGGCGGCGGGAGCGGTCGCCGCTGCCGGCCAGAGTCCCGTTGCACCGACGGGTTCGGCGCGCCTTTTATCGCTACCTAAACTGAGTGAAACCGAGATGCGCGAGTTGTTCGCGGGTCTGCGACTGCGGTTTGCCGTGGATTTCGGCTTCGAAGAGGTGGCGGGTGAGTCCGGTGGGCAATTGCCTGCCGCGCCCGAGGGAATCCGGATGTTGACGGAATTCCGGCCGCGAAGCCCGGCGGCAGGCCGGGAGCGGATCCTCCGTTGTGGCGTGATTCGATTCCTGTCGAGGCCATCCCAGTTCTGGATCGAAGGCATTGCCCGGCAGGAGGGTGGTGGTTGGTCGTCGGACCCGGATTTGGCCACGGTTGCCGGGGCCGTTGAGTCCGTGATCGCGGTCTCCGCGCAACCCAAGCCGGACCTGACGCGGGACGATCTTGAATACCGCCTGGTGCAGATTAGTTACATTGACATCGACGGTGCGATGGAGGGGTTGAAGGGATTCGGAGTGGAGGTGGTGGACAATCCGTCGAAGGTGCAGATGCCGGTTCCCTTCGCGAAGCTGCCGGTCGTTGCGCGCATGCCTTCGCCGGATCCGGCCGAGATGGCGTTATTGGGTGCAGACGCGCAGAAGGGAGGTGTCGCGTTCGATCTTTCGATGACGCCATCGATGGCCACGACCCTGCCGCCGGATCCGAACCTGGCGCGGGCGTCGCAGATGCTGGTGTATTACCATCCGGCGCATCCCGAGCAATTCACGCGGGTTCGGCGTTTGTTGGACGAGTTCATCGATCGTCCGGCGCAGCAGATCTTCATTGAGGGGTTGGTGCTCGAGATCAGCGAAGCCGGACTGAAGGAATTGGGCGTGGATTGGCAGTACAAGAACGGTGGAGTGGAAGTGACGGCGGGGAATCTCTTTCCTGGATTGCCGATTGCTTCGGGAACGTCGGGGTTCAGCTTCGACAGTCTCAAGGACCTGGAGCAGCAGTTGGTGGTGAAGTTGCGGGCGCTGATCGAGGAGGAGAAGGCGGAGATCCTGTCGCGTCCGAGCGTGCTGACGCTCAACAATCGGCAGGCCACCATTCGGGTCGGGCAGGAGATCCCCATTGCCACGAGTTCAGAAGCCGGGATCGTGAAGGAAGCGAACCGAATTTCCTTCAACTTCAAATACCTGCCTACCGGCATTTCCCTGAATATCCGGCCGCGGATTACCGAGGATGGCAATGAGGTCAGCATGCTGGTGGACACCGTGGTATCGGCGCCGATTCCGGGAGCGGATCTGGAATTGCGCTCGTCGTCGGGAGAGATTCTCGCTTCGGCCCCCACGGTGGCCACACGGCGGGTCCAGACCTACACGCGGATTGGCAACAACACGCCGTTCATCATCGGTGGGTTGGTCAACAAGGAACTCACCACGGTAAAGCGGAAGGTGCCGTTGCTGGGGGACATTCCCTACCTGGGCACACTGTTCCGATCCAAGTCGAACAAGTCGCGCAAGCAGGAGGTGATTATTGTGCTGACCCCGCACGTGTTGCCCGAGGCGCTATCGGAGCGCGCCTGGGGGCGGTATCTCCCACGGGACGATGACAAGTTCGACGACGTCGGGAATACCTTGTTCCGCGCCGCCTATCGCATCCGGGAGGAGGACGTCTTTGATTTGTCATTCCTGGATCGCAATCCGCGACTCATCGAGTACCGCGCCCTGGCGCAACGGGTGGTCGACACAAATTTCCGCCTGGCCGAGCAGCGACCGTTCCAGCAGTTCCTCGATGGCCATACCCCGGGGGAGCATATTCTCGTGGAACGAATGATGTACGAGGTGGTGAAACGCCTGTCGGAACAGTCGCCCGATTGGTTGAACCGCCGGGTGGCGGTCGATCGGCTGATCTTCTTCTCCGATCAGAATGCGGGCGGGTACGATGTGCAGTTCTTGGAACGGGTTTTGGCCGGGTTTGGCGACGGCACGCAACCGAGCAGCTTTTTCACGGCGCAAACCGGCAAGGCGTTGTCGCTGACCTTCAGGAGGGGGCCGGATGCGGTGGCCACGGGTCGGCTGAATCGCAATCCGATCCCTGAGATCAGTCTGGTGGACTGCCCGGATCGGAAGGCCTGGGGCGAGTTGTTGTGGGCCGGCAACCAACCGGACAAGGACGGCACCCCTCGTGCCATGCTGCTCCTTCAGAACAACGAGGATTTGGTCCGCCTGCAGCGGGCTTTGCTGCTACGGGAGATCATCAATCTCAATGGCGGCATGGCGCGGGTGAATCGCAAGACCTTCAGCCTCGGTCAAGTGTTGCTGGTGCCGGACGAGAATCCGCATGAGACCCGCCTGCTCGACAACCGAGTGGCGGAGTATTTCTTCAACACGGAGCATTATTATGCCGCGACACTGCGTGAGATCGAGCAGGCGATCGGCGAACTCGACCGGGTCCTGGAGCGTCCCGAATACCGGCACTTGAGAGCCGGAAAACCCTAGTGGGCAGGCGACCCGGATTTGCGACATGGCGTGGCGCGGTGTTCAACGGTTGGTCGGTCCGGCGGTAACGCTGGCGCTTCTGCTCATTCCCGGTTGGCCTCTGTTGGAGGCGTATGGCGGAGAGGCCCGCGAGTTGTCACAGCGCGTGATCTACTGGGCCCTGGGCACCGCGATTGGATTCAGTCTTGCCTGGCTGCTGGTGCGGTTGATCGATGTCGCCATCTGGGGAGTGGTGGAACGTCGTTTTGCGCGACCCGTGCCCCGGTTGCTTAAGGACATCGTGGTCGCCGCGATTTTCCTGGTCACGGTGATTACCATTCTGGGGCTGGTGTTTCGTCGGGATGTCACCGGTCTCTGGGTGTCGTCGGGGGTCCTGGGCATCATCATCGGTTTCGCGGTGCGGGGCACCATCGCGGACGTTTTCTGTGGGATCGCGCTGAACGTCGATCATCCGTTCCGTCCCGGGGATTGGATCGAAGTACACAGCCGGGGCATCCGGCCGATGCGCGGGTGCGTGGAAGAGACAAACTGGCGTTCGACGCGCCTCAAGACGGTGGACAACACCATCGTGGTGATTCCCAACAGCCTGATGAGCGCTGTGGTTTTGGTGAATCTAAGCCTTCCCGAGCCACGAAGCCGATTCGAGCAAGTGTTTTGCATTGAATTTGGAGTTCCTCCCGAGCGCGTGCTTCGAGTGCTGCTGGCAGGGGCCAAGGCGGTGAAAGAGATCCTGGAAGATCCGCCACCCAAGGCCTACGTGGACCGGACCACGGAGGTGGGGGTCGAGTACAAGGTTCGCTATTGGTTGGAGCCGCGGGAAACCTCGCCACACAAGGGGCGGCATCTCGTGACCGCCAGCATTCTCCAGCACCTTTACCACGCCGGCATCAGCCTGGCCTATCCCAAGCAGGACCTTTATTGGGCGCGCATGCCGACACGGCAACTGAGCCGTCGCCGCGACCGCCAGGAATTGTTGTCGCGGGTGGGCCTGCTGGCGGCGTTGCAACCGGGCGAGTTGGAGCTTCTGGCGGAAGCGGTCAGCGAAAGAAAGTTCAACGCCGGCGAGGCGGTGGTTCGGCAGCATGAACCGGGAGCTTCGATGTTTGTGGTGGTGGAAGGTCTGCTGGACGTCTGCAAGGATTGCCAAAGCGAACCGAACGGTTCGGAGCCGGCCGTTGGGGAGGGCCAGGGTTCCCAGCATACCGTGAAGGTCGTTGAACTGCAGCCTGGGGATTTCTTCGGCGAGATGTCGTTTCTGACCGGTGCCCCGAGATCGGCCACGGTGATCGCGGCGGCGGCGAGCATTGTTTATGAGATTGGCGCCACCGCATTGCAGGAGGTGCTGGAACGGCGTCCGGAGGTCGCGGAACAATTGGCCGTGATCGCGGCCCGGCGTCATGCGGAGCTGGAGGCGGTGGTGGAACAGCCGGCGCCGAGCGCCGATGAGGTCGAAAAGACCCTGATGGAGCAGATCCTCGCCGGCATGCGGAGCTTCTTCGGCAATCTCAGTGGGCGGTCCCCATCCTCCTGAGGTTGCCGACATTTCCTCGGCGAGTAGGACGATTTCGGTGATAGCACCCCTGGAGACCGCGGACCGTTTCCGTTCTCAGGTTTTCCCGCCGCCGTCCGATGGGAGTCTTGGACAAGCTTGATTGAACCGAAGCGTGCGATGTCGGCGGGCAGCGGAGGAGGTGCGCCAGCCGGGGTGCCGCCGTTCTGCGGCGGGATCGTGAGTCGGCCATGGGAATCCGCGAACGGCTTGTCCGTTCGATCCATCCATGAAGCCAACTTTCTACTCCGTCCGTTGCATGATCCGAGTCGCGCTCGTGGCATCCGGAATTCTGGTCACAACTGGCATCGGTTCGTTGGACGCTGAGGCGCTTCCAATTACGGGATTATGGAACACCGGGGTAGACGACTTAGGAAACCCTGTGGCTGCGGGTGGGCTGGAGACCCATTACGGAGCGGAACTCCCCGGGGACGCCAATCCGGACTATCGCATTCGAACCGTCCTGCTTCCGTCGTCGTACGTGCGAAACCCTTCCGACGCAGCCTGGATTGGACCTTCGTTGACGGCGAGCGAGGGCGCATTGGTGGATGATCCGGTCGGTTCGTATGTGTACCGGTTGACGTTCGATTTGAGCGGGTACGCGACCGGGACGGCCGCGATTTGGGGTCTGTGGGCGAGCGATAACCACTCGTCGATACGGCTCAACGGGGTCGACACCGGATGGGCGGTGGGATTCGAGCAATTTGGTCGACTGACAGCGTTCAGTCTATTCGATGGGATGCTCGGTTTGAACGGTGTTCCGCTGCGGTTCGAAGAGGCCTTGAACACCCTGGAATTTCACGTGATTAACGGGTCGGGCTGGGGAAACCCGAGCGCCTTGTTGGTCTCCGGCCTAGGAGGCTCCGCGGAAGCGGTGCCGGACCAGGGGTCGATTCTTCTGTTGCTGATCGGCGCCTTTATTTGTTTGGTACCCGTCAGCCGCGCGCTACGCAGTTGACCGTGGCTCAGGGCCGGGGCGAGGTGGAGGTCGCCGATGGAAGGGATGGATGACCGGGCGCGGTGTTGGAACCGGTCGGCGATCCGAGCGGTGGGATCCTCCAATATCAAAAACGGTCGTTGACAGGTCGTTCCCGATCAGCACATGTTTCCGGCCCTTTTTGCGGGGTCATTCCTATGTATGCCGTCTTAGAAACTGGTGGAAAGCAGTACCGCGTCGCCGCGGGCGACAAGCTTGAGGTGGAGCGTCTGGGAGTCGAGGTGGGCCAGCCGGTCACCTTCGACCGAGTACTGCTGGTGAATCGGGACGGCCAGCTGAGCGTGGGCGCGCCGACCGTCAGTGGCGCGAAAGTGGTGGCCGACGTCCTCGAACACAAGCGGGGCGAGAAGGACATCATCTGGAAGATGAAACGCCGGAAGGGCTACCATAAGAAACAAGGTCACCGGCAGGAATTGACCGTCGTACAAGTCAAAGAGATCCAAAGCTAGGAGTCACCATGGCGCACAAGAAAGGCCAAGGCAGTAGCCGAAACGGTCGCGACAGCCAAAGCAAACGGCTGGGCGTCAAGCGGTTTGGCGGCGAGTTTGTCACCGCCGGAACCATCATTGTCCGCCAACGCGGCACCAAGTTCACCGCCGGCCGCAACGTCGGCACGGGCCGGGACTGGACCCTGTACGCGTTGACCGATGGGCACGTTAAGTTCGACACGCACCTGCGTCGGGTGAACATCCTCGAAGAGGCGCCCGCAGCCGCCGAGCCGGCCAAAAACTAGCCGAACCGGCGCAGCGACGAACCAGCTTCGGGCGAGGCGTTCGGCCTCGCCCTCTTTTTTTCCCCCGCCCCAGACCTCGATGTTTGTCGACGAAGTCAAAGTCTTTGCCAAGGCCGGGCATGGTGGGAAGGGGTGTGTTGCCTTCTGTCGGGAAGCCTATCGGCCGAAGGGTGGTCCGGACGGCGGGAACGGGGGTCGCGGAGGGGATGTCATTCTCGAGGCGGATCACGATCTCAACAATCTGATCCACCAGTTCTACCAGCCGCGCCTGATTGCGAAGAATGGGGAACACGGCATGGGCAAGGGCATGGATGGCCATGCCGGCAAGGACCAGGTGGTGAAAGTGCCGTGTGGCACCTTGGTTTGGCGCCTTCTCAAACCCGCCACGCCGGAAACGCCCGAATCGGACCCTGAGCCCAGCCCTCCACGCAAAGTCGCGCCCGGCAAGGCGCCCTTGTTGATGGCGAGCACCAGCCATCGTCCCCTGATTCGTCGGGCCTCCGGAGTGCGTGCCCTGGAAGTGAATCTCGAAGAGGACGACCAGGGGGCCACAGACAGTGAGGCAGCCAGGGAATTGGTGGCGGATTTGACCACCCACGGGCAGCGCATTGTGCTCTGCAAGGGCGGGCGCGGTGGGCTTGGGAACCGGAACTTCGCCAACGCCGTGCGTCAGGCGCCGCGCTTTGCCCAACCCGGCGAGGCCGGTGAGGAGGGGGACTATGTTCTTGAATTGCGCATGCTGGCGGAGGTGGGACTGGTGGGCTATCCCAACGCCGGCAAATCGACCCTGCTGTCGGCCATCTCAAAGGCGCGACCCAAGATCGCGCCGTATCCCTTTACCACGCTGACCCCGCAGGTCGGTATCGTGGAGTATCCCGATTTTCGACGGTTGGTGGTTTGCGACGTCCCTGGGCTGATCGAGGGCGCACACCGGAATGTTGGATTGGGCCATGCCTTCCTTCGCCATATCCAACGTTGCAGGGTCCTGGTGGTGGTCGTGGACATGGCCGGCATGGATGGTCGGGAGCCGTGGGAGGATTACCGGCAAATCCTGACTGAACTGGAGCTCTACGATCCGCGGATGTTGGAACGCCGCCGGTTGATTGCGGCGAACAAGATGGATGAGCCGCCGGCCGAAGGGAACCTGCGCAAGTTCAAGCGGCGGATTCGAGGGGTCCCGGTGCTGCCACTGGCTGCGGCGTTTGATGAGGGCCTGGAGCCGTTCCGTCGGGCCATTCGGGACGCTGTGGAGGAATCGGAATCCGCTTTGCCGACCACGCCGAAGCTGTAACTTGGGCGGGTGTTGGGAGGCCGGTTTTCCTTTTTTCACACGTCCCCAGCCCCACGCTCCGGTAACCCTTTGCGGGAAATCCGGTATGACTGGGTGGGTTTGCCATCCATTCCCCCCACGCCAAACGGGGCGCCGAGTTGCCGCCGGTGCGGAGCGCCTTTGCCGACGGATGCCCCAGGAAGCGCCTGTTGGCGATGCATGGCCGTCGCCGCCACCGCGGATTTGGGTCCCGAGCCGTTCGACTCGCTCATTTCCCAACCTGAGTCGGTTCCTGGCCAGGCGTGGTCTGATTCGCGTGATCCCGTCGAGTCGATTCGACTCGGGGATTACCTCTTGGAGGAACAGTTGGGCCACGGCGGAATGGGTGTCATCTATCGGGCGCGCCAGATCAGCTTGGATCGGATTGTGGCGGTCAAACTTCTCCTGTTGGGACGCTATTCCAGTGTCGAGAGCCTGAAGCGGTTTCGTCGCGAGGCCCAAGCAGCGGCCAGCCTGCGCCATCCCAATATCGTGTCCGTCTTCGAAGTGGGCGAAACGGATGGTCAACCCTTTCTGGCGCTGGAGTATGTCGATGGGCAGAGCCTTTCGGACGTGTTGCGTCAGGGGCCGGTGGCACCACTTCGCGCCGCCGAATTCGCGCGTGTCGTTGCCGAGGCGATTCACTACGCACATACCCAGGGCGTCCTCCATCGCGACATCAAACCCTCGAATGTTCTGGTCGATGTCTTTGGGCAGGTTCGCCTCACCGATTTCGGTTTGGCCAAGAAGCTGGACGGCAGTGGCGACATGACGGTGACCGGCGAGTTGCTGGGATCGCCGAACTACCTTTCCCCCGAACAGGCGGAGGGGCGGAATGCCGAGGTGGGACCGGCCAGCGACGTCTACGGCGTGGGGGCCCTGCTTTACGAGCTATTGACCGGTCGTCCGCCGTTCATGGCACAGTCGATCCAGGACACCTTGCTCCATATTCGCGATACGGATCCGGTTCCCCCAACCACACTCAACCCGGCGCTTCCGCCCGACCTCAACACGATCGCTCTCAAGTGCCTGGAGAAGGCTCCGGCCAAGCGTTATGCCTCCGCGCACGAGTTGGCGGAGGACCTGTCGCGGTTTCTAAGACACGAGCCCATTACGGCGCGGCCGACGCCCGCCTGGGAGCGAACGGTCAAATGGATCCGTCGAGACCGTGCCCGCGCGGCGTTGGTGGTCACCATCGCCGGGTCCCTGATCGCCCTGACGGCCGCCTCCCTTTGGATCAGCTATCGAATCGCGCGCGCCCGGCAGGAAACCGAAATGGCCAATCGCGAGTTGGCGCGCAATCTCTTCGTGCGCGAATGGAACGATGCCGAGCATTTCGTGGATGATGGCAAGACGACGCCGGCACTCACCTGGTTCGCACGGGTGCTGCGGCGCGACCCTTCCAACCACGTGGCTGCGACCCGGTTGCTCAGCCTGCTGGGCGACCTCACCTTCTCCACGCCGGCGGCCGCCCCGTTGGTTCATACCGGAGCGGTTCTCACCGCCGACTTTTCGCCGGATGGGCGGTCTCTGCTCACGGCGAGCGCTGATGGCCAGGTGCGCCGGTGGGATTGGCGAACCGAGGTCCCGCCGTGGGTCCTTCCCGGGACGTTCGAGACTCCGGCGGCCACTTATCTGCCGGAAACGGATGGGATCCTGGTCGCCGAACGTCGGGGTGTTTCCCGGTGGTCTTCCGAGGGTGTGCTGGAATTGACGCGCACGAATCTCAACCAAGGGGCGTTCCGATGGAGCGTGTCGAGAGACGGCGCGAAGGCGGCTTTGATCTCGAACGGTCAGTACCCGCAACTGTGGGACCCCGTCACCTTGAGGCGCGTCGCCAACCAGGCGTTTGACGATCGGCGCGCGTCCATCAGTGCCTTTAGCGCGGATGGGCGTTATCTCGTGGCACCCATGGGAGTTTCCCGGCCCAAAATGACCTTCGTCGTCGCGCTGGTGGAAGTGTCGACGGGGCGTTTGGTATGGGAGGCTCGCATCCCCGATTCCCTTCGATCCTTCCATGTCCATTCCGTAGCGATCAGCGACGACAATACCCACGTGGCGGCGTGCCGCTGGGGAGGACAGACCCTCGTGTGGCGCGTCGAATGGCCGGAGACGAATGGGCCGAGCCCAGTGGTCGCAGGATTACCTGTTCTCGAGTTGGATCTGGGACCGGTGACCCGGGCTGAATGCTTCGAGTTCCTCGACCACAATCGGCTCCTCGCCTTTGGAACCACGGATGGCACCGTTCAGCTCTGCGATCTGACTACGGGGCAGACCATGCCCGACCGCATCGAGCACGGTGGCATGATCCATGCCGCGGTGGCCGTACCGGATGGCACGACTCTGGCCACCGCATCCGTCGACGGCTTGGTGCGATTTTGGGACCTCCGGCCGCGACGGCCCGAACCCGTGACGGTCCTTTCGTCCAATGAGGTCTGGGATGTCGCCATTTCTCCTGATGGTGCTTGGATGGTCATGGGAGGCGGGCCGGACGCGGAGATCCGGGACCTCGCTACCGGTCGCCTGCGTCATTCGCTGCCCATGGGACGTCTGATCTCGCGCGTGGCCGTCACCCGGGATGGGCAGCGAGTCATCACCTGCACCGAGCGCGGCCTATTTCGGATGTGGAATGCCGAGACCGGCGAACCACTCATGGCTCCCCTGCAACTTGCCGAACGCATTCATGACCTGTCGGTGACCGCCGATGGTCGCTGGATCTGCGTGGGCGGGCCCTCCCATGGTATCAAGATCCTCGATGCGAGGACAGGTGCGCCGGCCCTCCCTGAGGCGATCGTCGGGACGGAATTGGTCGAATCCACCATCACTCCGGATGGCCGGCATCTGATCGCCGGGACCACCCACGGCGAGGTGCATTTCTGGTCCTTGCCCGAGATGACGCCACGACCGACCCGCGCACGTCATCACGGGGTGGTATGGTCGACGCGCATAAGTCGGGATAGTCGCCGCGTGGCGACCACTTCCGGAGATCAGACCACTTTGATCTGGGACGTCGCTTCGGCTCATGTCATGCGCGAGATTCGATCCGACAAGGCTGTCTATTCCTCCGCATTCAGCCCCGACGGCCGGAGAATTCTCATTGGTTCTGCCGATAGGACCGCCCGAGTCTGGGATGTTGAGACTGGACGTCAGACGTCCGAGATCATGCGGCATCCGGGCGGGGTCTGGTTTACGCAGTACAGTCCGGATGGCCGGTATGTGGCCACCGGCGATGATTCTGGCGTCGCCCGGCTGTGGGATGCGGAGTCTGGGCTTCCTTTGGGGAATTGGCTTCGGAGCCGGGCCAGCCTGAAGCGCATCACCTTTTCTCCGGATGGTCGACGTCTGGTGACCACTTCCGTCGATCGGACGGCGAGGATCTGGCCGGTGCTGGTGGCACCGGGACCGGCTCCTGCCTGGGTGGCGGAGGTTGCCGAGGCTGTGGCCGGACGGCGCCTGGATGACGAGGGCCGTTTGCAGATCGTGCCGTTCGAAGCGTGGCGCCGCCTGCAAACCCGGTTTGCCGCCGAAGGCCAGCCTCCGGAAGATTGGTACGAAGGTTGGGGGAGGTGGTTCTTCGTCGACCGAGTGTCTTCCCCGGCGACCGCCTTTCATCCTAACCAGGCTGAAGGAATGGACTTCTCTGAGGAAACGGCGGCTGTAAAGTCTTGGGGTGCCCAAGGAGCACTCAACGAATTCGAGTAGTGTTTCCACCCATGATGCGCCGGTTTTTCGTACGACGCATTGGAGCGTGGTGTTGGCAGCGCGGGATTCACAGCAACCCGAGGCGCAGGCGGCGCTGGCGCGGCTTTGCCAGACCTACTGGTACCCGCTCTACTGCTGCGTTCGGCGTCATGGCCGATCTCCGGAGGATGCCCAGGACCTCACGCAGGCATTCTTTGCCAAGCTGATTGAGAAGAACCAAATCGCCCTTGCGGACCAGGAGCGCGGCCGGTTCCGAACCTTCCTTCTGCGGTCATTGGAAAATTTCCTCCGCAGCGAATACGAGAAGACCACCACGCAGAAGCGTGGTGGTGGACGTGAGATTGTTTCCTGGGACGCGCAGACCGCTGAGGATCGGTACTTATCCGAACCCGCGACGGAGCTTTCGCCGGAACAGCTTTTCGAACGGCGATGGGCATCCACCTTGATCACGGAAACCCTCACCCGTTTGCGTCGGGAATTGTCGGTGAGTGGGCGCGACGAACTCTTCGACCGACTCGAGCCGCACCTGTGGGGTGACGACACCAGCACACCATACGCGGCCATCGCCGCGGAACTCGACATGACGGTGGTGGCGGTCAAGGTGACCGTGCACCGCCTGCGTTCGCGATACCGCAACCTGTTGCGTGAGCAAATCGCGGAGACGGTCGCCGTGCCGGAGGAGGTCGAGGACGAGATGCGGCGACTCTTCCAGGTGCTCACCCAGTGAGCCGGGTATTTCGTTTGAGCGACTCGGGAAGGCGAGTATGCTCCGCCCGCGTTTCGGCGCCTTTCGTGCGCCAAGTCCTGCTTGTGAACACCACCACTGACCGCTCTCTGCTCGCCACCGTCACTGCCGCCACCCAGAACCGCTCGGCCACTCCCGAGGACGACCAGTCCGTGTGGATGAACCTGCTGGAACAGGTATTGGTCCGGGAATTGCGTCGCCAACGTCCTGAACAAGCTTCGGGATTTCTCGAGGACCTGGTGCTTTCGCTGCGCCGGGCCGGCGTCAATGCTCCGTCCCTCACCCATACTTCCTACCGCAACACCATTCCGGCAAATCAACAGCCGGAGTACCCCGGCGACCTGGCGATCGAACGTCGCATCAAGAGCATCTGCCGTTGGAACGCGATGGCCATGGTGGTCTACGGCAACAAGGTTTCGGACGGTCTGGGCGGCCACATCTCCAGCTACGCCTCGTCGGCCACGCTCTACGAGGTCGGGTACAACCATTTCTTCCGCGGCGGGGATGACGGCCAGTTGGGCGATTTGATTTATTTCCAGGGCCACACCACGCCGGGCAATTATGCGCGCGCGTTTCTCGAAGGGCGTCTGGACAAGAAGGACCTGCAGAATTTCCGCCGCGAATTGGCGGAGGGAGGCGGACTTTCCTCTTACCCGCACCCTTACCTGATGCCGGATTTTTGGCAGTTTCCGACCGTGTCGATGGGACTTGGGCCGATCAACTCCATCTACCAGGCGCGGTTTATCCGATATCTCAAGGGCCGCGATCTGTTGCCGGGCGGGCGGGAGCCGCGCGTCTGGGCGTTCATTGGCGACGGTGAGAGCGACGAACCCGAGAGTCTGGGCGCCATCGCCATGGCGGGTCGCGAGCAACTCGACAACCTCACCTGGATCGTCAACTGCAACTTGCAGCGCCTGGACGGCCCGGTTCGCGGGAACAGCAAGATCATTCAGGAACTCGAGGGTGTCTTCCGGGGTGCTGGCTGGAACGTCATCAAACTCATTTGGGGCCGCGACTGGGATCCCCTTTTCGAGCAGGACCACGATGGATTGCTTCAGCGCCGAATGGACGAATGCGTGGATGGCGATTTCCAGAAGTTCTCCGTGGAGACCGGCAGCTACATTCGAAAACATTTCTTCGGAAAATATCCGGAGCTGAAGGCGCGGGTGAACCATCTGACGGACGTCCAGCTCACCAAGATGCTGCGCGGCGGGCATGATTCGTTGAAGGTATATGCCGCCTACCACGCCGCGGTCCATCATACCGGTCAACCCACGGTGATCCTGGCCAAGACCGTGAAGGGCTACGGACTCGGAGAAGCGGGCGAAGGCCGCAACATCTCGCATCAGCAGAAGAAGATGAACGAGAAGGAACTCCGTGAGTTCCGCGCCCGGTTCGCCATTCCGATCTCCGACGAGGACATTGCCGAGCTGCCGTTTTATCGACCACCCGAGGACAGCCCCGAGGTGAAGTACGTCAAGAAGCGGCGCAAGACTTTGGGTGGTGCCGTGCCGAAACGCGTGGTGCGCGCCCCGGCACTCGAGGTGCCGGGCCTGGCGGAATTCGGGGCGGATGCCCTGAAGGGGTCGGGACAGCGTGAGGCCTCCACGACGATGGCGTTCGTCGATCTGCTGAAGAAACTGCTGCGCAACGAGAAGATCGGGCGAAACATCGTTCCGATCATTCCGGACGAGGCACGGACTTTCGGCATGGAGGCGATGTTCCCGGAGTTCGGGATCTACTCTTCGAAGGGCCAGTTGTACGAGCCGGTAGACCGGAAGTCGCTGAGCTATTATCACGAGACCAAGAGTGGCCAGATCCTCGAGGAAGGCATCACCGAGGCGGGGTCAATGGCGTCGTTCGTGGCATCCGGAACCGCACATGCCAATCTCGGTGTGGCGACAATCCCGTTCTACATCTACTACTCGATGTTCGGCTTCCAGCGCGTGGGTGATTCCATCTGGCTGGCGGGCGACAGTCGGGCTCGTGGCTTCCTGTTGGGGGCGACGGCCGGTCGAACCACGCTGAATGGCGAGGGATTGCAGCATCAGGACGGGCACAGTCACCTCGTGGCCAGCACGGTCCCCAACTTGATGACCTACGATCCAGCTTTCGCCTATGAGGTGGCGGTGATTGTCGCGGACGGACTGGACCGGATGTATCGACAGGGTCAGGACCTCTTCTATTATCTGACACTGTACAACGAGAACATGCCGATGCCGGCGATGCCGGCGAACACCCAGGAGGGCATTCTCAAGGGGCTTTACAAGTTCCGGCCGGGACCGTCCGCACCAACCCTGAAGGCGCACCTGTTCGGCAGCGGTTCGATCATTCGTTCCACCCTGAAGGCCCAGGAGATTCTGGAGCGTTACGGAGTTTCGGCCGATGTCTGGAGCGCCACCAGTTACAAGCTATTGCGGAACGACGCGTTGCTGGCGCGGCGTTGGAACCTGTTGCACCCGACGGCCCCGGCGCGCCGCAGCTATCTGGAGGAGGTATTGTCCAAGGAAACGGGCGTGTTCGTCGCGGTATCGGACCATGTGCGATTGGTACCAGACCAAATCGCGCCGTGGGTACCCGGAGGGTTGGTTAGCCTGGGAACGGATGGGTTTGGCCGGAGCGAGACCCGAGACAACCTGCGTCGGTTTTTCGAAATCGATGCGGAATGCACGGTGGTGGCCACCCTGCACGCGCTGGCGGAGAAGGGGCAGTTGCCGCGGGCGACGGTGGCGAAGGCGATGCAGGATCTGGGGGTGCACCCGGACAAGGTGTTTCCCGAGTTGGCACATATTTGACGTCGGCCGTGAATTCGCGCAGCTTCCGCGCGTCAAAAATCCGACCTTACCAACCCAGTAAAGAGAACATGAAGTCATTGTGGATCTTGATTACCGCAGGAATCACCGCCAGCGCCATGGCGGCCGATAAGGTGGACGTGAGCAAGCTGCCCCCGGCGGCGAAGCAGCAGGGCGTGACCTACGCCAAGGACATCAAGCCGATCTTCGAGAAGTCCTGTGTGAAGTGCCACGGTCCCGAGAAGCAGAAGGGCAAGATCCGGGTGGACAGCCTGGAGGCCACGCTGAAGGACGGCGAACACGGCCCGATCGTGGTCAAAGGGAAGAGTGCCGACAGTTCGCTGGTGCATTCTGTGGCCCGCCTTAACGAGGACGAGGCCATGCCACCCGAGGGCAAGGGCGATCCGCTTACCAAAGAACAGGTCGGTCTGATCCGCGCGTGGATTGATCAGGGCGCCAAGTAGCCCTTGTGAAGCAATATCTCGAGCTCCTGCGCCACGTCCTCGATCACGGTAGGTCCAAGAGCGATCGGACGGGGACGGGGACCTATTCTGTCTTTGGGGCACAGACCAGGTACCCTTTGCAGGATGGGTTTCCGTTGGTCACCACCAAGAAGGTCCATCTCAAGAGCATTATCTACGAGCTGCTCTGGTTCATTCGTGGCGACACGAATGTGAAGTGGCTGCAGGAGCACGGGGTCTCGATCTGGAATGAATGGGCGGATCCTCAAACCGGGGATCTGGGTCGGGTCTACGGCGCTCAATGGTGTGACTGGCGCACCGCCGATGGTCGATCCATCCACCAATTGGACCAGGTGATCGAAATGATACGAACGCGGCCCGACAGCCGGCGCCTCATTGTCACCGCCTGGAACCCTGGCGAGGTGGACCACATGGCATTGCCCCCGTGCCACTCGCTCTTTCAGTTTTATGTGCTTCAAGGCGAGTTGAGCTGCCAATTGTACCAAAGGAGTGCCGACATCTTCCTTGGTGTGCCTTTCAATATCGCAAGCTACGCCCTGCTGACGCTGATGGTGGCGCAGGTATGCGGACTAAAGCCGGGCGATTTCATCCACACCTTCGGTGATCTCCACCTGTATTCGAATCATATCGACCAGGCGAAGGAGCAACTATCCCGCGTGCCACGGCCCCTGCCGCGGATGCGGTTGAACCCCGACGTCACCAACATCCACGACTTCAAGTTCGAGGATTTCTCGCTCGAAGGCTACGATCCGCACCCGGCCATCAAGGCCCCGGTCGCGGTGTAACCGCCGGAGGGCGGGATGATGACCAAGCCGGCATCCAGGCCTTGCCCGGTTTGCGGTGCCCATGAATCCGCGCCGTGGCTCGCCAAGGCGGATCTCCGACTCGTCCGCTGCGGTCCCTGTGGCATGGCCTTCGCCTCCCCGCTTCCGACGGAGGCCAGTGAGGCTTACTACGATCAACTGGGACGTCCCTACTATCTTTCCCCCGACAAACTCGCCGGCGATTATGCGGCGGTGCGGTTTGAGCGCGAATTGCGGCTGCTGCGTCGATTGTGTCCGGCAGGCTCGGTCTTGGATGTGGGTTGCAGCACCGGGGCGTTTCTCTATCAACTTGGACAGCGTTGGCCACGGGCTTACCAGGGGCTTGGGATCGAAGTCTCGGGTGCGGCCATTGATTATGCCCGCGAACGTGGCGTGACGGTGACCAGCGAGTCGCTACTGACCCATGACTTTCAGGGTGCAGCATTCGACGTGGTGACGTTCTGGGCGGTCTTGGAGCATCTGGCGGATCCTGGGGCATTCGTGCGGCGAGCCTTCGAGATTCTGCGACCGGGCGGGCACTGCGTCGTGCTCGTGCCCAATGGGAAATCCCTGGCCATGCGGTGGCTCGGTGCCAACTACCGCTATGTGCTGCCGCAACACGTGAATTACTTCGAGGCACCGACCTTGGAGCGATTGCTGGTCGGTGCAGGCTTTCAATCCGTGGCCAAGGGTGGTTCGCACTTCAATCCCCTGGTTCTGTGGCAGGACTGGCGTCGCGGTACCAACGCCGGGGTTTCCGAGAATGAGCGGGCCGAGTTGCTTCGGCGCACCACACACATGAAGCAGGCGGCTTGGCTGCGTCCTGCGAAGGTCGCTCTGGGCTGGGTCGAGAGGGCGTTGGCGGTGGCTGGGTTGGCCGACAATCTCTGGTGGGCGGGGCGCAAGCCGTGAGTACCAATCTGACGATGCGGGGGATTCGTTGGGCGGCCGCAATCGTTCTGGTGGGCGTGGTGATGGGGGTCTCAGTAGTCCAGTGGCAGACGTTGGAGCCTCGATATCAGGGCAAACGATTGGGGATTTGGCTCAAGGGACATCCGCGAGATTACGTGCCCGCGATGGAGGCAATCGGGACCAACGCCTTGCCGTACCTGTTGCGGGAGCTTCAATCCCGGGACTCTGGATTAGGCAGGTTGGGGATAGTCGTCTTTCATCGTTGGTTGGATAGCCCGCCGCCTTGGACGACGGCACGGGATCGGAAGCATCGCGCCCGCATTGGGCTGGGTGTTCTTGATACCAACGCGGTCCCCGCGCTGTTGAGCCTGGCCTTCTCCAAGCCACTCAGGACGGATGACGGAGAACCCAGCCTGGAGGCGATGTTCACCTTGGCGGGATTTCGCTCGGACGGTGCGAGAAGTATGACTCGACGTGCGGTGGTCGAGGCGCTGGATTCCGGGGATCCGGCTCGACAATGGAATGCCTGTTGGATCCTTGCCTTGGGCGGGGCGAACCTCGACACCAACCTGCTGGAACGCGTGGCGTCGGTGGCACGGTCCGAGGATCCAAGACTTCGATGGGTGGCGGTGCGGGCTACGGCCAACTGGGGGTTCGCTCAGCCGGGACCGGAACCGCTGCTGTTCGAGCGCTTGGCCGATGAACAAGTGGCCATTCGCCTCGAGGCGATCAGCGGATTGCGAGAGCGCAAAGCCTGCGCCGCCGAGGTGATCGCGGCGCTGCGACGGGCCTTTGACCAGGAACCCACCAGACCCCGGAAGGCCGATCCCACCCGGGATTGGTTGATGCACGGAAGGGCGGAGTCGGTGGAGGAAGTGCGGTGGGAAATCACCCGCGTGATCCATTCGATCAACCCCAACGCGGAGCTGCCGGTGGCAAAGCCGTGAACGAGAAACTTGGGGGAGGGGGATGGGGAAGAGGGAAGGGGAGGGGCTTACCCTTCCCCCTTCCCCACCCCCTCTTCCCTACTAACGCAGCCTGAGTTCCGAAAGTTGACACCCGGCGGCTCGATAACCAATTTCCTGCGCGCGGCTGGGCCCGGGGGTTACCGGGAACCGAGACTTGAATCGATCGCCGCCGTCCATCTCCATTCCATTTCATCACTGAACCGACACGCGAACCTCAGCTCAGACGCACCGTCCATGCCCATTCCCACGGTCAGCCCCGAAGCAGTGCAGAAGGCGAAAGATCAGCTCAACGCTCACCTGCTCGAGATCATTCATTGGCATTTCAGTCCGGAAACCGGCAGTCCCTTTTGGCTCGAGTGGGCCTCTAAGAATTGGGATCCGCGGAAGGAGATTCGGTCATTTGACGATCTGCTCAAGTTCCCGCATTTCCAGGACGAGTTCTTGAGGGATCTGCAGCCCGAGGTCTGGGTTCCGGCGGCCTTCAAAGGGCAGCCCTACAACATTTTCGAAACGGGCGGGACCACCGGGATGCCCAAGCAGCGCATCGGCTGGAACGACTACAAAGTCGATTACTCCGAGTTCAGCGATAAGATCTCTGACGCGCATTTTCCGCGGGGCGGGGCATGGCTGATGATGGGCCCGACGGGGCCGCGTCGGCTTCGCTTGGCGATCGAGCACCTGGCAAATGTCCGGGGCAGCTCGTGCTACTTCATCGATCTCGACCCACGTTGGGTGAAGAAGGTTCTGGCGGAGAAGAAATTTGACCAGGCCAAGGCCTACATGGCGCATGTCGTCGATCAGGCAGCGACGATTCTCAAGCACCGCAAGGTGACGGGCTTGTTCACCACTCCAAAGCTGCTCGAGGCCCTGGCGGAGAAGGTGAACCTGTGGGATGCCGGCATTCGCGGCGTGTTCTGCGGCGGAACCTCGATGAAACCGCAGGAAGTCCGGTTCATCGTGGAGGAGTTGCTCGAGAACCGCATCGGATTCTATCCCACCTACGGCAATACCCTGATGGGCCTGGCGGCCAGCGTTCCGTTGCAGCCCGAGGACCAGTTCAGCGTGACTTATTACGCGCCCCAACCTCGCGCTGTGCTCCGCGTGGTGAAGCCCAATGCGACGCAGGAGCTGGTCGGTTACGGCGAGTTTGGCCGGGTGGAACTGACCACCTTGACCAAGGAATTCTTCATGCCGCGGTTCCTCGAGCGCGATGAGGCGATCCGTCGCGCCCCGCGTCCGCCCTATGCCTGGGATGGCGTGGGCGATGTTCGGCCCTTTGGCGCGATGGAGAAGAACATCGTCGAGGGCGTGTATTGAGGCGCGGTGTGATGGTGGGGTGCGATTTCCGGGCGCGCCCAACGGGGTTGCGAGATGCGACGCTCGACCGAGCGATCGTTTCGCCTTGAACATTGCGGACGGGAGGCGTCCCCCGGCGAGGTCACCGTCCTGGTAAGAAATGCGCGCCTAAAACAAGCGTGGTCCGGTGCTGGGGATCGGTGTGGGCCAAACCCAATCACCGTGGGTGTTATTCTCCTCGCCGCGCTTCATGGTTCCGCCGTCGTCGCGTCCATTGAGACCGACGGACCACAGTTTGAACCAGCCGTCGTCGGTGCGTTGGTAGTGCAGGGGTTGGCGGTTCATGGGATCGACGGGGATCGTCGGAAGGAAGTCTGGAACGAGGGCGGCGAGTTGCTCGGGGAAGACGCCGTGCTTCAGGCGATGGCGTTCGAGAGCGCAAGCCGTGTCGGCCAAACGGGCCGTGACCACTTGTCGCGCGGCCTTGCCCTGAACATTGGCGAAGGCCGGAGCCAACATGGCGGGGAGGATCGAGTGCGGCGTGGCAGGTCGGAGGCCCATCGACCGGAGGAAATCCTCCGTGGACACCAGGTTGGTGAGGGAAGTCGGCCAATTGGGGGATTGGATTTCGGCGTCGATGCGATCGAAAAGCCGGTGGTGATGGATTTGATTGCGACGGAACATGCCGCGCGGGGCGACGGCCGGCAGACGTGGGAATGGGTCCATGGCCGGGTTCATAGTCGACTCGGTTTGATCCTGAACCCACAAGGCGTCCTGCTGCGCCGAGCTTCCGAGCATCTGATCATACATGCGATGGCCGTAGATCCGTTCGCCCTGAAAGGCGAAGCGGAGGGATTCCCGGAACTCGTCGGCACGGAGTATGCCTTGGAGCTCGACGATCTGGGCATCCGACCAGGCGTGGGCGGCGAGCCCTTCGAAGACCGAGTTCACTGCGATGGCACTCTGGGCGATGCGAATCAGCACCGTCATCACCGTGGGTTCTTCGGAGACCGCTTCGGCGAGTCGAAACAGGGTGAGGGTATCGGCGAAGGCGCCCGACGCATCACCTTTGGCGAGGCGAGCGGCGGCTCGCACTCGATACAGGGTGCTGAAGTTCTTGAGGTGCCCCAGGTGCGGCATGAACCCGATCTCGATCGGGATGTTGAATCGACTGCGCGGTCGACGCGACGCTGTGGAGATCTCTGAAAGTTCGGGCTCGTAGCGGCGAAGGAACCCCAGGATTTCCTCGGCGGGATCCTCGATCTGCAACGCTTGGATCTGTTCCCAAGAAAGGGGTGGATTGGTGGGACCGGAGCTCTTCCCGGTCGCGGACGGCAGATTGGTCAAACCGTAGCGTTTCAGGAGCTCCGGCGAGATCGGGGTCGACTCCGGGAACGGCTTGGCGCGCATCCCGCGCGCATAACTGTCGAGATTCAACCGACTGCTATTGGTTTCGTTGCGCGACGACTTTTTGGATTCTCCGAGACGAATCGGCTGAGGGAGGTAGATCGATTGGATGCGTTGTCGTCCGTTCGGATCCTTCCATTTCAATTCGGAACGACCATTGGTCACCGCGATTTCATAATCCCAGGCGGCCCGCAGCAGCGGGGTCATGGCGAAGTTCTGGTCGTCGGCCGGCGGCGCCGTCAGCAGTTGCTCGCGGGTGAGTGGGGTGCCGCGACGCACCAGTTCGGCGTGAGTTCGATTCCAGGCGGCGGTGCCGAGGGCGTTGTCGATGGCGAGCGTGAGAGCGATCGGGGTGAGGAGAAAGACGACTCCGGCGTAGAACGGGCCAATGAGCCAGCGTTGCCACCAGCGGGTTGGGGGCGGCGGCGACGGTTCGACGAGCCCTGCGGATCGCAGTCTGGCCGCGCGACGATTCCAGGCGGTGGCGCTGACCAGGGTGTTAAAAACACCCATGGACAGGCCGATCGCCGCGCACCATTGGACCGGCCACCAACTGCCTCCCATGACGGGGTTCGATCGGAGGAGCACCGTGAAGAGCAGGCCGATCAAGGCCGCGGCGGAGGTGGACAAACCGACGATCAACGTGAAGGCGCTCAAGGTGAAGCGTTGGTCCGGGCGCGGTTTGAATCGGGCCAAGCCCCACCAGCCGATGCGAGAGTCACTGCACGCATCCAGGAAGCGTTGAAGGGTCATACGATTGGCTCCGGTTCATGAGGGGAATTCGTGTCGGACCGCGCGACGTGCCCGTCCCGAAATCCACGGGGCAGACGTGCGCGAGGCCGCGGTTCCGAGGGAAGGGCGGGTGGGACGGGCGACGCGGCGTCCGGTGGCGCACGATGAGTCTGGGGGGGATGGAAGTCAGACGGGATTACGGCGCCGAGGTTGGCAAAATCGCCAAGCGCACGCTGGCTTTCGCGGATCTCGGCGAGAGCGGCTTCGGAGAAGGGCGGCTGGCGTGGGGCGGCGGTGAACGCGCCGCGCGGGATGGAGTATTGATTCAGCGCGAAGGCGAGGATCCACGCCGCGGCGGTGAGGGACCATCCGGAGGAGAGGTGAGCAACGAGGCGCTGCAGCCAGGGAATGGCGGGCGCAGCGCCGTGGAAGCTTTCAGGATGGCGGCGTTGCCCGTTCACTCGGTCGCGAGAGGTTTCGGTTGCCGGTTCCGATGCCGACGCCGAAGCGGCTGCCCGGCGAAGGATGGACTCGCGCCATTCCGCGGGCGGTGGTCGCAGACGCTGGGAGGCGAGCAACGATTCGAGACCCGGAAGATCCGTGGCGTCACCAGGGTCGGGACCGGGCGGTGGTCGTTGGCGGGGAGGTTTCATCGGATCTCGTCGTAGAGGGGACGCAGTCGGGGCCGAAGTTTGTCCATGGCGTAGCGGTACCGACTGGCGGCGGTGTTGAGGGGGATGCCGAGGACGTCGGCGATGGCGTCGAAAGTGAGGCCTTCCCAGAGTTTCAATTGCAGGACGGCGCGTTGTTCCGGGGGCAATTCGGCAAGGGCCGCTTCGATCTGCCGTTGCACGATCGCCTGGTCTGGATTGGGTTCAGGTTCGAAAATGGAAACCGCTTCCTGGGCCATGGCGTCCTGGGTCCGACGCCTTGAGGCGCGGCGGCGTATGGCATCGACGGCGAGATTATGGGTCAGGCGCAGGAGGAAACCGCGGACATCCACAACGCCTTGAAGGATGTGCGGCCGGGAGGCGAGTCGGGTGAAGACTTCCTGGAGGATGTCGCGGGTATCGCTTTCGTCCCGGGTAAAATTCAACAAGAAGGCGAACAACGCCGACGCGTGGTCGTCGTAGAGCCGGTCGAGTTCGCCGGGTGGCATGTCACCGAGGGGACGTGGTGGCCATGGAAATTTGTCTGAGTCTTTTGCGCAAGGCTGGGGAGGTGGGCATCGCCATTCCGGAAAAGCGGTAGGGGGCTACCGCAGTCCCACGACGCTTCGCGCCTGTCCGCACCCTGGGCTGGGCAAGCGCTTGTCGATTTGTAGTGCGGGAGCCCTGTCCGGCTTTGACAGAGGACGTCGTCCAGACAACTCGGATGCGCCCGTGGCAAGAAACCTTGCTTCGTTTCCCTGGTGTTTCTTTTAGCGAGAGCACGGTTTGGAGCGGTGCGTGAGTGATGCAGGATTCTACTGGTAGTCGCTGAAAATCGAGGGACACTAGTTCTCCGTTTCGTCGGCAAGGGAGGCGAAGTCAGTCATGAGTGAGAATACCTCGTTCAAGGCCCGGGTTCGGCGCCGTCTGATCAAGGCGGTATCCGATTTGTATCCGGAGGTCGAGATCGTGCGCGCTCGGGCCTGGGTGGCTCGCGAACTGCCGGCCGGACAGCGTTGGATGGCCGATGAGCGAAGCCTGGGAAAAGGGACCCACGATGCCTACGTGGTGATCATCAAGCGGAAGCCGGAATCCACCCCGGGGCCGACGCCCAAGAACCCGAGTTGAGCCGAGTGAGGGGCAACCTCACTCTATCCCCACCCACTCCTCCTTCGAAGGTGGATGGTCGGGACGACAGGATTTGAACCTGCGACGTCCTGGTCCCAAACCAGGTGCTCTACCAGGCTGAGCTACGTCCCGACGCGCTCGATGGGCGGAGTCAAGCAGTGCCCCTGCGCGGGCGCAATGGCGATCTGGCGGGAATTTGCTTCTGGGACTCGATCTTAGCCTGGATGCGTTGGCTGAGGATCTCGCCGGCATTGTGGCCGGTCTCGTGCAGTTTGACCTGCAGGGCGGCGACCTCGATGAGCCGTGCCAGGTCCCTGCCCGGCCGCACCGGTATGGTGATGTGAGGCACTTGAATGCCGAGGATTTCCTGGTACTGGCGGTCGATGCCGAGGCGGTCGACATCACTCACCTCGGCCCAGGGTTTGAGTGTGACGATGAGATCGACGCGTTTGTGGTCGCGCACGGCGCGGACCCCGAACATGCGGGCCACATCGACGATGCCGATGCCGCGCACTTCCATGAGGTGCTGTGCCATCGGGTTGGGGGTGGCCTGGAGCTCGCGGTCATCGTGCAACCGGACGCGGACGACATCATCAGCGACGAGGCTATAGCCGCGTTCAATGAGGGCGAGGACCGACTCGCTTTTGCCGATGCCGCTTTCGCCCTGGATGATCACGCCGATACCGAGGATGTCGACCATGCTGCCGTGCATGGAGGTGCGCGGGGCGGTCATCGTCTCCAAGGCGAGGGTCGCCTTGTTGATGAACTTCATGGTGATCTGGCGGGTGCGAAACACGGGGATGCAGGCCGATTCGGCGGCTGCGATCATGCCGGGGTCGGGACGGAGGCCGCGCGCGAGAACGACGCAGGGGACCGTCGGGGTGAAGAGGATGGAATAGGCACGTGCGCGCATCTCCGCGGATTGTTCGCGCAGGTAGTGCAATTCCATGCTGCCAAGCACCTGGATCCGGTGGCAGGCGAAGTAGCGGGTGTGACCGGCGAGGGCGAGTCCGGGGCGGTTGAGGGTGGGTTCCCGGATGAGCCGTTTCAGGCGTTGTTCGCCGCAGAGCCGATTCAATTCGAGGCGATCACCGTATTCGCGAACGAATTGTTCTACGGTGACCTGAGGGACGACGACATCGCTTATGGCGCGCATGGTGGGGCTCGGGTTGCCTGGGGTTTCGGTCACATGTTGAACTCAGGGCCGAGGTAGATCTCCCGAGCCTTGGGATCCTGGACGAGTTGCTCGGCGGATCCTTCATACACCACTTCGCCGCGGTGGATCAGGTAGGCGCGGTCGACCAGCTTGAGGGTGTCCCGGACGTTGTGATCGGTGATGAGAATGCCGAGACCGCGTTCCTTGAGACGGCGGACAATCTTCTGAACCTCATACACGGCGATGGGATCGATGCCGCTGAACGGTTCGTCGAGCAGGAGGAGTCGCGGGTTGGTGACCAGGGCGCGGGTGATCTCGAGGCGCCGCTTTTCCCCGCCGCTGAGAGTGTAAGCCTTGCTCTTCGAGAGTCGGGTCAGGTCGAGCTCTTCCAGCAGGTACTTGAGACGTTGAGCCCGTTCGGCGCGGGACTCTTTGCAGGTCTCGAGAATGGCGAGGATGTTCTGTTCGACGGTGAGTTTGCGGAACACCGAGGGTTCCTGAGTGAGGTAACCAATGCCTTTCCGGGCCCGCAGATGGATCGGGAGGGGCGTGATGTTCTCGCCGTCGAACTCGACCCGTCCGTCATCCGGACGGACCAATCCCACGACGATGTTGAAGCTGGTGGTCTTGCCGGCGCCGTTGGGGCCGAGGAGACCCACCACCTCGCCCGGTTCGACGGTGATGGCGACGCCGTTCACCACGGCGCGTCCGCGATAGGATTTCTTGAGTCCGTGGGTGGCGAGTAGGGCCATGGCGGTTTGCCGAAGAGACAAGAGCGGCAGGGTCAGGATTTTGGCGGGACGGAACGCACCGTTTGCGAGGGGATGCTCATGCGTTTGACCGGACCCTCGACGCGTTGGCGACCGGTTTCGGGCTCGAAACCGATCGCCGTGTTCGGTTCACCGACGATGATCAATCCCTCCGACGTCGTGAGTTCCGCGTCCTGGGTGAGCCGAAGAACGCCCTCGGCGGCGCGGTACTTCAGGAGTCCACCGGTCGCGCGAACCCCGGTGTTTTCAATTTTGACACGTCCCGCCGCATCAAGGGCAACAATCGTATCCCGCCCGGGTTCCAGTTCGGCCTGGGCGCTGTCGGCGACCACAGTCCAGCGATTGGAGGCGCCCGGAGCCGCGGCAGCCGTGCCAATGCGATGGGGCGCATGGGTGTTGGTATGCGACGTGCGGGCGAGGAAGGAGAGTTGGACGTCCTTGCGAACGTGAAGGGTCCGGAGTTGGGAGTTGGTGGTCAGGGCAAGATCGAGTTCCGCGCCGCGGAGGTTCCATTCGGGTTGAGAGACCGTGACACCGTCGGAGAATTTGGCATCGCTGCCTTCGAAGCGGAGTGTGCCGGCTTGGAGGCGGATGGGAGGCGCATTGGTGGGGCCGGTGGGAGATCGCCACTCGACCTGGACCTCACCCAGGACGTGGAAGGCGGTTTGATCGGGAAGGATGACGAACCGTTGACCTTGGCCGCGATGGCCTTCCGCGATCCAGGACGGGTGCTCGGTGACTTCGATGCGCGGGTGTTCGCCGACCGCGTAGGTCATGCGTTCGCCGCGAAGTTCGACCCAGCGTCGTGCCAGGGCAATTTGGCTGAGAACATGGCCGGTGGCGGTGATGAGGTGCAGGGATTCCGGGGCGGCGGTGGTGCCGGGTGCGAACTCGGCGACCACACGATCGGCCTTCAATTCGAGAGTATTGGTTTGGGTGGCGGTGACGCCGCCGGAGAAGACGACTTCGCCGGGGCGTGCCTCGATGCTGTCGCAGGCGATATCGATCGGTCGCCGCAATCGAGAAGCGCCGGTCGCGGGATTCTCAGCATTCTTTCCCACATTACCGAGCAGTCGGAGTCGAGCGTTTCCGTGGGCGCTATAGGCTTCGCGGTCGGGGAAGAGGGTGAGTCGATCGGCCGAGCCGGAGACCGAGGTGGATTCCCAAGTGGGATGGCCATTGAGTTCGATGGCCTCGCCCTGCGGAGTGGCCTGGTACTCGGCAGTTTCGCCGGACGCTCGGGCTTCGCGACCGGCTCGGAGGAGTTCAATGACGACCTGATTGCGAGCGCGGATGGCATCGGGGCGTTCGACCTCGGAGCCGAGGCGGGAGGTAAGTTCGCCGGCGGAGAGGCGGGCACGTCCGGGTTGGTGCGCGATGCAATGGTCCTGGAACCGTGTGTCGCCCGTCTTGAGATTGTATTCCAGGCGTCGGGCGGTGATTTCAACCGGGGGCTGGTTCGAAGCCGCGCCGGGACGGCGCAGGACCGTTCGGACTTGATTCGAGATGATGAGAAGTCCGCCTGCCTGATCCCACGACCATCCCTCGCCGGATACGGTGAATCGATCGTTGGGACCGCGCAGAGTCAAGGTCCCGGGCGAGGAGGCCGCGCTCTTGGCGGAGTCAAAGAGGGCAGTGGGCGATTCGACGATGAGATCGACCTGTTGGTCGGGTTGATAGCGGTAGGTTTCCAGTCGGAAACCGGTGACGGAGAGTTGGCCGGCGAGCAGAGCCGGTTTGGCTTCCTGGCCGCTGACCAGGGCGACTCGGCGATTGGCTTCTGTGAGGGGCAGCTTGAATCCGCCTCGGACGGTGACTTCGGGCAGAGCCGATCTCGGCTGCGCCAGCGTGTGGGTCGGCGTGACGAGGGATAGAAGGAGGAGACCGAGACCGAGGAAAACGGACGCCACCTGCGGGCCTTCACGGGCCGGTGAGTCGGACCGGATTCGAATCGGACAACCGAGGATGGAGCGTGGAGTTGGCATTACGCGAGGTATTCCCGGACGATGCGTTGCCAGCGACCCTGGGCGCGCAGAATGGCTTCGATGATTTCCCGGACGGCACCTTGGCCTCCGGCGAGTTCAGTGACGTAGTGGGCGCGGGCGAGGGCTTCCGGGTGACCGGGAGGGACGCAGACCGCCACGCCGGCCCGTTCGAGGGGTCCAAGGTCGACGATGTCGTCTCCCATGTAACAGACCTCGTCCCAGGAGCAGCTTTCGGCCGTCAGGACCTTTTCGATGGCGGCGACTTTCGAGCCCTTCTGTTGGATAAGAAAATCGACGTTGAGTTCCTCGGCGCGAACGGTGGTGGCGACCGAGGGTCGCGCCGACACCCAACCGATCTTAAAGCCTTCACGGCGCCACACGGCGATGCCCAGACCGTCGCGCACGTTAAACCGCTTATACTCGCCCGGCTGTCCGACGTAGATGGAGGCGTCCGTCAGGATGCCATCGACATCGCAAAGCAGGAGTCGAACGCGCGCAAGGCGCGCTTGGAGTTCCGCGGAAATCTCACGCATGGCACAGTTCGAATAGCGCGGCCAACGTTCGCAGGAGGGCTGGTACCTGGGCGAGCGGGATCATGTTCGGCCCATCGCTCAACGCCTTGGCTGGGTCCGGATGGGTTTCGAGAAAAACGCCGTCCGCGCCTGCAGCCACCGCGGCCTTCGCCAAGACGGGCGCGAATTCGCGCTGTCCACTCGAGCGGTCGCCGCCGCCACCAGGCAGTTGCACGGAATGGGTGGCATCGAAAATCACGGGGCACCCGGTCCGGCGCAGAATCGGAATGGAGCGCATGTCGGCGACAAGATTGTGGTAGCCGAAGGTGGTGCCGCGTTCGGTGAGGAGCAAGCGGGTGCCGCCGAAGCCACGGGCCTTGGCCACCACTTGGACCATGTCATCGGGGGCGAGGAACTGGCCTTTCTTGATGTTGACCACGCGTCCGGTGGCAACGGCCGCTCGGATGAGATCCGTCTGGCGGCATAGAAAAGCCGGAATCTGCAGGATGTCGACGACCTTGCCGGCGGCGGCGGCCTCGTCCTCGGAATGGATATCGGTCAGCACAGGGACGCCGACTCGTTCGCGGATGGTGGCGAGAGTGTCGAGCCCGGCGCCGAGTCCCGGTCCGCGAAAGGAGGCGGACGAAGTGCGGTTGGCCTTGTCGTAACTGGCCTTGAAAACGTAGTTGGCACCGATGGCGCCACAGGCCCGTTTCAGGCTGCGGGCGATGTGAAGGCAGAGCGCCTCGCTTTCGATGACGCACGGCCCGGCGATGATGAGGAGGCGGCGGCGGGAGGCGATGTTCCGCCACGCGGTGTGGGGCAGGCGAGGCACCGGGGGTTTCTAGCAGTGGTGCCGGGTTCTGTCGAATCGGGGTTACCGGGTGGCGTCGTAGTTCTCGCGGTCGGAGGCGTATTTCGGTGTGACCACGTCGACGTGCCCGTCGCCGAACCCGACCATGCCTCTTCCTTTTTCGCGGTAATCCCGGGCGGAAACCGGAATGCGGGTCTGATATTTGTGACGCCCACTGAGGGTGTTTCCGGGCGGAACGAAGCGTCCATCATCGATCGCATCGCCGCGTACTGCTGGATCGGCCTCGCCATTTTCCTCGGCGAACGTGAGTTTGCGAGAGGCGTTGCGGATGGAGGTGCTGCGGAAATGGAGGGGGGGGAGGCCGGTGGCGTAGACCGAGGAAATGCCTTTGTTGCTGTCTTCGACGACGCTGGTGAGGGAGTAGCTGTAGAGGTAGGGATTGCCGGAGGACGGGTTCTTGGCGAAATCGCGGGCGCGTTTCTGGACATCGCGATCGGCGGGGCAGCGAAAGAGGTTGGTGGTGAAGCTGCCGATGTAGGGGCCGATGGCGCTGTTTTTGGGATTATTGAAGAACTCCTTGTCCTTCACGGCACGGTTGACGTTAAAGAAGATCCAATCCTCCCGCATCGGCTCATACGCACCCTTGGAAGCTGCGCCTGGGAAAATGTTGTCGTGGTCATCGGCGTACATGAGCAGGGCGAGGTTCAGTTGCTTGACGTTCGACATGCAACTGGCCTGCGTGGCTTTCTCCTTGGCCTTGGAAAGGGCGGGAAGGAGCATGCTGGCAAGGATGGCGATGATGGCGATCACCACCAGGAGTTCGATAAGGGTAAAGGCCGCGGCGCGGGGCGTCGTCGCCTCATGGGACGTGGGGAGGTTAGGACCCATGGGAATTCGCGAGCATTACGACCGCACCTGCACCGAGATGCAACGCTCTTGTCGTCGCCAGAAGGCCTTCTTTCGCGGTATTTCACCTGACAGATCTTTCGGATGAAGGATCCTTCGCGCATGCTGACGCTGGGTTCTCCACCCTTTTGAGGTCGCCATCCACCCTTCTGCACTCGCATGCGTGAGACGGACTGGAAGCACCGTGCTGGAACCAACGCGGCCTTGGCAGCCGGGGAGGGGGGCCGGTCATTTTCCTGGGCGTCTCACCTGGTCGTTGGAAGTGTGGTGGCTTTGGGGCTGATCCTGACGGGAACGATGTTCGAGGTGACTCGGTTGGCGGCTCAGCGGGGGCTGCGTCGGGCGTTCGCGCAGCCGGCGATGGAGCGGATCCGACAGATCGAGTTCGCCTTCGAACGGCACCTGGCCGACCTGAATGCGCTCAAGCGGTTCTTCATCGCCAGTGCCGAAGTGACGGAGACGGATTTTGCTGGTTTCGCGGGTCCGGTGGCCGGGGTTTCGGGCGTGCAGGCTTTCGGTTGGATCCCCCGGGTGCCGGCCGCGGCCAGGCCGGGGTATGAGTCCGCCCGTCGAGCCACGGGCGGAACCGGCTTCGTAATCACGGAGCTGGCCGGACGCCCCAATCTGGTTCCGGCCGGGGCGCGCGAGGAGTATTTCCCAGTGGAATTCGCCGTTCCGAGCGGCGTGAATCTGGGGGTCATTGGCGTCGATGTGGCGGCTGAGCTGCTGATGCGGCAGGCCATGGACGTGGCGCGCGATACAGGGTTGGCTTCGGCCACGGCGCGCGGGGTGCTGGGGTGGTTGCCGGATCGATCCGAAGGCATCGTCGTCTTTCAGCCGGTGTACGCGTCCGGCAAGAGCGTGACGACGGTGGAAGACCGACGGAACGCTTTGCGGGGGTTTGCCGCCAGCGCGATTCATTTGGCGTCGCTGGTACGCCAGACCGTTCCGGAATCGGAGGTTCCGGAAATCGCCATCCAATTGGTGGATGACAGCCCGGGAGCGACGGGAGAAGTGCTTTACTCAAACCTGAGGCCAGGCGCCGCGGTTTCGGAAGATCCGCGATTTCTAAGAACGAGTCCGATCGCCTTTGCGGGCCGGCAATGGCGGGTGGTGGCACGGACCAGTGCTGCGTTTCACGAAAACCGTCGGAGTCTCGCGCACTACTGGATTCTGCCCGTGGGTGTGATTCTCTCCCTGCTGGCAGGACGGCAAACGCGGAATTTGAAACTCCAGCGTCGGCAGTCGGAGCGGTTGATCGCCGAACAAGAGGGAGTGCGGCGCGTCGCCAACGAGCAGGTGGCCCTATGCGTCCGTGGGGCGGATCTGGGTACCTGGGATTGGGACGTTGTTACGGGAAGGACGAGTTATAACGCGCGGTGGGCGGAAATGCTGGGGTACCAGCTGAAGGATATTCCTCAGACGGTGGCGACCTGGGAACAGTGGATTCATCCCGACGACCAGGCCCGGGTGCTGCGCACACTTCGCGAACATCTGGAGGGCCGGACGGGATTCTACGAAACCGAGCATCGCTTGCGGCACAAGTCGGGCAGTTGGATCTGGGTCCTGGACCGGGGCGCGGTCATGGAGCGGGCCACCGACGGCAAGGCCCTGCGAATGTGCGGGACCCATTTGGATGTGACGGCCCGCAAGCAGGCGGAAGAGGCCGTGGCGCGCGCGATTAGCGCCAGCGGTCGACTGCGTGAAGCAATGGTGGCCGTCCACCGCTGCCAGACCCTGGAAGAGGCCTTCGGGGTCTTGCTCGACGAGGCAATGCATCTCACCGGTTTGTCGGCGGGTGGCCTTTACCGGATCGAAGGCGACGAGTTGGTGCTGAGCGAGCATCGGGGCATTGACGAGCGGTTCGCCAAGGCGGTCGAACGCCGCGCCCGCGAAGTGGAGTATGTGAGGATGGTTTTGGAGGCCCCGGGCCGGGTCATCGACCTCGCCAGTTGTTTTCCGGAGTTTCATGAATTTGGTGCCACCTTTGGTTTGAGGCACGCCTACTCGGTGGTGCTAAAGGCGGGGAACACGTTGTTGGGCACGCTCAACCTGGCATCGCGGGAGGTGGAGCCTCCCAGCGCGGTTGAACTCCAGAACCTGTCCATCCTGGTCGCCGAGATAGATCCGTTGCTGCAACGGCTGCGTGCCCAATCCGATCTTCGGGAAAGCCAACAACGTTTGGATCTCGCCCTTTCGGCGGCGAAGATGGGGGTTTGGGAATGGGAGGTGGATTCGCGCCGGCTTCATTGGTCGCGCGAATGCCAGAACCTGGCGGGATTTACCGACCTTCCGGCAACCCTCGATTCGTTCAAGGAGCGGATTCACCACGAGGATCTTCCGGTGTTCGAAGGTGCCGTGGAACGCGCGCTCGCCGAACGGGCGCCCTTTGATATCGAGTTCCGCATCCAGCGGGCGGGCGAGGCCATCCGTTGGCTCACCACCGTCGGGCGGGCGGTTCATGACCCGGAAGGTCGCCCCACGCGCTTGGTCGGGACCTTGCAGGAGGTTACCACTCGCAAGAGGATCGAAGAACATCTGCGGCATGCTCAGAAGTTGGAAGGCATCGGAAAGATGGCCGGAGGGCTCGCCCATGAATTCAACAACATCCTGGCGGCGATTCTTCTGAATCAGAGTTTCATCCAGCAAAATCCCTCCGATCCTGAGTCCCAGGAGTCCATCCGTGAAACGATCGTTCTCACCCGACGGGCGGCGGCTTTGGTGCGGCAGTTGATCGCCTTCAGTTCGCGGTCGGTCCTGGAGGTGCGGCGGTTCGAACTCCATCCAGTGTTGGAAGAATTGTGCCGACTGCTGGAAGTCCAGGTCGGAGAACGTATCCGGCTGGAGTATCGAACGGATTGTCCATCGGTGGCCGTCGAGGCGGACCAGGGCATGATCGAGCAGGTGGTGGTCAATCTGTGCATGAACGCGCGGGATGCCATGCCCGACGGCGGCACGCTGCGGATTCACCTGGAGGAGCGTGTCCTGACGCCCGAAGAAACCTTGGAGCGGCCGGCTGCGCGGGTGGGCCACTTTGCGTGCCTATCGATCGAGGATACCGGGCGTGGCATTGATGCGGCCACGCTGGAACGGTTGTTCGAACCGTTCTTCACGACCAAGCCCGTGGGCGCAGGTTCCGGCATGGGGCTCGCCACGGTCTACGGAATCCTGCAGCAACACCGCGGCTGGGTGGAAGTGGTCAGTGAATTGCACCAAGGCAGTGTCTTCCGGGTCTTTCTGCCGGTGGCCGCGCCGGCGCCCGCGGTCGCCAACCCCAAGACCAACGTGCGACCCCAGCGATTGGAATCGCCGACCATTCTCTTGGCGGAGGATGAGGCGGCGGTGCGCCGGGCCACGGGCCTGCTGCTTCGTGGATGGGGCTACGAGGTGGAAGAGGCGTCCAACGGTGAAGAAGCCGTGCGGCGTTTCGAGGAGGACCCCGACCGCTTTCATCTCCTCTTGTCCGATATGGTAATGCCCGGGCGCCTCTCGGGGCTCGAATTGGCGCTGGCACTGACCGCCATCCGCTCCTCCCTAAAGGTGATCCTGATTTCCGGGATCCCGATGGACCTGTCCCGGGAGGGAGGTTCCAAGCCGCACGATCTGCTGATCCTGAGCAAGCCGTGTCCTCCGGGAGAATTGCGGGCCCACATCGAGGCCTGCATCGGAGAAGGGAATCGGGGTCGGCAACGGCCTGCGGCGCCGCGCGATGAGACCGTGGCTGGCGAGCGGTGAACAAAAAACCCGGGGGCCGATGAATGGCTCGCCCCCGGGGTGTTGGATGCGATGGGCGTTGGAACCCCTGCCGTTTCGCGGTCAGTGCTTCGGGTCGGCAACCCAGGCGACTGCATTCTTCAGCAGGGTCTGGTAGGCCTCGTGGCTGTGGGCCTGACCGTCGTGGCCCAGGGTAATGCCGACGACACGAGCCTTGGGGTTTTCGATGATGAACACCTGCGGGTACGCCTTGCCCTTCTGAGCCGACTGCGCCGTGGCGAGAACCTTGATGGGTGTTCCTTGGGGATCCGGTTCGAACCAATAGAGTTCATCCGTGATGGTGAACTTGGCAGGCACGCCTCGGAGCAGGGGGTGATCGCCCGCGGTTACCACCACTTCGAAAGGCCCGAGCCGGTCATGGCCGCGCGATCCGCCGCCCGCCAGTACGCGATTGTAGTCGGGCCAGTCCGGCCAATTGTACCAGAGGCCTGGGTGCAGCAGCACGATGCCTTTACCGGCTTGGGCATGAGCATGGATTGCGTCCCGAACGCTGGGATCGGGAAACGCCTTGTTGGCACTGATGAGCAGCACATCCGCCGATTTCACGGTCTCGACCGAGACATCCTGGGGTTCAAGGTATTGGGCGGACATTTTGCCGGTGCCATTCAGGAGCGCGACATCGGCGAGATTAAACCAGCGTTGGTAATCGTGCGATGCGCCGCCGCCGATAAGGAGAACCTTGGTGCCCGAGCCCCATGTGAGTTTCGGCTTCGGCGTGGCGGCTGCCGCGGCCGAAGCGGATGAGCCGGGTGCCGGATTGACGGGTGCCGTGCCACCCTCGCCAAGTTCGGCGGTAATGCCCACAAAGGTGGGGGCCAACTCGGTGACATAGCTCGATAGAGTGATCTTCTCGACAACCCCCTTTTTTCCGATGGGCTTGGCGAAGTACCGGACCTGCCGTCCCTGCATTAGAAGCTGGTCGAGATTGTCGAGCGCTTCGGATCCGGGAACGTCAATCTTGGCAATATAGTCCGCGAACTCGACGCCGTTGCGCAGGATGATGTCTTCGGTCTCGCCTCCGGCATAGTGCACGATGACGCGTACCGCAGGCTTGTCCTTCTCGCCGATCGGATAGCCCCAGCCCGCCACGCCGCCGAGGAAATGGAGTCGGGAGATTTTCAGTCCCACCTTGATCTCGACATCCTTGGGGTAGCTCTGGGACATGCCGCCGCCGCCCTTGAGGACGATCACGTTGTTGCCGGTCGGACTGCGCTGAGGGCTGATGATATCGAAGGGAATGTCGCGGTGCTTGATGGTTCCCCATTTGCGGAAACGGAGGGACTCATCGCGGGATTCCGCCGTGGCGTAAATGCCGCGCGAGGTGTTGGCCGTGAAAGCTGGGGTGAGGTCCAGAATGCGATACTTCAGGTCGTCAGCGCAAAGGTAGGTGAGCAAGTCGCGCAAGCCTTCGGCACCTAGCTGTTCGAAGCCCTCGGGCATGAGTGACCGGCCTGTCGAACCGCGGCTCCGGATGTTGTCCTTGCGAATCTCGGTCTCCGCGGTTTGGTTGCGCAGGACCACCACGGTGTTGTTCTCGCGCAGAATGATGCCGTCGTAGGTCAGGTCGTCCTTGGTCTCGATGCTGGCGGCGATGTAGTTGGGTTCGACCACGCGGTTGGGGTCGAGGATATGAACCAGCAAGTCTTCGGGACCATGGGCGCCCATGCCGTTGAGACTGGGTGCGAACTCGGCGCCTTCATTTTTGAACTTGTGGCAGGGCGCGCAGTTGGCCGTGAACAACTTGGCGCCATTGGCGAGATTGCCGGTCTTTACGGCTTCGGCCCGGTACTGGGCGATAAGGGCATCCTTCTGCTTCTGTTCGGGGCCCTTGAGTTCATCGATGACCGCATTCGCCTGGGTCGCCACACCCTTGTCGGCGTGCGTCCGGAGCCGGTGGAGGTTGGCGGGTCCGAGCAGGGAGGCCTCCACCTTCTTGCTCTTGAGGGCTTGAACCAGCGACGTGGACCAGTCGCTGCGCTTGAGGAGTTGCCCAAAAGCGGCTTCGCGGAGATCGAAATCGAGTGTCGGCAGGGCCCCCAACAGCTTTTCCCCGGCAATCGGGTCGCCGCTGTTACCAAGGGCCTCGATGACACGGCGCTTGAGGTTGGGAGTGCCACTACCATCAATGAGGGCCGCTACGGCCGGGACAATCGTGGAATCCAGGGAACGCACCCCCAGAAGGTTGACGGCGAGTTGGGCGCGGTGGTCTTCCGAAACGGATGCATCGACGAGCTGTTTTTCGGCTTTGGCGATAGCGGCTTTGGCGGCATCCCCGACTTGGTTGGCAAATTCCCAACGAGCCACCAGCGGCAGGACGGCTGCCGCGGTGTGTTCCGACGCCAGGAGTCGCTTCAGCGCATCGCCCAGACCGGCGTCGGCGGTGGGTTTGACATCAGGCTTAAGTGCGGCCGCCAGCGCCTGCAGGGCACCGGCTTTGATCGTGTCCGCCGCGGCAGCGCCTTCCGCGAGGGCAACAACGGCAGCGCGCGCGGCGGCGGCATCGTTTCGGAGGGCAATCTGTCGTCCGAGTTGAGGAACGAGCGTGGCCACGGAGGCCGGGTTGGCAGCGCGGAGGGCGGCGCGCAAGTACATGAGCGGGTCGCCTGCGGCCATGGCCAAGGCAGCGGCTTCGAGGTGCGGGTTGTTGAGCGTCGGCCAGACTTCCACCACCAAATCCGCGAGTTCCGCACTGGGCGCCAAGGTGGTTCCCGCGACGAGCGCTTCAAGGCGGACGCGCGGATCTGGATCGTTGAGCCGGGCCCGGGCGAAATCGAGGGGGACCTCGACGTTCGAATTATCCCGGTCTCCGGCAATACGCATGGCGTTCTTGCGAACCACTGGATTCGAGTCGGTGGCGGCAGCGACCAGCAATTCCGTGTCGAGGGCTTTGAGATTGTGCAGGACCCAGAGGGATTGGATGCGGCCGTAAACGGTTTTGGCATTCGCGGCTTTTTGTTCGAGAGCGGCCACGGCGTTGCGGCCGGCTCCCTCGCTCAGGAGGCGGTTGGCGCTGCCGCGGACCCAGCCGTTGGGGTGATCGAGCATTTCCACCAGCTGGTTGGGGGCTTTGGGATCGAGTTCGAATTTGGGCAGGGATTGGGCCTGCTTGTGCTGGATTCTCCAGAGACGCGTGAATTGATGATTTCGGTCGGGTCGGGCAGCCGCGTTCCGGGCGCCGTGGGCCGGACCTCGCGTGTCGTTGTGCACGGCGATCTGGTTGTAGAAATCGACCAGGTACATGGCGCCGTCCGGTCCGACCCGGCTGTGGATCGGCTTGAACCAGTAGTCCGTGCTGGTCAGGAAGTGTGTCTGCTTGCGGCTTTCCTCGCGACGTCCCTGGTAGGTGACGCCGGTCGGGTCGAGGAACTCGTGGTGAAACAGCCAAACCGTCGGTTCACACAGGAAGAAGGACCAGGACGGTCCCTGCCATCTGGCGGGCCAGGCGCCCCCGTCGTAAATGCAGGCACCCGAGGCCGCAGTCCAGGCCCCGACCCAGTCGATTTGTACATAAGGCTGCCGGGTTTCGTGGCGTGCGGGGAAGACTTTGTTCTCCTCCATGATGGGATTGGCGGCACGGACGCCAGGCACACCCGCTTTGCTGACGATCTTCTCGGGCAGGACGACATGGAGGATCGGTTCCCCGCAGGTGGCCGTGGAGAAGAAGATTTCGCCGTCCGGGGCGATCTCGCAGCCCCAGGTGTTGCAGGACCCGGCGGCGACTTGTTCGAGGGCCGAGCCATCGGGACGGAAGCGATACAGTCCGGCGGCGATTCGACCGAATTTGCGCGAACCATCGCCAGACTTGATGTCACCCGAGCTGTACCCGACCGAGCCGTAAATCCATCCGTCAGGGCCCCAGCGCAGGTTGCTGGTCACGGCGTGGGTGTCGAAGGTGCCCCAGCCTGTGTAGAGGATCTCGGTCCGGTCGGCGGTGCCGTCACCGTTGGTATCCCGGATCCAGAGCGTGTCGGGAGCCTGGGATACAATCACCCCATCGCGGTAGAAGACGACCGAAGTGGGAAGCTCGAGGCCATCGGCGAAGACCGACTTCTTGTCCATGACGCCGTCACCGTTGGTGTCTTCCAGCATCGAAATGCGATCGCGTCCGGGTCGGCTCTCCTTGCTGCCGACCGGGAATTTGTCCGGTTCGCGATTGCGCCACGGAGTGATCTTCGAGTCGTTCTTGTGAATGTCGCGTCCCCCCGGGTATTCGGGTGTTTCGACGACCCACAGGCGGCCGCGGGGGTCCCAGTCCAGGGACATGATCTTCTCGGCAACGTTTTCGTCGGCTGCGAGCGACAGGTTGAATTCGGGATGGAGATCGAATGTCTTGGCGGCTTCGTTGGCGGGTTGGGGGCCACCTGGGGGATAGCGAAGGGAAGCAATCTCCTCCGGCTTGCACCATTCATCGACATTGGACCGTTTGCCGGCCCAGGCAATGCCACGAAGCAGGGCGGTGCGGTATTGAGGTGTATTGAAGACATCGAACTCGTGACCAGGCAGGCTAACAAAGGCTCGGTAAGGCGTGTTGCCGCCTTCCCAGGTCTTTTCGTAGGTCCAAATCTGAGGCGCAATCACGTGAACATTGTGAAAGCTCGTGGCGAGGACACCGATATCGGGGGAGACGTCCATGTCGTAGTAGATCTCGTCCTTCCAGTCGAAGTTGGAAAAGCCGCGGCTGATGGGGTGCTCGGGGTCGATCCAGAAGACGCCGACCTCGCCTTCGAGCCATTTCGTGCGTTTGTCGGCCGGAAGATCCCAGCGCCACGCGGCACCAATGACCTTCTTGGCCCACTCGTGCTGATCGCCGCTGACGACGCCGTCATGGACCACCACCACGCCGCCACCACGACGCAGGAACTTTTCGAAGTTCGACCGCTGATCCCCGACGATCTTCATGCCATCGGCGGCGTAAATGATCAGAACGTCGGTGTTTTCGAGTTGAGCCGCATCGGGGAAGTCCATGGCCCCATCAACCCGGATTCCGCGGTCGCCGAGCAACCGGGTCCATTCACCGAGGAATCTCGGATGATCATGCTGGTTGGGTCCGTGGGTTTTGATCCCACCGCGGATAAAGACGCGAAGGGGATCGGCGGCTTGCAAGGACAGGCCCAGACTCAAGGCCGCGAAGAAGACAAGGTATCGACGTATCGATCGCATAGGCTAAAGCACGCACAGTGACCACTAAAACCACGGTCCAGTGCAAGCCCTGAGGCAGTCGGCATGATCCGGACACATGGCCGTCCCCATTTGGCATCGTAGATGGGCGGTCCGGCTTTGCCTGCCAAGCCCAGGGAGTGGGTGAAAACTGCGGGCCAGACCTGTAGAGCGAGTACCTTGCCCGCCTCCGCGGAGTACTGCGTGCCAGGCT
>JAEUHG010000246.1 GCA_016795425.1 Verrucomicrobiales bacterium
CCGGATTCGCCATGAACTCATCCCGCTGCTCCAACGGCATTATCAACCTTCTCTGACGCGAGTCCTTCGGCGCACCGCGACACTCCTCGAAGACCAGGCAACCGCCATCGAAGACCTGGCTCGACGATGGCTCGCCGAACCCACGTCGGCGGCCTTCAACCATCTCCCCACCGCAGTTCAACGCGACGTCGTCCGTTTGCAATACGTTCAAGGTGGGCTTCCCGTGACCTTTGATCTCATCGAGAGCCTTCGTCGCCACCCCGGCACTCCCCATCAGGTGGGCTCCAGAAAGGTTGTGACACTGACCGCGTCGGGACGGTTGCAATTCAGGACTCCGCGGGCCTCGCCCCCCTTCCTCGCCACGGAGGCCATCGTTGATTTGTCGGTTCCCACCGGACGCCGCGTCTTCGGGAAGTTGGCATTGTCGTGGCGCGTCCAAGACTCGAATCACCGGCGGGTGTTCGCCAGGCCATCCAGAGCAAGTCGTGGCCAGGAGTGTCTCGATGCCGGCGTCATCGGGCCATTGTTGCACCTTCGCTTTTGGCGACCCGGGGACCGCTTCCAACCCATGGGATTTCCCAAGCCCGCCAAGCTCCAGGATCTGTTCACCAACCAGAAGGTGCCCGCGGCCACTCGCCGCCGTCGCGTGATCGCGGCGAGCGCCACCGGCCAAATCCTCTGGGTGCAGGGTCTTCGCCTCGGAGAACCTGCCAAGATCACCCCGATCACCCGCCAGGTGCTCGTGCTTCGCTGGACGTCCGCTCTTTGACTCCTTCACCGGTCCCGCGCCGAGCCCCTCGACTCTAGTGCGTGGTGATCGAACTTTCATCATGGACATCTTGCCCCCGCCCAAGCTCGCTACTGATTTGTCTTACTGACTCAAGAGTGAATGTCTCCTTTTCGTTATTTTGGTGAAAGGCAGGATAACCGTCAGCGGTCTCTGATCGACAAGCAACGAAGCAAGGCGGCCCGTTCCCTGAAGACCCTTCGGGCGGCCGGCGCTTTTGGGCGTGCCCTTCGTTGGTTCCGACGTTACCGCACGCTGCGGGGATGTGCCGCTCTCGCCGTCTCGGTCACAACCAAAGTCCCTCGCCGCAGGAACCCATTCACTCTTCAGACGGTCTCTTTCTCGCATGAGCAAGACCCACCCCAATCCTTACTCCTTCATGTAGTGATACCACCACCAACAATCGACCCGCCTCGACTTCGCTCGGCACTGTCACTCGGCGGTGCATTTTCATGTTCGTTGTAAGGCTCTCTTCTATTGACCGATGTCGCTTCGCGGGCACCGCCATTGTTGACATTGTTATAAGGTCCAGGCGGGGTTTTTTGAGAGATTTATGAGTTCGCACCTAATCCGTTGTCAGCACAATCCAGCCATGCTAATGGACCATCCGTGGGTAAATCTCATCCCCGGCCATCATATTCTATGTTGTCTCAGCTGCTGGACCCATGTTGCGCCCGCCGGCAATTCCCGAGTCGCCCACGAACAACGCTAGGCATCCATGGGCTGGTAGTGCTTCTCATCGCCGCCACGAGTTTCCGGGATGCGGAGGCTGCCTCAGTTCTGGTTCCCACCTTTACCCAGGTCAGTGTCCCGGTCTTTTCAACCCTTCAGCCCGCGGCGCTGGCAGCAGCTTGGGGGGACGCAGACGGAGACGGTCGCCCCGACCTTTACCTGTCGTCTCTAAGCCCAGGCTACGGGCAGTTTCTCAGAAATACCACCAACGGATTTGTCCGAGTCACTGATGGATCCATCTTTAGCGATTTTGTCAGTCGCGGCGGGCCCGCATGGGGTGATATCGACAACGACGGCGACCTTGACCTCTTCGTTCCTACTCTCGGCGAAAGCCCGGATATTCTCTATCGCAATCGGGGTGACGGAACGTTCGACAAAGTTTCCGTCCTGGAGCCAATCAATGGAATAGGTCTCGGCTGCGCCCTGGCGGATTATAACAACGACGGCTTGCTTGACGTTCTCGTTGCCAATGGCGGCGGCAGCTTTCAGCAACCGATTTTCCTTTATCGGAATCTGGGCGGGAGCTTGCTTACTAACCTCTCCAGCATTCCGCTCGCGGACGACCTCCGGAATTTCCAGGGCCTCGCGCTGAGCGACTACGATCTCGACGGCGATCCGGATCTCGTCGGAGCGAACAACGGCGGTGCCAGTCTGTTTTACGAGAACATCGCCTTCAGCGGTTTCGAGGAGAGAACCAATGGGGTTTTCGGTACCCGCGATACCGAGACGAGCACTGCCACTCTCGCATGGGGCGACTATGATAACGATGGTGACTCCGATTTGCTTCTCGTCACCGGACTCGGTCCCATTCGCCTCTATCGGAACGAAGCTGGGCACCAACTGCGAGCCGTCACCAACGAACCCCTGACCCTCGGCGGGGCCTCATTCGTCGGCACCGCGGGAGGCGCTTGGGCCGATTTCAACAACGACGGCTGGCTTGATGTCCTCATCAGCCGACGATCAGGAAGCCCATTGCTCTATCTGGCTGATGGATTAGGGTCGTTCCTGCCTCCGACAAACTCCCCCGCTTTTGGCGCGGTTCTTGGCGGCAACGGCCTCGCCTTGGCGGACTACGATCTCGACGGAGACATCGACATCCTCCTGCCCAACTGGCCCCAAAACACCCCACCCGCCTTGTTTCGCAATAACCTGACCAACCAACATTGGTTGCAGGTGCAACTCCGCGGAACCCTCTCGAATCGAAACGGTATTGGCGCCCGCGTTCAGCTGCGGACCACCGTCGCCGGACAGGTCGTCGTTCAAACCCGTGAAATCGGCCTGTTCGACAGCGCCGGTTCCCAGGAGCTTCTCGCCCACTTCGGCCTTGGCGATGCCTCAGCAGCCGATTCCCTTGTCGTCTTTTGGCCGAATGGCGACGTCCAAGAGCTTGCCGGTATACCAGCTGACCAACGCCTCACCATCACTCAATCCGCCAACGTGGATACGACATCGGTCTCCGTGAGGGTTACCGACAACACCGCCTCCGAACCCGGCGCCAACAGCGCCGCCTTCGACGTCGTCCGCTCCGGTTCCACCCTCATTCCCCTCACCGTCAACCTGCTCGTCGCCGGCTCCGCCACCAGTGACGTCGATTTCTCTCCCCTACCGGCCACCGTTCTCATTCCCATCGGCGCCACCTCCGCTCCCGTCGTGGTCTCTCCTCTCGATGATTCCGAGCCCGAACCCATCAAGTCCGTCGTTCTCTCCGTCGCCCCGGGCTCCGGTTACCTCACCAACGGTATCGTCGCCGCCGAGGTTTCCCTCTTCGACAACGATGTCGTTTCCGCCTGTCCTCCGGGCGTCCTCGCCCTCGACGGCATCGACGACTACGCCACCGTCGGCGCCAGCGTCTGGCCCACCAACCTTTTCCCCGCCAGCTTCACTGTCGAAGCCTGGATTTATCCGCGCTCCCTCTCCGGCCTCCGCTTTGCCGCCGCCGACGACGCCTTCGACCTCACCTTCGCCTCCGCCGCTCTCAACCACGTCCTCTACGGTCCCGCCGGCCTCTTCTCCTCCTCCAGCCTCCCCTCCGGCCCCACCCTCAACTCCTGGAACCACCTCGCCATCACTTTCGACGGCACTTCCCGCCAGCTCCGCGCCGCCCTCAATGGCGTCCTCTCCTCTCCCGTCGCCTTCCCCGATTCCGGATTCTACTCGGACAGCGTCCAGCACTTCACACTGGGCGCTCGCCGCCTCACTCCCAAGACCCCTCCCGAAGGCCTTTTCCAAGGCGAAATCGACGAAGTCCGCATCTCCAGCTCCGTCCGGTACACCGCTAACTTCCAACCCCAGTTCCGTTTTACCCCCGACGCCTTCACCCGCGCTCTCTACCACTTCGACGAACCCCAGGGCGCCACCTCTTTCGCCGATGCCTCCATCGGCTCTCGCACTCTCACCGGTCTATTCGGCGCCCAGGCCGCTGCTCTCCCCAGTCCGGGCACCGACGCCTCGGGACGCGTCGCCTACTGGCGTTTCGATGAAAACGCCGGCGCTTCCGCCGCCGACGCTTCGGGCAGCGGCAACGAAGGCGCCCTCGCCAACGGCCCCACTTGGGATCCCTCCGGCCAGGTCGATGGCTGCCTCTCCTTCGACGGCGTCGATGACACCGTCGTCATCCCCCACTCCTCCGACCTCGAACTCGGCAAGGACAACACCGACTTCTCCGTCGCCTTCTGGCTCAACCTCCAGCAGGGACCCACCGGCCTCTGGCGTCTCCTCATGCAGAAGGGCAACGGCCTCAGCTCCC